>JAAZMZ010000071.1 GCA_012798535.1 Leptolinea sp.
GCCACCGAAGTTCTGGCCGCACTTAATGGCGAAGAGCTTCGCTGGCGGGTTGCCTGAACCTATGAGCAAAGATTCTCTCGATCAGTTAAAGACCCTTCTTGGTGAAGTGTATGATCTGAACTCCACCCTGGCGTTAATGGGATGGGATCAGCAAACATATATGCCGGGAGGCGGTGCCGGAGAACGTGGACTGGCTATGGCCACAATATCACGCATCATGCATCTGAAGATCGTCTCAGATGAAATGCAGAAATGCCTGGCAGAATGCGAATCCGATTCTGCCGGTCTGGCAGATGATTCGGATGAAGCTCGATTGATAAAAGTGACCCGCCGGGAAGTCAACCGCCGCATCCGCATTCCCGCAAACTGGGTCGCCAGTTTTGCCGAAGCCACGGCTGTCGGCCAGGAGATGTGGGAGCAGGCGAAAGGCACTTCTGATTTTTCCCGTTTCCAGCCATACCTGGAGAGAATCATCGAACTACGCCGCGAATACGCCTCATTCTTCCAACCCTACAACCACATCTACGATCCCTTATTGGATGAATTCGAACCCGGACTGAAAACCAGGGATGTCCAGGCAATCTTTGATGTCTTGCGTAAGGATCAGATCGAATTGATCCGGGAATTGAAATCCCGTCCGCAGGTCAATTCTGCCTTCCTTCATCAATTTTTCCCTGAAAGTGCTCAATGGGAATTTGGTGTACAAGTGGTCACGGATATGGGTTTCGATTGGAATCGCGGACGCCAGGACAGTTCGGCACATCCCTTCACCACTACGTTTGGCATGGGTGATGTGCGCATCACCACACGATTGATTCCTGATAATCTGGCATCGGCGCTTTTCAGTACGATTCATGAAGGCGGCCACGCTCTTTATGAACAGGGATTCCATGCAAATCACTTCCGCTCCCCTCTGGCCACGGGAGCTTCCATGGCATTGCATGAATCGCAATCCCGGATGTGGGAGAATCTGGTTGGCCGGTCAAAAAACTTCTGGAAACATTATTATCCCGGTCTGCAGCAGCGCTTTCCAACGCAACTGGGTAATGTGAGTCTGGAACAGTTTTATAAAGGGATCAACCGGGTCGAACCCACATTGATCCGCACCGAAGCCGATGAAGCCACCTATAACCTGCATATCATGCTGCGCCTCGAATTAGAAATTGCACTGCTGGATCGCCAGGTGGAAGTTCGCGATCTGCCTGGTATTTGGCGTGATCGCATGCAGGAATATCTCGGTGTGGTTCCTAAGGATGACGCGCATGGAGTGCTCCAGGATATTCACTGGGCAGGCGGACTGGTAGGATACTTCCCCACCTACGCCCTGGGAAATGTGATCTCCGCCCAGATATGGGAGACAATCAACAGGGATATCCCTGACCTGGACGAACAGATCAGCCGGGGTGATTTCAAACCGCTGTTATCCTGGCTGCGTGAAAATATCCACGTACATGGAGCGAAATTCGAAACCCAGGAATTGGTGAAAAAGGTGACCGGATCGACGATTGATCCTCAACCGTATCTGAGCTACCTGCAAACCAAATTTTCGGAAATCTATTCTTGAAGCCTCACAATAAATTCTTCTCTACTGGCAACCGGCCGGTGGTTGCCCACCGGCTGTTTTGCCTGATGGTCTTTCTGCTCTTCTTGTTTCTATCGGGATTCGGATTCCGTCCGGCAGACATTCGGAATCATCCTGAAAGCCAGGTTGTGACCTCGACGCCGACCCCGGATGAAACGATCAAAGTGCCGGATTCCGGAGAACCAATCATCGTAGCCCCGGGGAATGACTCTCGCCTGGTGTCACCCATTCACCTGAAATTTGCCACCCGGCCTGGTGAAGATGGGCAGATCCGCGTCGATCTGATCGGGCAGGACAATCGTCTAATCTATCGCAGCATCAGGGATTATTCCTCTTATATCGATCATACAATTCTGATCGAACAGGAAATACCTTTTGAGGTGCGCGCTGACGAATCCGCCCGTTTACAGATCATCCTGGAGAACGCTAAAGGCAAGCCGATCTTTGTTACATCGGTGGATGTCACACTGTTGTTAATAAAAGGCACTGAAACTACAGGCGAAGCACCGGTAAATCCACGCCTGGTCATCGAACAACCCGTCCCCGGAAAAACTGTCACGGGGAGTGACCTGGTGATCAAAGGGAAGATCAAACCATACAACGACACCCCTCTCGTATTTGAAGTCCTGGGGAGCGACTGGCATACATTGATCTCAAAAATGATTACGGTCAGCATACCCGCCGACAGAACTGCCTTCAGTTCATTCGAATTGAAACTGCCCTGTAAGACTGGCAGTGATACGCCGGTAACCATCCGCATCCACCAGGAAAGCAAGTCCATGATCACCGGAACGGTCTTTCTGTGGAGCGAGAAAGTCATTCTCAACCCCTGAAATGAAAAACGGGATGGCGTCAAAACCATCCCGTTTTGATTCATACAACTTTATATGATTACGCACCGCCATCGGTGTAAAACGAGGGATCGGTGGGAGTCTGTCCGGATGGATCATACACGTAGACATAATCACCCACTTTAGCCCAATCATATAACCAGCGAGAATCCCCGATGGAAAGATTCACACAGCCGTGGGATGCATCATACCCGAAACGGGCATGCCAGTAGGCACCATGAAGCGCGCGTAATTTATCAAAATACATCGTCCAGGGGACATCTTCCAGGTAATAATATCCTGACTTATCACCCGAAAAATCACCGCTCATGGTTTCCTTATCTTTTTTCTGGTAGATTGTGAACAGGCCGGGTTTGGTATAGAAGGGTTTCGTCCCGGTGGAAACCAGTGTGGCAAAAACCATCTTATTGTTGTCATACACTGCCAAAGACTGCTCTTCCAGATTAATATCCACCCAGCGCCCGTTATTCACGCCCTGTGGCGGTACGGTTACAGGAATGATTCGTCCGATTATGCGATCTTCAATCCACTCGTTCAAATCGATCATAACCCAGAGCGTATCGCCCACTTGTTTAGTACCCAGAATCGGATAGAACTCACCGGGCAGGACTTCGTGTTTTCCTTCCGGAGTGTTGAAGTCCGGTTCTGCGCGCGAATGTCCATTTGTCAGGATCCATCCAAATTGCGTCTTAGGTGTGTCATGCACCACAACACCCTGAAACACCTGAACAGCCGCTCTGGCCACATCCCCACCATCCACCCACAAACCCGAACTGGATTCGAAATATTTTCCATTTTCAGTCTGGCTAATATTGGAATAGGAAATATAGCGGGTGGCGCCTTTCAACATAAAAGCAGGAACACGGGCATCACCCTGTGCCGGTGAGCCGTACAGTGGTGCGCTGGGGCTGATAATTTTGGCATATTGATATGGAATCTCATTGAGAGAAACAGGCGGCTTGCTGACCGGTAACGATGGAGCCGGGTAGACAATCCCCTCTCTTGCCAGTTCAGTCAATACGGATGAAGGACCAACCGGCAGACAGGAATCCGGTTCCGTCAGATAAACACCGGGCAGGCAGATGACATCACCGGCGAATTCAGCGCGAGTTGAGACCTTTTCGGCCCGGGCATTCACCGGAAAAGCACCTGAAAGGATCAACAACGTCAGGGCTAATCCGATTATATGAAATGATCTTCGCATGCAAACCTCATTAAGAAAACGATATCGACCCCCCGATTTTACACCAAATCATCCAGATTTCTGACCAAGCGATATCAATTTTGGATAAAAAGGATGCGGGGTATTGCTATCTATGACGAGAAGCATCTAAGTCAAAAAACAGGAAGAATGAACCACGAAAAGGGTGATTCAATCGGCTTGACATGCGATTTAAGTCATGATAATCTTGTTTTTGGCAATCGTGCCACTGACAAAAATTTTACTGGATCCGGTCAGTGGCTTTTTCTTGCCAAATAACCACCGTATGGAGAGTTTGAGAATGTCAGAACGTTTAATGGGGACCGTAAAGTGGTTCAATGCCACGAAAGGCTATGGTTTCATTGGCCGTGATGAAGGAGAAGATGTGTTCGTGCACTTCTCTGCCGTAGAAATGGAAGGATACAGACGTTTGAAAGAAGGACAAAAAGTCGAATTTTCAGTTGAACAGGGACCAAAAGGCCTTCAAGCGGCCAATGTGATTCCTCTTTCATGATTATTGATAATCAACACCAGACACCGCTCCGATGGAGCGGTGTTTTTATTCCCCTTTTCGTAAAACTAAATAGCTGGTTATTTTTAGATATTCATTTAGAGTATTTTTCCAGCCTTCCATGGAAAGCCACCAGGTGGTGGATTCATACCAACTATTGCGGACCGGCCGAACGATGATTTTGACTCCTGTACCTGAAAAAACCTCATTCCAAATCATCCGTGCGCGCAGTGTATGGTATGGATCGGTCACCACAATCAAAGAATACACATTCTTGTTGTTGATAAGGGTACGCACATCCTTGGCTTCATCACGGGTACTGGCCGCGTGCCGCGGGGTAATCCATATCGAAGTGGAGGAAACTCCCGCATCCATCAAGACCAGGCGCTGTTCTTTTGAATATTCCGCGTTATACCCGCGGAGAACTGCACCGGTTTCGGTCAGGATAATGGTATCCGCATATTCATTCTGATACAGACTGATCGCTTCCTGGATGCGGTCTTCACCTCCGCCGCTCAGCACGACAATGGCACCCGCCTTTTCGAGCGGATCCGCCACGATCAATAGAGCACCCATGGCGATCAAAATAGCCATCACCAGGAATGGCAGGGTGATTAAAAACGGAAGGCACGACTTCCTTCTCTTTTGAGTCGTATGGTGATTCATATCATTCTGGTTCATTTATTAAAGTAGGAATTGACCTTTCCTGCAACAACCTGAACCAATCATCGTATATTGTTATGGAGGTTAAAAATGTCTGATTCGAAGCATGTACCCTGTTTATTGTGGCCGTTCTATGCAATCTGGAAATTGATCGAGTTTATCTTTCTTTTCACCGGCAGGATCATTGGTGTGGTTCTTGGGCTGGTGCTCATGATCACCGGTGTCGTACTCACCATCACAGTTGTCGGTGCTGTCGTCGGGATACCATTGATCATCATCGGTTTTCTGTTGACAATTAAATCGATCTTTTAACCTGCTTTTTTCCGCAGTGCATTTTTCATTCGTTCGAGGGCTTCGAGCAGAATGGTTTTGGTACAACCAAAGTTCATTCGCACGAAGCCTTTTCCACCTGTTCCAAAAGACTCTCCGTTATTGAAGGCGATCCTGGCTTTCTTTAGGAAGAAATCATACGGATTTTCTTTAAGCCCGATATGCCGGCAGTCCAGCCAGGCCAGATAAGTCCCTTCGGGAACAGACATGCGGATTTCCGGCATTTCGCGATCTATAGTGGTTTTTAATAGGTCACGGTTTTCCTTCAGGTAAGCCATCAGATCTTCCAGCCAGGGTTGCCCGGATTGATAGGCAGCCAGAGCGGCGGTGATACCCAGCATATTAGTATTGCCGGTGATTCCTTTCATAGCAGCGTTGTAACGATCCCGGATTTCTTTGTCGGTGATGATTGCAAAAGAGCAGTCCAAACCGGCAATATTGAAGGTCTTGCTTGGTGCCATCAGCGTGATGGTTTTCCGGGCGATCTCTGGATCCAACGATCCCAGCGGGATATGCCGGTAACCGTCAAAGATCAGATCTCCGTGAATTTCATCGGAGCAGATGAGTACATTTTTCTGCAGACATATTTCTGCCATGCGCTCCAATTCATCCCGGCGAAAGACACGGCCGACTGGATTATGCGGATTGCATAACAGAAACATACGAGTTTTTTCTGTTACTTTTTTTTCAAAATCATCGAAATCAATGCCGTAATAGCCGTTATCATCCGGAACCAGTTGGTTTTCAACAGTTTTCAGGCCGGCATATGATCCCGTCTTAAAGAAAGGTGGATAGACGGGAGTCTGAATCAGTATCTCACCCTCGGGATGGGAGACCGCGTGACCGGCGATGTTGAAACCGACCACCACACCTGGTGTGAAAACAATGTCTTCGGGTTTGATTGTCCACTGATAGCGCTCCGCGAAGCGGTCGACAATCACCTTCCGTAATTCCAGCGGATCGCCGGCATAGCCAAAAATCCCATGTTCCACCCGGTCCCGCAGCGCCTGAATAACAGGTGCGGGAGCGGCAAAATCCATATCTGCTACCCACATGGGAAGGACATCAGATTCATATAGATTCCATTTTATGCTGTCTGAATTTCGGCGATCGATGATTTTGTCAAAACTTTTTGGCATACTATCTTCCTGTGTCGCTGTATGAATAAACCTTGATTATACCGCTGCACAATGAATGATTTTTCTCCGTTCGGGTATCCTGTGAGATAATAAATCTCGTGAACAATACTCCTGATTTCCCTGCTGTTAATATCTGCTATCCCACTTACTGGGAAGACTACGAACTGGTCGATTCAGGCGGTGGTCGAAAGCTGGAACGCTATGGTTCGTATTTGCTGATCCGCCCCGAAGCCGAAGCCGTGTGGAAACCTGCACTGCCGGAAAAGGAATGGCAAAAAGCGGCGGCGGAATTCCTCTCTTCACCGGAAGAAAATGGCGGCCACTGGAATATCCGCAGCTATCTTCCCTCGGAATGGACTTTGCATTATCGGGATCTGTATTTTAAGGTGCTGCTGGGTGGTTCGAGGCATGTCGGGGTTTTTCCCGAACAGGCAGTTCACTGGGATTGGATGGCCCGGTTAATCAGGAAGAGCAAGCGGCCGTTGAAGGTTCTCAATCTCTTCGGATACACCGGACTGGCCACCATCTCCGCTGCCTCTGCCGGCGCGGCTGTAACCCATGTAGACGCGTCGCGAAAGGCTGTCACCTGGGCGCACGAAAACCAGGATCTTTCTCATCTATCGGATCGCCCCATTCGTTGGATTGTGGATGACGCGGTCAAATTCATCCACCGCCAGGCACGCCGGGAAGAGAAATTCGACGCCTTGATCCTTGACCCTCCCAAATTCGGGCGCGGCCCGAAGGGCGAAGTCTGGGAGTTTTACAGACTGCTTCCAGAGTTATTGCAAGCCTGCCGTGAGTCTCTGTGCAGCGAACCGGCGTTTGTGGCACTCACGGCATACGCGGTCAAGGCATCATCCATCACAATTGCCCAGTCCCTTCAACAGACCATGCAGGGTTTGGAAGGAAATATGATATCGGGAGAACTGGCATTGAAAGAGAAATCCGCGGGGCGGCTACTCAGTACGGCTGTTTTCTCGCTGTGGAGCAGTCTGCCTGTGGAATTGGACTAGAAAAACAAACCGTCTGGAGGGTCATTTATGAAAACCAATCCAAATATCTCCATTATTGGCTCTGGCGTTATGGCAGAAGCCATGATCGCCGGCATTCTCAAGCAAAAAGTCACCACAGCTGAAAAGGTCTGTGCCGCTGATATCCGCACCGAACGGGTGGAGGAACTGCGAACTCAATACGGGATCACCCCCTTCACGGATAATCTTCAGGCCATCAAGAACGCCGATGTGGTGATTTTGTCAGTCAAACCGCAGCGAATCGAAAGTGTTTATACGAATCTAAAAGGAAACATTCCCGCGGGGGCCGTTGTTCTTTCCATCGTAGCGGGCGCTTCCATCACAGCCATCAGCAACGGATTGTCGCATTCGGCTGTCATCCGCGCCATGCCCAACACCCCTGCGCAGATCGGAGAAGGCATCACCGTCTGGGTGGCCTCAAAATCGGTACGCGAAGATCAGATCGAACTGGCACGCAGCATTTTAACCGCCCTCGGTCAGGAGGTTTTCGCCGATGAGGAAGAATACCTGGATATGGCCACCGCCCTATCCGGTACAGGCCCGGCTTATGTATTCCTCTTCATGGAAGCCATGATCGACGCCGGTGTGCACCTGGGATTCCCGCGCCGGATATCAGAGCAGCTTGTAGCCCAAACCCTGCGCGGTTCGGTTGATTTCTTCCTGGGTGCCAAAGCTCACCCGGCGCATCTTCGCAATCAGGTCACCTCTCCCGGGGGGACCTCAGCCGAAGCTCTATACTATCTCGAAAAAGCCGGCTTTCGCACAGCCATCAGCCGGGCTGTCTGGGCGGCCTATGAACGGTCAAAAGCTCTCGGCCGGGGGAAGAATGGTGAGGCGCCGGAGAAGTAAAACAAGACCGGAGTGGACGATAACCCACTCCGGTTTCTTTTTATCAATACACCAGTTTTTCAGGATTTTCGCTGATCCTCTTTCGAAACACCCAGTATGTCCATCCCTGATAGATCAGAACAATCGGCACGAAGATGACTGCCACGATCGACATAACCTGCAGGGTATACGGACTAGAGGACGTGTTGGTGATCGTCAGGTTCCACACGGGATCTAGACTGGAGATTAATACCCGCGGGTATAAACCCATAAAAGCACTCGCCGTCACCAGCACGATGGTCAGAGATTGAAAGATGAAGCTCTTTCCAAATTGTTTGCGGAATACGAAATATCCGGCAGCTATCTGTGAGACCAGTGCGGCGTATGGCACCACCCCCGGTTGGAGACCTTCTTTCAGCGCGATATCCGTTTCAATATACGAATAACGCAGAGCTGCCGCCAGTAACAGGCCGGTCGGGATCCACAATTGGAAGGCCAGCGATTGCACCCGGTCTCGGAGGGCATCTTCAGTTTTCAATGCCAGGAAGACCGCACCCTGCAGCAGGAAACCACAGGTGGAAAGCAGACCGATCACCAGCGCATAGGGATTGAGTAAATTCCAGAAGCCGCCAACATAGTTTTGGGCGGCATCGATCGGCACACCACGCAGGAAATTGGCAAAAGCCACACCCCACAACAGAGCGGGAATAAAGCTGCCGATACAAATCGACCAATCCCAGAACGCGCGCCAGCGCGGATTTTCATCCTTGCTGCGGAATTCCAACGCCACTCCCCGCAAGATTAATCCGATCAGCATAAGGAATAGCGGTAAATAGAATCCTGAGAATAATGTGGCATACCAGTTCGGAAAGGCGGCAAAAGTCGCTCCGCCCGCGGTGATCAGCCAGACTTCATTACCATCCCAGTGCGGTCCGATGGTATTGATCACCGCCCGGCGTTGAGAATCTGTTTTGGCGACAAATGGAAGCAGCATTCCTACGCCCAGGTCAAATCCTTCGAGGATGAAATAGCCGGTGTACAGAATGGCTATCAAAATAAACCAGATTGTGTTCAGGTCCATGGTCATCTCCTATCCCCAGAATGCTTCGGCTGATTTCAGTTCATTCGCTGTTTCCTGCACGGGTTGTAGAGGACCGGCTTTGGCAGTTTTTACCAGTAAATATATGTCGGCTGCCATCAATACCCCGTAAAGTAGAATGAAGACGATAAGACTGGTTAAAACCATTCCAACAGAAATATTGGGCGAAACCGCGTCTACAGTTTTCAAGACGCCAAAAACAGCCCAGGGTTGGCGCCCTGTCTCTGTCAAAATCCAGCCGGTAGTGTTAGACAGGTAAGGCAGTGCGATAAAAACCGGGAAAAGAGGAAGTAATTTTTTGATGGCGAAAGGATTCTTCTTGAATGCCACCAGGAGCGCATAAGCCGCCAGCAATAGCATCAACATCCCGGCGCCTACCATTGCCCGGAATGCCCAGTAAGCGATAAACACCGAGGGGATATAGTCTCCCGGGCCAAATCTGGCTTCATATTCCTGCTGCAAATCGCGCATACCCTTCACTTCCCCGCCAAACTGGTTGTATGCAAGAAAACTCAACACACTAGGTATGCGCAGGGAAAAGATATCCTCTTGAGCTTCTTCATCCGCGATGGTAAGGAGAGAAAATGAAGCCGGGTTCTCAGACCGCCACAGGGCTTCGGCCGCGGCAATTTTCATCGGCTGTGTTTTCACCATGTATTTCGTCTGTGCGTCACCCACCAGAATGGTCAAAAGAATGGCAGCCGTTCCAAAAATAGCAGCCAATTTGAACGACCGCTGGAAGAATTCCTCCTGATGTTTGCGAACAAGGTGGTAAGCGCTGATTCCCAGAATGAAAAATGCCCCTGTGGTAAATCCACCCAGCACTGTATGAGGGAATTGGTGCCAAACGTACGGATTGGAAACCAGCGCGCCGAAATCGGTCATCACCGCGCGGGCGCCCTGGATCTCGTATCCTACCGGATGTTGCATAAAAGAGTTGGCGATCAATATCCACAAAGCGGAAAGATTGCTGCCAATGGCCACGAGCCAGATAGTGGCTGCATGGAATTTCTTCGAAATCTTGTCCCAGCCGAATATCCAGAGTCCCAGGAACGTGGATTCTAGGAAGAAAGCCAGTAAGGCTTCTATTGCCAGGGGTGCTCCGAAGATATCACCGACAAAACGAGCGTAATTCGCCCAGTTCATCCCAAACTGGAACTCCATAACAATGCCGGTGACAACACCCATGGCAAAATTGATCAGGAACAACTTTCCCCAGAACCTGGTCATCCGCCGGTAGGTTTCATCTCCTTTGACCACATACAGTGTTTCCATTATAGCCACCAGTACTGAGAGACCAAGCGTCAATGGAACAAAGAAGAAATGGTAAACGGTTGTGGCGGCAAATTGGAGCTGAGAGAGTGTCAATACATTCATCTGGTACTCCTCCTTTTACAATAAATCAGATTTCTATGTCAGATATTCACAGGCATCCTGTTTTATCTGTTCAAAATTTACAGAGCCAAGTTCCCGCATAAAAGACTGCTGTATCCGCCGCAGGCATTTTTGAACCGGGCAGGGAGTATCCATCGGGCAATCAGTCTCCCCCGAAAAACAGGGTGAAAGCTGGATGGATCCTTCCACGGCTTCATAAACATCCAGCAGTGAGATTTCCTGCGGAGGCCGGGCCAGTTCCACACCACCTTCTCTGCCCGGAAAGGTTCGTATGAGATTATTTCTTGCCAGAAGGGCGATGATGCGATGTAGGAATGAAGGAGGGATGTGCATTTCAGACTGGATCCGGGATGTGGATAATCGGCTCCCTTTTTTTTCTTGACTGAGAGCCACGATAACGCGAAAGCTGTAATCTGTTTCTCGATTCAATCGGATCATGTGGGGATTATTCCTCCTATTAGTATATAACCTTTACTACTTTTGTCAATATTTAATTCGCTGTTTTCGCGGTGGTATAATCGCTTTCGATTAACGGACGTGCAACCATGCTTGAAAAATTACTTGGAATCGAAGAACGATACAACGAGATCAACCACCTTCTGGAAGAAACCGGTGAAGACTATCAGCGCGCCACGGAGCTCGCCAAAGAACGCGCTGAAATCGAGCCGATAGTAATGAAAACACGGGAATACCGCGAGGCCATCAAACAGCGCGAAGAAGCCGAGATGTTGCTTCAGGAAGACGATGATGAAATGCGCGGACTGGCCGAATCGGATCTGGAAACGCTTGTGCCGAAGATCGAAGGTCTCGAGAAAGAATTAAAATCTTTGCTGCTGCCCAGAGATCCGCGCGATGAGCGCAACGTCATCGTAGAGATCCGTGCCGGTACCGGTGGTGATGAAGCCGCACTGTTTGCCGCCGAACTGGTGCGTATGTATACGCGTTACGCGGAACGCAAGGGCTGGAGCGTTGAGATCCTCTCGCAGAATGAAACTGGAATTGGTGGATACAAAGAGATCATTTTCATGGTCAAGGGTAAAGGAGCATTTTCGCGGCTGAAATGGGAATCCGGGGTGCATCGCGTTCAGCGTGTTCCGGCAACCGAATCGTCCGGCCGCATCCACACCTCCACGGTGACGGTCGCCGTTCTTGCCGAGGTGGAAGAAGTGGATATCCAGATCCCCGAATCGGATATCAAGATTGATGTCTACAAGTCCGCCGGCGCTGGCGGCCAGAACGTGCAAAAGAACTCCACGGCGGTGCGCATCACCCATTTCCCATCAGGTATCGTGGTCGCCTGCCAGGATGAGCGCTCGCAATTGCAGAACAAACTGCGGGCTATGAGTATTCTACGAGCCCGTTTGTATGAGATTGAAGAACAAAAACGCATCTCCAACCTCGAGGCAGATCGACGTTCCCAGGTGGGCACCGGAGAACGCTCCGAAAAGATCCGCACCTATAACTACCCGCAATCGCGCATAACAGATCACCGCATCAATATTTCGTCTTTTAATATTGCCGGTGTGCTGGATGGTGAATTGGATGTGTTTATCGACGAATTATCATTGCGCGATGAAACAGAACGATTGGCTGCCGCGTCTGCCGAATAACACCCTGGGTTTCTGGCTGGAGACCTCTCGACAAAAACTAGGC
>JAAZMZ010000072.1 GCA_012798535.1 Leptolinea sp.
GATCCGTTTCGACCTTTCGCAGAATGATATTCCGAAGTTCTATTACAACATCAACGCGGATAATCCGGTGGCACCCAACCCGGTGTTAAACCCTGCCACCCTGGAACCGGTGACACCGGATTTTCTTTCCGTGCTCTTCCCTATGGAAGTGATCATGCAGGAAGTCAGCACCGAGCGTTATATCGAAATTCCCCAAGAAGTTCGTGAGATTTATAAACTGTGGAGGCCAACCCCGTTGATGCGTGCCGCGCACCTGGAAAAGGCTCTGGGTACACCGGCACATATCTACTATAAATACGAAGGCACATCCCCTTCCGGCAGCCACAAAACCAACACAGCCGTTCCGCAGGCTTTCTACAACAAGATCTCCGGCACCAAAGCGCTGACCACCGAGACGGGCGCCGGACAGTGGGGCTCCGCCCTCTCCATGGCCGGAAAATTTTTCGACTTGCCTGTGGAAGTCTATATGGTCAGGGTGTCATACAACCAGAAACCCTACCGCCGCTTTTTGATGGAAACCTATGGCGGAGAAGTGTATGCCAGCCCGAGCGACCGCACCGATGCCGGCCGCGAAGCTCTGGCCAAAGATCCCGACTGCAACGGTTCGCTGGGACTGGCCATTTCAGAGGCGGTCGAAGTGGCGGCCAAATCCAACGGGATGAAGAAATACAGTCTCGGCTCGGTGCTGCACCATGTCTGCGTGCACCAGTCCATCATCGGCGAAGAATCCCTCAAACAGATGGATATGGCCGGCGAGTACCCGGATGTGGTGATCGGCTGTGTGGGCGGTGGATCGAATTTCTCGGGAATCGCCTACCCGTTCCTGCGGGAAAACCTGAAGAACGGGCAGCGTGCCCGTCTGCTGGCCGTGGAGCCAACGGCCACGCCGTCGCTGACAAAAGGGGTATTCGCTTTTGATTACGGAGATACCGCGAAGATGGCGCCGGTGGTCAAAATGCACACCCTGGGTCACGACTTTATGCCCCCGGCCATCCATGCCGGCGGTCTGCGCTATCACGGCATGGCGCCGGTGCTCTCATCGCTGGTTGACGCGGGTTATGTGGATGCCATGGCCGTCGATCAGAAATCTGTATTCGCCGCCGCCACCGTCTTCGCTCAAACAGAAGGCATTCTGCCGGCTCCCGAATCGGCGCATGCCATTTGCGCGGCGGTCAAAGAAGCATTGGAAGCCAAAGAGAAAGGCGAGAAGAAGGTCATACTCTTCAATCTCTCCGGTCATGGGCACTTCGATCTGGCGGCTTACAACGCCTACCACCAGGGCGATCTGGGCGATTCAACATACCCGGATGAACTGGTCGCAGATATCCCGAATCATCTTCCACAGGTAACTTTCGCCTAGGAGTTCCGCATCACTGAGACAGCCAGTCCGTCAGTTCGAGGGCTGGCTGTCTTCATTCCTGACCATGATATCGGCGCTTTTTGGGGATTCCCCGTTTTATTTTCATGAATCTTGAATTGCCCTTACTTCACGTCGCAATTTATTTCAGGTCATTCAGGATTTTTTTGATTCGTGCAGCCAGATCGGGAACATCATTGATGGCCGTTTTCCATACCAGTTGGCTGTTTACTCCCATATAGTCATGGATAAGGTAATCCCTCATCCCTGCGATTGTTTTCCATGCGACTTCGGGATAAAGCATTTTAAAATCATTCGGAATATGCTTTGCGGCTTCTCCGATAACCTCAAGACATCGAATGATGGATAACTGGCGTAGCTCATCACCGAGGAAATCATCCTGCGAACATCCAGAAGTGTATCTTTGGATTTTCTCACAATAAACCAGAATATCTTCTAGATACCCCCAAAAATTCCTTGTGTTCATAATATGTTGATTTTTTCGTGCAGAATATTATGAGATAGAAATGGTTTAAGATCGTCAAGGATCACGAGATCTACTTTTACCCCCAGAAGGTCTGTAAGGAACAATTGCAGATCCACAAATTCAAACAGACTTGGCAATATCGAAAAGCTGACCAAAATGTCCAGGTCGCTTTCGGGAGTCTCTGTTCCCCGAATGTAAGATCCGAAAAGCGAAAGCTGTTTGATATGAAATCGATCGATAAGTTCGGTTTTGGAACCTTCGATTTTATTTATAAGCATTGGCAGTCGATTGTTCATGCACATATTCTACAGGATTTTCTTTGCTTTTTTCAAGAATCCAGAAGAGCTGTGCCAGCACATCGCTGACATGCCGCATCATCTCCGGTTCGATAACATCCAGAGTATCATCCGGCGTGTGATATGTTGACCAGGAGCGTGATGTGCCGCCGTTTTCGATGTGAGAGGCCGGGATACCCGCCTGGATGAAGGGAGCAAAGTCTCCCCAACGCCGCGGTGCGCTGTGGAACTCCGCCAGCGGATCGGCGCGTTTGATCAGCTCATTCAACTCTATATTCGTATTGACCGGCCTGACCGTTCCGCAGCGGGTGATGATACGCAGACTTTTACCCGCTCCCACCATATCCACGCTGATCACCGGTGTCTGAAGGCCATTCTCCCGCATATACCCGGCGAACTGCCGGGCGCCGTGCAGTCCGCACTCTTCGGCGCCGGTGAAAAGGAAGCCGGCTTTGAGATTCCCGGTGGGTGTTTCCGCCGCAGTTAGCGCGGCGGCTGCCAGCAGAGATACACCGGAGGCATTGTCGTTGGCTCCCGGCGAAAAACGGCCTCTGGATGATGCCTGTTCCCAGACCTCCTGTGCCAGAAGCAGCCCGGCCATTCCCCATGCCAGGGATTGTCCCACAAGCAGCAAAATTCCTCCGATGTCTATACCCATCATCTGGAACAACCCGGGAATGATCAAAAGGTTGGCCGCGCGCATCATGGTGTACATGGACCTGTCGCGCCATTTCTTCCAGATATCCGTGCCAGCGGGAACGGCGCGCGCGGAATCTATGTGCGCGCACAAGATCACATCCAGCTCCCGCGGTTGAGTTTTTGCCGGAAGAACCAGCAGGTTAGACGAACCTTCTTTATAGGGAAGGAGCTTACTCTGAAGCCATTGTGTGCCTTCAGGTAGCAGCAGGATCAAGAGCGGCAGGAGCAGGGTGGTCCACCCGCTGGTTGCCAGGGTGAGGGCGACCAGCGCGAAACCGGCGGCGGGAATTGAGTAATATGGAAAGAATGCCGGGTCGGGTTGGAATCGCACCGGAAAGCAATGGGTTTCCAGGCCGGCGGATCGGAATTGCTCCTCCAGCCAGTCAAAAGCCCCATGTTCTGCGGCGGAACCGGCCGGGCGCGGTCCGATCTCCTCCACCAGCCGGGAGAGGATTTCCATGGATCGTTGTTGGACGCGCTCAGGGTCGAGACTCATTTCTGCACGGTGATGATATATCTATCCAGCGGGTAGGTGAACAACAGTGGATCCATGTGAAAAGAGGCGGCCACGGGAATGGCGGATGTTTTCAATAACTTCATTTCCGCCCGGTGCTCATCCGCTCCCTGGTTGACAATGATCATCAATCCTCCCTTTCGCAGGCTTATCCAGGCCGTTTTCAACAAACCGGCCGGATCGAACATTCCGGAGGGCAGACCCCATTCAAGGTGATCCTTTTCGAACACAAACGGAAAGAACAACGTGATCACATCGAAACCATCCGGTTGAACGCTGAAAGCCCGGTCCAGGTATTCCACTCTGTCCAGTCCCTGCATATTACCTAGCGCGTGGTCCCGCCGGGTGTGCAGATCGGAGTACAGGCGGTAAGCATCCACTTCGTATCCGGTAAGGCGCACGGAACGGGGCTGTGTTGCCCTGAACCAGGTTAGCGCCGAGTGAAGAGCGTGCACATAAAACCAGGACGATGGACCGATATCTGCCGCCGTCAAATTTTCGGGCAGGCTGATGTTTGTCTGGCGGAAAGCCTCATCCAGCATGGCCAGGTAGAATAGATTCTCTCTGATGGTAGCGGATGCATGATCGAAAGTGAATCCTTGAAAATGATAATCGGAGATCAACCGCCCGATCTGGTCATCCGCTTTGCTGCGAATTTCCGGCGGGTAGGACGGCAGAATATCGGTCTGCTGATGACTTTTTTTCTGGATCTTTCTTGGACGCGGGTGGAAGCGCTGGCGCAGAGGAAAGTCCAGGGAATTCCTGATCCGCAGGAAAGAAAGATAGATCTCTTCGAGTAGATTCATGGTGAATTGCCGGGAAATGGTCTACAGGTATAATACACCCTATTACCGAGGAACC
>JAAZMZ010000006.1 GCA_012798535.1 Leptolinea sp.
GGCAAACTTGACGCCGTTGATGAACAACGGCAACCCCGAGTAAGTCTCACAGCTTCTTCTATCGGGGGATTGAAAAGGAAACACATGGTTTTCGGGGTGCGGCATCAAACCCAGCACATTCCCTTCCGGATTGCACAGGCCGGCAATATCCATGGCCGAGCCATTGGGATTGTGTGGATATTCCCCTCCGGCCGGCGAACCGTCCGGGTGAATATAGGTCAGGGCAATCTGGTCGTCATTCTGAAGCTGCCGGATGATCGACGCATCACTGACCTGAAAATTGCCTTCGCCGTGTGCCACCGGACACCGGACAGGCTGTGCCAGACCTGCCGTCCAGATACATTTCTGTGAGACAGGTTTCAAGGTGACCCAGCGGCATTCAAAATGATTACTCTGGTTGAAGGTCAGGGTGGCCTGCCGATTTTCTTTCCGGCCGTTTCCGGTCGGCAAAATGCCGGCTTTCACCAGAGCCTGGAATCCGTTGCAAATACCGATCACCGGTTTGCCCTGAGCCAGGATACTTTCCACCTGCTCTGCGAAGTATGAAGTAAGGTCGAGCGCCAGCAACCGGCCGGCGCCCAGCGCGTCCGCGTAGGAGAAGCCGCCAGGCACCACCAGCATCTGAAAATCAGACCAGCTCCTCCGGCTTTTGTAAAGGTGTCTGACCGGAAACACTTCGGGAACGGCTCCGGCCAGTTCCAGCGCGGCAGCCACATCGCCGTCGCGGTTCGTTCCGGGCGCAAACAGGATCAACGCTCGAGGCTTCACGCGTGATCTCCTTCCATACCGCCTTCTTTCCACGCCTGTAAAAGTTGTGACAGAGAAATCAGCAGAATATCCTGCGCGGATTGGGTCACCCGCAGGCAGCAATCGGACTCCACCTGCCCAACCAGACGGCAGGGCAATCCGTCCATAGTCGTAAGAAAAACTGTCAGATTTTCGGGAGCAATCTCAGCCAGCAGGCAACCTCCCGTTTCGCCGAACAGGTACCGCAGATTGTCCGAACTGTCAGCGGCATCCAGGGTGATCCCCAGGCGTCCACCGATCATCATTTCGGCAGCTGCCACTGCCAATCCGCCCTCGCTCAGATCGTGGCACGCCGCGACAAGTTCTTTGAGAACAGCCTGATGAAATGCCCGATAGACATGCGGATTGACCGGACTGCATACCGGCACTCCTTCGTAAACAGCCGCTTCCTGATTCGCCAGGTTGAAATGGCTGCCGCCAAAATTGGGTTGAAAATCACCAACCAGAAAGAGCAGGTCACCGGCCTGTTTCAGATCGGTAGTCAGGCAGCGGTGCCAGTCGGGCATCCAGCCCAGGGCTGAGATCAAGAGTGTCGGAGGGATGGAATGCCGTTGTCCATCAGAGCCAAGATATTCGTTGTTGAATGAATCTTTGCCCGAAATGAAAGGGGTCTGGTAATACCGTGCGGTTTCATAACAGGCCTGCGCGGATAGCACCAGGTCGCCCATCACCTCCGGGCGGGTGGGATCACCCCAGCAGAAATTATCCAGCACAGCAATCCGCAATGGATCCGCCCCACAGGCTACGGCGTTGCGCACGGCTTCGTCGAGAGCCAGTTGGGTCATTTCATAGGGGGCCTGCTTGCCATATTCCGGATTCATTCCGGTCGAAAGGACAAAAGCCTGGTTGCCCTCTCCGGCTACCGGTTTGATGACGCAGCCGTCCGAAGGTCCGTCGTGCATCACGCCGCTCAATGGTTTTACCACCGTACCACCCTGCACTTCATGGTCATAAACACGCACGATCTTTTCTTTGGATGAAATGTTGGGATGTGCAAGAAGCCTCAACAGCGCATTGCCAAAATCCACCCGCGCCAATGGGCTTTTTGAATTCTTCCAGCCGGGTTTGTAATCCGGTGAACGCAGTCTGGCCCGGTAACTCCGCTGGGGTAAACCATGATGCAGGAATTCATTATCCAGATCCAGGACAGACTTCCCGCCAAAGAAAACTCGCGTTCGTCCGCTCTGGTTGAATTCTCCAATATCTGTTATTGAAACTTCATACATCTCACACAAAGACCGGAGTTCCGCCACCTTTTCGGGTGCCACAGCCAGCACCATGCGTTCCTGCGCTTCCGACAGCCAGATCTCCCAGGGAACCAGCCCGGGGTATTTCAGGGGCACTTCAGCCAGTTGGATATCCCCGCCGCATTCTGAAGCCATCTCGCCCACCGCGGAAGATAATCCCCCGGCTCCGCAGTCGGTTATGGCATGATACAACCCCCTGTCGCGCGCCGGCATCAAGACATCGACCAGTCCTTTTTCTACGATAGGCGCCCCGATTTGCACGGAAGCTCCAGATACTTCACCGGTCTGGGCGTCCATGGTCATGGATGAAAAAGTGGCTCCCCGCAATCCATCCCGGCCGGTTTTTCCCCCCAGCAAAATGATTCGGTCTCCCGCCTGAATACCGTGCGGATTCGCTCCGCAGGGCGCCAGCCCGACGCTGCCGCAGAATACCAGCGGGTTGGCCGTATACCCGGCATCGTACCAGACGGCTCCATTGACCGTCGGGATGCCCATTTTGTTACCATAATCTTCAATTCCCGCCACAACACCAGAGGCGATGCGCCGTGGATGAAGCACGCCTTGCGGCAGTTCTTCTAGAGGCACTTCCCGCGGGCCGAAACACAGCACATCGGTGGAAGCGATCGGTCTGGCGGAAACGCCGATCACGTCGCGGATCACCCCGCCTATGCCAGTGTTGGCGCCGCCGAAGGGTTCTATGGCAGACGGATGATTATGAGTTTCCACTTTAAAAGAGAGTTCATTCTTCCCATCGAAATCAACGATTCCGGCATTCTCTGTGAAAGCCGAACGCACCCAGGGTGCTTTGATTTCACGGGTGGCCGCGCGGATGGTCTGGTTAAAGAGATGTTCATACTCACCCTGTATAGGATGATCGGCGTAGGAATTCACATCAACTGTCACCCGGGATTTGAAGGTCTTATGCACACAGTGCTCGCTCCAGGTTTGAGCCAGCATCTCGAATTCGATATCCGTTAGGTCCCTTCTCTCGCGCCGGCAGTAGGCTTGAATGGCCCGCATCTCGTCCAGATTCAGCGCGGCGCGGCGCTCCGCCGAGATTCTTTCCAGAGCCCGGTCATCCAGCGTTTGCAGCGGGATGATCTCAACTTCTCCGCTGGCTTCTGCGGTTTCCGCAAAGGAAGGATAGATCGATCCCAGCGAGTAGTATTGAATGACCCTGTTTACTAACAAATGCTCCGCCAGGTGGCGGAGCATTGTTTCGGAGACACTTCTTCCTTCGACAAAAAAACGCAGCCCGGTTGAGGCGGCGTTTATTTTTTCTATACCCATCAAGGCGGCAGCGCGCACAATCTGCTCCGCAACGGGGTCGGTGACCCCGGGGCGCAGAGCGACATCGATCATCCACGTAAGTGGGGTGACCTCCTCCTGTTTTTCGGTTGAAGGATCGATTTGTTCCACATCAATACGATGCGTCACCGGATCATGCAGCAAGCGGTCTGCCATTAAACGAATTTCATCCGGGGTTAGATCACCTCGAATGAAATACAAATCGCAACATTGAATTCTATCGATCCCCCTGATCCCGAGTGCCAGAGCGTCGGCCAGATAACCGTTCGAGCGGGGATCATTTTTACTGTTTGGTTTTACGATGAAGCGGTGGGTTGCAGTGTAACTGTTCAAGGTCAAACGTCCCCGCCGGTCAAAAAATGATGAGACGATTGTAATATACTTTCAGTAATTTGTCCAGAAATTATGTGATTAATCTCACATCAATCGAAGCAAAAGCAAAATTACTTCAGATGATCTATACCCGCACAGAATCACGGATTTGTTTTGCCAGCGTCCGGGCAGCCTCTGCCGCGATTCCGGTATAGGAAGAGACATCCGCCAGCCGGGAAATTTCTTCTGCAATAATCCAGCGGGTGATTTCGCGGTCTGCTTGAAGATCCTCGACAAGCGGATTGGGCAGGTTGTTTTGCACCGCCTGCCAGGCGGCCAGAGCATGCTCCCGCAACCGTTCATGCATAACCTGGCGGTCGGCTCCGTTCTTCGCAGCAGCCATCATCACCCGTTCAGTGCAGGCAAAGGGAGCATACATTTCCAGATTGCGTTTAATGGATTCGCGATGGATCACCAGATGGCCGGTCAATTTTTGAGTCACCGTCAGCAATTCATCACTGACGAGAAAAGCCTCCGGCAGAATCATGCGCCGGTTGGCGCTATCATCAAGCGTGCGTTCAAGCAGTGAGTTGGACGCATTTTGCCAGGCAACCTGCGGATAGACGGCCAGCATTCGGGCCAGAGAATCGATCTTTTCCGCGTTGATCGGGTTGCGTTTGAATGGCATGGCGGAAGAACCTACCTGCTTTTTACCGAAAGGTTCACTGATCTCACCGATGGTCGGCGATTGAAGCAGCCGCAGGTCGAAGGCCAGCTTGTGCAGCGAGGCACCCAGTCCGGCCAGCGCACTGAGGATGGTGTAATCCTGTTTCCGTGTATAGGTCTGCGTGCTGACAGGGAAAAAAGGCAAATCGAGTTCCACGCTCAAACGTGCCTCGAAAAGATGGAGCTTATCCAGACCGATCAGATCTCCATAGGCGGCGGCTGTACCGACAGCGCCCTTAAACCCTTTACCCTTCACATTCTGCCTTACCAGACGCAGCATATTCCAATCGGTCAACAGATCCTGCGCGTACATGGCGAGACGGTAGCCCAACGTGGTAGGCTCCGCCGGCTGCAAATGGGTAAAAGCCATCACTGGCAGATCGGCCGTCTCATCCAGTCGGTCGGCCAGACTCAAGAGGACCTTTCCCAGCGATTCGATGAGCCGTTCAAGAGACTGGCAGATGCGCAGGGCTTCGGCGTTATCTTCAATATCCATGGAAGTGGCACCCAGATGGATGATCCCCCCGGCCGTCGGGCACTGTGCGGCGAAGGTTTTCAGTTCCGCCATCAGGTCGTGGTGCAGTTCCGCTTCCAGTTCGAGAGCCTTATCCATGTCAATGTCGCCGGCATGCGCGGCCAGTTCTTCCACCTGTGCCGCACTGACCAGACCGAACTCAGACTGCACCCGTGCCAGAGCCACCCAGATGCACCGCCAGAGCCTTCGTTTATTGGTCTCACTCCAGATGCGGCGCATTTCGTCACTGGCATAGCGCCAGCTCAACGGAGACTGGTAGTTATCGTAAGCGCTCACCGTTTCACAAACCTCCACCCCATCATTTTCTGTCCTCCAATTATATAAGCTGAAGGATGTTTTCTCACAAATTTCCCTGAATCAGTTTTTCGTTCCAGGAAGGTTGCCATATATAAAGATGGGATTGGTAAAAAGTTGCCGTTCCCATCCTGTTATCCAATGAATGATTTACCGGTTATTCTGCCGGCTGTGCGATCACAAACAACCGTCCCCACGAATCTTCATCGCCAACCTGGATACAGGTCTGCAATACCAGACGATGTTTTCCGGTGTACATGCGGGTGAATAACCTCAAGGCAGAAATCTTCTCGCCCGTATCCAGGTCCACGAATTCACTGGAAGTGCTTTTAGGAGTCAATGCCTGATATTTTTTGATCTCTGTGACCTGGTATTGTCTGATACTGCCATTACCATAGATCACATTGACCGTATCCGTCTTATTGAGGTCGAAGAAAGCCGCTCCGGCCAAATAGTTGTGTGCCAGCATACCGGTGATGTTATTGGAAGCCGCCATGCCGAACTGGGTTGCCACGCCTTTGGCCGCCGAGACGAAGCCGGGTTGATCATCCGGCTGCTGGATGACACGCAGCGAAAAAACCTTTTCGGCATACAGGCCTTTGACCGCTTCTGTATGGCCGTCTTTGACACTTTCGACGAAATCCTGCAGGGAGATGCGCGTGACGTCTTCAACAAACGCCAGATTTTCAACCAGGTTGCCAGTATTAGGAAGATCTCGTTGAATAGAAATAAATGGAGAAGCAATGGCCAAAAACCCGGCTGTTGCTGCTGCCACAAAATACTTATAAAAAAAGGAGAGGAAACCCATATCCTGCTTTCCTGAACGAACACGGTGGAACTTCCTGAACTCGGTTTGATACCTATTCAATGAGCTCATCCGGATCGCTCAAAATCTCTATCTCACTTCCGTCAGGGCAATAAAAAACCCCGGCTGCGCCAGGGTATGAATGCCTATTATGGAATTTCATGCCTCTTCGGCAACCTGGCGATCATTCCGGTTCATCCCGGTAGCAGACCCATAGTTTTGCGTCTCCGACTTTCGTCGGATTTGCCTTTATCGAAAGAAGAGTTAACGTACAATACTACATTATTCGTTATCGACAGAATCGGCCTGCACTTTATCCAATCGCATCTGTCTCCTATCATGTGAGGGGATATTCTACCAATTTATGCGTAAAGATTTCATTAATTCTGTTTTATCAGGGACATATTTCAAATTCGAGGTTAATCCGGGGTATTCTTTTCGTATAATAACAAGCAGCGAACGAATCCAACAACCGTAATCACCGGTGAAATAGGAAAAATTCGCCCGCTGTGATATCATGCAGGGTGGTAGCTACAAAATTTATGGCGTTCTTCTTGCACCCCAATCTTTCCGTCGTATCTTTCAGGAACCAATTCGACTGCTAATGCGTCTTTTTCAAGGAGGAGCCCTATGCAGCGTCTATTCAAATCAATTGTCTTACTTCTGCTTATCCTTCTTCTGCTGACAGCCTGTAATCTGCCATTTGGGTCAACCATATCGGAAGCCGATGCGGTCAGGACATCTGCCGCCAAAACGGTTGAAGTCTTACGCACTCAGGCAGCCGCCAGCGGGAATTCCATCACACTTCCTCCAATTTATACAGAAACCCTCAAACCAAATGTCGCTCCTGCCACGCAGATGGCGCCAGCCACGCTGACACCTCCCTACACACTTGTGCCGACCAAGGAACCAACTGCCACCAGACAGCCAACGTCCACATTTGTCCCCATTCCCTGTGACCGGGCGGATTTTATAGCCGACGTGACCATTCCTGACAACAGCTATATCGCTCCGGGGACATCCTTCACAAAAACCTGGGCATTGAAGAACTCGGGAACCTGTTCCTGGACGTCCGGTTATTCGCTGGTATTTGCCAGCGGTGAACAGATGGGCGGGCAGGCTTCCACGGCACTTCCCGGCAATGTGCTCCCCGGACAATCCATCAATCTTTCTGTAGTCATGACAGCACCGACGGCGGCCGGAGCCCATCAGGGGTACTGGCGGCTGCAGAATGCCTCCGGACAGGGATTCGGCTGGGGGATCAACGGGGATCAGGCTTTCTGGGTATTGATCAACTCCGGCAGTTCGGCGTCGACAGGCACATCTTCCACCGGCGGCTTTGCTGTCACCAGTGCCATCATTAAAGTCTCTCCCACCTATCTCACTGCCAGCACTGCCCAATGCCAGGCCGGAGTCAATTTCGTGTACACCGCGAGTATCACCACCAACGCGGCCGGGACAGTTACATATGAATGGCGAAAGACGGACGGCACGGTCGTAGCCGGTGATTCGCTGGAATTCACATCATCGGGAACACAGGATATTACCTTTAATTATTCGTATGTAACGAGTACGGTCGGAGCGAATGCCACACAACTGGTTCTGTATATCAATGAACCCAATCATCAAACGTTCGCTACCGGCGGCACTTTTACTCTTGTGTGCAGCTCCTGATGGATTGAAAGGTTGCTTTTCGGGGCGGTCGCTGACCGCCCTTTTTTATTATAGGAGATACGATGAAGATTGATCATGTGGCCTGTTGGACGGAAGATATCCATCGCCTGGTGGATTTTTACAAATATTATTTTTCTGCGGAAGTAAAACCGGAATACCACAACCCGGTCAAGAATTTCACATCACGTTTCCTGGTCTTCCCGGACGGCGGACGGCTTGAGGTCATGCACGACCCTGAGATCACTCATAAAGTCGAAGCTCCGCATATCGGTTTCATCCACCTGGCTTTTTCGGTGGGCAGTCTGGAAGCGGTGAATCGACTGACCGGGCGGCTTAAGCAAGACGGATATCCCCTGCTGGATGGACCGCGCCGGACAGGCGACGGGTATTACGAGTCCGTGCTGCTTGATCCTGATGGGAACCGCATCGAAATCACACTATAATTCATTCGTGAGCTCTTCCCTGCACCTCCAACATGGCGATTTGACCCTGCCGGTCTATATGCCCGATTCCACACAGGCGGTGGTCCGTGCAGTTGACTCCATCGATCTTGAAGCCGTAGAGATCCAGGCTGTGGTGATGAACGCGTTTCATCTTATGCAGCATCCCGGTTCGATGACTGTGCAATCGCTGGGCGGGCTGCACAAAATGAGCGGCTGGAACCGTCCGATCGTCACCGATTCGGGCGGATTTCAAGCTTATTCGCTCATCCGGCAGAATCCCAAATACGGCCGCCTGGGTAATGACGGCATTGTTTTTCAACCGGAAGGTTCCAATCGCAAAGTCAATCTGACCCCCGAGAAATCCATTCAATTGCAGGTAGGCTTCGGCGCGGACGTGGTTATCTGTCTGGATGACTGCACCGCCGTGGAAGCCTCACGAGCCGAGCAGGAACAATCCGTCAGGCGAACCATCGCATGGGCCAGACGCGGACGGCGGGAGTTCGACCGGTTGATGGATCAGAAAAAAATTCCTGAAAATGAACGTCCGCTGATCTTCGGTGTCATTCAGGGCGGCGCGGAAGAAGATCTGCGCCGTGAATGTGCCGGCGCTCTGCTGGAAATCGGATTCGATGGATTCGGTTACGGCGGCTGGCCGATTGACAACGCCGGCTCCCTGCTGGAGGAAGTCATCAGTCTGACCCGCAGTCTGGTACCGCCTGAGTTTCCCATGCACGCTCTAGGGATCGGTCACCCATTGAATCTGGCAACCTGCTGGCGGCTGGGATATGGATTATTCGACTGCGCCATGCCCACGCGCGATGCCCGCCACGGCAGGTTGTATGCCTTTGAAGAAGGATTTATCCCCGAGAAAACCGCCCTGATGAACTCCACCAACTGGCTGGATTATATCTACGGCACCGACGACCGGTTCATGCGTGATTCGCGCCCGATATCAGAAGGCTGCGATTGCCCGGTCTGCCAACGCTATTCGCGCGGATATCTGCACCATCTGTTCAAGATCGGTGACAGCAGCTACCAGCGATTAGCAACCCTGCATAACCTGCGTTTCATGACCCGTCTGTGCGACTATTTATCCTGAGTCAATGATGAAAGCCATCCTTAGCCTTGAAGATGTGATCCGCCAGGCGGTGTCTGGTGATGCGTATCGTGATATCCACCCGGATGTCATCCGCAGGGTGTGTGAGACGGAAAATCGCAAGGGTTTCAAGGGTCGGGAATTGGTCAAAGCCATACGCGGACGCCTGCATCAGATCGGCGGCGCCTATCTGCCTTCCAGTCTCGATCCGGAGTTGTTCCGTGATTCCCTTTCCGGTTTACCCCGTGACCTCTCCGATCCCATCCTCCAGGCTTATTGCCGCAAAAAGATGGAGATACACGCATCCACGCGGGAAAGATTGCCGCATATCGAGCGTTTCTTCCACGAAGTGCTGGAAGGCCTCCCACCGGTACGTTCGGTGCTAGATCTGGCCTGCGGCTTGACTCCACTTTCACTGCCCTGGATGTCGCTCCACCCGAAAGCCGTCTACACTGCGGTGGATATGTACAGGCAAATGACGGAATGCCTGCAGGTCTTCTTCGAGCATACCGGCTTCTACGGGCAGGCTCTGGCAGCCGATATTCTTACCTTTCCAATTAACCGGCAATACGACGTGATTTTCCTGTTGAAAACCCTACCCTGCCTTGAACAACAGGGAAAAGGATGTGCCTCCACGCTGGTGGACCGCCTGCCGTCCACGACGATCATTCTCAGTTACCCGCTGCGCACGTTGGGCGGCAGCCGCAAGGGGTTGGGGGCTACATACGAAGCGGATTTCATCCGTCTGGCTCATGACCGCTTCACAGAAATAAAACGCTATGAATTTCCCAACGAGCTGGTCTTCCGGGTCAAAAAACCATGAAAGAGACAGATCCGGCAACACTGGCTCGAGTCATCCTGACCGGCCGCAAATACCGGCATCTGGATATTCCGCCGGAGACAGTTATAGATCTGATCCAACACGGGCTTGACGCCGGGCTGAGACCGGAACAGGCTGTGGATATCGCCCGGGAGAAGCTGCATAATATAGTCGCTCCCTATCTCGGTGATCCCGATTACGAAAAAGCGTCTCGGGAAGTGGGCAAGTTCGACGCTTTTTCAGATGACAAACCCCTGCGCAATTTTTGCCTGACAATGCTGGAGAGCCATGCTTCGACACGGGAACGTATTCCGTATCTGAGCGATTTTTACTGGAAAATTTTCACCGTGACAGGTGTTCCGCGCACCATCCTCGATCTGGCCTGCGCCATGCATCCATTCGGCATCCCCTGGATGGGATTACCAGCCGGCACCCGTTACCAGGCGTATGACTTGCACCGCCCGCGTGTGGAATTGATTAACCACTTTTTCACAGCCGCCGGAATCTGTGGTGAAGCTATTTATGGGGACATTCTTTTAAATCCACCCGCGCAACCGTCTGATGTGGGATTCTTCTTTAAAGAAGCTCACCGCTTTGAGCAGCGTCAGAAAGGCTGCAACCGGGCTTTCTGGCAGGCACTGAACGTTCGCTGGCTGGTAGTCAGTCTGCCGGCTTCCAACCTGACCGGGCGGTTCGACCTGGCCGACCGCCAGCGCAGGTTGGTATCGGAAATCCTGACAGGGATTGGTTGGCCGGTCACTGAGATACTGGTCGGGAATGAACTCATCTTTTGCCTGCGGAAAGAAAATGTCTGATTGCAAATCCCTGCCGAACGTTGATATTCTTGGGAGGTACCGTGAACTCATCCCGGAGGACGAGATACCCGCTCTGGAAGATTCCGTCCGCCGGCCGCCTCCAACAGCCGTGCGGTTCAATCCTCTTAAAGTCGATCCCCGGCGCATAGCCGAAGAATTCACACAGACCAGAGGCTGGCAACTCCAACCGGTCTCCTTCTGCCAGGACGGCTTTTCCTTAACGGCCTCTCCCGAACCACCCGGCCGCGTTCTGGAAAGCCGGCTGGGATATTTCTACATCCAAGATGCCGCGTCCATGCTACCGGTGGAATCCTTTGAGCCGCCGGATACAGGAAAACCCCTCATTCTGGATCTGACCGCCGCACCCGGGGGTAAAAGCACTCATCTGGCAGCGCGTTTTGGTGATCATGGGCTGCTCATCGCCAATGACGGTACGGCTTCCCGCATACCCGGCCTTTCTTCCGCGCTCAAAACGTGGGGAGCTGTGAACAGCGCAGTTACTAACGTTGCAGGAGAAAAATTCGGCCAGTGGTACCCGGGAACATTCGACCTGGTGCTGCTGGATGCTCCATGCAGCATGGAAAACCTGCACACGGGGGGCAGGCACAAACGCGAGATCAAAGCCGCGGAACGTCATCGCCTGGCGGTACGCCAGATTCAATTGCTGCTCAGCGCGATACAAGCCTGTAAACCGGGCGGACAGGTGGTGTATTCCACCTGCACCCTGGCGCCCGAGGAAGATGAAGCCGTGCTGGATGCGGTCCTGCGGCAAACCGGAAATTCTATTCGATTGACGGACGCGGGCACCCGCCTGGGAATCCGTGCTCCCGGATTGACAGCCGCTTTCGGGCAGGTCTTTTCTCCGGATGTGGCAAAATCCATGCGTCTCTGGCCGCACCGCCTGGGAACTTCCGGTTTCTTTTGCGCTCATCTTCGAAAAGAATTTTCCCTTGAAGAAAAAGCATCCACACGAATCTCACATCCGGGTATGATTTCGCGTCTGGAAATTCTGCCCCGCAAAGACCAGACCGCGCTTTGCGATCAACTCATAAACACCTACGGGTTCGATCTCCCAGGTTTGCTCGAAGAATATGAATTGCATTTGAAGATCTTCAGGCGATCCGTGTATGCCCTTTCCCGGCGGCTGGAGTCGGATTTTCCCGGACTGGCTTTCAATTCCTACGGCCTGCGTCTGGGTGATTACACGGAGAGCAGTTTCGAGATCAGCCTGGAATGGGTAACCCGCTTTTCCGGGAAAATCCACCTGAACAGATACTCCTTGAATCCAGAAATTGCCGGGCACTGGGCAAGGGGAGAAGATGTTCCCGTAGAAACCATTCTGACAGGCAGCAGGGGAACCGTGATGATCATCACAGACAGGAACGATCGGGTGATTGGCACCGGCCGGATATCCGGCCGCGGGATAAAAAATCTGCTGCCCCGCCACCTCGCCCTAAAATCATGATTCCGGAAATGTGGTGAACTCCAGATAATTCGTGCTGGCTTTGCTCAGATCGGAATAATAACCCCGGTATTTTTCAGGCAATAACACAGCTATACGGTACATCACCTCATCGGTGATAATCTGGCGTTTCTCGCGGTCAAGGTCGCGCATGGTGGCTTTGATTACGAACGGCTGGCCGATCTCCAGAAAGAAATCAGTTTTCTGGAAAGACAACACATTTTTCCAGAAATTCTCATGCCCGTGAAATGCCACCGGGACGATGGGAACGCCGGATTTAACAGCCAGCGGAAGGATACCCGGCTTGCCCTGCTGCATGATCCCGTCGTGCGAGCGGGTACCTTCGGGCATGATGGCCAGCATTTTGCCCTCTTTCAAAGCCTCCAATGCCAGGTTCATGGCCGTGTTGTCCACCGCACCCCGTTTGATGGGAATGGCTCCCCAGGCTTCTGAGACGATACGTTTGAGGGGATTGGTAAAATTCTCCTCTTTGCTCAGTGTGGTCAAAGGGCGCGGCTGGATATAAGTGAACATGACCAACCCGTCCATGGTGTTGACATGATTCCCCGCGATGATATACGGGCCCTTCATGGGCACGCGGTCCAATTGTTCCAGGTGAGGGCGGATGGTCAATTCACAGTATTTTCGAATGACGCTGAAGACGAATTCTCTTGAAAAGATCACGATTACCTGCCAGTAAAGAAGATTTAAGAACGGACGGCGACGCTGAAGGAGCCCAGCTCTCCGGCGACGACCATGCAGATCACGCAGGCGGCCATTGCGGCCGTTTCCATGCGCAGAATGCGCGCACCGAGGGAAACAGAAACCAGACCGGCGCTGTTGGCCTGCCCGGCTTCATCTTCGGTGAATCCTCCTTCCGGCCCGACCAGCAGTGCGATCTGCCGGTTGCCGGTGGACAGGTGTCTCATCACGGAATCTGCCAGGCCGGCATGCTGTTCGCGCTCATGTAAAATATAACCCCGCGGCCGCTCATCCCGGTTCAAATAATCGGCAAGCTTCAGCGGTGTGGAAATTTCAGGCACCAGGCCGCGGCCGCATTGTTCGGCTGCCTCCCGCACGATCTTCTGCCAGCGAATTATCTTTTCGTTCCATCCGCCGGTCTCCTGGATGAGACTGCGGCCGGTTATTATGGGCACAAAATGCCTGACACCAAGCTCCGTGCCTTTTTGAAGTATCCATTCGAATTTCTCGCGCTGGGTCAATGCCGGGCAAAGGGTTAATTCGACTCCCGGTTCACCCGGTGCGGGGAAGATTTCACCTGCCGAACCGATCACCTGTCGGGCGTCCACCTCTCGGATTTCAACCTGACGGCAATGCCCTTCATTATCCAGCACGGTGACCAAATCTCCGGCTTTCAGGCGCAGCACGGAATGGATCTGCCGGGAGATCTCGCGGGGAAAAATGATCTCAGTATTCGCGAACACATCCGGAGCGATAAAGAACCGGTTCCCGCTCACCGATTTGCCTCGTTTCCGGCGATCACCACGGTGAATTCTCCGCGTTTGTCCATGGTCGCCGATTTTTCAACCAGTTCAGACAGGTTTCCACGGATGAGCAGCTCGAATTTCTTGGTCAGATCATTGGCTATGACCGCCGGACGGTCACCGTATACTGCCAGGCAATCCTTGAGGAATTCGCCAAGCCGGAAAGGGCTTTCATAGAAGATCAGGGTGTGGGGTGATTGTTCATCCACCGCCAGATATTTCCGCCGTGCGGAGCTTTTGCGTGGGGGAAAACCACGGAAGGTGAAGGAATGCACCGGCAGACCGGACAGCACCAGCGCGGTGATCACCGCGGTTGGTCCTGGAATAGCCGTTATCTCCACCCCGGCATCCAGCGCCGCCCGCACCAGGCGATACCCCGGATCGGAAACCGACGGACTGCCGGCATCCGAGACCAGGGCAACATTCTTGCCTTCCAACAGCAAACCGACCACACGGGCGGCCGCCTTTTCTTCGTTGTATTCGTGAAAAGACATCTGCGGTTGTCTGATCTCGAAATGCTTGAGCAGGAAGCCGGTCTTGCGGGTATCCTCACTGACGACAAGGTCGACGCTCTTCAACGTTTCAAGTGCACGCAGGGTTATGTCACCCAGATTTCCAATCGGTGTGGCAACAAGATAGAGCATAGCTAGATTATAAACGCAGGTTACAAACCATACCGGCTTCAGGAATCACACAGGCGGATCGCAGGATCCGCCTGTGTAATTCAATCCAGGGGTCACGGCGTGTGCCCCGAGGGACAGGTATTTATTTGCTGATGACCGCTTTATTGGCAGCAGCGGCTTTCAATGCCTCTACCCGGTTCGTCTTTTCCCAGGATAGGTCCAGGTCATCGCGACCAAAATGGCCGTAGGCAGCTACCTGCTGGTAGATCGGTTTGCGCAGGTCCAGATCACGGATGATTGCGCCCGGCCGCAGATCGAAATTCTTGTTGATCAGGTCGACAATATCCTCGTCGCTGATCTTGCCAGTGCCGAAAGTTTCGACGTTAATGCTCAACGGGTGAGCCACACCGATGGCATAAGCCACCTGGATCTCGCAGCGATCGGCCAGACCGGCAGCCACCACGTTCTTGGCAACCCAGCGGGCGGCATACGCCGCAGAGCGGTCAACTTTTGTGGGGTCTTTACCCGAGAACGCACCGCCGCCGTGGCGGCCAGTCCCGCCGTAGGTGTCCACAATGATCTTGCGGCCGGTAACTCCGGCATCTCCCATGGGGCCTCCGATAACAAAACGGCCGGTGGGATTGACATAGATTTTCAGATCGCCATCCACCAGAATGCCCGATTCCTTCAGAACCGGATCGATGACATATTTCTTTACGCCATCAAAGATCTCTTTCTGGGTGACATCGGGGTCATGCTGTGTGCTGATGAGCACTGTATCCACCCGGTAGGGTTTTCCCTTGCGGTATTCAATGGTCACCTGGCTCTTGCCATCCGGCCGCAGCCAGGGAAGGGTATCGTTTTTACGAACTTCACTCAGCTTGCGGGTCAACCTGTGCGCCAGGTAGATGGGCATGGGCATCAGAGCCGGAGTCTCGTTGCAGGCAAAACCGAACATCATACCCTGGTCGCCGGCGCCGATCTTGGCGATCTCATCTTCTGCCGCCTGTCCTTTTTTGACCTCATCCGCTTTAGAGACACCCATATCGATATCGCCGGATTGTTTGGCAATGGCCACCTGCACACCGCAGGAATTGCCGTCAAATCCTTTGGAACTGTCGTCATAACCGATATCGGTAATCACCTTGCGGGCTAGGCGGTCGAAATCGACATGCGCGTTGGTGGTGATCTCACCCAGCAGCATGACAAAACCGGTTTTGGTGGCTGTTTCGCAGGCTACACGGGATTTTGGATCTTCTCGCAGGCAGGCATCCAGAACAGCATCGCTGATTTGATCGCACATCTTGTCAGGATGACCTTCGGTAACCGATTCGGATGTAAACAGGTATTTCTCAGAATTCATAAACGTTGACTGCATATATTTCTCCTTTTGGAAAAAAAGAAAAAGCCCCTTCCGGTACTGCGAGGGGCAAGGATTTGGAGTGCGTACGCCCTCTCATCTACCAGATTCTCTCTGCCGGAATTGGCACCTGAGCTCGAAACATAGATTCGTTCTGCCAGGTTGCCGAGGTATCATAGGGCCGTTCCCTCCACCTCTCTGGATAAGAGTGCCTTAAGAGGCTATTTAATTGTTAGCAAGAATATATCATGGGATAACCCTATCGTCAAATAAGAAGATATTAATTTTGTGTAAGAAAGCGGCGGTTCCGTGTGGAACTGCCGCTTTCGATTGGAGCAACCTGTGAGTATCCCCGGGATATTCATCCAAAAGTATTGGATAACGAATCATTTTAAAATGATGTGTTTCGGGATACTATGCGGATTTTTACGCACGCTAATCCATCGGATAGTAACTCTTGAAACATTCCTTCTCACCAATGGGGGTTTGCACTGTAAAGGTGCGCCAGGCATCCTCCTGCCCTTCGATTTTTTTGACGCGATAATCTGTCAATTCAGGCCGCGCGTCCCGCAACGCATAGAGGGCATCATTAAAGGAAACATGATATCCCTGCCATTGCCATTTCTCCAGTTGCGCTTCCAGGATGCTGGCGCGGCAGGCCAGAGCGGCACCCAGCAAATGCTTCACCTGTGGCTCCTTTGTGGACCGGAACGCTTCAAGCGTTGGGGGGACACTGTCGGTGGAGAGTTCCTGCAGATACTGGTAATCCAGATCGAGTGTCTTCTCCGCCCGGGCTGCATTCGCACTGGCGATAAATCCATCCACATTCATCACATTCAGAGTCAAACCAAACCCGATCAGGGTGAAGAAGGCGGCCATGGCAAATCCGCGTCGGTACTGCTTGATCTCCAGCATCAGAACAGCTGCCAGCAAAACACCAAGCCAGATCATGAAAACATGGCTGTAGGCACGAAGCCGGGTGAATCCATAGGCGGATTCCAGCAGGTTCAATCGCATGAAAGACGAAACCAGGATCACACCAACCAGGCAGACCAACACCAGACTCATTCCGGAAAACCAGCGCTGTTTAAGTGCCGAATCACGCCGCGTGACAGTGCTCAAACCCAGGAACAACATCAGGCTCAGGATAGCCACCCACACCAGCTCACCAAATCCCTTGCGGGCATATTCGGCGTAGGTGAATCCATCCACCTGGATATTGGCCTGTCCGCCGAAAAAATACTTGAACTGGATTATCACGAAGAAAGTGAACAGCAAATTGACACCGGCCAGAACAATGGCGCTTTCGGTAAAACCCAGGAATGGTTGAAACCAGGGTTTCTCTTTGCCGATCAGGTCATCACGACCGCTCTTTTCCAGACTATATTGGTAGACACCTGAAAGCAGGTAGGCAATGATGGCCACCAAGGCCAGACGCACGGCGTATTCCATGAAACGTTCAATATCCAGGATTTTCTCCAGCTCTTTGGAAAACACCGGATCAGCGCTCACCAGCAGCAGCGCCAGGAAAAAAACGATGGGGAAAGCCAGCAGCAGCCCGCGGAAAATCGCCCAGATTGATATCCGCCTGTGAAGAGGTGGGGCGGGTTCTTCTCCCTCCGGGGTTATATCGGCTTTTCGAGACGAAGCCAGCAGGGAGCTTCCTCCGCCAAGCGCGGCACCTGATAGACGGAAGAAACCAACCACTATATCTGCCAGGCTGTACTTGATCCACATTCCATTTGAAAAGGTCAATGCCAGCAACGCCAGACAGGCCAGTGAAACCAGCACATTTATAAAATTGGTGAATGGTTCCCGCCGGATGAATGTCATGGCGGAAAACACCATGGAAAATCCGGCCAACAGCCAGCTCAATTTCCCCGGTTTTACCCCTTCAAAAGACGCCAGAACAAAACCGGCTGCGGTCACCAGAAGAATAAAAAGAAAGAAGGATATTCCCTCAGGTTTCTTCCAGAACAGAAGGTCAAAACAAAGACCCAGGACAAGAGAAATCCATAGGATACGAGAGGTGTGTTTTACAGACATAAGTGATCTCCTTTCAATGTAGTATACGAATACCCCCGACAAGGAACAGCCGTTTGAGGTCAGGAAATCGTGCACTCAGGTGCTTAATTTTTTATTCGGCCCAATTGTATTGTTGAGAAACCCGCCATAAAGATTGTGACTTTCGGGAAAACCATCTCTGTGAGAGGATCCATGATACTACCCAATCATCAAAAACAACCTCTTTTCCCTGCCATTTTCCAGGCAGTTCTTGTAATGGCCGGAATACAATTCTTTCGTATTCTTATCTTTCGATTTATTTTGTGTATTACTCAATCAAAGGATTGGTATCTCTCCATCGGTGAGTTTGCCAGAGGCTCCACCATGCTGCTCACCGCGTTGGTGCTGCTGATCCTGTTTCAGCCGTCGATCCGGTCGCTTGGATTGACCCGCTGGAATGGGACAAAGAGAGCCAAATGGATCACCATTTCCGGGGTAATCATATTGATCCTCCTCGCGGGAATAAACATCCTTATGGATCAAAGTCAGCTTGTTCCCACCCTGGTTTCCTGTCTGGTATTCCCCCTTTTAGAGGAAATGCTTTTTCGCGGGTGGATCTGGAACCATATCAGCAGAGCGTTACCTGATGAGCGCGGAGGTTTGTCCGCTGTCCTGATAACTGCCGGCCTGTTCGCGGTCTGGCACCTTGGTTACTGGGATGTGATCTCGACGCACATAGCGATGAATGTGCCGGCCGAATCCATTCTGCACATCATGGGAATGAAGATGATCATTGCCGCTATAATCGGCCTTTTCACAGGGGTTCTCCGCTGGAAAACCGGCAATATCTATGCATCCATGCTCTTCCATGCGGCCTGGAACCTGTTCGGCCGCTAGATGGATCGGCAGTCATGACGGTTACCAATGCCTGCCGATATAATAAAGTAGATGATCAAATTAATGCTGGTGGAAGATAATCTGCGACTGCGTGCCGCGTTGAAAGCCGGATTTGAAGCGACCGGACAGGTGAAGATCAACGCGGATACTGGTTCGGGGGAAGACGCCCTGGAAAAAGCGACTACTTTTCCACCCGATGCGGTTCTCATGGACGTCCATCTGGAAGGCAGCCTGAACGGCATTCAAGCTGCCGCCGCCTTGCGGCGGGAAATCCCCCGCCTGCCGGTGGTTTTTTATTCGATCCAGGATGATGACCAGTACTACCGGGACTTCCGGGCTTCCGGCATAATCAGCCATTACGCCTACGTGCGTAAATCCAATTATCTGCTGCCTGAATTAATCCTGCCGCTCATTCAGGACGCCATCGCCGGCCGTTCATTCATCGACCCAGAAATAGAGGAACGGGTGCACGAAGTGCACAGCCTCGACGAACAGAATCCGCTCGCTCTGTTGGAACCGAACGAACTGGAAGTCATCAAACTGATCGCCCAGGGATTGACCAACGAACAGATTGCCAGCCGCATGGGCTTCCATGATAAGCGGACCATCAGCCGCACAAACGGCAGCATCTACGCCGCCTGGGGATTGGACGAGACTTCCGTTGATGAAAAAGTGGCCCGCACACGGGCGGCCATCATTTTTCAAACGGGTAGACTGATCCACTGGAATGAAGGCGGCCAGCCCTTCATCCTGGATCGAGAACACAATTGGATTCCCTGGGAGGGTGAATGAGCGGGCAGTTGATTCTGGACTGGCCTGCGCTGGCGCTCTCATTATTTGACGCTTTCCTTCTCTGCTGGCTTGGACTTACCATTCTTCTCGAGGCCAACCGCCGGTCTATGGGAGTCTGGCTTTCGGCTGATGGTTTGTTTCTGGGAGCCGCTTTCTTCATCGCGCATACAGCCATTCTGCGCAATGGCTGGCAATTTGACAATCCGGTTCTTAATTTCTGGTGGCGCGCCGGATGGTGGCCGCTCGTTCTTTCGCCCTTTGCCTGGTACTGTGTCATTCTCTGGTATTCCAGTTACTGGGATGACAACTCATCTCAATTGCACCGCCGGCAGGCGCCCTGGTTTGGATTAACCCTGGTCTTTACCGTCGGCCTGCTGGCATGGATGACACTGGCCGACCCACTCCCCGATCTGGGAAATCGAAACGGCGACCTTTCTGGTTTCTCCACTCTGGCTATCCTTTTCCCGTTTTATATTCTGCTGTGTATTCTATTGGCATTGGATGCCATACTCCGGCCGGGTCCAAGCCTGCATTTGCAGGGTGTCGAAGCCCGGCACCGCGCGCGTCCCTGGCTTACGGCTTCGACTCTGGTGTTGTTGCTAGTCTGTCTGCTGGTGGCGTTTGCGCTGGTGTGGGGTATTCAAACGTTTTCATCCAATTACGAATCAAACCTCCAGTCCTTTGCCGATCCGGCTCTGTTCACACCATTGACCGGATTGGACGTGATCATCGAACTGCTTATCACCGCCGCCATTCTGTTTATCGGCCAGGCTGCCATGGTCTACGAGGTATTCAGTTCGACCCCGCTGCCACGGTCAGGATTGAAGAAACGCTGGTTGTTTGCCATGTGGACCGGTGGGATATTTGCCATCTTTTTTTCCGGTGTATTGATCTATTTCGCGCGCCCTGATCTGGCATCCCTGCTTTTCATACCTTTTCTTGCAGGGATACTGACAGCCCAAAACCGCGCTTCCGCCCTCGAACAGGAAGCCGGTTTCTCCCGCTTGCGTACTCTGGCCCGGCCTCAATGGCTTTATGAACAGATATTTTCTCAACCTTCCGGCATGTCTGACACAATAGATATCTTCCCGGATTTTGAAATGATCTGCACGAATGTCGTGCAAACCAGACGCGCCCTCCTTCTGCCTGTCGGTGAGATGACCAGCTTCTTCCCTGAAAAGATTTGCTTCCCAAATAACACCTCACAACTGGAAGCTCTCCCCATTCCCGGCGATCTTTCGACGCAAAATCGACAAGCCCGGCCGCTTGATCCACACCAATCGGGTGGATATACCTGGGCGCTTCCCCTGATATCCGTTCGCGGCTTGGATGGCTGGTTCTTTATCGGGGAACGGTTGGACGGCAGTCTTTATTCGATGGAAGAAATGGAGATTGCTAGGGCGGCTATCGAACGGTGGATGGATAATCAGGCAGCCGCCGAGATCACCCGCCGGCTGCTCAATTTGCAGCAGCAAAAGCTGGCCGAAACCCGGCTGCTGGATCAAAAAGCCAGGCGGATCCTGCATGATGATGTTCTTCCACTGTTGCATACAGCCCTGCTGTCACAACCGCAGGGGGAACAAGCGGATCAGATATCCAGCGCCCACCGTCGAATATCCCAACTTTTGCGGGACGCTCCCCCACCACCTCCAATCGATATTGCCCGGAATGGATTGATCGCCTCCATCCGAAAGATCGCCGAAGGTGAAGCCGCATTGATGAAGGCGGATTTGAGTTTTGAGACTCAACAAGAAGTCGAGCCTTTTGTGGCGGCATTATCGCCGGAAGAAGCGGAAACTATCTTCTATGCCGTCCGCGAATGTCTGCGCAATATCCAGAAACACGCCGGAATGGGCGGTGATCATACTTCCTCCATCCGCATCCACTTTTCCTGTCAGGGATCGTTGCAGATTTCCATAGAGAACAACGGCTGTGTGGATGAACCGGGTAAAGATAACCGGATACCTTCCACAGGCCAGGGGCTTATGCTGCACAACTCCCTGCTGGCCATCTACGGGGGCGGTATCCGTATGACAGCGCTGCAAAATGGAAATACACGGGTAACGATCACCCTGCCCGTGCGCAGTCATTGATCATTTCTCCCGATTGTCCATCCCAGCCGGTTACCGGCCTGGAATGGCCATCCAATCGCGGACTTGCATCACCTGTACCCTGGTGATATCATCATCTACACTATGCAAGGGATCAAAGACACGCTCCGTCGAGGAGGACGGGAGAGGACACGCACCATTCTCCTGATGATTATTGCCGCCACCATTCCCTGCTACTGTCTTGGATTGATTACCCTGTGGGGAAGCCGGATCACCCTGGGATTACGAACACCGACGACTACAAATACCGCCACCATCACCAACACAGTAACCCCGAATTTCACGCCCACTCCCATCACCTTCACCCCGACGATCACCTTCACCCCGACGCATACCAATACCGCGACCAACACTCGCACTCCCTTCATGACCTTCACACGGACGATCACCCAAACGTTTACCGAGGTTCCTCCGCCAACAGCGACTCCCGCACCTACCGATACACAACTGCCGCCGACCGGCACATCCACACTTGAACCGCCTACGCTCACATTCACTGTTGAGCCCGCAGCTATCGAGACTGAGACTCTCCAACCATAAACCTATGTATGATCCTCTTCCCTTTTTAAAGAAGATTCTTGCCTTACCCGGACTCTCGGGATACGAAGATCCTGTTCGCCTGGCCATTGCCGAAGAATGGGGACCTTTTGTAGACGAACTCAAGATCAGCCGACTGGGTAGCCTGTATGGTATCCGGCGTGGCAATTCTGTTGAACCGCGTCCCCGTATTTTGCTGGCAGCGCATATGGATGCCATTGGATTGATGACGACCATGGTAGATCATGGTTTAATTCACTTTACCGAGGTCGGCGGGGTCGATCCACGGATTCTTCCCGGACAACAGGTCATCGTTCACGGCAGACGCGATCTGCCCGGTGTGATCGGGCAGCCGGCTGCCCGTCTGCTGCCAGATTCCATCGGAAAGAAGGCGGTACCCATGGAATATCTGTTGATCGATGTAGGCCTTTCAGCGGAAGAGACCGCCGGGCTGGTCCGTCCCGGTGATTTGATCTCGTTCGCCCAGCCTCCGATTGAATTGACAGATAATTCACTGGCCGGTCACACACTGGACAATCGCGCGTCTGTCGCCGCCCTGAGTGTTTGCCTGAGCGAACTATCCTCCATGCGACATGCCTGGGACGTGTGGGCGGTAGCCACCGTTCAGGAAGAGGAAACCCTGGCAGGCGCCTTCACATCACCTGTTGATATTGAACCTGATATTGCCGTGGCGATCGATGTCACCTTTGCCAAAGGCCCCGGCGCCAGCGATTACCGCACGGTGCCTTTCGGCAAAGGGATCTGTCTGGGCTGGGGACCCAACACTCACCCGGCGATCTTCGAAGCCTTCAAAAAAGTCGCTGAACATCTGGATATTCCCTTCCAAACGGAAGTCTCACCATCTCAGTCGGGAACCGATGCCATGGGATTGCAGGTCGCTGCAGGCGGTCTACCTTCGCTTTACATCAGCATTCCCATACGGTACATGCACACCCCGGTCGAAATGGTTTGTATGAAAGATATACAGCGCGCCGGTCATTTGCTGGCACAGGCAGCGGCCAGCCTGCAACCTGATTTTGTGCAGCAAATTCGCTGGGAGGATTAGCATGCCAGTAGAAGAAAAAACCCTCCTGTCTCAAACCTTTATCGATCTTGTCGAAAAGTTATCGAATGCTTCGGGTGTCTCTGGTGCCGAAGGAAGTGTCCGAATCATCGTGAAAGAACAGCTCGACCTGTTAAAACTGCCCTACCGTGTGGACGCGATGGGGAATGTGCTGGTCGAACATCGCTGTGGAAAATCGGATGCCCTGAGCGTGATGCTGGCCGCGCATATGGACGAAGTCGGCCTGATGATCGTGGAAGAAGATGAGGGTGGTCTTTATAAATTCGAAATAGTTGGCGGCGTGGACCCGCGCGTACTACCCGGCAAGACAGTACTGGCAGGTAAACAACGGTTGCCGGCCGTCATCGGATCCAAACCGATCCATTTAACCGAAGCGGATGAACGCAAGAATCCTATCACCGTGGAGAATCTGAGAATTGACCTCGGTCCGGGGGGTGTCGGAAAGATCAAACCGGGTGACCGCGCGGTTTTTGCCACGCAGTTTCACTCCAATGGTTTCAGTTTTTCAGGCAAGGCTCTGGATGACCGGCTGGGGATCGCTATTCTATTGACCCTGCTGGCCAATCCACCGGATGATGTGGATATCCTGGCCGCATTCACCACCCAGGAAGAATTGGGTCTACGAGGGGCACGTGTGGCAGCGTATGCGTTGAATCCACAGGCGGCCATCGCCATTGATGCCACCCCGGCCAACGATCTGCCGTTTTGGAACAATGAAGAAAACACGGTATACAACACGCGTATGGGTCAGGGGCCGGCTTTGTATGTCGCTGACGGCTATACCCTGTCCGATCCGCGTCTGGTACGCCTGATACAGGACACAGCCCGTGAAGCAAAAATTCTTTATCAGATCCGCCAGCCCGGCGGCGGAGGTACAGATGCCGGCTCCATTCACAAACAGCGCGAGGGGATTCCCAGCGTATCTATATCCGTTCCAATACGCTATGCGCATACACCCTGCTCGATCGCCTGGCACAAAGATATTGCCACGACGATCCAATTGCTGGATGCCGTGATTAAACGTATCCGCAAAGAAACCCTGATCATATCATAATTAGGCGGATTTAAAGGATTCCAGGAGACTGGCATGAAAGAATTGATTCAAAAACTGGTTGAAACCACCGGCCCTTCCGGATACGAGAATCAGGTGAGAGACCTGGTGATCAAAAACATTTCAACCATTACCAGAGACATAAAAGTGGATGCCCTGGGCAATGTGATTGCCCGGCTGGGCGAAAGGAAGACCGGTGGATCTCGCATCCTGTTATCCGCCCACATGGACGAGATAGGTATCATTGTCACCCATGTGGATGAGAATGGATTCCTGCGTTTCACCACCATCGGCGGTGTGCGGGCTGCCAATTGTATCGGCGGGCGGGTCAAATTCCTGAACGGCCTTCCGGGTGTCATCTATTTCGAAAAACTGGAAAACACCGGTCAGGTTCCCTCCTTTGAGCAATTGTATATCGACGGCGGCTTTTCATCGGCCGATGAATGTCCAATCCATGTCGGAGATATGGCCGTCTTTGATCGTCCTTTCGTTGACCTGGGAAAACGGCTGGTATCCAAAGCTCTGGATGACCGTATCGGCGTGGCAGTGCAGATCGAAGTCATGCGCCGTTTGAAATCCACCCCACACGAGATTGTGTGCGTATTCAGCACCCAGGAGGAAGTCGGCCTGCGCGGCGCCACCACCTCCGCCTATGGTGTGGATCCGGATATCGGCATTTCGATCGATGTCACCCTGACCGGCGATACTCCCAAATCCATCAAGATGGCCGTTGCTCTCGGTAAAGGGCCAGCGATTAAAGTGCGGGATGGCGGAATGCTGTCCGATCCGCGATTGGTGCAACTCTTTGTTGAAACTGCGGAAAAACAACACATCCCCTATCAGATGGAAGTTCTGGAGGGCGGAACCACGGATGCCAAAGCCATCCAAATGACTCGTTCCGGTGTACCGGCCGGCTGTGTTTCCATCCCATGCCGGTATGTTCACACACCTTCAGAAATGGTAGATATGAACGATGTGGAAAATGCGGTCAAATTGATCGTGTCACTGATCAGTGGACCAATCAAGATATAAATGCGAAAACTACTCGGATTATTCTGCATTCTTTTCCTTACTGCATGCGCGGCCGTACAACCGGCCGCGACAACCCTGGAGCCACCGGCTGTCATCAGCCCGCAGCCCAGTCCGGTAAATGCCACGGCAACCGCCGCCCCGGAGACAACCCGAATCCAATCCCTCTCCATTTGGATTCCGGAGGAATTCGATCCCAAAAAAGGATCACCGGCGGCCAAATTACTTCAAACGGCCATTGTTGGTTTCATGGATGAGAATCCGGGTGTGACCGTAAATCTGCGGGTAAAAGCAGCCACCGGTCCCGCCAATCTACTTGAGTCATTGATGCTAACGTCTGCCGCGGCTCCCGAGGCCATGCCGTCCATTGCCCTCTTGAATCGCAGTCAAATGGAAGAAACCGCCGGAAAGGGAGTCATCTTTCCCTTTGATGGCCTGACGACTGTCCTGGACGAAACCGACTGGTATCCATTTTCTAAAGAATTGGCCACTTTTCACGAGGATATCTACGGCCTCCCACTATCTGGCGATGCGCTGGTTCTGGTGCTGCGTAACAACCGGGTTCCTTCGCAAACTCCCACCTGGACAGATATCGAAAAACAGGGTTCGGCCATCCTGTTCCCCGCGGCTGATCCTCAGGCAGCAGTTCCATTGGCTTTATATCGCTCGGCCGGCGGTTCCACACAAAATTTGCAGATGGTTCCGGAGATTGAGACCGGTGAACTGGAGACAACTCTAACCATGCTGGCATCCGGTACCGATAAGAACATATTTCCAACATGGTTGATCAATTACCAGACAGATAAACAGATCATGGATATGTTCATTTCCCAGCAGGGAGGCGGTGTGATAACCTGGCTATCCAACTACCTGGTTTCCAGACCGGCAGAGACAAGCCTATTCGCACTACCCTCCCTGGGATCGGGCAGTGCCACATATGCCAGTGGTACTGTGTGGGCATTGACAGATACCAACCCGGAACGCAGGCAATTGAGCGTCCGGCTGGCCGAATTTTTATCGCGCAGCGAATTTCTTGCCCAGTGGAATCTGATTAACAACAGTCTTCCCCCACGGCCATCGGCATTGACCGTCTGGCCTGATACACCGCTGCGTACTCAGTTGAATCAGGTCGCTCTGGCAGCTCAGATCCGTCCGTCCAGCCAGATCATGGCCAGTCTGGGACCTGTTGTGCAGGAAGCTACAATCCTTATACTGAAGAAACAGAGCGATCCGGTAAAAGCAGCCAAAACCGCCCAGGAGAGGCTGGCTGCACCGGCATCCAAATAAATTCAGGAAAATTCAGAAATGTCTTCCCGGTTCAAATTTCCCATGCGGTTTGATAAACAGAGTATAGCCCAGATCATCCTTGTGGTGCTTTTTCTGCTCGCCTGTCTGTGGATCGCGCTTCAACCCAATCCATTTGATGTGAAAGAAATCCCCACTCCACCCCCGGATGGGCAGGTGGCCACGCCCAATCCTACCTACATGGCATTGAAGGCTACCGAATATCAGCAGGAAATTGAAGAAAATAAAGATCAAACGACTGGTATTGTCTTCGGGGGCACAGGTTTGGTGATCCTGGTGATCATCGGCACATTACTGGCCATGAGCCGGCGGTAAATTCAAAAGCGGCATGATCATTCCTATGCAACTTTGGATGTTTTTCAGCGTATAACTATATAAAGCAGCACAATCAACGGGGAAATCCCGTCATCCAAAGGAAGGTTTGATATGAAAACAGGTGGTAAATATGTGATCGGGCGCGCGGTCGCCTGCATATTGATTCTGCTGGCAGGATTTTTCACTTTTGTACCGGCCGTGCATGCTGCAGAGATCAATAACAACGGTGTGGTCAAAGCCGGAGAGGTTATCAATGATGATCTGGTCCTTTCCTCCGATACTGTCAGAATGGATGGTACGGTCAATGGATTGCTGATAGCTTTCGGAAATGACATTATTATTAACGGCGAGGTTGATGGTGATCTGGTAGCGATGGGTCGAACACTGACTCTGACTGAGAATGCGATCATTGACGGGAATATCTTTACTGCCGGGCAGAACCTGACCATCAACGGAAAAGTGAATGAAAGCGTAATAGCCGCGGGTATGACCTTGCAACAGGGCGCGTCTTCCGTGATCGAAAGAAATCAGTATTTTGCCGGATACAGCTTCAGCCAATCCGCGGATTCATCTATCGGGAGAGATATGCGGGCGGCCGTCTATCAGGCGATTCTGGATGGTGAGACCGGGCAGGACGCCATTGTGTACGGCGAAGCCGTGGAAGTCAGAGGCAAAATCGGCCGCAATGCGGAATTCATCGTGGGAACACCATCCAGTCAGGCTGAACCTGTTCCCCCGTTCATGCAGAATATGGGTGTTTCCCGCAATCTTAGACCTGGTCTGCGTGTCGATCCTGTGGCCATGATAGGCGGTGTGATGACCTATACGAGCAAGGTGAATCAGAGCAGTTCCATTGCGGCCACACCGGCAGGCGGAATCGTGTTCCATACACCGATTCCTTCGGAGACTGAAACGCAGCCGCAGCAACCTGTCCAGCCCACCCCGGCTGTTCAGGCTGTGGATATCCTGCGAGGTTTCTCGGGATTTGCCAGCAATTTCCTGTCCCTGCTGTTGATCGGTGCTTTGATCCTCTGGAAAGTCCCTGATCTTTTACACCAGAATGTGGAGATGGTCAAAACCAAACCCTGGCCTTCAACCGGGTATGGTTTCGTGACCATCATCGTCGGTTACGCGGCCGGTTTTCTGGCTCTGTTCGTGATCATTCTGGTGGGTATCCTGATCGGTTTTCTGACCATCGGTGGTTTGGGTGGAGTCACCATAGCTCTTGGCCTGTCCGGTCTGGCAACGATCTTTACCCTTCTCAGTCTGGCTGTCTCACATATCAGCAAAGTAATTGTGGCTTTTCTGGTAGGGCAATGGTTGTTCAGCAAACTGGCGCCCAATCAGGTAAATAATGTCTGGTCGCTTTTGATCGGTATTCTGGTTTACGCCATTCTACGGGCTATCCCATTCGTCGGCATTCTTTTCGGAATTGCCGCCAGTCTGCTGGGTATTGGTGCCATGTGGCTGGTATACAGGAATAAAACCGCCAAACCGGTTGAAGTCCAGGCCGCGTAATCTGTCCGTACTATTCTTAATAAAAACAGAAGCAGATTCAATGATCTGCTTCTGTTTTTTATTTAACATTCAATAAAAGCCAGAGGGACCAGCATTTCATCACGGCTGAGCCCTCCATGCCTGCCCATGAGTCGATTTTCTTTCGGTGCCCACCACCAGTAGGCATCTTTGCAGGGAAAGACCACCAGATCGCCAATCCGACTCTTCGTTTCTTCATAGATCGAACCGTTCCCGAATAATCCGCTGGAAATTACCGCTTCCCCTGAGATAACCTGGAATTTACCCGGCCATTTCTCATCTATATAAGCTTTGACCTGCTCCTGTTTATCTGGATTGACATGAAGGAAAGGCAAACGGTTTTCACCGGTCGGCATGATCTGCAGGAGGTCGGTGAATTCCTTATACCGGTTCAGGTCATATTGTGGAAGGATAGTGGATGCCTGTAAACCGTGATCGGCCGAAAGGACCAACATTGTTTTCTTCTTCCCTGGCATCGAAATACCATCCAAAAGATCTGTCAGATAACGGGTGAAGTCCCGGAAAGCCAGTATTACACGCCTATCTTCCGGGCCATAGAAATGCGACAACTCGTCGATCTCACTCCAGTAGGCAAACAAATACGCCGGCAGGTGATCATCCGTCGTGATGAACTCTCGCAGCCGGTACCAGAGATCACTCATGGAACGGTAAGCATTCAGGCTGGCGGCAGGAAATAACATCTCCGTCAGACTGGAACGTGCAATGGGTGCCGGGTGGAGCGCTTGCACATCCACCCCGTGCGCCAGAAGGTGTGTATCCAGTGTGGAAACCGGCAGGAATTCAGATGCCTTGAAACCGCATTTTGCCAGGCTGCCCGCTCCGCCGCGAATCGTCATGGGGGTATGCAGAATCATATTGGCCGTAACACCAAATTCCTGTAACCATAGTTCATAACCCAGATTGCCATGAACCGCGGGTGTCTTGCCGGTATTCAGAGTGGTCAGCGCGGCGCAGGTCGTGCTGGGTGAAACACTGGTCAAAGGGAACAGGTGATTCTTTTTGAGAAGATGCTCCCAGGCCGCAAGTTCGCCGGGGAAATCCCGCATCCATTTTTGCAGGCGTGTCCAACCCAGGCCATCCATCAGTAGGAGAATAACCCGGTCATACCTTTCTGTCCTATGATCGAAGCTCTCTGAAAGCGGTGAATTTCCCAAACCAGGGATTCCCAACCAGTTACAGATTGAATCAGGAAGGTTCACCAGGCTGTATCCGGAATAATCGGGAAAAATACTAACCGGATCATTCAGAGACAGCAACCGGTGTTGGCGTGCGAGCAGGTCATTTTCGTTCATTCCAACCTGATTGTACACGCGTTCCCCGGAAGTTTAGAAATTGCATATAAAACCATGCCCGGATACTGCTATAATTTTTGAACACTCCGGTTTTTATAAGGAACCTTCAATGCGGCGTGAAATCTTGACGTGGCAGGATATTGATCAACTGATCGATCATGTTATTCCGCAAATTGAGTCGGAATTTGACGCCATGCTGATGATCACCCGCGGGGGAATCGTACCCGGCGGCTTGCTGGCAGAAGCGCTGGGTCTCAGTACCATATTGACCGCGGCCGTGGATTTTCCAACGGAATTTGAGGGCGAAAAAGAGCATACCCGTCTGCGGGTGTGGCCAAAATTTCTGCAATTTCCCGAAGATATTCTTTTGCGGGATAAACGTGTCTTGATTGTGGACGATGTCTGGGGATCAGGCCGGACCATCACGGCCGTGAAAAATCGAATTTCAGGTGCGGGTGGCGCGCCTTCCACCTGCGTTCTGCATTTCAATCCGTACCGCAACCTCTTTGGTAATGTGCGGCCGGATTATTTTGCCGCCATCACCGATGCGTACATCGTGTATCCCTGGGAGATCAGCCGCGGGCAGGACGGTGTACTCCTTCAGGGAATGGAACCACCGGGCTGATCCGCCGTCAATCAAACAGCGCACTCATATATTGTTTTACCATGCGGGCCAGGCTGAATTCTTCTACAGCTCTGCGACGCGCCGGTTGCCGGTATGTTTCCTGCCGGGTCAGAATATCTAGTCCGGCTATCGCCAGTTGCTGGATATCCGGCGGTTCCAGATTCCAATAATTGGAACCATAGGGAACAACCTGCCCGGCATTCCTGGAAATGATCTCAGGCAGTGAACCGGTAGCAAAAGCCAGCACAGGCAATCCACAGGCCATAGCTTCGATCACCGCGTTGGGGCAGGCGGCGTTCAGGTCCGCGGAAAACAGCAAATGGGCAGAACGATCCAGACCGGCGATTCTGTCATTTGGCACAACTCCAGCCCAGTCCACCATGCCTCCGGATTGCCGGGACCAGTAGGCTTTCAAATGGTCCGGCACATTCCCGGCCACGGTCAACCGCACGGGGCGGTCACACTGTTGATTTAAAAGCTGGGTTAATTTGACTGCCGTATCCAGCCCGCGCTCGTATCCCCCGCCGATATGGGCTTCTACCATCAACAGACGATAATGATCTGCCGGCCGGGTTTCCGGCCCTTCAGGGGAAAACTCATTCAAATCCACTCCGTTGTATGCCACGGAAGACGACGCCCGTGTGGAACCGTAGACTGTCTGCCACCATTTACTGGCGAACTGGCTTTGATAAACGATCCGATCCGCCAGGTTGTGTCGGATAAAACGGAGTAGCTGGTTGTTCACTTCACAACGCAGGAAATATACCGGTTGAACTCTGATCTTGCGGTGGATCCAGTTCATGCCGTTCAGGCGTTGAACCACGCGAAGTCCTTTCCGGCGAGCTTCGATGAGGGTGGGAATATCCCGTGTACCCCCAATCACCAGTACGGCACGGCAGCATGGATCATCGATCGAATCAACTTCGATCACCTGCTCATCTTTCAGTCCGCGAATAAGACGGCCGCGGAATGAGGCCGGACCACCCAGACCATTTAGTCTGGGTAGAATGTAGACACCCCGGGTTGATGTATCCTCATTTATCTGCCGGTTCAACCGCCATTCTCCCGATGACCAAGGATGGCTTCAACGATGCGGCGGGCGGCCTGGCCATCACCGAAGGGGTTGCAATACTCCGGCCGTTTTTCCCCTGAAGGGGTCGATAATATCTTTTCAGCTTCTGTTACGATCTTTTGCGGATCGGTTCCCACCAACTGCAAGATTCCACTATCAAGGCCTTCCGGACGCTCGGTTTTTTCACGTAAAACCAGCGTCGGTTTTCCCAGGCTGACAGCTTCTTCCTGAATACCGCCGGAATCGGTCAGAACCAGTCTGGCGTTCTTTAACAAATGAACCAGCGGCAGGTACTCCAGCGGTTGCAGCAGATGAATGGCCGGATGCCCGCCCAGGATTTTATGCACGGGTTCGCTCACATTGGGATTGCGATGCACCGGGTAAATGAAATGATATCGATCCACATAGCGTTCGGCCAGGGAGAGTATCGCCTGGCAGATATTCGCCAGAGGTTCGCCCAGATTTTCACGGCGGTGGGCGGTCACCAGAATCAATTCGCGTTGATCAGAAATACCGATCTCCCTGAATAGAGTGTTAATCTCAGCCGGTGCCGGGCGGTTAACAATGGTTTGCAGGGCATCCACCACAGTGTTACCGGTCACCCGGATGTGTTCTTCCGTTACACCTTCATGCAACAGATTGCTGCGGCTCCATTCAGTCGGCGCGAAATGCAGATCAGCGACTGTGCTGATAATCCGCCGGTTGATCTCCTCCGGGAACGGCTGCCATTTATCAAACGTGCGCAGTCCGGCTTCAACATGGCCCACCAGGATATGCCGGTAGTATGCTCCCAGCGCGGCCGTCATGGCCGTGGTTGTGTCTCCCTGCACCAGAATCCAATCTGGTTGCAGATTAGTAAAAACCGGATCCAGGTGAGTGAGGATTTCCGAAGTCAGCCCGGCCAGCTGCTGATTGGGCTGCATCAGATTCAGATCGATATCCGGCTGGATATCGAATAGAGAGAGAACCTGATCCAGCATTTCGCGATGCTGGGCAGTCACACAGACCCGAGATTCGATGCCGGCTGTGGCTTCAAGCTGTTTGACCACTGGCGCCATCTTGATGGCTTCCGGTCGTGTGCCAAATATGGAAAGGATTTTGATCGTATTCAATGATCCCAGATCTTTACCGGAGGATTCAGGAACGCCCGACGCCTAATCGAAAAACTTTGAATCCGCCGGCCGTCCATTTTTCTACCGGCCAGGTGTTAACCGTGTCAATAACCACTCTTGCGGGGGTCAATTTCGCGACTATTTCGGGTTCCAGTGTTCGGATGGGAGCATGGGGGACCATGAGTAGGATGGCTTCGGCATCGGCAAATACTTCCGCCAGTGAATCGGCCAGGTCCAATCCGGGGATTTCCGCGGTGGTTTTATACGGCTCAAAAGCTTTTACCTTCGCTCCAGCCTGCACCAGCAAATGTGCGGCTTCGACCGCCGGGCTTTCCCGCATATCATCCACATCGGCCTTGTAAGATAGACCAAGTAGGGCGATTTTTTTATTCCGTAATGAACCCAGGGCTTTCTTTACCAGCCTGACGACAAATTCCGGCTGGCCGTCATTCACTTTGCGGGCGGTGTGGATGAGCGGAGTAATATCCGGCGCGGCTTCTACCAGAAACCATGGATCCACTCCGATACAATGACCGCCCACACCCGGGCCGGGACTCAATATCTTTACGCGGGGATGCTTATTGGCAAGCGTAACGGCTTCCCAGATGTCGATTCCAAACCGGTCTGCAAGCCGGGAAAATTCATTCGCGATGGCGATGTTGATATCGCGGTAGGTGTTTTCCATCAATTTCACCATTTCCGCCGTGGTTGCATCAGTCAGGTGGATTTGTCCCTTGACGAAGGTGGCATACAGGTCCCGGCCGACTTCCGCCGATTTTTGATCGATCCCACCGATGATCCGATCATTATTGACAAGTTCCTGTAAAATCTGACCGGGCAGAACCCGTTCAGGAGAGTAGCATAAGTCAAAATCTTTCCCGGCTTTCAATCCGCTCTCTTCCAGAATGGGACCGACCAATCCCGTGGTGGTCAGCGGCGGCGATGTTGATTCCAGAATGACCAGGTTGCCTTCACGCAGCACCGGTACAATCGCTCGGGCGGCGGTAGAAACAAAGGACATATCCGCTTTCTTGTCATCATAGAAAGGAGTGGGTACGGCAATAATAAATGCGTCTGCTTCTTCAGGTTTCGGTTCGATGCGCAGGTTGCCGTTCTTAACAGCGGCCTGCACCAGGTCGCGCAATCCGGGCTCATAAATATGCAATTCACCGGATTGGAGGGTTTCGATAATTTTTGGATTCACATCCACCCCGACGACCTTTAAACCATGCGTGGCAAAAGTGCTGGCTGTCGGTAAACCGATATAACCCATACCCAGAACACAAATTTTCTCAAATTTCACAGGATCACCTGACAGATAAATTTTTTGCGCCCGGAATTATCCCATAGATAGCAAAGCATGCAAAGTCCTACCGCCTGCAATAAAACTATCTATAATAGTGTTGATTCTACTACATGGCGGTGCAAACATGAGCAACATCAATCCCGGAACATTGATCCCGCTGTTGATGGCAATACTGGCCGGTGGGCTGGGTTGCGCCCTGATCGTGATCTCCTGGCGGAAGAAGCGCAGCGGACCGATCACCGGTTCATGGTTGCCTGTTCAGGGCACTGTAATTAGCAGTGAAGTCAAAGAACACCGGCCGATCAATGCAAATGACTCGAATAAGACAGTATTTTCACCAGTGGTTCATTATCAATACAATTGCTCCGGCAGGTTATATTCCGGTTTCCGGGTCACCTTCGATACAGTCGAATATTCGCGGACGAAAGCGGAACAGATCTCCAGGCAATATATTCCGGGTAATTCGGTAACTGTGTATTATGACCCCACACATCCTGATCAGGCCGTTTTAGAGTGCAGCCGTAATAATTACCCGGCGGTTTTTATCACCGGAGTTATCTCTTTGGTGCTGGGAATCACCTCCTTTTGTATGGCATTGCTGATTTTCTGGCTTGGAAACTCCATTCATTGAGATTCACACGCTAAATCAGCTCATTCATTTCGTGATACACTCTAAATATGACGTTGCAGGTTCTAATAGCAACTCCATCCGGACCGTTCGGGGAATTGATCCGGCTATCTCTGGAAACAGATCCGGAATTCCTTTGTTCTCTGCTGGATAACAGTGCAGAACTGTGGCAAACCCTTGAACAAACAGCCTTCAATGCGGTGATCTACGATTGTTCCTTTTTGGAACCGGAACCACAGCAGGTTGTCCAACAGATGAAAGAGGATTTTCCCGGGGTGCCCGTTCTGCTCGTACCACCGGAAACCAAGACTGACCCTGGAGATAAACAGCCGGTGCACGCGGATGGAATGATCAGCCGTCCGTTTGACGCGAGTGTGCTGCCGGAATTGATCAGAACGGCTGTCGAAAAGAAAAAGATATCAGAACCGGAGGACAGGCCGGCAAATCCGCTGCCCAGAAATACCTCCTGGTGGAACGCATTTCAGACCGGTGTCCAGGACACCACTGCCTCAAGCGGGATGGTCGTGCAAAATGGGATGGTGATCGCCTGCACTCCCGACACCAGCGCTGCTCTGCAACAGCAGGTCACAGCTTCTGTGATGCGGTTCTGGAATCCGGCCGATTCAACAGACCTTATGCGTTATGTGAAAGACCTGGTTACCGGTCAGGAATGGATGATGTATGCGACCGGGGCGGCAGATAATACTGTTCTGGTACTTCTCTTTCTCCCCCAGACTCCGGTTACCCGTGTTAGGTCACAAACCCTGAATCTGGCCAAAGAGATCTCACCTCTCCTTCAAAAACCATCCGGTTCTCAGCCGCAACCGGCATCCGGATATCTGGAGAACGCCGAACCACCGCGCCTGCATGAAATCCTCAATTCGAATGTGTTAAAAGCTGAAAACAACACCACCGATATGGCGGATAATCGTTTCCCGGTGGAATGGTTTAAAGAAGCCGATCTTCCTGATTTTGGTCAAACCGAAAAGAAACCAGAGGATGCTGTCAGCGGATCAGAAAATGGTTTCCCGGAAGGATTGACGGAATATGATCGGTTCCCAAATATCAACCCCTCGGAAGATATTGAGAAAACACCGCCCTCTTCTGTTGGAGAACTGAAAGCTGATTCTGATTTTGACGGTGCTAGTTCCGCGATTTCCGCTTCACAATCTGTAATGGAACAGGTTCAGGATGCGGAAGCTCTATTATCCAAATTGAATGAACCGCTGATACGTGATACAACATCCGGTCAGGAAATGGAAAATATCGATCTGGGAAATTTGCAGCCGGTCAGTTTACAACCCAGGGAAAGTGAAATTCACGAATTTTTCCCTCCAACGGAGGAAGATACGACATTCTCCTCCATGGGTCTTTCTTCCTTCGAAGCTGCACCGATTCAGGAAAATGACAGCACCCAACCCGAATTAAATGCGCCGATCGCCGGACATGAAATTGAAATAACCCGGCCGGTCGCGGAAGAAGCCGGTAAACAGGCAGAGTCGGCGGAAAGTGAGATATCGATTTTCGGCGAAGCATCTGTCATTCCGGAGGAGGTCCCCGAAGATCAGCAGGCCGGTTCCGGGTTTACCTCTATAGAGGATACAAAATCAGAATCCGGTATAGAGACCATCCCATCAATGGAGAATTATGAAGCGGCGATGGCTGTCACTCCGGAACCATTGGCAGAAGCTGCGCCCGTTTCTCCCTTGCTCGACCGATTCAATTCGGTTGGAATAACAGAGCAGCCGGACGCCATTTCACAGGAGCCCGCCGAAGAATCAGGGGCAAATTTTGAACTACCGCAAGAATCACCCGCGGAAGGTGGGACGGACATTGATCTGTTTGATCGCATGAACCAGTTGCAATCCGCCGCACAGGAAGAATTTTCCGAGACCGTGACCGTTGCGCTGATCCCCCGCTCGGAGAATATGATCCTGCAACGGCAGATCGCCGGCGCCCTCAATCAGACCATGTCGCGGTTGTGCCTGGCATTCAACTGGAAACTCAACAACCTGACCATCCGTCCAACCTACATGCAGTGGACTGTCACCATCCCTTCCTCCCTGTCACCAGATGACATGATCGGCATTGTTCGCAAGGAAACATCGCAGGAAATGGTGAATATCCTCTCTTCTGATCTCTCTCTACCGACTGAAGATGAATTTTGGGCTGATCAGAGCATGAGCGCCGTCGGCAAAGATTTTGTTCCTTCCCTTCACTGGCAGGATTTCATTTTGCGACGAAAAACCCGAGAGATCGCCTGAAATGGCACAATAGTTGCTAGCTTTCTGCGCTGATAGGAGAATTCTCTATGCCGCCAACTTTATATCTAATCGATGGACACGCGCTGGCATACAGAACCTATTTTGCGCTGACTTCATCTCCCAGCACTCACTTCACCACCCGGGCAGGCGAACCGACTGCAGGTATCTATGGTTTCGCCTCTGTGATGATCCGCATTTTGGAACAAAACAGGCCAGATTATCTCGCCGTAGCCTTTGATACCGGTAAAACCTTTCGGGATGATATCTACCCGGCCTATAAAGCCACCCGTGCAAAAATGCCGGATGATCTCCGTCCACAGATCGAACGCATCCGCCAGCTGGTGGACGCTTTCGGCTTTCCCCGATTGGAAATGGAAGGATTTGAAGCAGATGATGTGCTGGGCAGTGTCGCCCATCTGGCTGTTGAAAAAGGACTGGCTGTCAAGATCGTTACCGGCGATCGCGATCTGCTGCAACTGGTCAACGATCACATCATCGTCAATCTTGCCGGCAAGAGCCTGTCGGAAGCCAAAGATTATTTCGAGCGGGATGTCAAAGAGTACCTGGGCGTGTGGCCCAGACAGGTGGTTGATTATAAAGCGCTGGTGGGAGACAAGTCGGATAATATCCCCGGTGTGCAGGGCATCGGTGAAAAGACAGCCGTTGGTCTTTTTGAGACCTACCCCACCCTGGACGACATCTATGAACATCTAGATGTTCTGCCCGCGCGGGTGAAATCCAGATTGGAAACTGACCGTGCCAACGCGGAAATGAGCCGCAAACTGGCATCCATCCGCACTGACCTTGATATTCAACTCGACCTTTCCCGCGCCAAAACCGATCATATTCCCTTTGAGCTGGTTGAAAAATTCTTTGTTGAGATGGAATTTCGTTCGCTGCAAAATCGCCTCAAAGTACTATCAGGTGGCGCTGCGGCGGCGCAGCCGGTTCGACAGGCTCAACTGGCATTTTTTGATGAGACTCCCCGGGTTATCGGAGAAAATCCGCGTCCGCTGGTGAAGACGATCATCGTCCGAGATACGGCCGGTTTGCAGGCTCTGTGTGAAGCACTCAGAGCCTCTGAATGGCTGGCTCTGGATACGGAAACCACCTCCACCGATCCAATGCGTGCAGATCTGGTGGGGATATCTCTCTCCAACCAGGCCGGGCTCGGGTACTACATCCCGGTAGGGCATCGAGACAATACCCCTCAGCTTTTTCTTTCAGATATACAAACCAAGCTTGGGCCCATTCTCATAGATCCGAAGATATCGAAAGTGGGTCATAACCTGAAATATGATCTGCTGATCTTACGCCGTCACGGGTTGCCGGTCGAACCGATCAGCTACGATACCATGGTGGCCGCCTGGTTGGTCGATCCCGCGTCTCACCGCCTGGGATTGAAGGATCTGGCGGATGACCTGTTAAATGTGCAGATGACTCACATTGAGGAATTGATCGGTACCGGTAAAAATCAACGCAGCATGGCAGAAGTATCTTCCGAGAAAGCCGCCGATTATGCCGCCGCGGATGCCGAGGTAACCTATCGCCTGCGTGAAACCATGCTGCCGCTGCTGGCAGAACGCCAATCCACCCGCCTGATGGAAGAAATAGAAATGCCGCTGCTGCCTGTGTTGGCCGATATGGAACAAACCGGCATCGGATTAGATACAGCATTCCTGAAAGGTTTGTCGCGCGAGTTGACCGAACGGTTGGCATCGCTAGAAGAACAGGTTCATCAGGGTGTCGGTCATCCCTTTAACTTGAACTCCACCCAGCAGCTTTCCACTGCCCTGTTTACCACGTTAAAACTGGAACCTCCGGACAAACGTAAAACGACGGCCAGCGGGCATTTCTCCACCTCGGCCGATGTGCTAGAACTGCTGCGTGGGAAACACCCCGTGGTTGATCAGATCCTCGAGCACCGCGAACTATCGAAACTTCTTTCCACCTACATTGAAGCTTTACCACTTCAGGTTAATCCCCGCACCCGTCGGGTGCACACCAGTTACAACCAGACTGGTTCGGTGACTGGCCGTCTGGCTTCCTCTGAACCCAATCTGCAAAATATTCCCACCCGTACCGAACTCGGGCGCAAGATCAGGCGGGCTTTTGTCGCCGATCCAGGCTGGCTGTTATTATCCATTGATTATTCACAAATCGAATTGCGTATCGTCGCCCACATGGCCAATGACACTGCCATGCTGGGTGCTTTTCGAGCCGGGCAGGATATTCACGCCGCCACAGCCGCAGCTATTTACAATATACCGCTGTCTGAAGTGACCAGAGAACAACGCCGCCATGCGAAAGCGATCAATTTCGGATTGATCTATGGAATGAGCGCGTTTGGACTCAGCCGTTCGACCGATCTGACTCTGGCCGAGGCGGAAAATTTCGTGGCTGCCTATTTCAAACAATTTCCCGGCGTAAAAACTTATCTCGACGGTCTGCGCAGGCAGGCGGCCAGTCAGGGGTATGTGGAAACGATGCTGGGGCGCAGACGGTATTTTCCCAATTTGCGTAATCAGATGAATCCCAACCTCCGTAATCGGGAAGAACGTGAAGCCATCAATGCACCCATTCAGGGTACTGCGGCGGATATTATGAAACTGGCTATGATCAGAGTACCGCCGGCACTCAAGGCTGAAAACCTGCAGTCCCGGTTACTCCTTCAGGTGCATGACGAGCTGGTTCTGGAGTGCCCTGAAAATGAGTTGTTAAGTACCGGCAAAGTCGTTATGCATGTAATGGAATTAGCATATCCGCTGTCAATTCCGCTGCTGACAGAAGCAAAATGGGGACGGAATTGGGAAGAAATGCTTCCAATATCAGAGTATAAATAGATCAAGAGCAATGACAGGACCACGGTGAATCAGGAAAACTACCTCAACTCCATGCGACAGGGCCACTCGGCGGCCTGGGATCAACGATGGGAACAGGCAGCCAGATATTATCGGGAAGCCTTATCTGAAGCTCCGGATGATTATCTTGCCTTGAACAGTCTGGGGCTGTCTCTCATGGAGCAAGGCCAGTATGATGAAGCCCTGCAGGTTTACCGAAAAGCCGCCAAACGTTCCCCTGAAGATCCCGCTCCTCAGGAGAACATGGCCAAAATCTATGAGGCTCAGAACAGAATCGAGGAAGCCGTACTGCTGTCTTTCCAGGCGGCTGACCTGTACCTGAAAGCACACAACGCTGATCGAGCCGTTCAGAATTTGCAACGCGTCAGCGCCTACCGACCACAAAACATGCGGGCGCATACCCAGTTGGCCGTGATTTACGAAAGGATCGGGCGACTACCTTCAGCCGTAAAAGAATACCTGGCGGCCGCGACCATCACACAGCACAACGGTGATCCGCAGACTGCCCGGCAAATGGTGGAATATGCGTTGAAAATCCAGCCGAACAGCCAGGAAGCCATCAGCGCCTATGAAAAATTGAGAGCCGGCAAATTACTTCCAGAATACAAACCGGGAAAATCTGGCCCACTGAAAGGTTCTTTGCAGCGCGATGCCGGACGCCACCGTGAGCCTTTGCGCGATCCCGTTGAAGATGCCACACACTACGCGCTGGGCGTGATTGCCGACCTGGTATTGGATCCCTCAGAAACCAATCCCCTCTTTCAATCCCTGCGCCTTTCGAATGATGAGAAACCTGGGAAAAGTGAGATGGAACGCATCACAGCGTTGAATCACCTCCTGGCTGCTGTCGAAGCTCACAGCCGCGGAAGATCTGTCCAGGCAGCCTCTGAAGCCGAGAAGGCAATCAATGCGGGTGTTGTTCATCCGGCAGTGTATTTCCTGCTGGGCTTCCTCTCGCACGAAAATGATGTGCCGAAAGCCCTTCAGGCGTTATCCCGATCGGCGACTGATTCAAAGCTGGCTATGGCATCCGAATTGTTGATCGGGGGAATGCTCGAAGAAGAGAAGAATTACACCGAAGCCGTCGATGCCTACCTGAGAGCCATGTATGAGGCGGATGCCACCACCCTGCCTGTGGAAATGTCAGCCGCTCTAAGGCTGCAGTACCGTCAGATCAGCGAGCAGATCATAAAAATGCAGGATGAAGAAAGACTGCATTACGTTTGCCGCAGTATCAACGGGCAAATCATGAGACGAGGCTGGCGCCAGCAGGTTCAGGGTATTCGGCAGCTGCTTCCTCCGGCCAGCCCTGAAGCGCCGCCAAACGCGTTGGTCATGTTGATGTTGCTTCCCAACAGCAATCAGATCGTTGCCGGTCTGTCCAGAGCGCAGCGGCTGGTCAGTAATAATGACCTGCTGGCGGCATTAGAAGAGTTGTATTATGACCTTCAACTGGCTCCTTCTGAAACGTTGCTGCATGAACTGATCGCCACCATAATGATCAAAAGGGATCATCTCGACGCCGCGATTGAGAAGTATCTATTAATTTCCCGCAAATACGAGTTGGATGGAGATCGAAATCAGGCAGTGCGGGTGCTTTCGCAGGCCAACCAGCTTTCACCCACCAACCTTACGATTCGCAACCGGTTGATCGAGTTGTTATTCTCACTTGACCGGCGGGATGATGCCATCCGCCAGTATGTTGATTTGGCGGAAACCTATTACCGCCTGGCGGACCTGGATAAAGCCCGGGCAACCTATCTCAATGTCCTGCGCCTCTCACAGAAAGGTGAATCCAACCGCGATTGGAATATTGAAATTCTTAAGCGGGTGGCGGATATCGACCTGCAGCGGTTGGACTGGAGACAGGCACTGCGGATTTTCGACCAGATCCGCGGTCTTGACCCGGAAGATATGGAAACCCGCGCAAGTCTGGTCGAATTGAATTACCGCCTCGGGCAGGAAGCCGCGGCCATCAGTGAGTTAGACAGCGCGGTTACCTACTATGATCAGATCAACAAAATCCCCACAGCCATGCGCATGATCAGCAGCCTGGTTGCCATCCGGCCGGATAATTCGGATATGCAATCCCGCCTGTTCGCCGTCAGCCGCAGGGTGAAGAACATGACCGATGCCATTTCATTGCTTGATTCGTATGCCGATGAACTGCTTGAAAGTGGAAACAAGCCGGCGGCTATTGTCCATCTCGAGACGATCATCGCTCTGGGGCCGCCCAACACCATGGAATACCGCAAGGTTCTGGAACAACTCAGGAACGGCTGACCGTTCATGGGATACCGGGTGTCACCGGGCGATATTTGACACCGCCCGGCTTTCGGGTATAATACCCGTTCGCGGTCCACTAGCTCAATTGGCAGAGCAACTGACTCTTAATCAGTGGGTTCAGGGTTCAAGTCCCTGGTGGATCACACAAAATGTGCCGGCAAAATAGCCGGCGCATGGTATTTAATCTACACTCATAAAAAATGATGATCAATCACCTGATCCGCGTTTTAGTATCCAATTCCGTATATTCTTTGATTATCTTTTGATCAAAAAGAAAGCCCCAGTATCCGGTATAGTACATGCGATAACCCCCGGTAGTTAATGGTAGAACAAATGGGAATCCAACAGCATTACGTTCGTGGAAGTTCCAACGTTGATACTTCAGACATTCAACACCCGCCTCAAAGGATAAACCGTCCGTTGAGTACGCTGTGTAAATGGTATTCCAGATCGGATAGATCTCGGCTCTTCTGAAATAGATGCGCCATCCTTCACCAAAAGGAATGACACAGGGATTGCAGGCACAGGGATACTGACCCACAGGTCCGGCAGGAATTCGATAACCATCCTCGATCTCCCATCGCAAGCCATCGTCAGAAACGGCGCTGGCGATCAACTGGTCATTTATCCTGCTGAATATGCAGGAAAAGTACATGCGATAGTTATTGGTTGGCAGCCTGACGATGAACGGATCGCTCACGCCGTTGACTCTTCCCCAGTTTTCGTGATCAAGTTTCCGGCAATCCTCTGGATCGAGCACCGGCCTGGATGACAATCTCCAATCTTGCCGGTTTTCTGAATATGTAGAAAATATTCGCGTTTTTCCATCCATCCCCAGAGCGGAAAAAAAGAGCGTCCAACCGGAGTCGCTTTTCAAAAGAAAGGGCGCTCTGACCTGTCTGTCAATCTGGTCAGATACTCCTCCCGAAACGACTGGCTTTTCAATGTCACTCCACCGCAGACCGTCTGTCGAACGGGAACGGACGATGTTCCCATGCCATTTTCCATCGATCAGCGACGAATTATGGTAATACATCTCATAATCCCCGCAGAAATCAGCAGGCTGATGTACATAACTGTAATACGCCATGACTGTTCGATGGATACCGCCGTAATCCTTGCGTATACCGGGTTCTCTTTTCCAGTGGATCCCATCGTCCGAAATGGCGCTCAGAATTCTGTCATGCGGAACAACCAGAAAATGCTTGATCTTTGTCAACAATGTCATCTTGATCGCTCGATGTTGGTATCTCCCCACTGGAAAATGGTGAGTAGAAAACTTGCTTGAAAAGCTGCTTATTCTCCCCTACCGATTATCCCTATCCTGCGCGTCCTTTCCGGTTATCGGTGAGGCGTTTTCTCCACTGGCTTCATCATCTTCAGATGCATCCAGTCGGATCGGATATTTCATCGTATCACGTAATTGCGAGATCTCCCGCAAACTCTCATCCAGATCCGCGTCTTTGACCAGTTGACGGGGAATGGTCTTGATCTCTTCCGATGTAGAAACCAATTCCCGCCAGAAAGGCGAGCGAATAATGCGTCGGATCAGTATGGCCGCTTCTTTTGAATACCTGACCATGCGTTCCGGCCCGAATACCACCAGGGCCAGCACAATGATCAAGATCAGTTCCCAGGGACCGATATTGAAGACTTCCATTAATTAAGCAATTCACTCATCAAGAATCAGAAGATGGATCAGGATTTTTTGCTCTGGTCATCACTATCAGTTTTTTCATCCGTACTTGCGTCAGCTTTTCCGCTCAGGTTATCACGAAACGTACGAATGCTCTTCCCCAGTTCTCCAGAAATTTTTGATATACGTCCAACACCGAAAAGCAGGATAACGATCACGAGTATGATAAGTAATTCAGGGGTACCCAGATTCATAAAACCTCCGAAGGATCCTTCCGGTTTCTAACGTACCAGAAATGCCAGAAGGATGCTCAATAAGTATAATCCCATCAGGGGAGCCATCAAAAGACCCATATTCGCCGGATCGGTAGTGGGTGTAATGACAGCCGCAAGGACAGCCGAAGCCACCAGCGCAATCCGCCAGCCTTTTATTAGCAGACGGGCATTAACAATGTGGAATTTTGCTAGAATAAGGATGACCAGCGGAGATTCGAAACTCACTCCCACCCAGAACATCAGGTTGGTGACGAAACTCATATAGTTGGAAAGCCGGGGGACAGTCTGTACTCCCAAAAAACCTATGAGGAAGGGAATGGCTGCCTTTAGCATGATGAAATAGGTAAACGCCACGCCACCCAGGAATAAAATAACGATGAAAGGAATGCTGGTAAACAACCAGCGTTTTTCATTGGGTTCTAATCCAGGCACAATAAAGGCTACAATCTGATAGGCAATGATCGGCAGCGCCAGGATAAAACCGGAAAGCAGGGCCACTCGCATGAAAACCGAGATGTTCTCTGTAACCTCGATGGATTGAAGATTCTGCAATCCCCCGATAGGGATAACCAGAAAGTCGATGATCCGGTCGGTGAAAAGAAAACTGGCCAGCACGCAGATGACCAGAGCAATCAGCGCTTTTAACAGACGGCTGCGTAATTCCTGAAAATGTGGATACAGTCCACTTAATAATGAATCGTCTGCCATAAACCTGACCTGTGACTGGTAACGCTCATTTCACTACTGCTGTGGATGGCATTTCCGACTATTTGAACATTTCCCGGCAGGCAGCCGATGGATCAGGCCGGTCGCAGGGCGTCAACACAATATCTAATCCGGGCTGCACATACTCCGTACCCACGTCCACCACTGATGTTCCTCCGCGCAGGGGCTTACGCTCAAAAGCCGCCGCATTGCCTACCACATTCTTTCCGCGGTTCTCGGCCAGAATAATCAGGGCGATTTTTACCGGCCGCATCTCATTATCGTCCGGCTTTGCGGCAACCTGGTCTTGATAGTATTTTTGCACATCTGCTCCACCCAGTTCAATATCAGCCACAATATAACGCACCTGGGCTTCCAGTTTTTTATCTTCCGGCACATCTCGTTGAACGGCATCATTCAGGAACGGTAATAACGCGGCGGAGTAAGTCTCTCCCTGGCTATCCAGATGCGAACCGACCTGCAGCCAGCCGGATTTGCCATCCGGAAGTTGCACCAGCCACCAGGCAGAAGGCGGTGCGCACTTCGGTCCTTCCAGGATATTTACCCTGGCATGATGGTAAATTGTCGCGGATACCCCGGTTGATTCGGGTTCCTTTTTCAATTCAACAGGTGAAGCCAATCCGTCTATGGATAGATAAGCCTGCATACCGCTTGCCAGACCATGCGGCTCGACACCCGCGCATGGAATTTCTGTGACAGCAGTGGGGACATTTGGTTTGGGTTTGCCGGTTTGCCCGCCTGTGCAGGCAGTCAAAATCAGGCAAAGAAATGGAATAATAAGAAAACGGATAAATGATTTCATGAAACTTCTCGTTCAGGATTTATATATGGATATGCATTTTACCCTATCCTTAACCAGAAAAGCCGTCCCGAACAGGACGGCTTTATGTACGCGAAAAAATGAACACTACCGGTTATGCTGGCGGCTTGAGGAGATCAGAACCTTTTCCAGGTCCAACAAAATGACCAGGCGATCTCCGATGCGGGCAATTCCGTTTATGAACGCCGAATCGATCGTGGTAGACATGGGAGGCGGCGGTTGGATGGATTCCCGTGCCACTTTCAGCACCTCCGCCACTTCATCCACCAGAATACCCACCTTTGAACCCTCGGCGTTGACAATGATGATCCGCGAATTTGTCGTGTTTTCACAGGCACACATATTGAATCGTTTTCGCAGGTCGAGAACCGGCACGACAGTTCCGCGCAGGTTGGTGACACCCAGAATAAATGAAGCAGATCGGGGCACTTCTGTAATGGCCTGCAGTTTGATGATGCTCTCCACAGCATGAATATTGACGCCGTAATGTTCTCTGTCCAGGCTGAAAATCACCAGATGCTCTTCATCGCCGCTCAGGGTTTGCTCGGATAGATCGATTTCTCTGGTGATCTTTTGAACCTCTTCTTCGATCTTCTTTTTTTCTGCCGCGGGTAACCCGGTGGCGTTTTCAGACAGATTATTTTGAGGAACGGGGTTCTTTTCCACAGGTTTCTCCATTAAAGGTTCCTGGATTTTGCTTTCTTCCACAGGCTGAGGTACGGCCACTTTGGCAGGAAGCACTTCTGTTGCAGGTTCTTTTTGAACAGAGACTTCTTCCACCAGTTTTGTTTTCTCAACGACATACTCGGAAGGCTTTACCGGTTTTTCTGGTTTAGATTTTGCAGGGTCCGATTTCACGGTTTTCTGTTTCGCCGCTGATTTTGGAGGTTTGGGTTCCGCTTCTCCGGACGGCAGTTTCCCACTGGTAAACAGGCTGTCCAGGGTTGACTTGATCTTTGATCGCTTGTTCATTCAGCCTCCTGAATTCCTTTTACCTTCAATTCGAGTTCTTCCGCTAGCTTCCGATATTGCTGGGTGGCCCGGGTTCTGGGATCATACTGGTTTATTGGCTGTCCTGAAGCCACACATTCCTTCAGGCGTGTGTCAACACCGATCACGGTTGAATACAGTCTTGCGGAAAAATTTTCCTGCAATTTAGTGAGTACGGCTCTGCAAATACTGTTGCGTTGATCATACATTACAGCCAGCAGGTCAAATTCCAGATTCGCGTTGGTGTGTTCCCTGACGGCGTCTACTGTTTCCAGCAGGCGTACAAGCCCGACTGCGGCCAAAAATTCCGTCTGGATTGGGATGATAACCCGATTGGATGCGGTCAATGCCATCACCGTTAACGGGCCAAGGGAAGGCGAACAATCGATCAGGATGTAATCATAGTTGTTTTGCCAATGTTCCAGCACGTGTTTCAATTCGTGTTCATAGCCTTGTTTTTCAGAGATCAGGCGTTCGACCGTCCAAAGACGGGGGTCGGAAGGAATGATTTCCAATTTTTCCATGGAAGTCGGCCTGATCAATTCATCCCATACCATCTTACGCGGATTTAACGATGTTTCCAATGCGTCGCTGATCGTTTCGCCCGGTGAATCATCATGGTGCCCAAGGGATAGTGACAAATTTGATTGCGGGTCGAAATCGATCAGCAATGTCCGGTTACCCCGCTCCGCCAGGCAGGCTCCCAGTGATATGGTGGTGGTCGTTTTGGCAACACCACCTTTTTGATTACTGATAGCTACTACATGTGACATGAATATCCTCAGAGCATCCGAATGGTATTAATGGATCAATTTATGTACTTGTTGAAATTGTGGATTCCCTGCATGCAAATTTCCGGGTTTTTGATTCTCTGGGAAAATTAAAGTTCCTGTGTTTTTTGGCACCAGCCAGGATTTCATCATGGACGAGAGAAGCTCGTGGTCCAATTTCACTTTACTCCGTTCCTGATCAGAGTTGCCGTATGGTTCAAGCACTGGATTTCTTCCTGATCTGATTTGCAAAAAAGTCACATGGAAGTATCCCCAACATACTTCCATGATCCATTCTATAAAGATATGCGTTTCACGCGAATTAATGCGGAGTAAATTAGGTATTAATCTCCCATGAAATCACTTTACCTGCTTGATACCCGGGGCTTCCGGCACCTTCAAGAGAGCGGCATTGGCTCCCTGCCGCATCGCCTCACGTAATGCCAGATGGATGGATACTCTGCCGATGTTGCTGGTTAGCGGTACCACCACCCGGGGAAAGTCCAGGGTGGAAATTGTGGCTCCTTTTCCCAGCAGCATGGTTGGAGGCGATATGGTGGATTGGAAACCACTTTTTGATAATTTAACGCTGGCCCGGCCAGTTATAACATTACCCAGTTCTGCGATGCCGCTCTGTGCCAGGCCGTTCATTTCTTCCAGATGTTCTCCCAGCATACTGGAAGCGATATTCAAAGCAGCCTCAGTGCTGAAACCGTAAAAAACGATCCCTTCAATATCTCCAACCAGACTGATAATAACGGTAACATCATCGGTAAGATAGGCACCCTTATCCAGCGAAAGATCGCCCCGCTGCATAGGAATATTAACTTCCGCTTTTAACACTTCATACGCCGCTTCCACAAAAGGAATCAGGTATTGAACTTTCATCTCCTACTCCTTTCTTATTTCATCGGTATTGCGATGGGAACATAATTCTTGCCGGCTTCACTTCCGGGAGGGGTTTCCCGGAGAGCCAGATGGACGATGATATTTCCCATCTCGGTCTTCAATTCAACTACCACCCGCGGAAAGTCGAGAGTCGAAATTTGAAGACCCTGTCCTTGCACGAGGGTTGGCGGTGAAATCTCAGAGTCAAACCCTTCCTTGCTTAATTTAACTGTAGCCCGGCCTGTGATCACATTTCCCAGTTCGGCAATTCCACTCTGTGCCAGGTTATCGAATTCGGAAAATTCCTGACCCATCATTTTCGATACCATCTTCAAAGAAGTATCAATGGACAATCCGTATAGAACTACACCTTGAACCTGACCAACCAGGCTTAAGAGAACGGTGATCTCATCGGAAGTCAAGGCTGATTTTTGCAAACTCAGCGAGCCGCGTTGTACTTTGGCGCCAACCTCTTTTTCCAGGACTTCGGCGGCTGCCTCAACAAAAGGATTCATGAACTTGACATTTGCCATAGCCTAATCTCCATATACCTGAATAATTTCAGAGTCGTTGATAGAATGAAATTCCAATGCTGCGCAGACCGAAATCCTGCGGATGAGGGATAATTTCTGTTCCGCCAATAAAGAGAATGCCGCCTTTTCTTAATGAAGCGGTAAATTTTCTATAAAGCAGGTCTTTCGTTGCGCTTGTAAAATAGATCACAACATTCCGGCAAACGATCAGATCGAAATCTGTCTCAAAGGTGTCTGAGATCATATTCTGTTCATGGAATGTGATCCGCTTAATCAAAGATTCGACAACATAATAAGGGGGGCCGCCCGGCCGCAAATATATGGAACGCTGCGCCTGGCTCAAACCGCGTACTTCCTCCTGAATAAATGCACCGCCCGAAACCGCGCGGGCAATTGCACCTTTGTCCAGATCAGTTCCAAGAATGTAGTGCTTTTTGCCTGGAGAGATCTCGTCCAGGATCATTCCCAGTGTAAAGGGTTCCGCACCGATTGAACATCCAGCACTCCACACGCGTAAACCGGGTTTTGTTCCATTTTCACGCAATAGCATCGGGAAAACCACATTTTGAAGGTGTTTCCACCTTTCCGCATCCCGATAGAACTCGGTCACATTGATCGTCAGATAATTCCTGAATTTGAGTAATTCATCCGCATCAACCTTGATGCGTGCAAAATAATCATCCCAGGATTTCATTCCAGAACGCACCAGCCAGGAATCCAGCCTGCGGCGCATCTGCTCATCTTTGTAGTGATCCAGGTCAATTCCGACACTGGTCTTTACGACGCTTTTGATTCGATTATAGACTTCGAGGTCCATATTATTTCCCCACTGCGTTGCGAATCGCATCGGCCACCCTGTCCAATGGCACAACTTCATTGGACGCACCGGCTTCAAAAACCGAACGCGGCATCCCGTATACCACACAGGTATCTTCCGCTTCAGATATGACCCATCCGCCGGAATTATGCACCATAAGAGCCCCGTTGGTTCCGTCACTTCCCATACCGGTCAGGATAGCTGTAACAACCCGGGAACTATACAACTTGGCAATGGATAAGAGGGTCACATCTACTGCAGGGCGTACTCCATGAACAGTCGGATTTTGATTCAGGGTCACCTTTTCATTTTCATCAAACACCATGTGAAAACCACCGGGTGCCAGAAGAGCCTTCCCCACTTCCAACCGGTCATCCGGTGCGGCCTCTTTAATATACAACTCGGATGTACCGTTCAAACGTTCAGAAAGCGAACGGGTGAATCCGGCTGGCATGTGCTGAATAATGACAAAGGCGGCGGGAATATCTGCTCCCAACATGGGTACGACGGTATTCAAGGCTCGCGGGCCGCCAGTTGAAGAACCGATCACCACGATCTTGTCCTGAGTCCGCAGTTGGCGTACCTTTTTCTCCAGCATCTTTGCAGAAGCAGGCGTTTCAAAAAACTGTGCAGGCGTAGTGGTCTGCCAGACCTTGGCCTTGGCGGCGCGAAGGACCTTATTCCCCACTTCGGATAATATGGAAGCCATATTCGCTTTATTATCCGGTTTGGCTACAAAATCGACGGCACCCAGAGTCAATGCTCTGACTGTCTCCAGTGTTCCTTCAGATGTCAGGCTGGAAAGCATGACCACCGGCAGTGGATGCCGCGACATGATCTCCCGCAGAGTGGAGAGACCATCCAGGTGCGGCATTTCTACATCCAGAGTTACCACATCCGGTTTGAGTTTGGGGATCAAGTCCAGGGCTTCCATACCATCTTTGGCAGCCGCCAGCACCACAATACCCGGAAACTCATTCAGATGTTTGGTAATCGTGAATCGCATGAAAGCCGAATCATCGACCACCAGTACTTTTACAGGAGCTGAGCCAGAAGTCGGGATGACCATGACGTTATTTTATGGCTTTAGAAATAGCCTGAAGAACGCGGTCGCCATCATACGGCTTGACCACAAAATCCTTAGCGCCGGCTTTTACAGCTTCCATAACTACAGATTCCTGACCCAGAGCCGTCAACATAATGATTCTGGCATTCGGGTCCAATCCCCGGATGTTCTTCAATGCGGTCAAACCATCCATTTCAGGCATGGTGATATCCATCAAAACAACATCGGGTTTGATCTGTTGATAGATCTCAACAGCTTTTGCTCCATTTTCTGCTTCTTTGACTTCGTACCCCTCCCCGGTAAGCATCTTTGTGATGCGTACTCGAAGAAATTCGGCGTCGTCCACAACAAGAACTTTTGTCATTCCTCATACTCCTTTTTTGGTTTAGACCGCGCCCAAATCGCGTTCCTGAGATCCCATCATCCGAACTGTCATACGCCCATCAGCAATATATAATCGCACCGTTCTCCCTACCTGCCCTCCAACCTCTTCTCTATTCAATTTTAGATTCAGCTTTTCAATCACCTGATGTGCCATAGTAATATTCCGGGTTCCAATATCGAATGTGCCCGAAAGTCCCGGAGAAACCAGCATATTCGCTCCTCCGGCCATTTTTAAAATAATTCTAGAGGGGACAGCACCTTCGTCAGTTAACTTTTTTAATAACATCGGGATACCGGTATCTACAAATTTCGCGTGGTTGGGATCATTTCCAGCTTTATGTTCTGGTAACACGACATGGATCAATCCGCCAATCCTAGCGACTGGATCGTACATACCAACACCAAGGCAAGATCCCAGACCGAAGGCAATTAGCACATCCTGCGGGTCTTTGCTGATCAAGAATTCTCCAAGACCAACGGAGGACATGGCTCCATTCATTTTTTTACCATCTCCGCCACCGTTAATTTTTCCAGAGTAGAGGGATCCGGAATGATCCAGAAATCTGCCTGTATCTGTCTTTCGGCAATTTGAAATGCCGCCTTGAACATTAAAATCTGGTCAGATATGGCTCCCATTGTGGCTATGACCACATCGAGAATGGATCCAACCATATCCACCATTACAGCCGGTGGACTGGGATAGGATGAGAGGCCGGTGATCTCATAAATGGCATTCAGAAAGAACGAACCGGTAAGATTTCCGATTTCAGAAAGAGCGGACCGTTCCATCCGCCCAAATTCCTTTGTTGTGCCGGATGGTTCATCAAGCACCATATCGCAAAATTCCAACGCCTGTTGATACGAGATCACCATCATGATCTGACCAACCAGCTCACCATCGAAGCGTAAATATACACCGACAGCATCATTATCCGGACCTCCAAGCATATCCGGTATAACGGCTAGAGGGACCATATCCACATCTGGCGAGAAAACACTCAACTCTCTACCGATCATTTGAGACAAGCCCTGCGCCGAATTGGAGAAGCCGCGCGCGGCGACCAAACGCATTTTCGCCAGCAGTTTCTCATCAACTTTTCGTGTTTCGGGTGTCATATTGGCTTACTCCTTTTTATTACTTCCGGTTTTTTGGCCAGAAACCTGGAAAAGGTCCTGTACATCAACAATTAATATGACCGATCCATCTCCCAAAATTGCCGCGCTGGCAATACCAACCACCTCACCAATAATCGATCCCAATGACTTGACCACAACTTCCTCCTGGCCCAGAAGATGATCTACAGCCAGTCCCATCTGTTGTTTGCCCATACCCACGACCACCACATAACGGTAGCTCTGTTCATGTTTCGCAGATTTGTATCCGAACGCGTCGGCCATTTCCAACAATGGAAGAACTTTATCTCTCAAACGGATCACCGGTTTGGAGTTCACAGATGAGATCTCTTCCGTTGAGATACGCAAAGTCTCCAGAACTGTGACCAGCGGAATGGCCAGCGTATTGACACCGATCTTAACCAGCAGGGTCGGAACAATGGCCAGGGTCAAAGGAAGGGTAACCATAAAGCGCGACCCTTTTCCTTTTTCGGTTTCCACCAGAACCGTACCGTTCAGCCGTTGGATATTATTGCGCACGATATCCAGACCGACACCCCGGCCGGAAACATCGTTGATGACTTTTGCAGTCGAGAAACCGGATGAGAAGATGAGATTAATGGCTTCATCATCTCCCAGTGCTCCGGCTTCCGTCTCTGAGAGGATACCTTTACTGACGGCAACGGCTCGGATCTTATCGGGATCAATGCCTTTGCCATCATCCTCAACTGTTAAAATGATCCTACCCTGTTCATGGCGAGCGGTAAGTTTTATTCGCGCCCGCTCGGGCTTTCCAACAGCTTTTCGTTCTTCTGCCGATTCGATCCCGTGATCCACCGAATTGCGGATCAAATGGATCAATGGATCATTAATTTCTTCAATTACCGACCGGTCCAATTCGGTATTCTCACCCTCAATGACCAGATCAATCTTCTTATTCAATTTTAAGGATAGATCGCGCACCATGCGGGGAAATTTACTGAAGGTATTCGAAATCGGCAGCATGCGAATGCCCATGACTTCCATCTGCAGTTGATCAGTGATCCGGCCAACATGGGTGATCGTATCAGACAACACGTCCATCTGATTGCTGTTACGAATACAGGCTTCAAGCGTGCCCCTGATTTGATACAGGCGGTTACGATCAGTGATCAGTTCTCCCACAAGATTCATCAGGTTATCCAGCCGCTCAACACTGGTGCGGACAGTCTTTTCCACTGAAACCGGCGCTCCACCAGACCTCGCGGTGTTGCCGCTGGCCACCGGTTCTGCAGATGCCGCGGGTGATTTGGGAGCAGCCCGGGTTGCCGCGGGTACCGGTGCAGTCAATTCTGTTACCGGTAAATCCGGCACAGGTTCTTCGACAACAGGCGCCTGTAGCGGGGTACCGGCCGGGAAGATTTCGACCTTATCCAATTCTGATAAGGTATCAAGAGCTTTTAAAATATCTTCATCAGTCTTCGCGGTCTCGAGTTCGGCCGTAAAAATATGCACCGGTTTGGATGTTTCGATCTCTTCCTGGGTAGGAGACATGTGTTTGATTGTTCCCAGTCCCTGCAATTCCATCATCACCTGGAAGGCTCTGGCGGCTGAGGCAATGCTGTTTTGCGAAATTTCAACCCGGACTAATAATCCACCCGTCAGTTTGACGGCTGGTTTTTCCGGCTGCTTCACTTCAGCCATCTGCGCCGCAGAAGGCTGGACAGTAGGAGCGGGAACAGAAGGCGCCGCCGCCGACTGGGCAGCCGGAGCACCGGCCAGAACAAGTGCGGAGAATCGATCTGTTAATTCATCCACCGCCACATCACTCTGTGTGCGTGTGATCACTTCTTCTCGCAGATTCCGCAGGGCATCCGTCGCTTCCAGGCACAGATCGATCAACCCGGTAGTGACCTGGATGGTATGTTTACGCAGGCAATCCAATGCGGTCTCCATGGAATGAGTGAGATTGACCATCCGCTTATGACCGATCATTCCGGATGTCCCTTTCAATGTGTGGGCAGCCCGGAATAAAGCCTGCAGAAGTTCCATATTCTCACCTTCACGTTCCAGGCGGATCAATCCATCGTCCAGAACCTGAAGTTGTTCATCAGTTTCAGCCATAAAAATGGGGAATTCATCTTCAGCCAGGTCAAAAATCAATTCCATAGAGGTATCCTCAATCCGGTTCACGAAGTCAGAATCTATTGCCCTCTGGCAATCAGATTCATCTTGGCGGAAATCTTATAATTTGGATGCAATAAAGCCCCTTCAATTAGTAATAGCATACAACAAATAAAATCTCCATCAAAGTGGATTTTAAAAGAATAAAGTTCATGCAGAATTCCTGTTATTATCCTAACGATAACAGGGAAGGACGACTGTAAACCCCCCATAAAAAAGGGGGGAAGAATTCATTAATCTGTTCTAATGTAAATTATGCATTACGTTGCAGGAAAACCTGTTCAGCCATGATCTTCTGGTAGGGAAGATTTTTTATAAAAATTACTACGGCTTCACGGTTGACCACCCTTAATACGTATCCCTTGAATTCGAATTGCGTTGTATCGTGAAAAAGAACGATTCCTTGCACCATCATACCGGTATCGATACGAGTGGAAAACTCTTTGCGAAAACGCACGCCCTTTTCTGAAAGATCCAGCACCTTAAATGAATACCCCAGAATTCGCAATTCAGGAGCAAATTCCGGCGGGTAAATCAACCGGTAGTATTGTCTGCGTTCATTTGCCGGTTTTAAAGGGTAGGTCATTTCAATGTTTAATCCTTAATGGATTTTCCCCGGAGTCTGTACACCCAGCCCAATACCTCAGCAACGACAGCATATAACTCCGCCGGGATCTCATCTTCGAGATCGACCAGCGATAATGCCTGAGCCAATACCGGATCTTCACGAATAGGGATCTGGTTTTCCTGCGCCAATTGTAAGATTTTATCAGCGATTTCACCTTTACCCGAAGCAATAACACGCGGTGCGTTGTCCTCATCAGGGTTGTATTCGAGGGCAATGGCCGTCTTGACCGCATTTCTCATCGGAGGTTTACCAGTCGCATCCGCCATAATCAAACCTCAATGTCGATCCCTTTTGATCCAGGATAGATCTCAGCATTTTCCTCTGAGAGAACTGGTCCAACAGAAGCTACAACACAATTAGCCACTTTCAATGAGAGACCCAGTTTGCCCAAACGTTCTTGAAGATCGGGGAGAGTGGCCACAGCCTGCTCGCGCAGTTCATCTGTAGAAACAGATAACCAGGCTCCCACCCTTTTTCCGATCACCGAAAGGTCAGCCGTCACATACTCCCCATCTTGCAGGTCGACTGTGAGCACCAACCGGGTGTTGTCTGGATCAATGCGTTTGACCTTGCCCTGTGTGCGGTAAGCAATGCGTAGACTGGCCGGGAAAAAAGTTCCCTGTTGAGCCGGCTGACCGGGGATGTGAGCGGCAACCGGCAGGTTGACCAACAGCCAGGGTGGATTTCCATTTTCGATAGGTCTGGCTGTATTCAAAAACTGCATCTGCCGGACCCCTTCCATGAACTGGTCAATCGAGCGTACAGTGCTGCGATATCCGCTGCTTTCTAGAGCTTTGCGAAGTTGAATTAGAGAAAGCCAGCTTTCCGTGCTCTCCACCTTATCGCCGCTGGCCTGCCGGGCTAATTCTGATTCAAGCGATTTTCCCCAGACGGATATTGCCTGTTTAAGATCATCCAAAAGAGCCGGCAGATCCTTCGACCAGTCGATAGTAGCTGATTGCAGCAGGCTTAATGCCTGATTGGCTAGTTTTCCGATCTCAGATCCAGCCTGACCTTTCGCCAAATCGACGAGTTGATTCTGCAGTTTGCTGACACTTACCGCCATACTGGGAAGAGTCTGTAAAGCCAGAGACAGGGTGTTCTCAGTTAACGGCATGCCGCCCGCCTTTAGAGCAGCAGCCATATCCGCCTCGGTCTGTCCCCAGTTGGATATGCCGGCCAGTGCTTGAGTGAGATCTTCCATAGCTCCGGGGGTAATCGACAATCCATGATTCAACAGGGCTTTCCCCAGGATGATATTCTGATCGGTCACTTCGATATTGTTGAGAATCAGCAGGTTTTGCGTGAGAAGCGACAGTTTGGATGTTGGCTGGGCAGGAGATGCAATCTCGCTTGATTTGGCAATGGCCAGCTGAAGAACACCGTCAATGGAACCCTTGACAATAAACTGCGCCAGCTGGTTGTTTTCCAGCATAGCAGATTGATCATTGGTTTGCAGCCGGCCAACCACCCGGTAGCCTTGAATGACCATTTCGATCTGTTCACCGTTCACGCTGAGAATTTCCGCCGTCACCTTTTGATTCAGGTGAAGCTGTAACGGTTGATCGATCGGTCGGGCACCGGGTTGTACCGGCTGCAAACCCTGGACTAACATTTCAGATTACCCTGCCTTCTCATCTGGCCCGGGAAATTACCGTCCCAGGTTGACCAGTTCTTGCAGGATTTCATCGGATGCATTGATGATGCGCGACGAAGCCTGAAATCCGCGTTGTGCCAGGATCATGTTGGAAAATTCGCGGCTCATATCCACATTCGAACCTTCAACATAACCTGAAGCGATGGTCCCGCGTCCACCGGAGGCAGGAGCACCGACACGGGCTTCACCAGAGTTCAGGCCAGCAACATAATAGTTACCACCCTCCCGGAGCAATCCAGAGGGATTGACGAACATGGCCAGTGCCAGTTGACCTACTAGCCGTTGGTCGCCATTGGAGTAGGCGCCGTAAATTTCACCGGTATTCGCTGAAACGGTAAAACCCATGAGTGAACCGGCCGCCAGGCCGTTCTGGCTGCCCAGCGCGGCACTGTTGGCCGTGGCCAGCATTGTCATTCCTGAAAGATCCAGGGTCACCAGGGTTGGCGACAACGCGCCGGGTGAGCCGGGAACGCTGATCCTACCGGAAGAACTTACAAACTGACCACTGGTGTTAAATGTGATGGTTCCATTATCGACAGGATTGCCAGCCACATCCACAATCGATGCGCCGCTGGTATCTGTTGGCGAAACATCAAAAGTCCACACATTGGGATCGGTCGTGCGTGTGTATCGGATGGCCACCGATTTTAACACACCCAATTCGTCATAAACACCCACAGTCACATCGTAGTAGCCGGCTGCCGTACCATTCTGTGAACCGAGGACGATATCATTCGCCACGCCGGCAGGCTGGGTCAGGTTGCTCATGTTCAGGGTGATGGTAGATGTGCCGACCACAAAAGGATTGGTCACATTTAATGCTGAGAAGTTGCCTGTCCCGTCAAAAACCACCGTTCCATTTCCACTGGCATTGGCAGAAGTCATTGCGTATGACCAGGTGGTCGCGTCTACCTTGGTGAATTGCATGGTGACTAACTGAGTCGCACCGGTTCCATCTTGGACATTAAAACTGGTGGTATAGGTTGTTAAAGGCGCCTCGCTGGCATTCAATGTGCCCGAGAGAATGGCGTTGGAAGTTCTTACCGGAATAGTAGTATCGGCATTCAGGTTGCCCAGGATGTAGGCACTGGTGGTGGCGCGGGCGACTGTCGAATCAATGGGTAACTGGATTGCTTCCAGAGGTGAACCCGTGTTGATTCTCCCCAGCGTGTCTGCCATCCAACCCTGAATACGATAACCGGATGAAGAATGCACGAGATATCCCTGGGCATCTATAGCCAATGAACCATCCCGGGAATACAGGTTGGTCACCCCGCTATCATAGATATAGAAGCCGTCTCCCGAAATGGCCATATCCAGATCATTGCCTGTTGAGGTAAGAGGTCCTTGAGTGAACTTCTTCCCAACAGCAGCCATATTGGTACCCAGACCAATCTGCATGGGATTGATGCCGCCAATTTCGGTAGATGGCGCGCCACCCACACTGAGATTCTGGGCGAATTGATCTTTGAAACGAACAAAACTGCTTTTGAAACCCGGTGTATTCACATTCGACAGGTTATCTGCCACGACATCCAGATATTCCTGGTTGAGGTACATCGAGTTTATTGCTGTAAACATGGAACGTATCATTTTACCCTCCGAGTATCTTGCACAGGCTTCCTCCAAGAGGGCCGGCCTGTGACACTCATTACTTATTGATTATCGGCCGTCTTTACTGAAGCTTCGGCCTTATCCGCGAAAACAACGCTGTCGATTTGAGTAAAGACACCTTCACCGCGTTGTTTCGCATCCATGGTGGTTACCACCACCCGATCCTTGACGTTCACGATGAACGCCAGGTCATCCATTAAGATCAGCGATTCTTTTCCGCCGCGGGCTTTGGCTTTTTCAACAGCCTCATTCAAGCGTTGAATGCCATCATCCGGAAGGCTGATATTGCGATCATCCAGGCGCTTTTGCGCGTGGTTGGAAAATCGCAAACCTTCTACCTGCGCCAGAGTGTCGGCAAAACTGCTGCCGCCAGGCTGTACGCGGTTGACGACCTGACTGCCGGATTGGGTAGCTTGTGATTGAACTGCATTTACCCGAATCGCATCCGTCATCTACTCCTCCTAAGCTTCCTCAGTCTCCACGCTGGTGATTTCAGAGAATTCGACCTTCTTATCACCTACTGTCAGGTAGACTTTGGAATTTGCCATGGTGATCCCGCTGACGATTCCAGAGACTTTTTCATCATCGTCATTCAGATAAGTGACGGTTTTATCCAGCAGATTGGTGGCAGACGCGAACTGGTTCGTCAACGACATATTCGTTATGGCTTTGCTAATCTTCTGCAGTTCGGTCAAACTGTTCAGCTGCACCATCTGATTCACCATTTCGGTGTCATCCATGGGATCCAGTGGATTCTGGTTGGTCAACTGTGCCAGCAGCAAACTCATGAACTGCTCATTGGTATCCGTTGATTTCGTACCACTTGATGATGAGGAGCTACCGGTGGAAGAAGTACCGCCGGTTGATCCGGTGTATTTTCGATAATCATCGATTGAGATCATGGTTTCCTCTCTTAAATTCGATAATCCAGACTGGATGATCCAATCCCGACAGTCGGGGTGGTGATCTCATCTGTCTCAGGCAGGAAATTTGTCTGCACAGTTCCGGTATGCCCCTGGGTGTTTTGGCCGGCAGAAGTATTTGCCGATTGACTCTGCGCACCCTGGCTGTTGACCGACATTCCACTGATAGAGACTCCGGCATTGGACAGAGACCGCTGCAATTGATCCAGATGGGTTTCCAGTAACCTGGCGGTGGCCGGAACTTCGGCCGTTATGACAACTTTCATTCCATCACTGTTGGAAACCAAGCGAAGGTCGATCTTCCCTAGGTTTTCAGGATGGATTTGCACACGCATGGATTGACCCTGCTCCCGAACCAGTTCGGCCACCTCGGTGCTGACCTTTTGAATGATCGGCAGCGATTTGGGTTGAACCAGATTCTCGGTCGTCTTCAAGGAAGCCATGGCATAGATATTCGCGGTTGTTTTACCCGAATCGATTTCCGCCATATCTTCCGTCTGCATGGACAGGTCAACGACTTTTACAGTTGGTTCCTGCGTATCCAGTTTCTGTAACTCATGCGATTCTTCAACCTGTGTGGTTTGCGCCGTTGTCATCATGATGGTTTCAGTCGCCGCACCCTTGTTTTCAAGGTTCTGCGCGGCCGCGTCGACCAGAGGCTGAAATTCTTTTGTTTCCACTTTAGGTTGTTGAATGGCCTGCTTCAGCTCGTCCGGCAACGGCTGGGGGTCGGTTTCCGGGATTTGGATGACTGTCGATTGGCTATTTTCCATAACTGGAACCGCCGCCTGCGGGACAACCGTCTCTGTAGTATCATCGGTCTTCACAACAGCTTCAGGCTGTTGTTGGATCGACGGAACCACAACAGCCGCCTGCATGGCCAGCACAGCCGCTGCAGCAGCCTGTATTTCTTCTTCTGCTGCTTCGGAGTCTGTCTGATCAACAGGTGTTTCTGTGCTTTCATTTTCATCCACCGGTTTTTCGGCAGTTTCTTCCGCCGGTTTATCTGCCGCCTTGGCATTATTGTCGGTCTTTCGATTTTCCGATCTGGCTTCAACCGGATTTTTCGTTTCAGGTTGATCCTCCACCCTTGCCGTCTCCCGATCAGTTGTCCGGGTTTCGACAGGGGGTTTGGCACTTTTCACATTGTCAGAAGTAGCAACCTGAAGGAATTGATCGAACGAGTTCCCGACATCTCCCAGATTCACTCGGGGAGTGGCAGCAGGTTCGGGCGCCGCGCGCGCCAGGGTTTGTACATCAGAACAAATCATAGGCTCACCTCGCTATATTTTTTAATAGGCTCAATTTTTTCGAAACGGCCGTTGAAAGTGCGCTATACCGGATGCCGGTCTCGGTCATTTGCACTAACTCGGTGTCGATATCGACATTGTTTCCATCCGCCCGTTCAGATCCACCGGTGCGGAGTTTTGCCTGGAATATCCCGGATGCCTCGTCTTTTGAAAGTTGGTGTTTGGGATCGGTGAGCTGCATGCCTAATTTTGGCGAGGAACTCATCGATTTCTGTAGTGCGCTTTCGAAGTTTAATTCCAGGGCGTGATACCCCGGAGTATCCACATTGGCGACATTCTGACTGATCACATTCTTGCGGTAAGACAGGCCGTCCATCGCCTTGCTGGCGATATTCAACGCTGAGTCACCATAAACTGGATCTGACATACGATCCTTCCTTTCTATCCCTTACCGTAAGTGGAAAGCACCCGTTTAACATACGTCTGGGTTTCTTGATACGGGGGAACACCATCATATTGCGTCACAGCACCCGGACCTGCATTATAGGCGGCCAGGGTATTGGACAGATTCCCACCAAATTGATTGAGAAGCTCGCGAAGCAATTTCACACCGCCCTCGATGTTCTCGGCCGGGTCAAGTGGATTTTCAACTCCCAGGCTCTCAGCGGTAGCAGGCATCAACTGCATCAATCCCATGGCTCCGGCCGAAGAGATGGCAGAGGCATCAAAATTTGATTCGTTTTGGATAACAGCCTTCACCAGATCGGCGTCCACACCATATTTCTGGCTTGCCTTCTGGATGATGGATTCAAAGCTGGAATTGGCAGATGAACCGGAAGTTTTTGACGAGGAGGATGAACCGAAGAGTTCTGAGAGGTCGCTGTCAACCCCTTTGGAAGAAAGCGTCTTTTCAAGAAGTTTGATCAACGCCTGCATCATCACCAATTGAACATCCAGATTTCCACTAGAAGACAAACCGTACATTGGGTACCCTTTCGCGCATCTTCTTTTCGCTGGCAGCATGCGCCTGGCTGATATAGATATCATCCTGCTGCTGCTTTTCCCGCATATTGACTCTATCGGTGTACACCTGGAGCTCTTTCTGGCTTAATTTTTCCAGGGCAATTTCATCCTGTTTGGCTTGAACCAGAGCCAGGCGTGCATTCTCGGTTTCCACGGCCAGCCTTTCGATCTCAATCTTCTGGCGGTCAATGCCCTTCTGAATCTTTTTGAGGAACGAACGGGCCTGCAGAATCTTTTGCATGTTTAGGTCGCCATGCTGGTAGGAACCAAGTTCAACCAGCAGGCTCTGTTTCTGAACTTCGATCGCGGCAAGCTGTTCTCTGGCATTCTGCAACTGATTCTGCAGATGGCCGAGAACAACTTCCAATTTTTCCACCTTGCTGTGCCGGTAATCCAGCACATTCTGTAGAGAGAATTTAGGCGGCATGATCGACTCCTATTTCTCCCCCGATACCTTCCAATAAAGAAATGGTCTCGGAAAAATCTGAGAATTCCTTGCCCTGAAGCAGAAAAGAATCGATAATCGGCATAGCGGATATAGCTTCATCCACTTCAGGGTCACTCCCCGAGACGTACGCACCAATATTGATAAGATCGCGGGCTTTTTCGTAGGTAGCCAGCAGTTTGCGGGCTTTGGCCGCCCAGGCGCGGTGTTCGCGGCTGGTGATATGCGGCATTACCCTGGAGATGCTTCCCAGAACATCGATCGCCGGGTAATGGTTACGGGTGGCCAGCTGGCGGCTGAGTATGATATGCCCGTCGAGAATGGATCGCACGGCATCACAGATCGGTTCATTAAAATCGTCGCCTTCCACCAGAACGGTGAAATAGCCGGTAATTGAGCCACGCTGGCCTGTTCCGGCTCTTTCGAGCAGTTTCGGCAAAAGCGCGAAAACAGACGGGGTATAACCGCGGCTGGCTGGTGGCTCGCCTATGGCAAGGCCAACTTCACGCTGGGCCATGGCAAAGCGGGTGACCGAATCCATCAGGAAGGTCACATCCATTCCCTGATCGCGAAAATTCTCCGCAATGGTCATGGCAACGTAGGCCGCTTTCAACCGCAGCAGCGCCGGTTTATCGGAGGTAGAGACAACCACGACAGAACGCTCGAGGCCTTCTTTGCCCAGGTCGCCTTCCACAAAGTCGCGGACTTCACGGCCACGTTCACCGATCAACGCAATTACCGAAACATCAGAGCGGGAACTGCGGGCAATGGAACCCATGAGGGTGCTCTTGCCCACACCAGAACCGGCAAAGATGCCCATACGCTGGCCTTTGCCGCAGGTTAAAAAACCATCGATGGCGCGTACGCCTGTCACCAGCGGTTCGGTGATGATCTGCCGTTCCATGGGATGAGGAGCCGCATTGTTGATCGGGCGGGTTTCCAATTCTCCCAGAGGGCCATTGCCGTCAATCGGCTCCCCCAGGCCATCCACCACCCGGCCAAGCAACGGAAGCCCGACCGGCGCCCGCAACACCGTACGCTGCGGATAGATGGAACTATCCGGTTGAATACCTTCCATGTTACCAAGCGGCATAAGCAGGGTTGTACTGTTGCGAAAACCCACAACCTCGGAAAGAATGGTCTCGCCCGACCGGGCGCGAATCTCGCAGACCTCACCAATCTGGCAATCCAATCCAACCGCTTCTATCGTCAGACCGATCACCTGCACTACCCGGCCGGATACTCGCAGGGAGCTGCAATTCTCCAGAGAGCGCTCGAAAGGCGACAGATCAACTGGCGAGATCCGGTTCATTCTTCAGGCTCCGGATTTTCCAGGTTATTGGCCGTCTCTTTAATGGCATCGTTGATCTGGTCGATCTGTTCTTCCACGCGGCCGTCTACAACTCCAAACTGGCCGTCAATAAAACATCCACCCCGCAAAATATTCTGGCTGGAGACGATCTGGATTTGCTGCCCGTTCAGGGTTATTTCCGATTCCTGCCATAAATTAACGAGCAATTTGGCGTCTTCCGGATTCAGGTAGATGCGCAGATTGCCCAACCGGCTGGCTTCATTGATTGCCCTGCTGACGATGTGATCGATTTGGTCCGCGGGCAGTTCGAAACCGGAACCAAACAATTTCTTGCCAATCGAAAGCACCATGTCGATGATCCGGTTCTGGCTCTGGTGCATCACACGTTCCTGCCAGAGTTGAGACTCTTGAAAGATGCGCTCCACTTGATGCAAGGTTTCGGAGATTTCGTTCCGGGCTGTGGTCATGCCATCCATGAAGGCTTTCTGTTTCAGAGATTCGGCTTCGGTCTTTGCCTCATCCATGATTCGGGCGGCATTTTTCTCTGCTTCGGCGATGATCTCATCCGCCTTTGCCCTGGCTTCTTCCAACAGATATGAATGATCTTCAACCACCCGCGGCGCGGCAGCCTGTTCCACATTTCTGTGAACCACTTCTTTTTTAAATTCCGGAACAGTCCAGCCATGGATGGTTTCCGGTCTTGTGACTTTTGAAATATAAGGCGTTCTGGTGTTAAAAATGGCCGCGGGTCTGGTGTTCAGAACGGTTTCCGCCTTCTCAGCAGCGTCTGAGCCATCGGGATTGGGGTTTCCCTGCTCTTCTATAATGGGTGAACGAGACGAAGACGATTCATTGGAGACAACCATGGCGCCCTCCAATTCAGAAACCTGAAATGGAGAGATGGTCTTTACCTTCTCACCCTTCAGAATCCTAGAGAATGACGGCGTCACCTGAACCTCCACCGGCGCCAACGATCACGATTTCGCCCGCTTCTTCCAGTGCCCGAACAAGTTCGATGATCTTCCTCTGAGAAGCATAGACATCTTTTGCCAGCTGCGGTCCGAGGATTTCAATTTCTTCTTTCAAGCTTTCCCGGGCTCGTTCTGAGAGATTCCGGAATACCAGGTCTTTCAATTTTTCCGGTGCACCCTTAAGAGCCAGCGCCAGATCGTTCTTGTTGACTTCACGGGTGATCCGCTGCATGGTGCGGTCGTCCATCTTGGCCAGATCATCAAAGGTGAACAAAGATGCTCTGATCTCATCCACTAGTTTTGGATCGGTGGGTTCCATGGCTTCGAAAATCCGTTTTTGCACATCCCGATCCACCTGGTTCATCATTTTGACCAGGAAGTTCACACCGCCGGTTGCCCGGAAATCAGCCGCCGATAAGACGCCTGAGAGTTTCTGTTTAAGATTGCGTTCTACAACCTGCACGACCTGTGGTGAAACGCGATCCATCCGCGCCAGGCGCAGGGTGACTTCGATCTGAAGGTCGGTGGGCAGGTTGGTGAGAATATCCGCTGCCAGTTTGGCTTCAAGGTAAGACAGCACAAGCGCGATTGTCTGCGGATGTTCGTCCTGCAGCATCACAGCAACCTGGCTTGTGTCGGCGTTACGCAGCATTTCAAAAGAGGAAATCTGCTGGCGCGCGGAAATTCTTTCAAGGATCTCGGCACCTCGCCGTGGACCGACCGCCCGGGCTAGCAATTGCCGGGTGTATTCCGTTCCGCCGCCCACCAGATCAACTCCTGAAATTCCCAGAGCGTAGGCTTCCTCAAGGGCAGTCTGGCGCACTTCATTGGGAATAGATCCGCTTTCGCTGATCGTCAGCAGCAGGCGCTCCATCTCAGCCTCACCCAGGTATTGAAGCACCCTGGATGAAGATTCCACTCCCAGAGAGAGTAAAAGCGCCGTCGCCTTCTCGAGGCCGGTGATTTGACCCTGGTCAGCCATTCTTCTTATCCTGGTTCAGCCACATCTGGATGACATCCGCTACACTGGCCGGATTATCTTCTGCCAGCCGCGCGATCAACGCCTGCATTTTTTGCTCTTCGGCAGATGTCACTTTTGGAGTGATACGGGCAGAAGCTTCCTGAAGCAGATTACCGGTCTTCGCGGCAGCCGTCAAACCAGAAGCCGCCTTCTGTTCGGGTGTTGACACAGGCAATTCAAGCCCTCCTACAGATGCCGGCATGGCCAGTTCACCGGCCGGCTTCAACACGGGTTCCCAGACATCGATCGAGGCCACCTTCAGGTTCTTCAGCAGGCGGCTGATATACCAGAAGAGCGCCGCCAGCAAGAGCAACCCGCCGACAATCTCAGCGACCATAATAATGATGCGGGTGCGGTCGGCTACGGCCAGGTCTTCTTCCTGCTGCTGCAGATAGGTCTTGTCGAAGGTCAAGGTTTGAACGGATAGCTGATCGCCGCGTTTCTGGTCGATACCGGCCGCTGCCGCGATAGCCGTTTGTAATGTCTGTAACTGCTGCTGATCACTGATTCCATCCACCAGCACGGATAGACTGATGTTATCCACCATTCCCGGGCGGATAATTTGATGATTCTCGGTCTGAGCTACCTCATAATTAATAGTCTCTTCTTCACGTTGATACAGCGTGGGTGAACTGGTGGTGGTAGTCGTGCCGGCTACCGGAGTGGGTAAATTGGAGACCGCACCTGCCACACCTCCGGTTCCCGTGCTGTCAAGGGTATAACTTTCGCTGGTCTTTTGCGAGCTGCGAATGGCATTGGGCGTGGGTTCAAAGGTGGTCGTAGTGATCTCTTTGTCACTCCAATCCAGGCGGACTGAAGCCTGAACAACAGATTTATTCGGGCCCAGAGCCGTATCCAGTAAAGTTTTTACTTTTTTCTGAACATCGCTGGCTGCCGCCAGTTCTGCCGCGCGGCGGCTATCCACCTGGGAAACGGCGCCGGCGGTTTCATCGCTTGTACCGGCGGCCAGAACATCTCCTTCAGTGTTCACAACGACCACGTTCTCTGCAGATAAACCTTCCACTGCATTGGCGGTTAAATACGTGATGGCCCGGATCTGACCGGCATCGAGGTGCCGTCCGGTGCGTTCCTGAATGGTGATGGAGGCTGTTGTCGGAGCCTGCTCATCTGCCAGCAGGGTTTTTTCAGGTGTGACAATGTGCACCCGAACGCCTTCTACCGCGTCCAGGCTGCCGATAGTTCGTTCCAGTTCACCTTCGATTGCCCGCTGATAGGTAACACGCTGGGTGAATTCCGTCATACCCAGGGTATTCTGGCTCAAAAGCTCATATCCGGCGCTGCCACCTTTTGGAAGACCGGCGTTGGCCATTTGCAGCCGAACATCATACAGTTTGTCTGACTGCACCAGAATGGTCGTCCCCTGCAACTTGTAATCAATTCCGGAAGTCTTCAACTGTTCCACAATGGATCCGGCGTCGGATTCATCAAGCCCGCTGTAGGCAACGCTGTAGGTGGGCTGAGTGGCCCATGTGATCAACACCGGCACCATAACCACAACCAGCACCGCTACAGCGATCAGAATTACCCGCTGGGTGGGTTTCTGTTTTTCCCAAAAACTGGTTGCCTGGGTGGTAATTTTAGCAAGCATAACCATACATCCTTGATTTAATCGAATTTAGAAAGGATCAGACACTCATGCGGGAGATTTCTTTGTAGGCATCCACCAGTTTGTCACGGATACCGATGGCGATCTTGAAACTGATATCCGTCTGATCCGCCGCGATCATCACCTGGTGAATATCCACATCTTCACCGGCAGCCAGTCTGGTCATCAAATCATCGCTGGTCTGCTGGGTTTCGCTTAGATTCTGCAGCATACTATCAAATGTCTTGCCAACCTCTTTCAGCGTGTCTTTCTGCGGGGTCTTGCTCAGAGAATTGATGGAGGCCGGAATGGAACTGTGAATTCCTGGAATATTCATAAGAGTCATCTCCTCTTATTCACCTGTGTTAACCGCCAATTTCAATGGCTTTATTAGCCATTGTCTTGGCAGCATCGACCATAGCCAGATTGGCTTCATACGAACGGGTTGCCGAGAGCATATTGGTCATTTCTACGGTCAGATTGACATTCGGGTAGGTGACATAGCCGTTCTCATCGGCATCCGGATTAGTCGGTTCATACACAGTCTCCCCGGGGTTTGTGTCCGTTCTGATTTCAGCCACCTTGACACCCTGAAGATTCAGAGCCTTCTCACCAATACTGCGGTTGGTCAGCATCAAATTGGCAAGAAAGGGCACCTTGTTATTCGCGGTAAGAACCACATCTTTGCGCTGGTAAGGCTTGCCGTCTTCAGTTTTTGTAGTTTCGGCGTTGGCTACGTTATTGGAGATCGTATCCAGGCGCAGTCTTTGCGCAAAAAGCGCGGAAGAACTGATTCGCAGGCTAGACCAAAAACTCATATTTCGCTCCGGTAATGGTTAAATAATACGGACAACCGTTTTTCGCTCTGAGAATAGATTAACATGCCCCTTCTCGGGGAGCAGTAAAAGAAAAATGAATGATGTGTAAAATCCGCGTGAAAGAGAATCGGAAACCCCGTCAGCTTCCCCCCACTGACGGTCGTTCCCAGAGCGAATAGATTGGATTACAAAGGTTGTTCCGTGTTTTATCAGGCTGAGTGAACAGCCACGGTAACTCCGGCGGGTACCTGTTGAGTCCTGGGGGCATTCATCTGATTTTCAATAGTTACCCAGGCATCGCGTAATTCAACAAGGGTTTGTTTGGCCTGTTTGTATTCCTGTTTGCGAATGCAATCCAGGCACCAATTGTATAAGGACAGAAGGTTCATGGCGATTTCAGCGTAGTTGTAATCGAGTGCGTCGCGAAGTGCACTAACCGCTTTCAACGCGGTTACCATGTCTTTTTGATCGCAGGAACGAATCGCCAGATCATAAGCCATGATGACCAGATGCAGCGGTGAAGCCGTTAAGACTTCCTGTTTGCGGTAAATCTGGCTGTGATTGTACATAAACGCTTCCTCCTCAATAACTTCTGTTACAAAAACTATATTCGGTAAACCCGCGAATCTCTGAAGCGTCAAACCGTAAAAATGGCGTAAAGAAAATCAGGCGTTCTTCTGGAGCAATCCACCTGAGGGAATCTCTTCCATGGCATCACCAGGGACGGTGCGAATAACTTCGGAAGATTGCTCATCCACGATAAAGACAACAACTTCATGATCATCTTCATTGACCTTGTAGATCAACCGCGTGTTGCCGGGGAATGTATATGTGGGCACCGGAGATTTAACTTCGGGTGCGGGCTTCGGTTGTGATTCACTTCTTTCGGCAGGATGCGAATAACCCACATTCGGTTCACCACTGCTTGCACCAATAGAATACACAAAAAACTCAGACATAGGATCCTTCCTTTCGACCACTGGCAGAAATTGCTTTCCGCCGCTTGCCGCGCCGGTCCTCCTTGAACGGTATATCTTTATAATCGGATGAACCCGGTAATTATTGCGTAAATAGAAGATTAATGTTTAAAACAGAACAGGGTCACGCCAGTGTGACCCTGTTCTCGGGTTTCTTTCAGAAGATATCAGGTAGAGTATTCCATCAACTGGCCGACCGGAATATCTTTGATCGCTTCAGGTGGGATTGTGCGGATAACCTTATCAGTTTCCTTGTCCATGATCATGATCGTGATATCGTTGGTCTTGTCATCCACACGGAATTGCAGACGGGTATTGTTGCCTGCTACGTTGGAAGCGTAGGCGGCTTTGGCTTCCTGCTGTTTAACGGCCGGACGCGGTTTCGGCTCAGTTCGATTCAATGAACCGATCAACTCCATTCCCGCGCGCCCAACTGGGTTATTTATTGAGTTTGACATGGCATCCTGCCTTTCTGTCCCGATTGCTGACCGGGTTCATCAACCTTCCTGGTTGATGCTTACAGCTTCTAAACTTTCTGTTTTGTTTATCGGCAGGAAATTTGTAAACTTTAGGGTTTTTACGAAATTAGTTTTTTGTAAGGTTTTTGTTGGTTTGATAAAGAAAGAGGCTGCCCCTTCGGTGACAGCCTCTTGCCGCCTTACCCTGATCTCTGCAGGATCTGACCGGGTGGAATATCCTTGATAGCTTCTGAGGGTATGGTTCGGACAATCTTGTCCGACTCCTTATCCTTGATCAAGATGATGATGTCATTGGTCTTGGAATCCACCTGGAACTGCAGCCTGGTTTGAGCATACGCACTCGACGCCTGGGTTGATCTTACCGGCTGGCTTGTTGAAGCAGCCGGCTTCTTCTCCTGCTTCGCAGAAGTAAGGCTGCCGGTCAGTTCTACGGCTGCCCGGCCAAGGGAGGAAATTGTAGGATCAGACATGGCTCCTTCCTTTTCCTAACGTCCCGACATCCTTGTCAGAGACGGTACAACACACAGATCGAATCGTTCTATTTATCCATACAGCGCCGAATTGAGACTGGATTGGTTCATGTAGGTTTCCATCTGCGCCTGATATTGTGCGTAGTACTTCACAAGATAGGTTTCACGGCGTTCCAGTCGTTCGTTGATTGATTTAATACGGTCTTGCAGGGTGGAAATCGTTGAGTCTGCCGTCTTTATGCTGTTATTTACATAACCGTCAGTGCCGGCATACGTGCTGACTTTGTTGTCCATGGAGGACATGACCGCATCAAGAAGAGCCTGAACATCGCTGAAATGCGTATTCAGCGCCGTGGTCAATGCCGAAGAATCGGATATGGTCGCGTTCAGATCGGAATCAAGGGTGATCCCGATCTCAGAGAGATTATGATAAATCCCGTTGTTCGTGTAATCCTGGTCCATCAGGGTGACCAGATCATTGCCAGCATAACGAATGTTGTATTCACCGGCCAGAGAACCGCGGGTGTAGGTGTCATCATCATTTTTTTTGGAGGTGGTATTGTTGCGAATATACTTTGTAAGTTCAGTGAAAGCGGTGAGAAATTCCTGAATGGTTTTTTGAGAAGTACTGGTATCGCTTTTCACAACCAGGTTGGCGGAATGACCTTCCGCATCTGAAGCCAGATCCAACGTCATACCGTCAATCACATCGGTGAGACCGGTATTGGAACTGCGGGTCATTTCCATATCGTTGACGGAGAAAACGGCGTTCGTTGCTGTCACCTTGGTATTCAGAACGCCATCCGAGATGATACCCAGGGTGGAAAGCACGCTTCCACTTGAGTCGGAAGCCTGCATGACATGGGCTGATCCGGTGGATTCATTCTGAAGCACCAGGTAGTTATCAACGATAGTGGCAACGACTTCGTTTCCCGATCCATATGTGGCGGTGTTGATTTCTGATTTAATACTGGCCAGGCTCATATCAGATGTCACACTGATCGAGGCACCCTGCGCGGTATAGGACAACGCGACCGCGCCGGTGGCTTTATTGGCCGCGGTATACAGCCCGGAATCAGTGCCGAATTCGACTGTCAAACCACGTCCGGTGTCATAGGTTCCACCGCCGGTGGGTATATTCTGCCAGCTCGCGGTGAACTCGGCTGTGTCGCCTTCCTGAATGGACTGGGCTTTTCCGTCCACGTCTACAATGCGGAACTGCCAGCCTTCTGTAGCGTCATTACGGGTTTCAATATAGTAACTACCGGTACCCAGTTCTTTTTGGCCGGGTAGAATAATGCTGGAGCTATTGGAAGTAACGGATGCAACAGTATTCGGAATTGAATTTGTGATGCTCACGCTGCGTTCCGCCGCACCGCCTATCACAAACGTCCCCGTTAAGCCTAACGCCTGGTCAGAGTACGTCTGGCGTGTTGAACGCACCTGGTGAGCCGTGGCCAACGATGTGACTGAGAGCTTGTAGGTTCCGGCTGAAGCGGAAGAACCAACAGTAGCGGTGGCCACAGTAGTGTTGCTGGTTAATGGTGAAACCGAAACAGAACGTCCCGGTTTAAGAGCATAGGTGGTGGATGAACTGCGGAGTTTATTGATGGCGGTCTGCAGGGCATCGAACCTGGTTTTTAAATCGGTGTAGGCAGCCTTCTTGACTGTAACGGTATCTTTCTGTTCGGTGTAGCGCGTTAAAGGCTGCTTTTCCTGGACCAGGGCGTAGTTGATCAGGTTCTGATAGTACGAATCCAGGTTTTCAATTCCAGATTTTGAAGTTGTGGATGAGACTGAGCTTGCCATTTTTCGCCTCCGCGGCGGTACCTGTTGCGCTTCAGGGGGAGCCGGTTTGCGGCTCCCCCCACAAAAATCAACTTACCTGGTGAAGGATACTTCAATCACGGGATTATTGGAAGAGGGTCAGCAGGGAAGCGGGAGCCTGGTTCGCCTGAGCCAGCATGGCAATGGCCGTCTGCTGCAGGATCTGGAACTTGCTCGAGTTCACCTGTTCTTCCGCCATGTTGGCGTTCATGATCCGGTTGTAGGAAGCTTCCACATTGATCTGAGCCGCGGATACCTGATCTTCCTTGAACTCCAACCGTCCGGTGAAAGCACCGATCTTCGCCATGATGGCGTTAACTGTATCCAGCTTGCCTTCCAGAGTCTGCATCAACTCACGGTATGATGCCGCTGTGGTTAAGGCTGATCCTGTGTTGCCCTGTGAGAGCACATTATAGGTGCCCTCGCCAGAATAGGAGATGGTTGCCGTGACGGTGCTTGTGCTTGTCGCAGAGGCAATGGTTGCAGTGAGCCCATTACCGAAATTAATTGCCTGATTAGTATCCAGGTCAACCATGACGGATTTGGCCACCGTACCGGAACCATCGGCAATCGTCTGAGCAATATTCAGGGCATTGCCAGAAGCATCCAGCAATTCGACCTTGTCATCGGTGCCCGTACCGGAATTGACAGTCACACGCACGGTGTAGGTACCGGAACCGAGTTGGGAGATATTGGCATTGATTGTCTCGTAGGTACCCACTGCGGACAGCAGATTGTTAATATCCGCTGCTTCAGTCGCCGTGGCGGTGGTCGTCTTGGTGGCAAGTCCCAGGTTACCGGTACCGGTGGTGGCTGCCAGATTGGCTAAACCACTGACATTCGTAACATCCTCTCTATCTGCACCGGTCTGGAATGACAGGGCCTCGGTGTAATAGGTCCCATCAATCAGTTTGTTGCCGTTCCAGGCGGTCTGGGCAACGATATCATCGATCTGCTCGACATAGGCCACCAGTTGTTCCTTGATGGCGGTGCGTTCGTTGGTGCCCATCGTGTCGGATGCAGCCTGGCTGGCTTTGTTCTTCATCTGCACCAGAATGTCGGTAATGCGGCCAACGCCAGCTTCGGCAACGGCCAACAGGTTCTTGGCATCACCGATATTGGAGAGGGCCACCTGCAGGCCTTCGCTGCGGGCGTTCAATTTGGTGGCGATGGTCAGGCCGGCGGGATCATCGGCAGCCGAGTTGATGCGCTTGCCAGTTGACAAACGGGTCTGGGCAACACCGAGTTGTTTGTTAACAGTGGTGAGGGCCCAGAGGGAATTCAAAGCGCCGATATTTGAAGCAATACGAGTTACATCTTGATTAGCCATTTCAAACCTCCATGTTTGTGATTGGCCGGGGGTTCCTTCCCCCGTAAAAAAAGGGATGTCGGGTTCCTGGTTTACTTCCCGTAGACCGGCCTGGAACCCTGATAACCGGTCTGCGCTCCTTCATAGGTATTTGGCAATATTCTCTACAATAATGCCTCCTTTAGGATTTATTCCATGATCTACTCAATTCAATCTATAGAAGATTATCGTAAAGCAAGGGAAAAACTTAAGTCTATTTTTGAATAGTCCGTAAAAAATCCATAAAATTTTTTCTCGTTCGGCTCACCGCACTTTATCGCACCTTATACTACAATAAAAACATGTATCTCTCTCTGTGCCTCATCGCCAAAGATGAAAATATCTATCTAAAAGAATGGCTGGATTATCACATTCTTCTGGGAGTCGAACATTTCTGGATCTATGACAATGATTCCACTACTCCGCTCGAAGAAACGATCAGAGATCATGTAAGAAAAGGTTGGGTAACCGTAAACCAAATCCACGGCAGGGCTATGCAGCTTTACGCCTACGACCACTGCCTGCAGGAATACGGCCGCTTCAGCCGATGGATCGGATTCATCGACACGGATGAATTCATCGTCCCGAAAACAACACCGGATATCAAGGAGTTTCTGTGTTCCTACGAACAATATGCCGGGTTGGGATTGAACTCGCTTTTCTTTGGCGCGGGCGGCCACGAGACTCGCCCGGTCTGCGGTCAGGTAGCCGGTTACCAGATCCGCGCTCCGGAAGAGCTTTCCAAAAACCGCTTCATCAAATCCATCGTGCAGCCTTCCAGGGTGGTACTACCGGTCTCGCCGCATTCATTCCTCTATAAAGAAAATGATTTTTGCGTAAACGAGAATAAGGACAGGATAGATACCCAGTTCTTTCCCTGTAACGTCAGGAAGATCCAGTTGAACCACTACTACACACGTTCGACGCAGGAATGGAAGGAAAAGAAACAGCGCGGCAGGGGAGATTCAGGAACACCCTACGCAGATGACGCCTGGACCGAATTGAACAAGAACACCACGGTACGCGATCTCGCCGCCATCCAGTTGATCATCTCGCAGTGCAGCCTTCCACCGGCGGCAGCCCGGAATATCACCGCGCTCACCGACCCACTCTCGACCCGCCTTTTAGATGAGATGTCAAAAGCAGCCGGGAAGATTGCACCGCCAGAATGCCCGGCTCAGCCGGTCGACGAGATCAATATGAATCCGCAGCTTCAGGAATTATTGAAAGATCTGGCCGCCGGAATGGATCTGGTGGAAGAGAAGAAATTCGATCAGGCACGGGCGATTTACGCGAAACTCATCCAGCAGTATCCCTTCGATGTCACCCAGTATACGAATTTTGCCATCACCTGCATCCATTTGGCCGATTATCAAACCGCCTGGGAAGCTCTGGCACAGGCCTGGCGTATGGCTCCCAGAAGCTGGATCGTTTTGCAAGGGATGAATGATTATTTCTTTGCCATTAGAAATTTTGAGCAGGTGGAAAAAACCTGCCTGCTGATGGAAAACTACGGATCGCTGGAACCGATCAGCGTAGCCGGTCTGGCTCTGGCACAGTGGGAACAGGGAAAGCATGATCAGGCCAGGGAAACAGCCAGAATCATTTTGCCGCAGCTCACGCCGCAGGCTCTTGCCGCACATACGTGGTATCAGAGGATCTATGATTTGATGGTTAAACCCGGATTGGAGAACCATGACTCGAAATAAACCTGCCAGCAAACGCACATCTCTAGATATTGTCATATTTATACTTTCCAGCCACGGGGAACGCCTTCATGAAGCAGATTATCCTGAATTAAATCCACTGGGTGGCAGTGAAACGGCGGGATTGCGTCTCGCAGAAGCCCTGCGAAATTTGGGGAACCGGGTGCGCATCATTACTGACCAGAATCAACTGGTCGGTCTATCCTGCGATGTATTCATCGCCCTGCGGGTCTGGCAGATCTTCCAGCTTGGCCTTTACCCCGGGAAGGTCAATTATCTTTGGTGCCACGATGATTTCAATCAGAAGATCGTGGAAGACCTGCGCAATCCAGAGATCGCCGTACCCATCTACAACCGGCTGGAAGGACTCTTCATGCTCTCCACATATCAGCAGGTGCAGTGGGTACGCAACCTGAATGTAATGGTGGAAAAGATCATCCCCACCACCAACGGCATTCCACTGGAGAAATTTCAGGTGAATATTGCCACTCTCCGTCAGAGAAAACCCTGGTGTTATTACGCGTCAACTCCCTTTCGTGGTTTGAATCTACTTTTACAGGCCTGGCCAGCCGTCAGGCAGGCGGTCCCTGACGCGCAACTGCATCTCTTCACATCGATGAAGGTGTATAACACAGGCGAATCCGAATCATACCAACAAATGTACGAGATGGCTCGCAATCTGCCGGGGATAAATTACAGAGGTTCTGTGGGGCAGGCTGAATTGCGCGAGACAGCTTACAAATGCCGTGCGCTGGCTTATCCATGCATCTTTCCGGAGACCTCCTGTATCGCCGCCATGGAAGCTATGGCGGCAGGGTGCGCCGTGGTCAGTACCAGCGCGGGAGCGCTCATCGAGACAGCCTGGCAAAATCCACTCATCGCCCCCGGCGGCAACTGGCTACCCGTGTGGATCAATGCACTGGTAAAAATCCTCACCGATGATGATGAATACGAACGCCTGGCGCTGCAAAACCTTGCTATTGCCAGATACTACGATTGGCCACTGGTCGCGCAGCGCTGGTTGAAGAAATTCAAAGAAGATCTGGCAAAGAAATAACCGGATGATGTATCTTTCCCTCTGCCTGATTGTTAAAGATGAAAACAGTTACCTGCAAGAGTGGCTGGACTATCATATTCTTCTCGGTGTCGAACATTTCTGGGTATACGACAATGAGAGCAGTATCCCGGTCAAAGAAACCCTGAAACCATATCTGGATTCCGGTTGGGTGACCGTTCATACTATTGAAGGCAAAGGAAGACAATTATTTGCCTATGACCACTGCCTGCGGACTCACGGTTCCGATTCGCGCTGGATCGGTTTCATCGATACCGACGAATTCATCATTCCGCGGCAGGGAATCAGCCTGGCCGAATTCCTGAAACCGTTTGAATCGTTTGGGGGGCTGGGAATCAGTTCGCTTTTCTTCGGTTCCGGTGGTAACAAAATCCGGCCGGATGTCGGGCAAATTGCCGGATACCAGTGGCGTGGTCCGGATACGCTTTCCCTGAACCGGTTGGTGAAAATGATCGTCCAGCCCGAAAAAGTGATCCTGCCCATTTCGCCACATTCTTTCCTGTTCAAGGAAGGCTGGTGGTGTGTAAATGAAAGCGGCCTGCGGGTGGACGCCCAACGCTTCCCCTGCCATGTGGAAAAGATCCAGGTGAATCATTATTACACCCGTTCTGAAGAGGAGTGGGCGAAAAAATTATCGCGAGGCCGCGGCGATGCAGGCGATCCCTATTCGGATATTCGTTGGACCAGAATCCACCAGTTCACGAATGTGAAAGATGGTAGCGCTGTGGGCGTTATCCAGAAGATTCTGGATCATTCCGGAAGCCACCTTAAGGTGACGAAGAACAACCTGCTCAAAGTCATCCACCGGGTCGCCATGGAAAAAACACATCCACCGTGCGTGAGTCCGGCGGACGGCGGAATCGCGGTACCACGCGAGGAACTGGCGGAGTATTACAACGAAGTCGCCATCGGACCAGATCTCATTGAAGCCGGTCGTCTGCCGGAAGCTCGTGATTTTTATGCGAGACAGATTTCTAAATTCCCTTTTGATGTGACCCGTTATACGAATATGGCTTTCGTCTGCCTGAAATTGGGAGATTATCAAACCACCTGGTCTCTGCTAGCGCAGGCCTGGCGGATCGCTCCACAGTCATTGTTTGTGCTGTATGGCATGATCGATTATTTTTACACGATCGGCGATTTTGCCAAGGTGGAAAAGACCAGCCTATTGGCCGCGGCGCAGGGAGAACTCGAACATGTCGGCATTGCCACCCTGGCACTGGCCCGGTGGAAACTGGGAAAAAAAGAAGAAGCCAGATCTCTGACCCAATCGTTGATCCCACTTCTTTCTGAAAGCGATAGAAAAGAACCCTTATTTAAAGAATTGCTGGAAACCGTTCAGTGATCCGGTTTTATATACGGCATGCATCAGCCGGCATATCCGAGTGATGATCAGTTGAGGCCGCTCTGCTTCAAACGTTCATAGGCTTTCACGCCTGTATCATTCTCATCCAATAATGGCACCAGACCGTTCACGTTGGTATTCCATTCCGCAGGCAGACACAACATGTTCTTATCATTGATCTCGGGGTTGAAAGGCTCACCGGGATTCACAGGCGGCGAAAAGAACCACCAGCCGCGGTAGTTGAGGTCCAGCACCAGTTTGACCAGCTCTTTCGCGTTTCCATACCCGTTATTTTCAATGAACAACACCGGCCTGAGATTCCGGATGGTATTCACAGCTCCCAGGATAACGTTGTGCTCCATTCCTTCCACATCCACTTTGATAAGATTGCATTTGCCCAGCCCCAGGGCATCAACCGTTATCTGGCGGACCGCATCACCCGTGGAATAACCTGATATCTTGAACGCGCCGGTATTAGACGGGCTGTTTGGATTAATGATCGGAACCATGATCTCACCCGCTTTATCGCTTACTGCTGCCTGGTAGGGCACCACATTGATCAGGTTGTTCATGGCGATATTGGCACACAGAAATTCATAAGTAATGCGCTGGGGTTCAAAAGCGAAAACGAATCCGCCCGGTCCCACCATTTTCGCGAAAGACAGCGTGTGTGTCCCAATATTCGCGCCAATATCCAGGATCACATGGTCCGGTTTGATAAGCTGGCCGAGTAATTCGATTTCCTGATAAGACCATTCGCCGTAGGCTTCCAGTGCCTGACCGATAAAATCATTCGGGTTGAAGAGCATATACCCATGCCGGGTTTCCATTCCACGGGCATACCCGTGGTTAAAAAAAGGCTGGCGTACAGGTGACGTTGCTCCGGCGGCCGGTTCTTTCCGAACAGGATGTTTTCTGGGCATGAATTCTCCACTTTAATTTCGGGAAATCGGCAGTCTCTCCCGAATTAGATTATTTCCACGTACAATACTTACATCAACTATATTATGCTCTGGATGATGAAATGATAACACAGCCGACTTATGTTCTTGCGTTCGATTTCGGCGGCACGAAACTGGCTGCTGGTCTAGTGGATATTTCCTCGGGGTCCATATCAAATCTTATCCGCCTGCCTGCTCCGGCAGAAGAGGGCGCGGATGCCTGTCTCCAGGCCATGGTTAAAGCCGGGAACACCATTCTGCAAACCTGCGTGATTCCCCGCGGGAATATTCAAGGTATAGGTATCAGCTTTGGCGGAATCATCAGTGATGACCGGCACACGGTGGTGAAATCCATGCATGTCAAAGACTGGAATAACTTCCCGCTGCCCGACAGGATCACCGATCATTTTGGTATCCCTGCCTTCATGGAAAATGATGGAAATGCCGCCGCTTTGGGGGAATGGGCTTTCGGGGCAGGACGGGATACACGTGATATGCTGTATGTGCAGATTTCCACCGGTGTGGGCGCGGGATTGGTTCTTTCTGGTAAACTATACCGCGGGCAGGGTATGGCAGGTGAATTCGGTCACGTAACCGTTGATCCCGATGGACCACCCTGTGCCTGCGGGAAAACCGGTTGTATTGAAAGTCTCGTTTCAGGTTGGGCGCTCAAAAAATACACGCTGGAAGCCTATCAAAATGCCGATACCGGCAGTCCGCTGTACCGGCTGGGATCTGCCAATCCAACTCAAATCGATGCCCGCCTGTTGATCCAGGCATATCAGGAAGGCGATGTAGCAGCAGCCTCCATCATCGATCGAGGATTCAACGCGCTTGGAATGGGGATCTGCAACGCCGTTTCTCTTCTCGATCCGCAGATGGTCGTACTGGGTGGGGGTGTGACCCGCAACTGGGATGCACTCGTGCCGGCGGTTGAAGAATGCCTCCAGCGGTTTCTAATGCCCGGATCACGTCAGAGGGTAAGGCTGGCACATTCCATTCTGGACGGTTCAGAGACTTTGCTGGGCGCCGCCATGCTTACAACCGATTTCGCCAGACCCTGACCGGTTCGTTCTCTATTCGCTGATTCCTGCCCCGGATCAATCCAGTGATCGTGCGATTCGAAATCCAACGGCAAATGAGATGTGATCCGCCAGTTGGCCTTCCCGACTCTGGCAGCGCGCCAGGCGGTGGCTATAATACCAGGCTCCCCCACGGACGACATATTTGATCTCTTTCGGTGGGGTTGGGGGCATTTCTCCATACGGATAAGGAAGCAGAATATCGCTGGTCCATTCATAAACGTTCCCAGCCATATCTACCGCTCCTACCGGGCTGTCACCCGCGGGAGAATAAGATCCAACTGGAGTCGGCCCGCCCTTTCCACTATCCTGAGTGTTGCAGCGCCACGGATCAAATTCATCACCCCATGGATAGATTCTTCCATCTGTGCCAGAAGCTGCCCGCTCCCATTCACCCTCTGTGGGAAGGCGGTATTTCTTTCCCGTCACCTCACTTAACCAAGCACAGTAGGCTTCCGCATCTTTCTTACTCACGTTAACCACCGGTAGAAACTCGGCGCCTTCTGGATATTTAAATCCCAGCCAACCTTTGGGGACCTTGTAACCAGTCTTCCAGACAAAAGAAAAATATTCAAAATTTGTTACCGGATTTACGCCAATTTCAAACTCTTTGCCCATAACTTGGGTGCAGGGTTGTTCCACTCTGAAAAGGCCATCTTCGTACCACTCATGTGCCCAGTCTTCATTTTGAACCAGCAGCATCACATGATCGTCTGAACTCCCCATCCAGAAAGGTCCGGCGGGCACATGAACCATTTTGGGTTCAAAGGCTTGATTCTTGGCGTGATTTGATTCACCGGGTTTTCCTGTTTGTGATGGATTGATGCGAGGAATGGGAGACATGCTTACACCTCAGAATGAATGATTACATTATAAACCAGGTATGCCTATTCTTTATTATGGCGTAAATTATTCAACGCTTCCAGCGCCAGTGAGTTTTCAGGTTGGTGGACCAGAACCCGTTCATAACACTGACGGGCTGATGTCGAATCTCCGCCCATTTCATAACACTGCCCCAGCAGAAATAATGATTCGCCATCCGAAGGATTGGAACGTATCAGACTGGCCAAAATCTTCACGGCGTCACCCAGACGATCCAACTGCTGGTAATACAAAAAAGCCAGGTTTTTCAATGTTTGAAAATGATTGGGAACGAACTGCAGGGCTTCCAGATACGTTGATTCCGCGTTGGCGAAATCTCCGGTGAACATATACGCCACTCCCAGATTGTTATAGGCTTCCACCGATTTTGGTTCCAATTCTGTCACCCTGGCAAACAGTGGAACGGCTGCCTGCGGTTTATCCATATGGATCTGACAATCACCCATGGCCGTGAGTATGACCGGTTTGTTGGGGTATTTCGCGTCAGCCAGACACAATGCCTGCCACGACGCCTGCCAATCCCCCTTTTCGATCAGTGCTTGAATGTCCAGCATAGTCTTCTGGTAGCTCTGATTCTTCATGATTTTCCTTCTTCCGGTTTTGCTACCAGAACATGGCCATTTGAGTGGGCAGGTGATGATCCCAGCGGGCGCGTGGAATACAGACTGCCCAGCCGCACAAACGTATCCACCACCGATTGAACATTCTCTTCCAGGCTCTTGCTCAAAGCGTACAGGTAAGGCGTTATGGCGGCTTCTGACCGATAGTCATTGAGATAGTCGATCATCTCGATGGCGGCCTTCAACCAGGCTTCTGCCGTGTTCTCCACAATCCATCCGTAACTCTGCAGGTCATAAACGGCTGCTCCCTGACTGGCGATCCAGGGGATCTTCAAGGCCATAAATTCCAGAATCGGGCTGCAGCCGCTGCGCTGTTCCAGATCACCGATCATGGGGACCAGACCGATATCGATGCGGCTCAACTGTTTCTGCCACCCGCCGGTGGTGTTCCAACCGACGATCTCCACCTGGTCAGCAGGCAGACCGAGTGAACCGACGGCTTCAGGGTGATCCACGTAAAAAATGATGCGGGCATTGCGGCGCATCTGGCACACGGCTTCCAGCGCGGTCATGATGCCGCTCTTCTTCATCCGATGCAGGCGCCGGATCGTACCAAACCATCCCAGGTTGATCCCTTCGTGGTCCTGTGGAGAGATTAAATTCAATCGATCGAGATCAATATAATCCGGCAGGAACAGGGTTCTGGAATATGGATTCCAATCATCACACAGACGCTGTGATGGTGTGGTCGCGCCATGCGTAAGTTGCAGGGTCCACTTCAACTGGGTCAACAGAGGGGTCTGGTCGACGACTGGATCGTCCGCCCGTATCCCGCCGTTTATTTCCAGATCATGAACATCGGCCAGTTCATCTTCGTCCATCAATTGATAAGCATCGACGAAATCAGCAATGATCGTTTTATCACGGGCTTTCCAGTGTTGGATGCGGGTAAGAAGCGGAGACCACAGGCCGCGGTGAATGATGATGTAATCACTTCGTTTCAGCAAATCCTGCACTTCCGGAGCGTCGGTCACAAAGTCCCGCCAACCGATGAGATCCGCAGAATAGCGGCCTGTCCGGTTGATCGCTCTGGCAGGAGCCACGCAGCGCCGCTCAACGCAATTCTTTAATTCTTCAGATTCAGGGCAAACAAAAATAAAATTCATTTACCCTCCTTGAGAAAAGGCTTCGGTTTCACCGGTTTCATCACCCGTTGAATGACCGAATTCCAGGTCTCTGCCATTTTCTGCGCTTCACGCTCCTGTGACTTGGTATTACCTTCCATTGCCAGTCTGTCACGCATATCACTGTCCTGGATCAACGCTTTCATGTGTGTATACCAGTCGTCCACTGATCGTGAAATCAATCCTCCGGCATTCCACTCCTCCGCCGCCGGCAATGGAGAACCGATCCAGGCGGTTTTTCGAACTCCGGCTTCCATATATCGACGGTCACTTTCCAGAATGGAAAGCTCATCTTCCATGGCCGGGAACAGATGGATATCCACCTGAGCAAGCAGGAAGGGATAATCATCCGGTTCCGTGGACGGCAGGTAGACCCGCCGGGTATCCGGGATTGAATCAAACAACGGGTAAACATCGGGGTCTCCACTGATGACCAGGCGCACCTGGGGAAATTCCCGCAATACGCGAATGACCGCCCGGCGGATCAGAGCTACGCTTTCCAGATTTCCCGGCAACGTAAAAATTCCCAGATTCAGACGGGTCGTTCCCCGATTCTTCTTTAACCAGAGGGAATTCTTCTCCGACCATCCATCCGGCACGGAAAAAGATTGATAACCCTCTTTTGAAAACCGGATGGCGGCTTCTGTGGATGGGAACGTGAGCACATCCGCCAGTTGCAAAGCTGCGGTGAACACACGCACATCAGACAATTCGCCCTGATTCAACGACCGGGTATTTGGATGACCGGCAGGAAACATGCGAAAATCCGTATCCATATCGACCACCACCGGTTTCCCGGAGCCCGCCCAGCCAGCCAGAGCCTTCATGAACTGCGAATTGGCTTGAGGATTATGGGCAATCACCAGGTCATATTCCTCCCTGGAAGATGCCAGTTCTTCCCACTGATCATGCACAATTATTCCGGCAGATTCGAGAGCCGTTTTCATCACACCGGGTCGCAGCGGAGAAAAATTGGATACTTCACTCATGAAGGCAGCATGCAGGTTGGTTTTTTCTTCCGAAATGGAAAGACGGTTTTCAGCCGATTCTGTCTGATCGGCAGGTCGGGATGGTTGTTCATTTAACAGGCTGCGTTGTAAGGCGATTAACTCCGCCGCCAGATCAGATCTGCCCTGTGATCGTGCCTGCCGGATATTCAACTCAAGAATGGCAGGCAGCAGTTCATCGATTTCATCCAGATGCTGTGAGACGCTGGCTGCTGGAGAATCACTGTGGATGGTCTTTTCCAGCAGTTCGGCCGCGCGATATATCTGCGCCTCATCAATAACCACCGATGTGCCCGTCAACTGTTCGATCAAACGGTTGATTGCCTGGGGATGCAGAGGAGGGAAACCGCCGGCGATACTGACTTCAGGCAACGCCATTTTTTTCGCCAGTTCAATGCGCTGTAAAAGATCCTTGCGATCCGGCTCAAGCCGGATCACCTGAGAATAGATGGCGGCAGCCGCCTGTCCATCTCCGGTCATAAGGTAGGAATCACCGACGATAACCAGCGTTGCTGCATCTTCGGGAAATTTCTCGAGAAGAGCCGTATAAGTCTGAAGAGCCTGGGCAATCAGGTTATGATGCAGATAATAGCGCCCCAGGTCCCGCAAGCGCTGAATTTCTGTCAGGTTTTCCAAATTCTCAGAATAATTATTAAATCCCATACGATACACGAATCCAGAAAAAACGATTTCGTTCCAGATTACTGTAAACGATAGTACTTATGGGTTCAGTAAAGCAGATATGAAACCTGCGTAAAAATCCATAAAGAAGAAGATTACTTTGAATCTTCTTCCGGTTTCCCGATTTTTGTATCCTCTTCAGGAACAGATTGCTGCAAAAGTAAGTCGCGCAGACTCTCAAAATCTTTGGTTTGACTGGTCGCAGCCATTTGTTCTGCCACGACAGACTGTTCTTGAATAGCCTGGAAGAGTTCCTTGCGAATTACAGGAATTTCCCTGGGAGCGTTGATCCCAATTTTTACTTTCTCTTTGTCAATGGCAAGGATCGTTATGGTGATATCTTTTCCAATAACGATGCTTTCTTCCAATTTACGGGTGAGTACAAGCATCGGGAATCCCTTCCAGAACGCGCAGGCATGCGTGTCCCCGAGTATTCAGAAGATATGATGTTGAATTATACGCTTAACCGAGTGACTCGAATAAATTCACCATAGACATCGTACGTGAACTGATGGTAACAACCGTCTGATAGACGTTCTCCTGGTTCGCCAGTTCTGCCGTGATTTCTGCCATATTGGCTTCTTCTTTTTGCGAAAGCAGGGCTTTAATCTCCACGTTGCTAAGCGACAGGCGATCCTGTGAATTTTCGATATCGCGGAGTCGAGAGCCATTTATAGTCGTTGCCAGAGTTATCTGATTCAGCGAAACATCCAATTCTCCTGCCGAGGCACGCAGGGCATCCGCATTATACGGGGTGGTCGCAAGGTTATCTCGTGTTTCGATCAGTGTGTCGATAAAATGTTTAAAAGTTGTATAGCCGTCGATATTGGCTGTGATGGTTTCACCCGGTCCGATATCCCGGCGAATTGTCTGTGGAGTATATGGATCTCCATCCACATGATCCTTATAAACCACGCGGGTAATTTTCGTTGTGTCTGTCGGGTCCTCATTATATGAGATGAAAGGACCACCGGCTCCAACACCATCAGCGGGAATGTAATCTCGAGCTTCCGTGTTAAATCCGGCAAAAATATAGCGGTCCAAGTGTTTGGTATTGGCAATATCAAGCGCTTCCTTCAACATACCGTCAATTTCTTCCGCGATGGTGGCCCGCGCTTCATCGCCCATGGTATCCGATAAACCGCGCATTACAGCCGAGATCGCCCGTTGAGCGATATCCCCTGCCTGCTGCAGAGCAAAATCCGTAGCGTTCATCCAGTCTTTTGTTAACTGGGCAGTTGATTCATATACCTCGGAGGTCTGCAGGGCAGATTTCAGTGTGATCACGCTGGCATTATTGCTCGGATTATCAGATGCTTTAAGATATTTCTTGTGTGTGGCATTCTGCTGTTGGAGTTCATATAACCTGTCCATACTGTTGGTCAGATTATTGATATTGTTATTCAAGATCATTCTGTCTGTTATGCGCATATCACACCTCCAGGTTTACCGCCCCACCAATCCGAGGTTGGTCACGATCAATTCGAGCATTTCATCAAACACATTCATTAATCGAGCGGCGGCCTGATAAGCCCTCTGGTATTTCACCATATTGGTAGCTTCCTCATCCGAATTCACACCCGATACAGCCTCCCGCTGGTCATCCATGGCAGACAATATACTCTTGGTGTCTGACACGCCGGTTTCAGCATGGCGCTGCTTCAGTGCGAATTCCGTGATCCGAGATGTATTGAAATGTAAAATAGAATCTTCACCTGAAGCCGCCACTGGATCGTCAAAATCAGACAGGGCAGCCACCAGCGCGTTCGTAGTGGAAGTCACGCTGTTGGCAATAGCCAGGGCATTATTCCCATCTCCGGGTGCGTTGGTCACAGTAGCAGCGGCTATCTGCCGGTAACTGGTGAGCAGGGGATTGATCCGAATGGAAAGCGCGTCATTCAGGTTGTCAATACCCACGCTGCTGGCCGTTCCACCCGTCTGTTTGAGATTCTCCATATCCAGCGATGTGGCCTGGGTACCATACAAAATACGTCCGTTGTTGGAAACATAATTACCCGAGGCGTCAAATGTGACCACACCATTTGAAATTGTGGTCAGATTATCATTATTTACAATACTGGCTCCTGCAGTAAGGGACGCATACGTCCACTGATTGGTGGCCGTCTTTGTAAATTGCAGGGTAACAGCATGAGGGGTTCCGGTCTCATCCCGAACTTCCATATCCACATTATATGTCGCGCCGATACTGGAAAAAAGATTTAAATGACCGGAAAGGAATACAGCGCTCGCGTTGGAGGTAAAGAAATTAATCCCGGCGGCGCCATCGAGATCATACCCGCTGCGGTGAATGGTATTAACCCGGTTCATAACCGAGGTCGCCGTATCATCCAGTTTTTCTAGTTGTTCTTCAATAACAACATCCCGTGCGTAAAGCAAGCCGCCGATCTCGCCACTTTCAATGGTCAGGGGATTATCAGGTTCATCCGCCCAGTTGATCTGCACCAGATTCTTCTTGCCCTGCGCGGTGGCATCGAGCTCAAACGACCGGCTGCCCACGACCAGCGCATGGCCCTGGATCGAAATCATGGCTTGCCCATCATCCTGAATGTGCGTGGTCACTCCGATAAGCCCGGAAAGCTGGTCCAATAATCTATCACGTTCATCAAGCAGGGCATTTGGCTGGTAGGTTTCCGTTTGCGAGCGCCCGATTTGCGCATTCAATTCTGCAAGCTGCGCCGCAATTTTATTTACATCTGAGACTCTCTGCGTGATCGACAGGTCCTGATCCTTTTGGATCTGCAGCAGCCTGGATGCCCGATCCTGGAATCCCTCTACCAGCGTCTGGGCGGTTTCCAGAAGATCTTCCCGATTGGCCGGGATATCCGGATCTGTGGCAACCGTCTGCCACGCAGAGAAGAAATTATTCAAACGATTAGTGAGGCCATCCCCCGAATCATCACCCAGATTGGTTTCGATTTCGGACAACATTTCAACAATCGTTGAATAGTATGAATTATTTGATAATTGATTGCGGTACTGGGTATCATAGAAATTCAGAGAGTATCGCTTTATGCTGGCTACATATACACCTGTACCGATGTTTTGCACACCCGAAGAGTTGGAAAATGCCATACTGCGGGTCGGGTATCCTGCCTTCAACACAGCTTCCTGCCGGTGATACCCTTCCGTGTTGGCATTGGCCACATTATTCTGGGTGATCTCCAGCGCTGCCTGTTGAGCAAGCAGTGTCTGCAGGGCAACTTGAATTCCAGAGAATCCTGCCATTTTGCGTCTCCCTATCCCCGATGGTCCATTCCATAGCTGGCTGGAGGAAGGCCAGTTTTTGAAGGAGCGACAGCCGGTTGATAATAACTTGAAGACGAAAACAGGCTGAGCAGGTATTCCTGCAACGCTGTGATTCGTTCGACGTTCATTTGAGCCAGGGCCAGATTGGCTCTGTTCAGTTCACGGATCTTGCTCTGGAGCGCCACGATCCCATCCTGCAGCCGGTACAAGCGTTCAGAGGCTGTCATCTGCATGCGGCGCAGCAGATCGGGAAATCCCAGAGCTTCGTTTTGAAGTCCGGAATTCTGGGAGAGTTTTTCCATTAGAGAACGCCGCGATTCTTCATCGCTGCCAAGTTCATCCAGAAGGCTTTCTTTTTGCTCCACCAGATGAGTCAGCGAATCAATATCTTTCTTGACCAGCGCCTGACGTTCCTGCTGCAGAATGGTCAACAGCGACTGGCAAACACGAAATTCATTAACCATGATCGCTTCCATAGCGCTCATGATCTCTTGCGGGGTTTCTTTGGGTGCCTGAACTACCATTGTTGTTCCTCCACTCAGGCCGCCCGGTGTGAATCGCTCTTTGCCGCGTATAAGCGGCAAAGATTACTTCAAGCCCGGCAGGCCGCTCATTTTCTTGGCAAGCTCTTCATAATTGATCTGGTATTGCCCGTCCAGAATCTGACTACGAAGCGCTTCCACTTTTTCCATGCGGACTTCCGGAGTTCCTTCCATTTCAGCCAAAGCCTTTGAAAGCAATTGTGCCTGATCCGAAAGAATTGCATGGTCTTTTTCGGTTGTCCGGGCAGCCGGAGCGGACGTTGATTTCTGCAGTTGTGAACGTTCAACTGAATTCAAGTTTTCAGTTTTTTGCGCAAGTATGTTTGATGCAGAATTGTTTTCTATTTTCATGGTTACCTTTACCTCCGGTATTGCTTATTCGGCTGCTCTTATTATCGGCACCGGTGGTAAAAACTTTATCCCTGACGCATATTAATCGCCTGGGCAACCATCTCATCTGTGGTTGTCAGGGCTCTGGCTGCCGCCTGAAATGACCGCTGAGTCCGTATCATGTGAGATATTTCATCTGTGATATTTACGGTAGAAGCTTCAATACAACTGCCCTGAATAAGTCCATAGTTTTCTTCACCGGGGTCTCCCATTGTGGCCTTACCTGAAGAATCCGACTCCTTCCAGATATTGCCTCCAGCGCTCTCCAGGCCGGTTGGATTGGTGAAAATGGCCAGTTGCACGTTACCGGCTTTGTCCCATACACCCTCCACCCGGGCACTGACAGTTCCGTCGACATCCACTTTTATCTGATCGGCATCTGCCGGTATTGTTCCTGACCAGTCAAGTTCGTACCCGGCAGATGTGACAATTTTGCCATTCTTATCCAGACTGAAGGAACCGTCGCGGGTATATCCTTTTGTTCCATCGGGCAATTTGATGGCAAAAAATCCCGGACCGTCAATCGCCCAGTCCAACGGATTTCCGGTGATCTGCAGACTCCCCTGGCCTGTACCCACCTGGGTGCAAACCGGAGTTGTACCGCTGATCTCATTCTCGTTCAACAATTCCTGAAAATTTACGCGGCTGGCTTTATAGCCCGAGGTATGGATATTGGCAAGATTATTACTGATGGCATCCAGATCCAACTGGCGAGATTTCATGCCATTCACTGCCAGATGATAAAGACTTCCAAAAGATAGGGGCATTTTGACCTCCTTCTACCTATATCCGGCCTAGGGTATTGATCGATTGACCCAGCAGGCTGTCCTGGTTTTGCACCATGCGCTGGGCAATCTGGTAGGCTCGATTCGTCTGGATCATCTGGGTCATGATCTGAGTCAGGTCTGCATTACTGGATTCGAGAGCATATTGTTGCACTGTCACTTTGGATGTGTCGGTAGTGGCGCCCGTACCGGTGAAAGTATTAGCACCGTCACGTGTCAGTGATTTGGCCGGGTCTTCGAAATACGCGATACCCAGTTTTGCTACATCTTTTTCATTTACGGTGATCTGTCCATCCGTGGAAATATAAACCTCACCGGCCGGCAGGGTGATGGTTCCACCACCTTCTGATAGCACCGGATTACCATCCACGGTCTTTAAAACACCCGTTGCGTCCTTAATAAAGCGGCCATCTTTAGTATACCGTTCGCCCGCATCGGTTTGAATGCGGAAGTACCCATTTCCCAGTACGGCAACGTCCAGTTCTCGATTGGTGATCTGCACAGACCCTTCGGTAAAATCGGTGGATTCCTCACCGGTCATCACACCCAGTCCCAGATCGCCAACTCTTGTCAATTTGTTGAAGCCGCGGCTGCGTAGTACGGCTGGCAATTCTGGCAGATTCACCTGCTGGCTGGATGTTGAAACCGGTGTTGTCATGAACTCATCCATTGAGGTGAGTATTTGTTTAAATCCCGGGGTCTCCAGATTATCGATATTATGCGTCAACACCATCTGGCGCTGCATTCCCGCAATCATCGCGGATGCGGCGGAATAGAAGCCTTTTATCATATGATCCTCCTGCTGCCTGTATTGGCCAGGTTTATAACCATTCGAACTTCATCTCTTGGCATTCCCATCTGGCGCGCAATATCCACATCATTCATTCCACCGGAAGCCATGGAAAGGATAACCTGGTTGCGGTCCCGGGCATCTGCCAGAGAATCACTGCCGGTTTTCTTTTCAACCGACAGGAGATCCTGAAAATCATCCTGAGCAAGAATACCGCTCGGCTGGGCGGCAATAGTCTCATGCTGCTGGCTGACCAGAGTCTTCAACTGGCTGACCACCGGGGTCAGTTTTTCAGCCTGCTGCTGGCTGCCTTTAATGCGGGCAGTCTCCCGTGCCAGTTGCATCAGGTTCAGCGTATCACTGAGTAGATTATTTTGTACTCTCTCCATAGTTCTTCTCCTTCTACCGGTACCGATCGATCATAGAATGCGCCGGTGGAGTAGATAGATCAGGCGTGTTTTTACGTTTCACATGCTCGGGTTTTGTTGGACGGCCGCGCTTTCTCGTGACTGTCTCACCATTTAACAACGATTGCAGGCTGACGACAGCCCGTCCATGGATCTGGCAGACCCGTGATTCGGAAATATCCAGGGTTTTACCAATTTCCTTGAAAGTCAACTCATCGAAATAATACAGTGAGAGGACCATTTGTTCTCGTTCGGGAAGTGCTTTAATAGCTTCGACGAGTCTGACCTGCATATCTTTTTCTTCAAGAATATCCGATGGATTTTCCTGTTGTTCATCCATCAGCCATTCGTGCATGGAAGACTCGGTATCTTCACTCCCGAGTTTACTGGTCGTCTCATCCAAAGAAATGACCACCCGGCTTGAATCCATTTGAATCTGAGCCAGCTCATCCAAACCCAGGTTCAAGTAAGTGGCCAGCTCTTCATCGGTGGGCAGGCGCTGAAGTTTATGCTCCAGATTGACCGTGGCTTCCTGCATACTGCGCACTTTTTGACGGGCAATCCGGGGGAGCCAGTCCAGGTCACGCAGGTAATCGAGCACTTTACTGCGGATTTTGAGTGTGGCATACGTGCTCATACGGGTGCCAAAAGATGGATCAAAATGATCGACAGCTTCTATCAAACCCAGCATCCCCTGACTGGCCAGGTCTTCATATTCGATACCGCCATAGGGATTGAAACCCAACCGGCCGAGAACAAAATGGATCAACGAGACATACCGCAGAATCAATTCTTCTCTCAGCTCAGGGCTGTGAGTGTTGAGGAATTCCTCGATCATTTCAGTTTCAGACTTTAGATCTTCCATCTCTCACTCAGGCTTGCATTTCCAATTCTTCAGGTTCAGCCGATTCTCTTCCATCCACCGAATCGGAAGAAGTCTTCATTTCTTGAATGGTTTTTTCCATCTCCTCCAGTGTGGCTTTCACATAAAAACGTCCAAACAGGTAATTCAAGACATACAGTGGTAACCCAACACAGAGAATGGCGGCGGCCGTTCGCAAGACAACAGTGAGCGCATCCACACCGGCGATAATGGACAGTACCGCCGTAATAACCGCCACAACGAGCATTACAATCTGAGAGATGGTCAGGCAGATATCTACCAGCAGTGGCAGGCGGGTTGCTCGATTGGTCAGACCAATTAAACTGGGAGTCATACTCTTTCCCGGGGTCATCAATCGAACCTTTCTGTGAATAACGCCTGCACAAGGCGCGAAGCGGCTGCGGGTACCAGGTCATCCAGTCTGTGAGCACCGTAGCTGAAATAGGCAAATGGCAATTGAGAGCGCAAACCCAGGTTATAGACCGTACCGAAAGAATTGGTTTCGTCCATTTTTGATATGACCAGAGCCCGTGGATTGAATACCGCGTACGCGCCGGCGGCATTCAGCATATCATTTTCCTTAACCGTCGCCGGGATAACCATCCATGTTGTTCTCTCAGGAATGGCTGTCAGCAGTGCGCCGGTTTCGATAAGCGAACCTTCACTGCGCGGATTGCAGGCTGGAGTATCCACAATAATCAGGTCGTTTCCGTGCAGCGCGTCAACGATGGCCGCACATTCTCCAGGGGTGTAAGCGATCTGCATGGGAATGCCGATGGCTTCTGTGAAAGCCCTGGCTTCGGCAATTCCACCAGTGCGCACCGTATCTGCGCACACCCAGGCCACCGATCGTTTCATCTCTTTTTGATAACGGACAGCCAGTTTCGCAGCAAAACTCGTTTTCCCGGCTCCGCTGGGTCCCACCAGACAGATCACCCGGTGTTCTCTTTGAGCCGGTTCACGCTGTACTCTCACATACGCTTCAAGCTGCCGGCGCAAATGTTCGCCAAGCCTGCGGGCATCCATGGCAGTCTGGTATCCCAGCGTATCGGCACTAATCTGGCAGACACGCTTGACCATATTGATATCCACTCCCTGACGGACCAATTGATCGTAGAATTTTTGCAGGACAGGCCAGGCACCTTCGATGCCATCAGCCTCAGCCTGAGGCGGCTGCCACGGTAATACCGGCAGTTCAAGCGGGGGCAGAACCGGTTTGCCATCCGGCTTGAGCTGGATAATGCGCAGATCTTGTGGTTTTTCATCATCTCCAAGTTTCTGGATCAATTCCAATTTTCCGTCATTCGCCGGTTTGGGTTTGATCTTCTTTCCGCGGATTTCGACACTGTCTTCGAGGGGTTGGCTGGCTGCAACAGGCAGGCTTTCTTTTTCAATTTCACCCGCGGCCTTCTTCAAGACCGTCTCTGCCCGAACCGCAGCAGGTATTTCCGTTTCTCTACCCGCACGGAGAGCAGATGGAACATTCATCTTTTTCGGCAGAGCAATGTCTTTGCGGTTGAGGTCTTTCATGCCGGTTTTTTTATCGGTGCTGACGGATTTTTGTTTTTCACCGGTCTGGATAACCACTGATGCGTCCTCACCGGGTTCGAGCCGGACGGCTACAATTTCCACCAGCGGTTTTCGCCAGACCTGCCAGGGCTGGCCGCCGGGAATCTGGCGGGCAGATACTACCAGGGCGTCTGTACCCAGCTCTTTTTTGACCTCTTCCAGAGCCAAAATCATGGTTTCGGCGCGGAACGTGCGAGATATCATCTGGACGCTCCATTCACCGGGATGACCGTTTCTGAAGTATTAATCGTGTTGATGTCCACCATCCCATGTGCCTGCACTCGTGTTCCCGAACTGATCTCAGAAAATGCCAAGACCACAAGATTGGGAAAAGCCTGATCGATCAGCCGGCGAAATGCCAAGCGTAGTTCACGCGGGCAAAGCAGCACTGGCGGATGGCCATCTTGAGCCAGGCCTTCCATCCGTTCACCGGTGGCATTAAGGATGGACTGCGCGGTGACTGTATCGATGGAGAAACCCAGTCCGCTGTCGGTGGCGCTTAATGAATCCTTCAGCATCATCTCAAGCTGCGGCGATAACGTGAACACATGCAGGAAACCATCTTCTTCACGGTACAGGTTGGAGAGCGTGCGGGCCATTGTCTGCCTTACGGCTTCAGCCAGGATCGCTGGATCGCGCGTTGAGGGAGCATGCTTTCCGAGAACTTCGATTATTCCACTCAGATCGCGAATGGGAACCCGTTCTTTTAGCAAATTTTTCAAGACATCCTGAACATCACCGAGACGGATCAATTCAGGGATTACTCCATCCACAGCAGCCGGGGTTTTCTCTTTCAATTGGTTCAACATCTCCTGCACCATCTGCCGGCTGAGCAGATCAGCCGCGTGTGTACGGATCACCTCGGTCAGGTGGGTTGATAACACAGCCAGCGGTGAAACCACGGTGTAATTCATCAGCTCTGCGCGTCCCTTTTCCGCATCACTGATCCAGTATGCCGGCAATCCAAAAGCCGGCTCTGTTGTGGCGATACCCTGCAAATTTTCTTCCGATTGCGAACCGGGAATGGCAAGGTAGCGGTCGATCATCAGTTCACCACGGGCCACTTCTTCACCACGGATCTTCAAGCGGTAGGTTTGCGGCGGCAGGCGCAGGTTATCCCGAATGCGCACCACCGGCAATACAAATCCAAGTTCACTCAACATCTGCCGTCTGATGTTGGTGATTTGATGCAACAGGTTGTCGGCCCGTTCTTCATCCACCAGCGGGATCAAACCATAGCCGACTTCCAGTTCAAGCGGGTCGATAACCACCATTCCCATCATTTCTTCAGGTGATTCCAACGGTGCGGCAGTTGGAGCGACTTCCGGTACGGCGGCCGCTTCGGCGGCTTTTGTTTCCTGCCTGCGGACGTAATATGCCCCGCCGCCCAGCACGGCCGCGACCAGAATAAAGGGCAGCTTGGGAACACCCGGGATGAACATCATCAAACCGATGACGATGGACGATGCCAGCAGCGTGTTGTAATTGGAAAGTTGTTTGGTTGCCGATTCTCCCAACGCGCCTTCATTGGCATTGCGCGTGATGATCAAACCGGCTGCCGTGGATACCAGCAATGACGGAACCTGCACGGCCAGACCGGAACCGACGGTTAGCAGGGTATAGGTTTTGAGCGCCTCTTCCAGGCTGAGACCGCCCTGGAACATACCGATGACGAAACCGCCCAGGATGTTTACAATGATCACGATCACAGCCGCGATGGCATCGCCGCGCACGAACTTGCTGGCGCCGTCCATCGAACCGTAGAAATCCGCTTCAGTCTGAATTTCACGCCGGCGGGCGCGAGCCTGCTCTTCGTTGATGATACCGGCATTTAAATCCGCATCGATGGATAACTGCTTGCCGGGCATGGCATCCAGCGTGAAACGGGCGGCTACTTCCGCCACACGCCCGGCGCCGTTGGTGATGACCGCGAATTGGATGATCATCAGCATCAGGAAGATGACCACACCCACAACATAGTTCCCGCCAATCACCAGATTGCCGAATACTTTAACAACAGCGCCGGCATCCCCATTAATTAGGATGAGACGACTGATGGAAATGTTCAATCCCAGACGGAAGAGGGTGATCACCAGCAGCAGCGAGGGAAATATAGAAAAATCCATCGGGCGGTTGATATACAGGCTCAATAGCATCACACCCAGTGACATGGCCAAATTGAGGATCACCAGAACATCAACCATCCCGCTCGGAATGGGTACGATCATCATGCCGATCAGCATAACCACGCCCAATGCCATGACCATGTCATTCGATTTCAGAATGGTTTTCCAATCAAAGCGGTTAATGGTCGTTTTTGCAGTTGCCATCTATCTCATTTCCTATATCTGAACAGAAGCGGGTGTCAAGTTTTTGTTCTTAAGCCGGTATACGTAAGCCAAAACTTCGGCCATGGCCACGTACAGTTCAGGCGGGATCGGGTGTTCGAGTTCGACCATCTTGTACATGGCGCGGGCCAGCGGGATATTCTGAACGATGGGAATCTTGTTTTCTTTTGCAATATCCACGATTCGTTGGGCAACATAGAAGGCTCCCTTGGCCACAACGATGGGCGCTTCCATTTTGCCTGATTCGTAGATGATCGCCACGGCATAATGGGTCGGGTTGGTGACTATCACATCGGCCTTGGGAACCCGCGACATCATACGCGATTGCGCCATGCGGCGCTGCTGCTGGCGGATACGTCCACGCAGGAAAGGATCACCTTCGCTGCGTTTCAGATCGTCGAGGACTTCCTGTTTGGACATACGCAGTTGCTTCATGTAGTTCCAGCGCTGGTAGGCGTAATCTGCGGCTGCCAGAACGATATAAGCACCGGCCACCCGCCACATCAGACTCACGGCCAGCGAAAACCAGTAACCCATCTCTTGATACAGCGGCATCTGGATCATCTGGATGATCGATCCAAAATTCGCCTGCAGGAATGTGTATACCGGCCAGCCGACAACCACCAATTTGAGCAGGGATTTCAATGTCTCGATCAAACCCTGCGATGAAAAGATACGTTTGAAACCATTGATCGGATTCAAACGCGAACCGTCAAAGAACGGACGTTTTGACGCCCACAGGAAGTTTGTCTGTAAGAGTGAGGTACTCACCCCGACCAACAACATGATCAACACGAACTGCGCAAGTGGATTGGCAAAGAACATGGCATTTCGGATGGTGGTCTCACGCAACCATAGATCTGAGATATCCGACGTGGGGAGATTGTTCACTGTGTAGCGCATCAGGTCACTCAGTCCAACGACCAGATTCTTCCCTACACCGGTTATCACCCAGATACTGGCAATCATGCCGATCGCCGCATTCAGCTCAATGCTGCGGGCTACCTGACCGCGTTCGCGGGCTTCACGGATACGACTGGCGGTTGGGGCTTCGGTCTTATCTGCCATGGCTCAGGCGCCCAGTATTTGCAGCATGCGAGGTCCCATATTCTTGAAAGCACGATCCAGGGAAGGAACCAGCATACCGAACAACAAAGAAAGGCAAAAAATTCCGACCCAGACTTTGATGGGTAGCCCGAGGAAGAACACATTGATCTGCGGTGCCACTTTGGCCAACAGTCCCAGAGTCAGGTCGGTTAAAAACAGAGCACCCACAACGGGCAATGCCATTTGTACTCCCGACGTTATCAGTGCGGAAGACAACCTCAATAGTGCTTCAGGATTTATATCAGGCAGTGGTTGGTTTAAAGGGAGTAACTTAAAAGTATTCTGCAAACCCAGTAAAAACACATGATGCCCGTTCGTCAACAAAAAGTACAACATGACCACCAGAATAAAAAATTGATCCAACGTTCCGCCGGCCTCGCTCATGGCCGGGTTAAATACCTGCCCCGCTCCAAAACCGCTGGACATATCAATCAGTTTTCCGGTCATCTGAAAAGCGCCAAAGGTCAATGCGGCAGCGAATCCGGCCAGAAAACCGATGATCAGTTCTCTGATGATCAATCCGGCAAATGCCAGCCATGGAACGGCTGCCGCATCCGCCGGCAGGGGATTCCAGGGAAGCACGATCATTGCCAGGATGACGCCCAGCCCCAGTTTCACCTGGGTGGGAACGACTTCACTGCCAAAAACCGGAACCTGGATCAGAATTGCCAGCACGCGCGTCAACGCCAGAAAGAATAGTTGTGTTTGCGCAATAGAAATAATCATAGGTATAAACCCGGTTCGCTCTGGTCTTAGCATACCGGATATGGTTTTTGCCGACAGTAAATTGAATGTGAAGCAGGGCTAAAGAATACGTAAAAATTACCGATAAACGTTTTTTTAGGAAAGATACATTAATACTTTTTGTCTGAAATTATCCAGGTCAACCGGTTTAAGAATAAAATCGACGGCGCCAAGCGATCTTGCCTGTTCAACCACCTCACGGAAACCCAACGAAGACACAACCAGAATGGGAAAAGGCCTCTTCAGGTGGTGTCCCAGCGTCCGGCACTCTCGCAGGAGATCGAGTCCGCTGCAACCTGGAAGAAAAAGATCCAGAACCAGTAAATCCGGTTTCCATTGAATAATACCGTCCCGGATCTGTTTTTCCTGAGCCGATATGCGCACCTGGCAGCCAAGTTCCTGCAAACTCAGAGAAAAAAGATCGGCGACGCTTTTATCTTCTTCTGCGACCAGAACCCGGGGTGCTTGATGGATTGGCAAGTTACAGGTTATCTCCCAACCCCGAAATTCATCTTATAATAGGTGACCATTTGATTATTCATGGCCATCAATTGATCAGGTGTTATCCGCAAAATGGAATAGGAGACATCGTCGACCTGTCGCGGACCCAGGCGAGATAACGTTTCGGGGTCAACCGGTGTCAGGGCGTTGGCAACATTGGTGATCGCCGCGAGGGCTTTATGATCACCGGCCGTACCGGGATTATGATGAAATTGGATGGCGTTGATCAGCACCATCGGGAAAGTCCACTTCTGGGCCATCAGGCTGCCGATATAGGAATGATCGACCCCAAAAGTCTTGCGTTCTGTCTCGATTAGCGTGGTGTTAATTTTTTTCTGATTATTGAATACCCAGCGATAATCTTCCTCGATGAATTTATTGAGGACGATCTTGCCAATATCATGAAGCAATCCTGCTGCATAGGCTTCTTCCGGTTCGGAATAGTTGATCGCTCTGGCAAACCACTGGGCGGCTACAGCGGTGGCTACCGAATGCGCCCACATATCACCGGCCGCCAGATTGTAACCGGCCAAAGAGCTGTCCATACCACTGCTGGCCGCCACAGCCAGGACCAGTGTTCGAATTCGTTTATACCCCAGGCGCATGACTGCTTCTTTTAAGGTGGCACATGACGGCCCATAACCCAGAAAAGCCGAGTTGGCCGCCTGTAACACATTCGCCGCCAGTGCCTGGTCAAGGCCAATGATCTCAGAAACATAACCCGCGCTAGAACCTGGCTCATCAAGGCTGCGCAGAATTCGCGTAATCACCATCGGAATGGGACGCATTAATTCGATAGAGCGCAGGATTTTTTTTACCCGCCTTTCTATCACTAATGCATCATCGGTCTGCGGTGATTCCATTTTTCTCCTGATGTTTTATTTTACTAAATTTGGCAGATCGTTAAATATACCAGAAGTGAAACTGATGATCTGTTGTCCCATCCATCCACCCAGTACAACCAGAATGACAATAATCCCGATGATCTTGGGTACAAAAGTCAGGGTGACTTCGTTGATCTGAGTGGCAGCCTGCACTAGGCTGATCAGGCTGCCAATAACCAGACTGATGATCAATACCGGTCCGGCTATGGAGATTGCCACCGTAAGGGCATTTTGGGCGAAGGAAATCAGGTAGGCTTCGGTCATATCATCAGACTTTAAAACTCAGGAGAAGTGAACGTGAAATGAGATACCAGCCATCCACCATTACAAATAATAACAGTTTAAAGGGTAGAGACACAAGTGAAGGCGGCATCATCATCATACCCATTGAAAGCAGAATGCTGGAAACCACCATATCAATGATCAGGAATGGAACATAGATGACAAATCCCATGGTGAAGGCTGTCTTTAATTCACTGATCACAAAAGCGGGCATCAGCACAATCGTATCAATATCTTCCATTGAATTCGGCCGCGGGGATTTGTTGACCGACAGGAACAATTCCAGATCTTTTTCCCGTGTGTTTTTAAACATGAATTCCCGGATCGGATCCATGGTCTTTTTCAGAAAGGTATCCTGATCAATCAAATTGGCCGAATACGGTTTTATGGCCTCATCATTAATTTTCGCGATGATCGGCGACATGCTAAAAAATGTAAGCAGTAAGGCCAGTCCAATGATCACCTGATTGGGAGGCGCTGTGGGCGTTCCAATGGCATTGCGCAGCAGAGACAGCACGATGACAATGCGTGTGAATGAGGTTGCCAGGATCAGAATGGATGGAGCCAGACTGAGCACGGTAAGCAGCACCAGAAGCTGGACACCACTGGTCACCTCTTTTCCCTGTCCGGTTGGATTTAGAGTCAGCGTAACGCCGGGTGCCGTTGTATTTTCAGAAATTCCGGCACAACCTGAGATCAAGATCGTGATCAGCATCAGGGTGATGGCCGCCCAGAAGAATCGGAAACTCTTTGAGCGCTCTCGATTCAATTGAAGTTCAGGAGATTTCTTTTCAGGCTTGTTCATTGTGCCCACCGGATGAAGAGTCTGTCTTCGAAGCAAGCAGACTATCGAAATTTTCAGCAGCAGATTCAGGGAAGGTCTTTCCCCCTTCCGTGGTATCCAGTTCGGCAATCATGTTTATTGACGAATCGGTCGCACCGATCAAGAATTCACGATCATCCACTCTGGCCAGGATCAATGTTTGTTTGGGCGAAAGATGAAAGCGTTCAGAAACGGATATCCGCCGGATCGTCTGTCCGGTTTTTCCGGTCTGCCAATTCCGCAAAAAGATAAAGGCCAGGTAAACAAGACCAATGACGGCAATCCAGCGAAAAAAGACCGACAGAGCCAGTCCGGTGGATCCAAATATGCCGCCTCCCATTTCATCAGGAGTGGGTGTAACCGGCTCATTAATTAGCAGGCCGACGGCCAGCGCGATAAATAGAATCACAATCCAGAGCCAGGTGGTGAACCCCTTCATCGAACGAAGACGTTCCCAGGCTTCTTTCAATTGATCCATCATCAGATTATTCTTTCGTTTCAGGCGAGATCAGTTCGGTGATTCTCACGCCGAATTTGTCGTCTACCACCACAACTTCACCGCGCGCCATCAGGTGTTCGTTGATAAACACATCAACAGGTTCACCGGCCACGCGATCCAGTTCGACAACCGATCCCTTCTGAAGTTCAAGCACATTTTTAATGGACATCTGGGTTCGTCCCAGTTCGACCGTGAAAAGCAGATTCACATCCATTAACATGTTGATCGCGGTATTACTGGTGGACACCGACTGTTTCTCATCGGACTGCTCGGCCGGCTGGTCCATAACAGCCGATGCCTCACCTGCCAACACCGCATTTATGCTTTCCTGCAATGCATCCATGCCCGGGTTTTGTCCTTCCGTGGACTCCGTTGAGTTGATCATTTCATCACTCATGACAATTTCTCCTGTTTTTCCGGAGCACTTTTGGGAATATTCACCGGTCCGCTGATTTGAACCGCCAGGTGATTCTTCTGTTTTCCAATCTGGCCTTTATAACGGGTGGTTCCGGCCACCTGAATCATCAGGTCTTGATTCGGACTTGAATCCAGGATCAGGACATCACCAATGGCCAGGTTGGACATCTCTTTGATCGACAGACGTACATTACCGAGGATAGCTCTGATATCCACTTGCGTACGGTAGACGCTCTCCAGATTCGTCTGACGGGCAGAATAATCGACAACCTGTTCTTTCTTTCCGGTGATGATCACATGCGGATTCAATTCATTGGCAACGGGTTTCAACATGGAATACGGAATGTAGAAACTCATAGTGCCGGTTGTATCTTTGATCACCATCTCAAAGGTGACCATGAGAACCCGTTCATTCCCCATCATCATCTGCACCCAGTGCTGGTTGACGGTGCTGTCGATAAGTTTGGGTTCAATACTGACAACTTTTCCCCAGGCAGCTTTTACATCATTCAACATATTTTCAACCAGATCTTGGAGAAGGGACTGATCGATCTCCGTCAGGGAATGACTGCGCCCCCGGCTGTCAGACGCTCCTCCCAGGCGCTGCTCCAGGATGACAAAATTCACGTCATCACTGAACACCACCGCAATTTGACCGGGCAGCGGAGCCAGAGAAACCAGATGGTACAGGGTTGTGGGCGCCATATCGGCCATGAAGTCATGGAATCTACCCTGTTCCGTATGCACAACCCTGGGCCGCAAATTGGTCCGAATGAAGGAGGGAAGAGAGTTGGTCAGACGTTCGGCCAATTCTTCATGCACCAGTTCCACCGCTCTGATCTGTTCTTTGGAAAACCGGTCGGGAGACCAGAAATTGTACGGGCGCACATTCTTTTCAGACGGCACCGCTTCTTTGGGCTGGCCAGCCTTGCCCATCATATCGGCAAGGTTCACACCTTCTTGGTTTTCGTTTCCTTCAATTTCAATCGCCCCGTTTAACAGGGCATCAATTTCTGCCTGGGTTAACATAGCGCACCTTCAGTTCTTCTATTGCATTACAAATTCCTTGAAGTAGACATAGATCACGGAATAATCAGGAAGTCGTTGATTTACAGCATCCATGATCTCCTGTCGAAGGGCGTCCTTGCCTTCTGTGGTATACACAGATTGAAAGTCTTTTGATGATAGAAGTGTGACGATCGTATCGTCTAAAATGGGGATCTTCGAGTTGATGCCGGTGGTGAATTCAGCCAGTGCGGCAGTCTTCTCTTCTTCGGGCATTTCAGAATAACCGGCGGGGGGTTTAAACTCCAGGGTTGCCGTGACACGGATAAATTTCTTACCACCCGGTTCAGCCAGGTTGACAATCTTCGTGCTTGTGTCGATCATGATCCCCTGACCGGGTTGAACATCCTCAGTCCCGGTCTTGTGTGATTGTTTATTGGACGACGTCGTCTCTTTTGCCACAGGTTGTGCCTGCTGATTCATATTAGGCTGACCCTGTATGATGGCTATGGGATTGGCACTTCCACCATTTAGTGCCGGATCTCCGGCATCGGGATTGACAATGCCAGCCTGCTGCGGGGTAACCCCCGCGGGTAACTGGTAAACCAGATAAATCGGCTTTGGAAAAGTGTCCGGGGCAAAGAGAACATAGACCACCAGCAGATTCGTGACGGCAGTGGTCATGATAATCACGCCGGCAATAAAATAGATGATGATCCGCAGAATATTGGGCTTTGCCTTCTTGGGCGCAGCAGGAGCATCAGTAGTCATTCATTTGCCTCCTTGGTAGGCACAGGTGCCTGTTGAGAATCTCCCGGCATATTGCGAATATCCAGTTTGACTTCGTCTGAGCTTACCGGATAGATTACGATAATTTCCGCCCGGCTGTTCAAGTTTCGATGTTCCGGGGTATCGTTGGGGAAGAGTGGTTCGTACTCTCCCCTGCCGGTGGGAATCAGACGTTCAGGAGAGACTCCTTTTACAATAAAATATCGGACGATTTCGTTGGCTCTTGCCAGGGAAAGTGCCCAATTATCAGGATATCGAGGATCCAGGGGAGCCGAATTATCCGTGTGTCCGATCACGCGAATATCATTATCTATCCCCTGAACCATCGTAATGATCGTATCCAGTATGGGATAGGCTGCCGGTTGCAATTCCGCTCTACCCTGAATATAGGTAATCTTCTGGCTGAGTGAAATCAGCACACCTTCAACGTTGTTCTGCACGCTCACTTCGCTGCTTAACCCATTCTCCTTGAGTAGATCATTCAATTTACCGGCTACTTCAGAGCCGACCGATGATAGTACCGGAAGACCCTCTACCGTAATGGGCTGCGCTTGCATATTCGATGGCAAGCCGCCAGATTGATCGATTTTCGGATCGACCACTTTGGGGGGCGCACCACCGACCGAAAAAGCGGCTTTCAAGTTTTGTGCCAGAGCTTTGTACTTTTGCACATCGATCTGCCCCATAGAATACAAAACCACGAACAACACCATCAATAAGGTGATGAAATCTGCGTAACTTACCAACCAGCGGTCTCCACCGCCACCATGACTGCTCATGCCTGCCCCTTGGCGCCCTGTCTGGCACCTGCCTGGGCGGGTGCTCCGCCTTTCACCTCTGCGCCCCGTTCCGACGGCGGGATGAACGCACTCAATTTTTCCTTAATAATCCGTGGATTTTCTCCGGCCTGTAAGGAGAGGATGCCTTCCATTAACATTTTTCGGTAGGCAACTTCTTCCGCACTGCGCATCGCAAGTTTTCCCCCGATGGGTATCCAGATCAGGTTGGCTGAAAGCAAACCCCAAAGCGTTGCCAGAAAAGCGGCCGCAATGGATTTCGCCAGTTTTCCGGCATCATCCAGTTGTTTCAACACAGATATCAATCCCATGACGGTACCGATAATGCCAAAGGTCGGGCTGAAGCCACCAGCCGCATTAAAGAAATTAATGCCCAGTTCATGGCGTTCTTCCATGTTCTTGATCTCCAACTCGAGAATGGCACGCACCTGAGCTGGATCAGTTCCATCCACCACCAGCATGATTCCCTGCCGCAGGAATGGATCTGGAATCTTTTTACTTTCTTCTTCCAGAGCCAAAAGGCCTTCACGTCTGGCCTTATCCGCCATGGAGGCCAGAGTGTTGATGATGGCGGGCAGATTGGCTTTTTTCGTAAAGAAAGCTTTTTGCAGGTATTTTGGAATTCTCATCACGCCTTCAAAAGGCATGGTGGCTACAGAAGCGATCAAGGAACCACCTAACGTTAATAATATGGCGGAAGGATGGGCAAAAAGCTCCAATGGAGATCCGCCATCCAAGATCATGACGGTCACCACAATGACGGCACCCATTCCTATACCGATGATGGTAGCTAAATCCATTTCATTCTCCTCGTTGCGATTCCATTTCAGGTTCAGGATTATGGACCTGTCGTTGATACTGAACGACCATCTTGATGATCTCTTCAGGACGGTTTTTAACCACGAATTTTGCTCCGTTGGTCAGAGTGATTACTGTATCCGGGGTTCCTTCGACCGACATAATTAAATCGGCGTTCAGGTAGTATTTGGAACCATTCAGTCGGGTAAGGGAGATCATTTTCGCGTTAAATCCAAAAATAAAACCAAGTTTTCGCCTGGTTCATTTGTAACATCCTTCCTTTCGGGTTTTGATAAAACCTCTGTAAAAGCAGGATAAATGAAATGTAAAAATTAATAAGCCGGGAGGATGATGGTGAAGGTTGTCCCCACCTCGAGCTGGCTTTCGACCAGAATATTTCCACCATGCTGTTTGATTACACGATGACAGATGGATAATCCCAAACCTGTACCCTTGCCAACCTCTTTGGTTGTGTAGAATGGATCAAAGATGCGCTTCAAACGGTCCGGCTCAATGCCATGCCCGTTGTCATTAATAATCACGCGAATCTCGTTCCCGGTCTGCTGGGTGACAACCCGCACCTTACCCTGTTTGCCGGAGGTGGCATCCATAGCATTGATCAGGATGTTGATCCATACCCCCGACAAATTTTCCTGTGATGCCATTATTAATGGAAGGTTGACAGCCGGTTCGAATGTATATTCCACAGAACGCTGCAGGAATTCATGTTTGAGCATATCCAGCGCCGTTTGAATGGACTGATTGATATCTGTAGGTTTGACTTCAGAAGGTTCTTTACGGGCAAAATTGAGCAAATTACGCACAACCTGCAGGGCGCGTGTTCCAGCCCGCGAGATCAGGTCGACTGCCTCAGCATCATCACTATCCCTGGGCAATGACCTCTCCAACAACTGGGCGTTCGCCAGCACAACAGTCAGAGGGTTATTGATCTCATGAGCGATCCCTGCCGCCAGCTGCCCCACCGCGGCCATCTTCTCAGACTGGATAAGGATGGCACCCATCATGTTCTTTTCCGTGACATCCCTTTCGAAAATGATCACCTGGGGGACTTCCTCATCCTCTTCAAAGATCGGGTAGGCCGTGATATCCCATTCCAGCGGATGATCACTGTTGTCCCACACCCTCTCCGTGCGGTTGGTGATCACATGGTTGTAGAAGGTTTCCGCCACCAGACAATTCGGGCATGGTTCTGTACGTTTATAGAGAGCTTCATAGCAAAGATGGTTGATGATGGTGCGGGGTTCGCAATTCACGCGTTTTGCACGGGCCATATTAACGGCTACCAGGCGGTATTTCCGGTCGATGATATACAGGGAATCCGGCAAATTATCGAACAGGCTGCGTAACGTGTTGCGCGAACGCACCAGTTCCCATCGGCTGGCTTCCAGATGGGCATTCATAACCTTGAGCTGCTCAGTCATTTGAATATTGCGCAATAAATTGGCGATGGATTCGGCCAGTTTTTCCAGAAGATCCAGGTCACCGCGGGTAAAACCGCCTTCCCTTTGATTGATCAATTCGACCACCCCGGTAACCTGTTCGGGGGCGGATAATGGTACAAATACCAACGATGATGCTTCCATTCCCGGGAGGGAATCAATTTCCGGGTCAAAACGGTTATCCATCACCGGCTGGTTATTAATGAACGAGTGGCGTTCATTAATACACACGCCCAGTAGACCCTTACCAGGTTTTATACTGACCTGATAGATCCAATCCTCACCATCAGCCAGAGATTTTTTGATGAGCAATGTTTCGGGATTATCACTGATCAAAGCAATTGAGGCTGCCTGGCAATTGAAAATATCACGCAGACTGCGTACCAGGCGTGTTTCCAATTCTTCTCCGGCGGTCATACTGTTCAGGCCGGCAAAGATCTGGCTGATCAGGTCCATCCCTTTGCGGTATTGCACCATTCGAAGCTGACTGTAATATGTGGAAATACGCTGTCCCAGCAAAAAGCTGGCCGCTTCGAGAAAATCCTTCTCCTGTTTGATGAAGTCTCGCTGGTTGATCAGCATCAATCCCTGACCACCATCCGCGGAAATCAGCGGTAAAATGATCAACTTCCCGGCTGAATCAACAATTATCTCGCCGCCGGGAGTTTCCGCTGCCTTTCGCAAGAGTGAATTCAAGAAGCTTTCCGGAGAGCGGATCTGATTTTTCCAGTGTTTGGTATTGCCCACCCCCAGAAAGATCAACGGCTCTCCTTTGTTCCATTCGGGTGCCAGGATCAAACCGCTGGTGAGCTGTAATCTTTCCAGAATGAAAGTCAAACCGGCCTGCAGCGCAGAATTTAGCTGGTCCTCTCCGGCCAGTAGGCCGGCCAGTAATTCAACCGATTCTTCCCAGGATCGGGATTTTGCGCTTCTTTGCGGTACAGTCATAATGAAGACTCGTTTGCAGCAGTAAAGGGAATCGAGCCTGTCAACTATTCTTCCTCAGCCCGAATGGTATATCCATACCCGGCGACTGTCTGAATGAACTGCGGTTCATGCGGGTCGGGTTCGATCCTTTCACGCAGATTCTTGATGTGAACCCGTACCAGGTCGGGACTGCCGGCATCAGATGGATAATCCCAAACTTCATCCAGCAAACGGCTGGGAGAGAATATCTCCCCGGGATGACTCATCAGATGATACAGTAGATCGAATTGCACCGGTGTCAATCTCACCTTCCCTCGGGAATGCGTTTTTAGTTCGTAGCTCTTCACATTTAAAATATAATCACCAATCGCAATCTGGTGTTTTCCACCGGTATCTTTGACTTCGGGTTCCTCCTGGGGGCTGGGGACAATGTGAGAACTGGTCTCAATCGTCGGATCACCCTCCAGCCGTGGGTGTGTCCTTGACCGCCGCATGATCGCGCGGATGCGCAAGATCAACTCATCAATATTGAACGGTTTGGTGAGATAATCATCTGCTCCAGCCAGAAAACCAGCGATCCTATCTTCATCTTTGGCTTTCGCCGTAAGGAACAAAATGGGGATATTCGCCAGCAATGGATCAGCGCGGACTTCACGACATACCGCATATCCGTCCATTCCCGGCATGATGACATCCAGAATGATCAAATCGGTAGCCTGTCGTCGGGCGATTTTTAATCCTTCAACCCCGCTATTGGCAACTGTTACCCGAAACTCGTGGCCTCGCAGACTTCTCTCTACAGTACGTGCTACGATCTCATCATCCTCAACCACCAGGATGTTGACGGTGTTCATACTTACCTCCGCGGCACAATATGATTATATAATGCTTTCGGTGCACTTTTCATACCAGTGAAAGGACGAATTGTGAAACA
>JAAZMZ010000073.1 GCA_012798535.1 Leptolinea sp.
GCACGGGGTCAAGATCGCGGACTACCCGTCCCTGGGAATCCGCACGGTCAAGGTGAATTTTCCCGCCTGCGGGAAGTAATTTTGGTTGTAAAGATCTGATATTTTGTATTGGTTGAATTTATTTCTAATTATTCCTGCCATGCAGTTCTACCGATGTTCTATAGAAATAGCTCCCGAATCATGCGGGCGGCGCCGTCTTCCGCGGCCGGCGGCGCGGCCCAATCGGCCTCCGCGGCAACCGCCGGGTCGGCATTCCCCATGGCCACCGCCCAGCCTGCCCACCGTATCATGGCCAGGTCGTTACCGCTGTCTCCAAACACAATGACCTGCGCCGGTTCGATTCCCAGATGGGCACAGAGAGCCTCCAACCCGCTGCCCTTGTTCACCCCGCGCGCGGTGATCTCCACGTCGTTCCCCATGGTGGAAGCAATCTCCAGCGGGTACTTGCCCTCGATATCAGCCTGAAAATCGCGCCGGGCTACCGGATCAGAAAAGTACGCGTTGATCTTGATCACGGTGTTCCCGGATTTGCTGACCAAACTCACCGGTTCTAGAACAAACCTGGCCCATTTGAAGATCTCATACCGCTTTTTCCTGGAGGAACGCTTTGATAGTTCACACCCCATTTTGACTATATCGAAAACCGAGATCAGCACCTCATCCTTGAGAAGAATCTGAGTGGATCTGGCTTCCCTTACCAGACGCCCGGTCAGGATTTCGGCAGCCTGTCCGTCCATCGGCGAGAAGCAGATGGTCCGGCGGTTCAGCAGATCCACCACCTGGGCGCCATTGGCGCAAACCGCGTGGCGGATGAACGGCAGTCCTTTCAGGTACGGCAGGATCATGCGGTAGTGGCGGCCGGTGGCCAGGATGACGTTGACCCCACTGTCATTCAGGTCGCGCAGTGCCCGGCGCGTATCCGGTGAAATCGCGCCGTCCAGCAGGATCGTCCCATCCAGATCGAATGCCGCCGCTTTGATCTTTGATCTGTCGAATTCACCCGTACCCGCCAATCAACTCTCCCCCAGTCCAGACTGCACCAGGTCGACCAGAGCATTCACCGCGTTTTGCTCATCCGCGCCATCAGCGGCAATTTCAATTGTCGTGCCGGATTGAATACCCGCCGCCAGGATCTTCATGACCGACTTGGCATTGACCGCTTCGGAATTAAGATCGTCAAGATTGCGGATGAAAATCTTTGCTTCGAACTCCTTGGCTTTCAACGTGAAATTGGAGGCGGGTCTGGCATGCAGGCCCGTTCTATTGGTTATTTTTATTTGCCTGGCATACATCCAAATTACCTTTCAATACTCCTAAATTTCTTCACCATTAGACGCAATACACTTCTTATACCACTCGAATGAATCTTTGCGGCATCTTTTTAAGGTACCATTACCCTTGTCATCCCGGTCAACGTAAATGAAACCATAGCGTTTCTTCATCTCTCCGGTGCCGGCGCTGATCAGATCAATGCAGCCCCAAGGTGTATATCCGATGACATCCACACCATCTTCCCCGACGGCCTGCTTGACCGCCTGGATATGTCGGCGTAAATAGTCTATTCGGTAGTCATCATGAATCTGGCCGTCTGGCGTGATGATATCTTCTGCGCCAAGCCCGTTTTCGACCACAAACAGTGGAACTCGGTAACGGTCGTACAGGTTGTTCAAAGCGATGCGCAGCCCGGTTGGATCGATCGACCAGCCCCACGCGCTCTCGGGTAGAAAGGGATTCTTCACAGAATTGAGCATATTCCCGCCGGTAAAGGCGGCTTCTTTCCGCGAAGTGGCCACATTACTGTTGTAATAGCTGAACCCGATGAAATCAACCGTGCCGTTCTTCAAGTCATCAAAATCAGACGGTTCGGTTTCAAGGGCAATCCCCTTGCGGGCCAGCATGACAAGTGCTTTCGTGGAATACTCCCCCCGCACCTGAACATCCGAGAAGTAATAGTGGCTGTCCATAGCCTGCAGCGCGGCCAGTTGATCGGCCGGATTGCAGGTTTCCGCGTAGAAGGTCGGGTAAAGCATCATCATCCCGATTTTGAAATCCGGGTTGATGGCACGGCCCAGCTTCGCCGCTCGCGCGCTGGCCGTCAACTGGTGATGCGCCGCCTGGTAGATGACCTTCTCATAATCTTCCCCCGCTTTAATTCGGATGCCGCACGGCATGACCGCATTCAACAGGAGCACATTGATCTCATTGAAAGTCATCCAGTATCTTACTTTTTCTCTGTACCGTTGAAAGATGGCTTCACAGTATTTCTGGTAAAAATCGATCAACCGGCGGCTCTTCCATGATCCATATCGGGTAACTAGATGGTAGGGAGTTTCATAATGAGAAATGGTGACCACCGGTTCGATGTGGTATTTCAACAGTTCGTCGAACAGGTGGTCGTAGAATTGCAGCCCCTTTTCATTGGGCTGCTCATCATCACCGTTGGGAAAAATGCGCGTCCAGTTGATGGATGTCCGAAAACACTTGAAGCCCATTTCAGCGAACAGGGCAATATCATCCTTATAGCGGTGATAGAAATCGACGGCCGTGTGGCTCGGGTAATACTTGCCCACTTCGATCCCATTGGTGTATTCGCGTGCGATTCCGCGTCCGCCGGTTGTCAGCAGGTCTGCCGTGGATAGGCCTTTTCCATCCTCGTCATATGCGCCCTCGCACTGGTTGGCAGCTACGGCACCGCCCCACAGAAAATCACTCTTCAATGTACTCAATCGGTCTCTCCTAGATCAGAGAAGCAATGGAATGCCCTTCAAAGACGGCTTCCATGATCTTCCTGGGTCTGACGCAATCCCCGATCTCGAATGTATCCGGTGTGATCCCATAAAAACTCTCCGAGATGGTTTTATTTGCTTTAATACCCGTGCAAATGATCACCGTATCTGCCGCCACTCGTGTTTCCTGTCCATCATTTGTTGTCAGGATCACATGATCTTTCAAGATCTCTTTACAGCAGGTATCAGTGAGGCGTTTCAAATTCTTGACCGCGTCCATCTTTTGACGGAGCGCGATCCGGTAGAGCATATTCCCCTGAACGGCGATTTCACTGGTGATCTCCACGATAGTCACATTCTTACCCTTTAGCTCGGACAGCTCGAGACCGATTTCGGCGCCAATGGTACCGCCGCCGATGATGACCACGTCCCTGCCTACCGCATCCTCATGTTCGATAGCCTCATAAAAACCAATCACATTCGGGCTATCAATTCCCTTGATCGGAGGAATGACCGGTTCAGCGCCTACAGCGGTGAAGATGACATCTGGACGCAGCGCTCTCACCATTTCGGGTGTGGCACAGGTGTTCAACCTGACCCTGACGGTGGATTTCTCGATCTGGCGGATCAGGTAGTTGAGATACAGGCGGATATCTTCCTTATAGAATTCCATGGCGGCATAGTGTAGCACACCACCCAGATAGTCATTCTTTTCGAACAGGGTCACAATGTGTCCACGTTCGGCCGCCGTCAATGCGGCGTTGATCCCGGCCGGACCGCCGCCAATCACCACAATGGTCTTGCTTTTCCTGGCCGGAATTAATTCTCTGGCAATAAACGTCTCGTTGCAATAGCGCGGATTCACTGAACAGCCGACGTTCCGGCGGTTGGTGGAAATATGATAACATTGCATACAGCGGATGCAGGGGACAATATCACCTTCCAACCCGTCTTTGGCTTTATTGGGCCAGCCGGGATCGGCAATAAAACTCCGGCCGAAAGCCACCAGATCGACCACTCCAGAGGCGATCAACCCTTCCGCCTCATCGGGATTCATCACCGCGCCGACGACCGAAACAGGGATCTTCACGTTTTGTTTGACGATTCTGGCGTATTCGGCATTTACCATGTGGCCTTTGAAATTCGTGGTGACCATATGGACATTACCTTCGTGGTTGATATCCAGCCCGGCCGAGATTTGCACGGTGTCGATCAAAGGTTCAACGAGCTGGATGAAACGCAGGGTATCCTCAAACTCAATCGAACCATCGACCCATTCCACCGCGCTGATCCGCATATCTACCGGATATTCTTTACCCACGGCATCACGCACCCTTTCCAAAATCATTTTCGGGAAGCGGGCGCGATTTTCGAAACTCCCGCCGTACTCATCCGTTCGTTTATTGAAAAGCGGGGAAAGAAACTGAGGCGCCAACCAGCCATGCCCGAAATGCATGAAGACCATATCAAAACCCAGATCGCGGGCGTCTCGTGCCGCCCGGGCAAATAAATCTGCCGTGTGATCCATCATTTCGGGAGTCATGGCACGCACTTCGGTTCCATCTTCGCGTGTGAAGGCCGCCGGCCCGATGGCATAGTCTTTCACCCGAGCGTATTGCCCGGCATGAAAGATCTCCAGTGAAGCTCTGGCGCCAAATTGGTGGCACTTGCGGATGCGCTGTTGGGCTTCACCGACCGAGTATTTCTGGAAAATATAGGGTTCATCCGGGCTGGCAAAACTGGAGCGGCCGGGCTCGACGATGGTATGGGAACAAATGACAATCCCCGCGCCTCCTATTGCCTTTTCTTCGAAGTAGTCTCCGATGGGAGGCGCTACAATTCTGTTGCGCACCATCATCCTGTTAATTTTAATCGGACTGAAAAGATTCGGATATTTGTTGTGAATAGACATAGGTCTTTCCCCGAAAAAACAGGGGAATAGTTTTACCATTCCCCTGTCCAGGATAGTGCTGGGAATACTACTGGATTGTGCTCAGGCAGCTGCTTTTGATACAGAGGATTTTTCTTCCGCGGTGATTTGCCGGTCTACGATTCTGAAGAAGGGGTACCAGATCAGCGTGGTGAGTGCAACGTTCACAATCTGCAGTACGGTTGTCTGCCAACCCTGGGCGATGAACCCGGAAACGAATTGCGGCATGGTCCAATTCACTTCAACACCTGTCAGATGAGGGGTGATACCGGTCGCGATTGAAATATAGCTCAGGACGGTGCAAACAATGGGGCTCAACACATACGGAATGAAGAGCAGCGGGTTGAGAAGAATGGGGATGCCGAAGATCAAGGGTTCATTGATTCCGAAAATTGCGGGGACGATGGACATCTTTCCCAGTGTCTTGAGACGTTCGGATTTCGCCAGGAAGGTCAACAGGAATGCCAGACCAAACGTACAACCAATTCCACCAGGCTGGCAAAGAACCGAGAAGGAACTGGTGATGATATTCGGCAGCGGCTGGCCAGCTTGAAGCGCGGCCAGGTTTTCGGCGCTGGCTGCCATGGTGAGCGGGGTGAACAAACTGAATACCGTGTTCCCGTGGATACCGCAGAACATGAGCAGGGTGCAGATGACCTGCATGGTTAGATAGGCTGGAAGTGACAGACCGAATCCCTGCAGCGGTGTCTGGATGAGGGTATAGATCACATTATGAAGGTTACCGAATGTGGTCAGGGTGAGAAGTTTCGCGAGAGTGATAGACAGGATCGTGACCACAATAGCCGGAACAAGAGAGGCGAACGCGTCTTCGATGATCTTCGGAACACCCGCAGGCATCCGGACATATATCTTCTTGTCATACATATACTTCATGAATTTTGGCACAACTCCACCAATGATCAAGGCGCAGAACAGGCCGGGATACCCGAGCCACTGCATGGGAATGTTCGTGTAAATCTCGGTCGGAGTGATCAGCATAAACGCGATTAAAGAAACAATAGCCGCAGAGACCGGATTCACGCCAATCTTCTGCCCATACTCGTAAGAGAAGAAGATGATCACATAGAGCGCGATCATGCTTAACGTGACAGACTGGATATTCATAAAAATAGGCTGCAATCCCGTGGATGTCACGAAACTCTGCCAGAAGGGAATATCCAGGAAGGCGCCAAGGCAGGCGAAGGAACCGATAATGATGACCGGCAAAAGCAATTGGAAGGTGCGACCAAGAGCGCTGAGGAAATTGTTGTTCGACAGCTTTTCGGCAAAAGGCATAAGCCTTTTTTGGAGGGAGTTGATGAAGTTTTCCATATTTAATCCATTCCTTTTTTGTTTTTTTCAATCAGGGTGATGGCAGCGTTCAGGATCTTCTCGCCATTCATCATCCCAAAGTCCATCGAATTGACTACGGCAAATTTTGAAGCATGTTCAGGAAAACTTGATTTGAATGAATCCATTTTGAAAGCAATCTGCGGCCCGAGAAGAAGGCAATCCATCTCGTCCACAATATCTGCGAGCTGTGCTTTCGCGTATGCCGAGATTTCACAGTCGATGCCTGCTCTTTTTGCATACTCGGTCATCTTACGCATGCATAATCCCGTGCTGGCACCATTCTCGCAAATCATGGCAATCCTATACATTCTTTTTCACCTCCTTATGCAGCAGAATTATTTCCCTTGCTAGCACGGTAACAGTTTCTGCGGAAGCCAGATGATCGGCGGCGTGCACCAGAAAGATGGTTACTTTCAGATCTCCATTTTTCGCATCGTAGTTCAACAATCTGGCATGTGATTCATGGCTTTTTGCCAGGGCTTCTTCAGTTTTCTCCAATGTAGATTCGGCTTCTTCGAATTTTCCTTCCCGCGCCAACGCAATTGCCTGCAGAGCAAGGCTTTTCGCTTCACCGCCAAAAGAAGTCATCGTCATACATTCAAGGATCACATCCACTGTGTACCTCCGCGTTGATCAAAAATATTTCTACAACAGTAATGAACATTCATCCTACCGATAATTTAACACTGCCCTTTTTTAGAATAAATATCAGAAATCGCACTCTATCAGTGCAAAGCAAAATATAGCCGGACAGACCTGCTATACTTTTTTTATCCAGCCAGGAGAATGGCCGATGCGCAACAAAAATGTTGAAATTCTGACGTTTTTAAGCAGCCAGGAATCGTGGGTCACATCGTTCGCATTATCTGCGGCGTTGAATGTGTCTGTCCGGACGATCAAGAGTTACATTGCCGAAGTGAATGCCGATACCCCCAACTTGATCGAATCTTCTCATTCGGGATTTCGAATTACAAACAAGAAATTGCTTGCCGAAATACTGGCAAGGGGCAGTGAAAATACCACACCGCAGACGGCGGATGACCGCAGGAAATTCATCCTCAAGAAACTGCTGCTGGAAAAAAATGAATATGATCTGGATGACCTGGCCGATGAATTGAGCATTTCACCCAGCACATTACAAAATGAGCTACCCAAGTTGAAATCCCTGCTCGCGGAATATGAGTTGAGTGTTCGCACGAAAAATAATATCGCTTCGATTGTTGGACCTGAAGTGAACAAGAAGAAGATCATCAGCCGATTGATCTATGACGACTCGAAGGATTCCTTTCTGAGCATCAAATTGATGCAAAGTTACCTGCCGAATTTTGATCTGGTGGCTGTAAAAGATATCATCACAGACGCACTACGGGAACATCACTACTTCATGGACGATTTTTCGCTCATGAATCTGGTTCTGCACTACGCCATCACGATGGAAAGAAAGCTGGCACAGGGAGAGATCGACCAGTCAGAAGATTTGGTCCGGGAAACCAGGATCAACGCCCATGTGAAAGAGATTGTCAAAGAAATGTCAGAAAAGATCGCGGCGAAGTTCAACCTGGCGTTTGATGATACAGATCTCTACAATTTCGCACTGCTCATCATGACCAGGGTGATTTCCAACACAATCAATAAAGAAAACACCGACAGATTGAGTGAGATTGTTGGTGACGATGTTGTTAGAATTGTCGCCCTAATGCAGACCAGGACCAAAGAAAACTACAATATTTCCATCACAAATGAAGATTTTACCGTGCGTTTTTCTCTGCACATTAAAAACCTTCTAACCCGGCTGCAAAATAACATCATTTTGCGTAATCCACAGATGCTGGAGATTAAAAATTCATATCCGTTCATCTATGATGTATCCGTATTCATCACAAATATCATCACCCAGGAAACCGGATACGAGATCAGCGAAGATGAAATTTCCTATATCGCGCTACATATCGGCGTTTTGATCGAGGAACGTAAGGTTATTAAATATGAAGTGCGCGCCATTCTGGTTTTTCCCCAGTATTACCTGAGTTCGCATGATATGGTCCAGCGTATCTCCGCGGCATTCGGAAATAATATCCTCATTACCGGTGTTGCCGCGAGTATTGATGAGCTGGAAAGCTATTCCGACTATGACTTGATCCTGACCACAATCCCGTTGCCCGGGTGTGTCTGTAAACCCTGCGTCCTGATCTCAAGCTTTCTGATCAATAAAGATATTCTTGCCATATCGAATAAAGTTGAAGAGGTTTTGACTGCCAGAACGAAAGCCAAAGTGGAATCAAAATTGAAAATCATGTTGAAAGAAGAACTCTTCTTTGTCAACGCGGATTTCAAAGATCAGGATGATGTCATCAACGTTCTGGGAGATAAGTTATACAACCAGGGATATGTCGGCAGCGATTTTAAAGACAGATTGTTTGAAAGAGAGAATGTGAGTTCCAGCGCGTATAACAACATTGCCATGCCACATCCCCTGGAGATGAGCGCATTGAAATCGGTGATCGCCGTCTCCATTCACCCCAATGCCATCCGTTGGAATGACAGTAAGGTAAACATCGTGTTCCTGCTGGCAATCAATATTCTCGACCGACTATTCTTCAAAGACATTTTTGATTTCATCACTGATGTAATTTCAGAAGACAGGAAACTTAGGTCTTTGCTGGACGTTAAGTCATATGACGAATTTATTGAGACCCTCGTATCCTATGCCAGATAGCCGGGAGCGTATTGTGAAGAAGAAAAATCTAGAAACCACTGCGGAAAAGCCGCAAAATCCAATCTTTCGTAGGTTGATCGCCTTCCTTATTGATTGGTATTTCAGCTCGCTGTTCGCCATGCTTCCGGTGGTCGTTTTTCAGTCAATTAATAACAAGGATCTCGTCCTCCTGAACCGCATTGATACTTTAACCCGCCCGCAGGCGGTGATCTCTACCCTGATCGCTCTGGGAATTTATACCCTGTATTTTTGTGTTATTCCGCTATCCCTGAAAGACAGCCGCAGAGTCGGCCAGACCTTAGGCCGGTGGATATTCCATATCACTCTGGTCAACGTCGATGGAAGCCCTTTAGCTTTTTCGCATCTATTCTTGCGTGATTTTGTAGGGATTCTCCTTCTGCAAGGCAACCTTACCAGCGTTTACATCTACCTGATGTCACTGGTGGAAATATTTTCCGGTAGTGTTGCATTTGTTCCCTATGTTCAACTTTTTTATTATCTTGTCATAGCCGCTTCATTGATCATGCTTTTCACCCGGAAGAGACAAACGGTCCATGATTTTATAAGCGGTACTAGAATGATCGCGGTTAAGATCGAAGATTGATCTACCGAAGAAGTGTCCCTTTTTCGGATTGAATTCCCTGTCTACACTGCCAACGTGTTGTCAGTGATTCAACATTGTCCGTTCTATCTTTCTCTACCGGCTCCACCTTCCGCAGATAGAATAACCCGATCAGGAAAAGCGGCAGCAGAATGCCCAGGGTAACCAGCGCGGCGTCCAGGGAGATGGCCGGCTGGACGCGGGTGAATACATGCCCCGCCGAGAGATCCTGGAAGCTGCCGCACAGATCGAATAAGAAGTGCCCGAAAATCACCGGCCAGATTGAACGGCTGCGCAGGAAACAGGCCGCGAAGAAGACACCAAAGAACAGCGCGTAGAGGATCTGCGTGCCGGTGGTCAGCAGATCGCGCCGGCCCATCAGCAGATTCACCACATGCACCACACCAAATACAACACTTGAAAGTACCACCGCCGCAAGGATGCCCCTGCGGGTCTTTCCCCAGGCGCGAAGCATTAACGACAGCATCAATCCACGGAAGAGGATTTCTTCTACAAATCCAACGGACAGGTAGAGCAATAGGTAGAGGATGATCAGGCTGCCGTCCGACCAGTCGATCCGGATGGCTCCGGTCAGCAAATCACTGCCGTTCAACAGGCTGTAGGCGATCAGCGGCCAGATGAGCCACACGCTTTTCCACCGGGATATCGGGGTGAATCCGGCCTCTTCGCGCATTCCCAACCGGGTGATCAACAATGCCAGCAGCAGGCTGGTTCCTCCCTGCAGCAGAATGCCCGAGATATAACTGGCTTTTTGAAAACTCAGCGATTGCGAAAACAGGCTTTCCAGGGGAATTTCGGTCAACGGTACGGCAATTCCCATGATAACCAGAGCGAAAAAGATGGGATGCCGAAACGCGAAGGGTTTCAGGTTTTTCATAGATATCTCCTCAGATTGTCCCGAAGGACGTGAATTCCGGCACACGGGCGATGACAGGCAGCCAAGTATTTCCAGGCGAATCCTGATCGCGGCTGGTACCTCTGTGTATGAAAAATGAATATCCCTTCCCGGAGGGTATGATTTACCACGGGAAGGGAGGCTGCATCATCCGAATATCATTCCCCTTGAACGCTGTATTTCAACAGCAGGCTGCTCCCCAGGTATTCCAACAGGGCAATCCACCCGCAGGCGGCCAGCGCGGGCATCCAGGATGAAACCCGCATGTTACCGTCGATGATCAGAATATGTTCGAGGCTGAAGTGCGGCAGGGTGAGGACGTTCATCCAGACCATGACATACCCGCAAAACACCACGATAAGTGGAAGAAAGATACCCGAAAGAACCGCGGTGATAAAAGCCGCCTGAAAATGGAACAGACCGATGCTGCGGGCGATGAGATAGGAAAAGAGAACCGTCATTTCCATGGTGAGAAGGATCAAGACCGCAACGGCAATCGATTTAACCTGATCAACCGTCAGTGGTTCCATCACACCGTTCACGTGTTTATGGTAAAGCTGCATCATCAAAATCAGCCCCAGGCAGGCCACCGCGTTGATGACCACGGCCAGGATCACCCGGCTGAGCAGCAATTTCCAGGCAGCCGCCGGCAGAGAAAGCTCCAGCATGGCGCTGCTGTGCCGCAGCCAGCCAAAACACTGATACAGTGCCAGAAACAGGGTTGACAGGAAGAACAGGAAGCCAAGCAGATGAGCGAAATAGAACAGCAGCTCGATCAGTGTTCCGGTGCCGCTGGGAACCAGGGCGGCTATGGCCAGCGAAACCAGTCCTATGAAGATCAACCAGGCATACCGGTAGAAAATATCCAGGGAATTCCATTTCAACAGTTTAAGCATGTTTGAACACCTCAATATAGTGATCTTCGATCGAACGGTTGTATTCAGTGCGCACATTTTCGGCCGAATCGGCGACCACCAGATTTCCTGATTTCAGAAAAAACACATCATCCAGAATGGTCTCTACATCTTTCACTTGATGTGTGGCGATCATCACCGAGCTTTCCTCGTTCATCCCGGATAGGATCGTTTTAATGATATTGTGCTTGCCGAGCGGATCGATCCAGCCGATGGGTTCATCCAGCAGGTAGAGGCGGGCGTTGCGGGCGAAGGTCAGCATGACCAACACCTTAATGGTTGTCCCTTTGGAAAGGGAGCTGACCCGGTCGGCCTTGCTCAATTCGAGGATGCCGCACAGCTCATCGGCGCGCTTTATGTCAAAATCGGCGAACATATCGGCATAATAGTGGATCGCGTCGCGCACACGCATCCACTCGAACAGATGGTTGTGGTCGGGCATGAAAGCGGTCATGCGGTGAATGGCTTCGACAGAAGCCTGACCGCAAACCAGCGCCTTGCCTGAATTGGCCCGGGTGATCTGCATGATAACCTTCATCAGGGTGGTCTTTCCCGCGCCGTTTGGACCCATTAAACCGGCCACCCGCCCGGATTCCAGGCTCAGGCTTACCCCGTTTAACGCCATCCGGGAATTAAACATCTTAGTAACATCCTGCACTTCGAGTATCGCGCTCATTTTTGCACTGCCTTTTCAACAATGTCAAGGATTTCATTGTTCGTGAAGCCGATACCGCGCATTCCCTGAACAAATTCGGCCACCATGCCGCCACACATCTCTTTTTTCAGTGACCGGATGATCTTTTCATCTTCCGTTACAAAACTGCCCACTCCTCGCTGGGTGGAAATCACTTCTTCGCGTTCCAGTTCTGAACACGCACGCTGCATGGTATTCAAATTGACCCCGAATTTTTCTGACAAAACTCTCACTGATTCGATCCTTTCCCCGCGGGACAGAACGCCGGTAACAATGTCTTTTTTTATACTGTCCATGATTTGAAGGTAGATTGGAACGGTTGGGTTAAATTTCATGCGTTCATCCTTCTGTATTAGTGTTATAGTTACATAATACACTATAACTATCAACATGTCAAGGATTGGCGCCTGTCTCATTCCCGTTTTCCACATGTGAGTACAATAAGCTCACTTTATTTATCGAGCTGAGATATGAACATATTGATTTTTAACTGCGGGAGTTCTTCCCAGGGTTTCAAGGTTTATGAGGTGCAGCCGGGTAAAAAGCCAAACGTGCTTGTTTCCGGTAAGGCGCTCAATGTGGCCACCCGCACCCGTGCCAGTTCGTCCATTCGCTGGGATTTCCGGGGAAACACCGGCACGCGTGAGATATCACTTCCTTCGCATACCGCGGCGGCCGCCGAGATCATCCGTCTTCTTCAGTCCACCGGATTGACCTTGGATGCCGTGGGACACCGCTTTGTTCACGGCGGTACCCGCTTCCAGAAGACCACACGTATCGACGAAAACAGTCTCCGTGGATTGAAAGAGTGTTTTTCGCTGGCGCCCATCCACAATCCCAATTCATATGCTGTGATCGAAATATGCCGAGAATTGCTGCCAGATGCAGGCCAGTACGCGGTGTTTGATACCGCCTTCCATGCCGGAATGCCCGCCGCCTCGCGCGAGTATGCCCTTCCCCGCAGCCTGGCTTTGCAGAACGGTTTCCGTAAGTATGGCTTTCACGGGCTGTCATACCAGTATATTTCTGCCCGCACGGCTGAATACCTGGGCAGGCCGCTGTCTGATCTCAAATTGATCCTGTGTCACCTGGGAACCGGCGGTTCGAGCATCACGGCGGTGAAAGACGGGCATTCTCTGGATTCGTCGATGGGTTATTCCCCCCTGGCCGGACTGGTGATGTCGACACGCTGTGGCGATCTCGACGCCGGAATCATCCTGGACCTGATCCGCGGCGGCAGATCGGCGGATGAGGTTGAATCCATCCTGAATACCCAATCCGGATTGATCGGGCTGTCCGGTTTTTCGTCCAATCTAGAGGAGGTGATCGAAGAAAGTGAAAAAGGGAACGCAGACTGCCGTCTGGCGTTCGAAGTCTACGCCCACCGGCTGCGGCTCTATCTGGGCGCGTTTCACTGGCTTCTGAACAGCACCGATGCCATTGTGTTCACCGATGATGTGGGGGTCAGATGCTGGCGTTTGCGCGCGGCGGTTTGCGGGGATGTCAAAAACCTGGGAATTGAACTGGACGCGGCCGCCAACCGCGCAGCCAGACCGGGAAAAGCCACCTGTATCAGTGCGGCTTCTTCCCGGACGAAAATCCTGGTGATGCCCACCGACGAGGAACGTATCATTCTGGAAGAAGTGCTGTGTGAAATGAACCTCACAGATTGATCCACCACGGCATCAAGAGTTCTCCGATAGAATTGGCCGTATGCCTGCTTCCCATTCTGAACGGATTGTTCAATTCGTGCGTGATCCGGCGTTGAAATCTGTTGAATTGCGGTATTCGCAATATGATCAGCCGGTTTTTCACCGCCACAATCACGACAGTTACTCCATTGGATTGGTAAAAAAAGGCACCACCCGTTTTCATCTCGTGCAGCACTCCGAAACGGTCATTGCGGTAAATCCGGGGGACGTGGTGTTGATCAATCCTCACGAGGTGCATGCCTGCAACCCGGAAGAGGGATCGGTATTCGCGTATTACATGCTATACCTTGGCCAGGAATACTTTCGGTGTCTTGTCGAAGATATCACCGGCTACCCGGGAGAGAACTTTAGATTTCCTCTGCCTGTTTTGAGAAAAGATACCATCCGGCGGTGTGTAAACCGGCTTTGCCTTTCCATGATGCACGGCGGCAGCCGCCTGGAAATCGAAACCGCCTTGCATGAAACGACGGCTGTCATTCTGCTTTGCTGTGGCGGTATGCACACCCAGCCTCTGGAAAGCCGTCATTCCGCGGATATACAGAATGGTTATGTCTATTTGCAGGAACATTTGGCAGAAAATATTTCTCTGCAGGAACTGGCCGCGCTTTCCAACCTGAGTCCTTTCCATTTTCTGCGGCTGTTTCGCCGGCGTTACGGACTGCCGCCCCACACATGCCAGCTTCAAATGCGCCTCAACCACGCCCGCCAGCTTCTGGCGGAAGGAGAATCCATAGCCGCCACGGCGGCTGCCGTCGGATTTGCCGACCAGAGCCACTTCACCCGCGCCTTCCGCCGCTCGGTTGGAACCACACCGCTGCAATATCAGGTTGGTTTTTCGACGGCTACCGCAGCAATCCGATACTGCCGGTCAACCGGTTGACTTCTTTCTCCTCACCGTAGATCGCGATCCCCAGATAATGCAGGTCTTCGGAAGCTGTTTGCGACAACCGGGCGCGGTAGTCCTTATACCGTTTGGACTGCTGCGCGGCATCGCAAAAATCCACAAAGTACAACGAACTCTCTGGTAACGCCAGCAGCCTTTCACGGAGTGACTTGATCAGATCACTGTCCCCTTTCAGCAATGGGACAGTCGCTTCGGTAATACCTGCGTGCCGCGTGCCGTCCCTGTCAAGAACATCCTCTCCGACGATCTCCGGAACATTCCGCCCGACACTGATGGCCAGAACGGCTACTGTATTGGCCAGCAAACCAAGAGGAAGGCCGGCATCCACCACCATGACACATTTCATAAGACACTCCGGATCATCATTTGCCGGGAAGCTTAATCGATGCGTTGCGGGAAGGATAGAAAGAAATTGCTTTATCTCATGTCTGGACAGGCTCATTTGACAACCCGATAGAGGCGGCCATTACTATCAGTGAATCGAGTATTTAATACCTTGAAAGAATCTATAAGCCTGTATAATTCTCTTTCACCAAAGCAGGGTTAAACACAATTCTCTGAACAAACCGGTAAAAGGGTGAAAGAAGACATGGGTAAAGAAAATAAACAAAAAGAAAAACTCAGCGGCGGATGGGAAAGCGTTCACGCCGCCTTATGGTTGATCGGCCTGGCGATCATCGCCTGGCAGGGATGGTGGTGGCCGGGTATTCTTGTGCTGGTAGCTCTTTCTGTCCTGTTTGAAGCCGTGATCAAGAAGATCGCTCCGGATGCCTTCGTTATCGTGAAAAAAGACGAAGAGAACAAATCCTTCGAATTTTCTCCGCCCAACCCCGATCCATCCGTAAAATCCACGGCTCAGCCTGTTCACCGCGCCGACCTTTTGCCGACGAACTGCCCGAAATGCGGCGCACCCACCCGCTCCCATGAAGTCATATGGACCGGTGCTCAATCGGCAGATTGCCCTTTTTGCGGATCCAATCTGCCCATGAAGAAAGCTTGAACTCATCCTTTTCTTGAAGGGGGAGAACCCTTGAAACTGATCCCTTTCCAAACAGATCATTTTTCCACACTGGCAGGCTGGTTTTCCTGCGAAGCCGATGTCGTGCAGTGGGGCGGCCCGTTTGTGCACTACCCATTGGATACCTCCCAGATGCAGGCGCTGTTGGATGAATGCCGGACTGAACCGCCCCATCGAATATGCTGGATGGCCGGGGATGCTGACCAACTGGTGGGTCATGTCGAACTGGGACTCGACTGGCGCAATGGGAATGCCATTCTCCAGCGGGTCATCATCGGGCCGCCTTTCCGCAGCCGCGGCCTGGCAGAACCTATGGTCAGGCAGGTGATACAGCAGGCATTTGCCATTCCACAGATCGCCCGTCTGGAATTAAATGTATACACCTTCAATACACCGGCAATCAAGACCTATGCACGGCTGGGATTCATCCACGAAGGTACACGCCGCGCTTCCACCCTGGTCGGGGAGGAACGCTGGGATACTGCTGTCATGGCTATTTTGCGCGAGGAGTACACGCCAGCCTCGTAGGATTTCTGCTGTGTTGAATCGTAGACACCTCACGGTTGCCGGATTCATCTTTTTAGCTAATAGTCAATCTCATTATGACAGGGAGAATTATCCATGAAACCCGTCAGCCGTAATTCCAAATTGGTCAGGATGGTCTTAGTTCGTTTGATTTTTAGTTTTCTCGCTCTGGCGGCTGCATTCTTCCTGCCGGCAGGCAGCCTGAACTACTGGCAGGCATGGGCGTATCTGGCTGTTCTGTTCATCCCCTTCTGTTTCGCATTGGTCTATCTGGTCCGCAACCATCCAGATCTGCTGGAACGCCGTATGCGTTACCACGAACGGGAAAAAGAACAACAATTGATCGTTAAATTATCCATTTTTACCTTTGCCCTCGCATACATTCTTCCCGGTCTGGATTATCGCTTTGGATGGTCGCAGGTTCCGGTCTGGCTGGTATGGGTTTCTCTGGCGGTTGTCCTGGCATCCTATTTCTTCGTGGTCAGTGTATTCCGCACGAATCAGTATGCTTCACGGATTGTTGAGGTTGAACAGGAACAGACTGTGATCAGCAGCGGACCCTATGCCTTAGTCCGGCATCCCATGTATTTTGGTACGGTAATCATGTATGTCTTCTCACCACTGGCTCTCGGTTCCTACTGGTCGATCATCCCCGCCCTGTTCATATTTCCGGTACTTATTTTTCGACTTTTGAACGAAGAAAAAGTGCTGGAACGCGATCTTAAAGGTTACAGGGAATATGAGGCGAAGGTAAAATATCACCTCTTCCCAGGGATCTGGTGATCGTTCACCGGATTAAAGGTGCAACATGCAGGTGCTGTATCTCACCAGCAGTTTTCGAAAGAACGGAAATACAGCCCGTGTGGTCGATCTACTCCGGCAGGAAATCCAGGATCAGTGGAAGGCCGGGAATGATTTGCTTACGTTCGAAATCATCAATTTATGTGAGCAGCCATTGCAGTACTGCCGCGGCTGCCGGATTTGTTTTGACCGCGGTGAGACTTTTTGTCCGTACTGGGAGGAAATTGCTCCGCTGAAAACCGCCCTGCGGGAGGCGGATGTGTGGATTCTGGCCAGTCCGGTCTACGTGGATGATATCAACGGATTGATGAAGACATTCCTTGACCGGATAGCACACGTTAACCACCGGCCGGAATTTGCCGGTAAATATACCTGGTTACTGACCACTTCCGGCACAGGTTCCAGCGGCCACGCGGCCCGCACCCTGGCTTCCACTCTGCGAACCTGGGGGGTATATATTATCGGTCAGCGCGATTTCGTCTGCGGTGGTTTATCCAGCCGCGAAGATCTATCCGTCCGGTATCATGCGGTGCTGGCAGGCATAGCCCGCAAGATCATCACCACGGTCACCCGGATGAAATCGCAGACGCCTTCTTTTCTCTCTCTGCTGTTTTTCCGGGTGCAGCAGCGCCTGTGGCAGCGTCACGTCGAGGATTCAATTGACTACCATTACTGGGAATCCAGAGGCTGGGTCGATCCCGGAGTGACTTATTTCTATGCGCATCGAACCAATCCGCTCATAGTGGCAGCGGCCCGGTTCACCGGAACGATCATCGCCGGTTTCTTTCAATAGCCGGTTCAGTTGGGATAAGCTTTTAACCAATCGTCGTAATAGCCGGTATTCAACCGCCAGATTTCCTGCAGTCTGCCAGATGCGAACAGGTCACCTTTTATGGCCACACTCAACCTGTCATAATAGGCAGCCAGGTTTGGATCGGTGATCTGATTCTCCCCGCTCTGCAGCGTCTCCAGATACCCATCCGGTATCTTGCGGCGGAAATGCCCGATCTGCCAGGTATTCTCTCCGGCGATCGGCAGGCGCGCCAGCAGAGCATCAGGTAGCGCCAGTTTATCGACCACATGATAATACGGACCAGCCTGGTAACTCAGCATGCCGATGCCATCCAGCACTTCGACTTTAAAGTTGTCGTTGTAACGCTGCCAGCCGCGTTCATTCCACGGAAAATCCGGGAAGGGTTTGGCAAGTGTGTAATTCAACAAACCCCGGTCAGCATAATAGGAACCACGCTCATCCACCACGCCGGAAGCCGGCAGTTGTTCCGCGCGATAGGAGGCATTACTGCCTAACGGATTTACGCCGAAAGCCAGACCGGTCATACAGAGAGCAGCCGCCAGTCTCACGAGAGTATTTCGCCGCAAGTCTAAACGCATCAAGATGATCGCCGCGACCAGGAAGGGCGCGGCGAAAAAACGGCCGCTCATGAAATCGCCGCCGATGCGCAGAATATACAATAAATACAGCAGAATACCGGTCAAAATCGGCAGGAAATCCCACCGTTTCTGGCAGATGACCAGACCAAATACGAAGACAATCACCAACAGCGTGAGCGGATCAAAATTGAAAGTGCCCAGGTAGTACACCAATCCCTGCCAGAAGAGGATGCCCTGCGCGATGCCAGTGTGAATCTTCGCGTAATACGTATTCGGGAAGGGGAAGCCGTAATAGAAAAGGGAGAAGGCTTCCCAGACTATGACCGGAAGGATACCCACCGCCGCATAACCGACCGCTTTCCAGCTTCGAGCCTTCCACAGACGCCAGGCCAGAATGGGAGCATACAACAACATAATATCCAGACGGTTCAACACTCCCAGACTGGCGATCAGGGTAAGTTCTCCGATGGACTTCAGCCGGTCTAATTTACCGGCCTCCTCAAGCTGGAAGTAGCGGGCGAAGAACCAGGCCAGGATCAGATAAGTGAGGGCTTCCTCCAACCCCGATGTGGCGTAATCGGTGAACGCCCGTGAAAAGGTCAGCAGAGCCACTCCGGCCACCGCCGCCGGCCAGTCGCGGGCAACCCGCCGCGCAAACAACCACACCGCGCCAACCGAACAGGCAATGGAAACAACGATCACCGTCCAGGGAAGCCGGGCGGCCAGGAAGAATCGACCCAGGAATGTATTGACCAGGGCATACGCCCCGGAGGTCAGGAAAAACCACAAAGGATGGGTATAGGCCTGAACACGTTCCCCGATATTAAAGACCGGACCATACCCGTGCAGGAAATTTTCCACCACCCGGAAGGTGATATAGGCATCATCAGAGATCCATGCCGTACGAATGACCACGAACAGGAATACCAGCACAGCCAGCAGGATAAAAAGACCTTCCTGTGATGAGCCGGCCTGATTCGCGGATTTTTTGCAATCTCTTTCCATAAAATACCTACGTTGAATTGTACACGCTCCTGAGAAAAACCAGAAGAAGACACGATTCCTTTTTCAGCTTTCGGTCTTTATAATGAATTCAAGATGAACAGTGGATCATCACTCGGTTTTCGGCAGGAACGTGAAGAAATGGTGCGCTGGCAGATCGAACAACGCGGCCTGCATAATACCCGTTTGCTGGCAGCCCTGCGGGAACTCCCACGGCATCTATTTGTACAGCCGGGGGATGAGAGTTTCGCCTATTATGATGAACCCCTGCCTATCGGATACCGGCAGACCATATCCCAGCCGTATATCACCGCCTTGATGACCTCGCTGGCCGAGTTGGAAGGCGAAGAAACTGTGCTGGAAATAGGCACGGGATCCGGCTATCAGGCGGCGCTGTTGGGAATGTTGGCGAAAGATGTGATCAGCATCGAGCGAATCCCGGAACTGGCGGAACGCGCCCGAAAAAAGCTGGCTGATTTAGACATTACGAATGTCGAAGTGGTTGTGGGTGATGGAACCGCCGGTTATTCTCCCGGGGCGCCCTACCAGGCCATTCTGGTCACAGCAGCCGCGCCGTCTGTTCCTTCGGTCTTACTGGAACAGTTATCCGAAAGCGGCCGCCTGATCATACCCACCGGCTCACGCAGTGTGCAGCAACTGCAGGTCTGGCAGCGCTGCGGGGATCATTTTGATTCAGAAGATATCCTGCCGGTGGTTTTTGTTCCCCTGCTGGGAGAATACGGCTGGAAGGAGAACCCATGAAACAGACATGCCTGTTACTCGCAATCTTCATCTGCCTTTCCGGCGGCTGTTTTTCCAGGCCGGTTATCCCGGCCACATCGATCCCGACTCTCCCTGCAAACACACCGGAACCGCCCACGGCTACTTCATCACCTGTGCCGACGGAAACGATCACAGAAACGATTCCACCGGCTACGCTCACACCCATTCCCACGCCGCGCCCGGTTCCGGCATTCGAACATATCGTCATGATGTTGTTCGAGAATAAAGAGTTTGGTTTTGTGATCAAAAATCCGCAGATGCCCAACTATAACCGGCTGGCCAGGGAGAACACGCTTTTCACGCAACAATACGCCATCATGCACCCCAGCTTGCCGAACTATCTGGCGCTAATCGGCGGAGATACGTTCGGGATCACAAAAAGCTGTAATGACTGTTATATCTCAGCGCGCACCCTGGTGGACGAGATCGAGGATGCCGGTCTGACGTGGAAAACGTATCAGGAAGACTACCCGCGGCCCTGTTTTCTGGGTGATACGCATATCTATGTACAGAAGCACAATCCCTTTATTTATTTCGATGACATTCGATTGGATTCGGAGCGCTGCGCGCAGCATATTGTGAATTTAAATGAGCTGCCGGATGATCTGCAAAACGGGAACTTGCCCAATTTTGTGTTCATCACACCGAATATCTGCAATTCCGCCCATGATTGCGACCTGAAAACCGCAGATACCTGGCTGGGTCCCTGGGTGGACCTTTTACAGGCATATCCCGGTATGCGTGAAGACGGTCTGATCATCCTGACCTGGGACGAAGGTCAGGGAGACCACGGCTGCTGCGGCATAGAACCGGGCGGAGGCCGGGTGGCCACAGTCTTTATCTCAGGCCGGGTTAAACCAGGTTATCAGGAAGACACCCCCTATTCGCACTATTCCATCTTAAAAACGATCAGCGCCGCCTTTGATCTGCCGTACGTCGGCAAAGCGGCGCTGGATGAGTATCCGCTGATCACCGGGATCTGGCAATAGCTATACCTTGCTGACCGTCACAAAAACCGTCGGCTTGCGGTGAGTCTCGGCATACAGTACGTCGCGGACTGCCCGCTCTACGTCCTGGGTGATGCTCCCGTTGGAATAGGGTACCACATCGCCAATACGCTTGCGAACCTGTTCCATGATGGCATCCGCGTCGCGGACACCGATAAAACCTCTGGTGTGGACATCCGGTTCTCTAAACAGACGGCCTGACATGCGGTCAAGTACCACATTCACCACAACAATGCCATCCTGTGCCAGAGACTCGCGTTCACGCATGACATCTTCCTCGATGTCGCCAACACTGGATCCGTCAACAAATACATAGCTGTTGGGGATTATTCCATCCAACTGCATGGATTCGGATGTCAGTTCGATCACCTGGCCGTTTTCCACCACGGCGATATTTTCTTCCGGAATGCCGACCTCTCTGGCCAGTCGGGCATGCTGCTTCAACTGACGCAGTTCTCCGTGCACGGGGATGAAGAATTTCGGCCGGGTGAGGTGCAGCAGCAACTTCATCTCTTCCTGGCTGGCATGCCCTGAGACATGCACCGGCGCAATGGCTTCGTAGATCACATCGGCCTGGCGCTCAAACAGGCGGTTGATGGTGCGGTAGACATTCTCTTCGTTGCCCGGGATAGGATGGGAAGACAGCACCACCGTATCGCCCGGCTGAATGTCAAACAGACGGTTCGTGCCGGTGGAAAGCCGGCCAAGAATGGAGGTCGGCTCACCCTGGGATCCGGTGCACATGATGACCACTTCACGATCTTTCATGGTAAGGGCTACTTCGATGGGCACCACCAGAGTATCGTCGATATCCAGAAAGCCCAGCTTGCGGGCGATCTTCATGTTATCCAGCATACTTGGACCGGCAAAAGCCATCTTGCGGCCATGTTCTCTGGCCGCATTGGCCACCTGCTGCATACGGGAGATTAGCGACGCGAAACTGGCGATAATGATGCGGCCACTGGCGTCGCGGAAGACCTTGCTGAAAGCATCATCGATCACCCGTTCCGAGGGTGTCCAACCCGGTCGTTCCGAGTTCGTAGAATCGGATAACAGCGCCAGTACACCACGCCTTGAGAATTCTGCCAGTTTGGCATAGTCCGACGGCCAGTTATCCACCGGGGTGTGGTCGAATTTATAGTCGCCGGAATGCACAACCAGTCCGGCCGGGCATTCGATGCCAAAACCGACGCCGTCCGGGATGGAATGGCACACATGGAAAAATTCCACCGTGAACGGTCCGGCTTTCACCTTTTCACCGGCATTCACTTTGTGCACTACAGTCTTCTGGGACAGGCCGTTGCGGGCCAGCTTATTTTCCAGCAGACCGCTGGTCAGCGGGGTGGCATAGATAGGCGCATTCAGCGCTTCCATCACATGGTGAATAGCGCCAATGTGATCCTCATGCCCGTGGGTGATAAAGATCCCTTTGACCCGGTCGGCCTTATCCAGCAGATACTTAAAATCGGGGATGATGTAATCCACCCCGAGCATGTCGTTTTCCGGGAACATCAATCCGGCATCCACCAGGATGATCTGCCCGTCATATTCGTAGGCCATCATATTCTTGCCTACTTCCCCCAGGCCACCCAAGGGAATGATTCGCAATGGTTTATTGCTCATGTTGTCTTTGTGATGTTTTTCTTTTCTCATACTCTATCACATCCTGCGATTTCACGTTTGAACATTAGGTATCAGCCATTGGTCACGTAAAATCCTGTGTAATTGTTGTTAAAAATAAAGCCGGCAATTGCTTGCCGGGTAAATTGCCTACAAAAAGCCCGCTAAAGAGAATTCTCTACTACTTGCTTTCCATCGGCCGGAATCAACCGGCTAAAGAAATATATCATAGTTAACCGTTTACGTCAAAGTTCAATACAGGGCACGAAGATCTTGAAACTCCTTTTTCACAGCACAGAATGCCTGTTCTTTGAAGATGAGTGCCTGGTCGATCAAAATCTTGAGGAAGAGTCAATCGATGCAGTACAACCATTTTCACCTGACAATCGTATGAGTATTAATTCAATTTTGCTTGTAACAGGCTGGTGTACTTTATGAACTTCAATTTCTTTCCAACAATACTTGATACCACCGGTGAAGTGGCCGATGATCGTTCCATGATCGAACTGCGCGGTGTGACCAAATCGTACCGCACTTCTTCTGGAGACTACCAGGTTCTCAGGGGTATTGATCTGCAATTTAAAGCGGGTGAGTTCAACAGCATCATTGGAAAATCCGGCAGTGGAAAAACAACCCTGTTGAATATGATCACTGGTATCGACAGACCGTCGAGCGGTGAAGTGTGGGTCAACGGTTCGCCGTTGCACCAAATGAGCGAAGGGGAGATGGCGCGCTGGAGAGGCAACAATATGGGTATCGTCTTCCAGTTTTTCCAACTTTTACCGACTTTGTCGATTCTGGAGAACATCCTGCTTGCCATGGATTTCAGCGGGAAAATACCACCAGCCGAACGGAAAGACCGGGCATTGTGTCTGTTGGATCTGGTCGGATTGAGGGATCATGCCGACAAACTGCCCTCCGCGCTTTCAGGCGGTCAACAGCAGCGCGTGGCGATCGCCCGCGCGCTGGCCAATGACCCGCCTGTATTGATCGCGGATGAACCAACCGGTAATCTGGACTCAAAGACGGCCGAAGATATCTTTGCGTTGTTCGATAATTTGGCCAGAGAAGGTAAAACCATCATCATCGTGACCCATGATGGCAGCCTGGCGAGACGAACGCATCACACGGCACAGATCGCAGATGGAATGATGATCGATGCGACTGAATCGGACGGGAGTTCATTCGACCACTCTCTGGTGAAGAAATCAATTGAAGTTCCTTCTCAGGCAAACAGGTAACTCATGTTCACCCGTTGGCGTAAAGTCTGGGCGGATTTCTGGAGCAATAAATCCCGCACTCTGTTGATGATTTCAACCATAGCGGTGGGGGTTTTTTCTGTCGGCCTGGTTAATAATATGGCTCTTATGATGAACGGCGATATGGATTACGACTATCTTTCCGCCGTTCCTTCTCACGCACAGATCTCCGCTTATCCATTGGATGAAGATTGGATCAGGAGTATCCGCGATATTCCGGGTGTCGGTGATGCAGAAGGGCGCAATCAATTAATCGCCAAATGGGTCACACCCGGGGGGGTAACGACCAACATCATATTCTCTTCTGTTAAGTCATTCGAGGAAATGCGGCTTGATAGAGTGGAACCGGTATCCGGTTCAGATGTACTGCCTTCATTGGCTCATCACAGTGTGGTTTTTGACTATTCGGCACACACCCTGGGAATGCAACCCGGTGACACGATCAGCATCGAATTACCCGACGGGGGAAAACGCGATCTGAGATTCAGCGGATATGTCCACAGCGGCACCAATTTTCCATACGCCATGTCAGGGATTGTCACCGCCTATATGAACCAGGAAACCGCCAGATACCTAGGTGTGGGCGACTCGTACGGTTACCTGCTGGTCAGTGTGTCTGAAGATGCCACCAACCAGGAACACGTGACCGATGTGACGAAGAAAATCACAGACCTCCTGGAGAGAAACGGGGTAAAAGTATCAGACGTAACTGTGGAAAATCCGGGACATCACTTCGCCTGGCAAATTACCCAGGGTGTGATTTTCATTCTCAGTTTCTTCGGCTGGTTGACGGTGATCTTGAGTGGTTTTTTGATTGTCAACACCTTCGTCGCCTTGATGATGCAGCACACCAAACAAATCGGGGTAATGAAAGCCATTGGCGCGGGAATGGATCAGATACTGGTGATGTATGTGACCCTGTTATTGATTTTTGGTGGTGTGGCATTTGTGATCTCCGTTCCGCTGGCGTCATGGGGAGGATCACAACTGAACAGTTTTATGTCCAATTTTCTTAATTATGATATGCGGCCGGTGGAAATCTTCCCGAATGTTGTCTTGATCCAGGCTTTGATCTCGTTTCTTACGCCCATTCTTGCTGCCATCGTCCCTATGTTCAACAGCCTCAGAAAACCGGTGCGTGAGGCTTTGAGTGATTTCGGGTTGAGCGGAAACACAAAGGGTACCGGGGATAATAAATCGAAATTAGAGTTCATTCCACGGCCTGTGCTTCTCTCATTGCGTAACGCCTTTCGTAAAAAAGCACGTATTTCCCTCACATTCAGCACACTGGTACTCGGTGGAGCCATCTTCATCGCAGTTTTCAACCTGTGGTCCAGCTTCGACAAGGTCATGCAGGATGTTCAGGGCTACTTTCTGGCGGATATTAACGTTTCTCTTAATCAGATCTATTCCAGCAGACTCATCAGTAACGTTGCCCACTCCATTCAGGGGGTGGAAGGAGTGGAGGGCTGGTTGACTATTGAAGGTCAGTTGAAGAAACCTGATGGCAAGAAGATGGATACTATAGCCTTTGTGGCACCTCCTTCCAACTCGACCCTGATCAAACCCATGATGGTTTACGGCCGGTGGCTGCGACCCGGCGACAGGGATAAGATTGTCATCGGAAATCACCTTCAAGCCATTCGCCCGGATTTAAAAATTGACGATTGGGTGGAAGTTAAGGTTAACGGGAAAAAGACAAAATGGCAGATCATCGGTTTCTATCGAATGCCGGGAAATGTCAATCCGCCATTGATCTATACCAACTATGAATACCTGAGTCATTTGATCGGGATGCCCAATAAAATCTATCAATTGCGCACCATTACCAGTACGCATGATCCTGCTTCGCAGGCCAAGATCTCTGAAAACCTTCAGAAGGAATTCAAGAAACGGAAGATCGCCGTCGCTTATGTTCAGACATCTGCGGATTGGTACAACCAGCAAAAGAGTACCACTGACGTTCTGGCCTGGTGCATGCTAATCATGGCCTGCCTGATCGCCGTTGTGGGTGGACTGGGTCTGTCCAATACAATGAATCTAAATGTTCTGGAACGCACTCGTGAGATTGGTGTGATGCGCGCCATCGGGGCATCTACATTAAACATCCAGTCAATGGTCGTGATGGAAGGCCTGATCATCGGCCTGATAAGCTGGATACTGGGTATCATTCTGTCCATTCCTTTTACCTGCCTGTTGGATTACGGTGTTGGGGTATCTATATTTCAATCCCCGCTGGATGTGGTATTTTCCTGGACCGGTTCATTTGTCTGGCTTTTGGGTATTCTGATTCTGGCAACGCTCTCCAGTCTGACCCCGGCCTCTCATGCCTCGCGGCTTTCCGTCCGCGAAACGCTTGCCTATGAATAACAAACTGTAAATTGTATAATTTATATAAAACTTATTGAATTTGCTTTTGCTGTTAGATATTATAAATACACTGCATTATTCGGATCTTCATTCACGTACGTTGGGTGTCCGAAAAACTATTCAGCACCTCGTTTTGTTTTTCTACTGGTGGATGAAATATTATGAATACTTTGGTTTACAAAGGATTTTCCCCCCTGTCAATAATCCTCATATCGAAGGTTTCTTTCATCAACAAAGCCCATTTTTATCATATCAAAGCGGCCAAACGCAGATATTCAAGGGCCTGTCGATGAAAACCAAACGATTCTAGAATCTGGATATGATCTATGGTTACAAAAACCGAGGAATTTGAAATGAACCATTCCCGGGATTTACAAAATTCAGACGAGCGATTCAGGCTGATTCTGGAGAACATGCAGGAAGGCATCCAGATCATTGATTTCAACTGGAATTACATCTTTCTGAACAAGAATCTGGAAAAACACAGCGGACGTCCTAACGCTGAACTTCTTGGGAAGAATTTTTTCGAAGTCTGGCCGGGTATTGAAAATACAAAGACGTTCCAAATACTGAACAAATGCATGATAGAACGTAAACCCCTCGAAGTCGAGAACGAATTTGAATATCCCGATCATTCAAGCCGCTGGTTTGAATTGAATATTCAACCGGTCTCTGAAGGTATCTTCGTCCGTTCCTTTGATATTACCGAACGGAAGAATATTGAAAATAGCCTGAAAATGAGCAACCGCCTGTATTCAACCATCAGCCAGATCAATCAGGCAATCATTCGTTGCAAAAATCGGCAGGAGCTCTTTGAGAATGTCATAAAGACCGTCTGTAAATTCGGTGAATTTCCACTGGCCTGGATTGGATTGTATGGTGCGCCTTCCGGAAAGGTTTCCGTAGCAGCCGTAAACCGGCCTCTGCCATTCAGCCAAATCAATATTAAAAAATCACCCTTTGACGGCGATATTATCTCTTCTGCTTATAAAGCCAGGAAAATAATAACTGCCTGCAACCTCCGTCATAATCCCTCTATGCAGCATTGGGATTCTCTCGGCAGGCAGTTAGGATTTAATTCGGCTGCCTGTGTCCCCCTATTTTTTAACGATGAGATCGTCGGTTCTCTGAATCTTTATTCGGAAGGATCAGATACTTTCGAATCAGAAAAGGAAATCCACCTGATCGATGAGATCGGGCTGGATATATCTTTCGCCCTGGATATGCTTGATAAGGAATTTAAACGTACCCAATACGAAAAGCAAATACAAGATAGTGAGGAACGTTACCGCACGGTGGCGGATTACACCTACGATTGGGAATACTGGCGGGATCCTCAAGGAAATTTCGCTTTTATCTCTCCATCCTGTGAGCGGATGACCGGTTACACCCGTGAGGAATTCATCGATGATCCAGGATTGATGAAAAAGATAGTTCACAGAGACGATCGGGAAATCTGGCTGAAACATGATACCAATGATCCAGAGGAGCATGCCCAGGTTGAATCCTTTGACTACCGGATCATACGCAAAGATGGAGAGGTCCGCTGGTTGTCCCACACTTGCCAGAGTGTAACCCGGCCGGATGGAGTTTATCTGGGAAGACGTGCTTCCAACCGAGATATCACGGAGAAAAAACAGGCCGAAGAGACATTGATCACGCGCGAGAAGGTCCTGCAATTATTTGTTGAAAATACTCCTGCGGCAATCGCCATGTTTGACACACAAATGCGCTATCTGGCGGCCAGCCGTCGGTTCATTCATGATTACCGGATTCCGGAGGGTGAATGGATCATCGGCCGTTCACATTACGAGATATTCCCGGAAATCAACGATGAGATCAAAGAAATCCATCGTCGATGCCTCGCGGGAGAGACTTTTCGCGCTGATAGCGATCCATTCCCGAGAGCCGATGGCAGATTGGACTGGGTTCGCTGGGAAGTGAGACCCTGGTATCAAGACCCAAAAACCATTGGCGGAATCATCCTGTTTTCTGAAGTGATCACAGACCAGGTGAATACGAATATCGCATTAAAGACTAGTGAAGAACAGATGCAGGCGCTGGTAACCTCATTGGATGATATCGTTTTCGAGTGTGATTACTCCAGCCGGATAACGCATGTCTGGGTGGGGGATGAAAACCGTCTGTTCAAGCCCCGTAATAAAATCCTCGGGAAGACCGTTATTGAAATCCTGGGCAGAGATGAGGGGCAAAAATTTGTTGATGTGATTAATAAGGTGTCTGCGAGTCAGCTTCCTGAAACGCTCGAATACGATCTGGATATGCCGGATGGAAAAAGGTGGTATTTGGCGCGTATAAATCCGGTTTTTAATAAACAGAAAGAAAGCCGATCTGTGTCTGTTCTAATTCGCGATATCACACAAAGGAAGAAAGCAGAACTCGAACGTGAGCAAAGCGAGAAGTCATTGCGGAAGATCATCGATCTGGTACCCCATTTCATCTTTGCCAAAGATATCGCCGGAAATTTTATTCTGGCCAACCAGGCTGTTGCCGAGGCTTTCGGTACTTCCGTTGAAAACCTTACGGGAAAAACTGACGCAGACTTCATGGATATCGATGATGAGGTACGCCATTTCCGCGAAAAAGATGCAGAGGTGATCTATTCCGGAAAAACGCTGGTCATTCCAGAAGAGAGATTGACGGATGCCGCGGGAAAGACACGGTTATTGCAAACCGTAAAAATCCCCTATGACTATCTGGGTCAAAAGACCGGTGTTCTGGGAGTATCGGTCGATATCACAGAACAGAAAAAAGCGGAACAGCAGATCCAACTCCAACTGAATCGCATGCGTTCGCTTAATGAAATCGGGCAGGCCGTTACTTCCAGTCTGAATGTGCAGATATCATTGAATTTCCTGCTCGATGAAGTGCTGGCTCAAAGAGATGTGGATGCCGCTTCCTTTTTGCTATACGACGCAGTCAACCAGATGCTGGAATATTCCAATGGCAAGGGATTTCGGACATCTCTGATAAATGAGGTACATCTTGCATTGGGCGAAGGGCTGGCCGGCAAAGTCGGTAAGAATCGCAAGATTCTGCATATACCCGATATCCATGTCGCTCGATTGGAATCCACCACCATGCCATTATTCGTTGAAGAAGAGGTCATGGAATATATCGGCGTTCCTCTGGTTTCCAAAGGTGCTCTTAAAGGAGTTCTGGAAATCTATAACAGAACTCCGCGCAATCCTGATAAAGAATGGATGAATTACCTTGAAACCCTGGGAAATCAGGCTGCTCTGGCTATTGACAACGCTCAATTATTTGAAGATATGCAGATCTCTCATCAGGAGTTGATCACTGCGTATGACGCTACCATCACCGGTTGGTCTCATGCCCTAGATTTACGCGACAGGGAAACAGAAGGCCATTCTCAGAGGGTGACCTCTCTCACTCTCAGTCTTGCCAGTGCTCTGAACATCAGCCGGGAGGATCAGGTGCATTACCGCCGGGGTGCTCTTCTGCATGATATTGGAAAACTGGGGATTCCCGATTCGATCTTGCTGAAACCCGGAAAACTGACAGACGAAGAATGGGAGATCATGAAAATGCATCCCACCTATGCCTATCAAATGCTCTCCCCCATCCGGTATTTAAGAAACGCTATTGATATTCCCTATTGCCATCATGAAAAATGGGATGGTTCGGGTTATCCACGCGGACTGGTTGGCGAACAAATTCCCATCTCGGCGCGTATTTTTGCCGTGGTGGATGTATGGGACGCCTTGAATTCTGACCGCCCCTATCGGAAGAAATGGAACGAGAAAGATATCTGCGATTACCTGCGCCAACAAAAAGGAAAGCACTTCGAACCCAAAATGGTGGACCTTTTTTTGAAATCCATCCGGTAAAACTGAACATTCCTGTCCGAACGATTAATCAGCCTATCAATAATCATCGATGGTTATCAAACGGAAATCAACCTGCCGTTTGAGTCATTTCAATGATATTATTAAAATTATATTAATAAATTAAAGGGGCCGCAGGACTGTTGTTGTTAATTTATCTTCTAATTCCAATCTTTCAGCAATAAATTCATTAGCCAAACCGTTCTGGTATCTCACATGAAATGTATCTAGTCGTACGCGTATTTATGGATGATCGGCAGTGGGCTGATAGCCACTGGATAGAAAGGAGTATGCCAATCGATATTTCCCTGTTATTAATCGAAAAGTATTTCTGATTTGCGCTTTGCAGGTGGTACATCATAGCACCCGCCGAAGACACATACCTAATCCCAAGGAACCTATAAGAAACCATGAAAAACATCCATGCTGTCACTATAACACTATTGATTCTCGGCTCTCTGCTGGCAGGTTGCGGCCCGGTTCAGACACCCGTGCCAACTGAAATTGCAACGAATACGCCCTCGCCTATGCCCACAGAGACAACCGCTCCGACCGCCACGCTGGAACCCACGGCCACAGCGACGCTTGAACCTACAGCGACACTTGAACCCACGGCTACCGAGACACCTGAACCTGTCTGCAATCCCAATAACACGGTATTGGGAAGCTCCGACGAAAGCATTCCGGGATATTTGGATATCGTGTCAGCCGCGTCCAAATTGGAAGGCACGAAGTTGACTGTGGTATTAACCATGCGGGAAATTCCTAATGAAATTGCCATTGATAAGGATACCCTTGACAAGGGATATCCTGAAATCGCCTGGGGTATTGATATCGACGCTGATAATAATGAAGATACAGGCGGCGGTAATTTTATGTTTGGGTCGGGTTATGGCTATGACGTGGCTCTCCAGGCCTTCAATTTCAAACAGGGAACGGAACGAAAAGGTGCAATTGAAAAACTGTTCAAAAACAAAACTCTTGTCTGGAAAAACAAAGGTGATGGCAACATTAGAAGCGGCGCGACCGGCAAAATCACCGTCGATCAGACGGCAAAAACGATCACACTTACCGCTATGATCCCGGAAGTCAAGCCCGATTCTTATCTGCATTTCTTCACTTATTACAATAACGGTAAGGGGGAAGAAGCCACCTCGGATGAACTGTGCGTCCGATAATCAGGTGTAGTATTCTCATCCTAAAAAAAAGCGAGGTTGGCCTGTTGGCCAATCTCGTTTTTTTTATTGTTGCATGAAAGCGGATCAATCCCCGCGCTGGTAATTGGGGGATTCGCGGGTGATGGTGATATCGTGCGGATGGCTCTCGATCAATCCAGCGCCGGTGATGCGTACCAGGCGGGTTTTTGTGTACAGCTCATCCAGGTTGGCCGCGCCGGCGTATCCCATTCCTGAACGGATACCACCGACCAGTTGATAGACAAAATCGCCCAGCGGACCTCGATAGGGCACCATACCTTCCACCCCTTCAGGAACAAGTTTACTGCTGCTCTGGCCAGTGCCGTAGCGGTCTCTTCCGTATCCCTGCATCGCGCCCATGGAACCCATCCCCCGGTAAGATTTGAACTGCCGGCCGCCGTACAAAATTTCTTCTCCCGGCGCTTCCTGAAGTCCGGCCAGCAGGCTGCCCAGCATGACGGTATTCGCACCGGCGACCAGTGCTTTGACGATATCACCACTAAATTTGATGCCTCCGTCGGCAATCACCGGGATACCCAGCGGCCGGGCAACTCTCGCGCAGCGAAATACAGCAGTCAACTGCGGCATTCCGGTGCCCGAGATGATCCGGGTGGTACAAATGGAACCGGCTCCCACTCCCACCTTCACTGCATCCGCGCCCGCCTCAATCAACGCCCGCGTTCCTTCTTCAGTAACCACATTTCCGGCGATCACCGGCAGACTGTTCTGCACGGCTTTAATTCTGCGGATGGTCTTAATCACACCTGCCGTATGCCCGTGGGCGGTATCGATGACCACCACATCCACATCCTTATCCAGCAGGCGTTCGATGCGTTCTTCCACATCTGCGCTCACCCCGACAGCCGCACCGACCAGCAATCTGCCGTGTTCATCTTTGGCGGCTTCGGGATACTGCATGCGTTTCTGGATATCCTTGACGGTGATCAAGCCCCGCAAATGCCCTTCATCATCCACCAGCGGCAGTTTCTCTATGCGGTGCTTCTTCAGTATCTCTTTGGCCTGCTCTAGGGTGGTGCCAACTTTAGCCGTGATCAGATTCTCAGAGGTCATGAATTCTGTCACACAATGGGACATATCCTCCGGTTCGGTGAAGCGCGTATCCCGGTTGGTGAGAATTCCCACCAGCCGGTTGGATTTCTGATCCACTACCGGTAACCCGCTGATATGAAACTTCGCCATGATGGATTCCGCATCAGCCAGGGTGGCTGTCGGCGGTAGGGTTACCGGATCAAGGATCATTCCGGATTCTGATCGCTTAACGATCTCCACTTCACGAGCCTGATCTGCCGGGGAAAGGTTGCGATGGATAATACCAATTCCGCCTTCACGTGCCAGTGCGATAGCCAGCCGGGCTTCTGTGACCGTATCCATGGCCGCTGAAAGCAGGGGAATATTCAATTGAATATCACGGGTCAGGCGGGCATGCACATCCACCGCGGAAGGCAGCACTTCGCTGTAGCCCGGCTCGATCAAGACATCATCGAAGGTCAATGCTTCAGGTTGTTCAAAGATAACTTGATTCATTCTCATTCCTTTTAGTGTCTGAAATGCCGGTATCCGGTGAACACCATGCTGATCCCCAGCCGGTTGCAGGCATCGATGGAATCGTTATCGTGTATCGATCCTCCCGGTTGGACGATTGCTGTGATTCCGAAACGAGCAGCTTCTTCCACTGAATCAGAGAACGGGAAATACGCGTCGGAAGCCATCACCGCGCCAACTGATTTTTCTCCCGCGCGTTCGGCGGCAATTCTCACACAGTCCACCCGGTTGGGTTGACCACCGCCAATACCCACTGTGGCTTCACCCTGCGCGAAAACAATGGCATTGGATTTGACATGCTGGCAGGCCGTCCAGGCGAATTTTAAGGCATCCATTTCTTCCAGAGAAGGCTGTTCCACGGTCACCACTCTCCAATTAATCGGCTGCGGGTCGCCCAGGTCCAACTGCTGTCGAAGCATACCGCGCACAATGGAACGATATTCCACTTTTGGCGTGACTTCCAGGTCGGGCATCTGGATCAGGCGGACATTCTTTTTCTTTGCGAAAGCCGTCAACGCTTCCGGCTCGAAGCCGGGCGCGATGACACATTCCACAAATAACTCACCGATGGCTTCCGCGGCAGCGGCAGTAACCGGACGGTTGGCGGCAATGATCCCACCAAAAGCCGAAACAGGATCGCTGGCCAGTGCGGCCTGATAGGCGGTCAACTGATCCTCGTCACTGGCAATACCGCAGGGTGACAGGTGCTTGACAATAACGATGCTGCTCCGCTTATAGCTAACCACCGCCCGCCAGGCGGCGTCCAGATCGAGCAGATTGTTGTACGATAATTCTTTACCCTGTAAAACTTTCCCGCCGAGCGGGGTATCCTGCGGATCGTAACCCAGTAACACCGCCGACTGATGAGGATTCTCGCCGTAACGCAGCGGTTGAACCGGGTACAACGTGAGTGTTTCGCTCTGCGCACCGGACAGGTACTGGCTAATGGCCTGATCGTAATGCGTGGTCAACCGGAATCCCTTCAATGCCAGTTGCCGGCGGGCAGATTCATCCAGCGTGCCATCTTTCAAACCTTCCAGAACAATCGGATAATCCTGTGGATCACAGACCAGTGTAACCCGCTGGTGGTTCTTGGCTGCCGCGCGGATCAAAGCCACACCGCCAATATCGATCTGCTCGATGGCCTCGGTCAGACTGACATCCGGCCGGGCAACGGTTGCTTCAAAGGGATAGAGATTAACCGCTACGAGATCGATCATCGCCCAGCCCAGCGACTGCAATTGATCCCGGTCTACCTGCGAATCCCGTGCCAGCAATCCGCCATGAATGGCCGGATGCAGGGTCTTCACCCTGCCGCCAAGAATTTCCGGCGAACCGGTGTACTCGGCCACCTCGGTGACCTTCAGGCCATTCTGGGTCAGCAGCTTTGCCGTTCCCCCGGAAGCCAGTAAATCCCAACCCGCGTTGATCAATCCGCGGGCGAAATCCAACAAACCTGTTTTATCGTACACCGACAGCAGCGCTCTTGGCATCTTTATCCTCCATTCGTTTTATCAATTGCTGTATTGTTTTGACGAAAAGCACATGCTCACATGCATGGATTCGTTTTTCCAGATCTTCCAGAGAATCCTCCGGCCGGATTTCCACCACCTGCTGGCCCAGCACCGGTCCCAGGTCTACACCTTCATCGGGTACCAGGTGCACCATCACACCCGTGTGGTTGATTTCACCCTGCCGGTACGCCTGATAGGCTCGTTCGATGGCATTGACTCCTGGGAATGTGCCGGGCAGAGCCGGATGCAAATTTACGATGCGGTCAGGGAAACGCCCGATGAACGCCATCGTTAATATCCGCATCCAACCGGCCAGTAGTATCAGGTCAGGTTTGTATCCCTGCACCAACTCTGCTAGTTCGGCGTCGTAGTTCTCGCGGGTTTGGCCCTTGGATCGGGACTTGACACACGCCGGAATACCGGCCAGCCGGGCACGCTCCAGTCCGTAGGCATCCACCCGGTTTGAAATCACGGCTCGGACTTCCGCGTTCAGTGTCCCGGCATCAACCGCATCCAGAATCGCCTGCAGGTTCGAACCGAAACCTGAGATCAACACCACCAGACCGGCCTTTTTCATAACAGTCGAACCTCGCTCCGAGGCCCATGATCGAGATGGCCAATCAGCCAGGCGGGTTCTTCCACAGCGGATTGAATGACAGGCCAGTCTCCGCGATCGATCACCGCGATCATTCCGATACCCATGTTAAAGACCCGGTACATCTCACGGGTATCGATCCCCCCTTTTGTCTGAAGCCATTGATAGAGTGCCGGCTGCGGCCAGGCAGATCGATCCACCACCGCCTGCAGACCATCCGGCAAAACCCTGGGGATGTTTTCCATGAAACCGCCGCCGGTGATATGAACAAAACCTTTCGTAAACGGTAATAGTGTATCCAGCAGAGACAGGTACGAGCGATGCGGAGCCAGCAGAGCATCCGCCAGGCTGGATTTCAATTCCTCACGATATGCGAGTAGATCTTCTCCATCACAAATCTTGCGGATCAGCGAATAACCGTTGGTATGCGGCCCACTGGATGCAAAACCCACCAGCACGTCACCCGCCCGCATGGATTCTTTTTGAGGCAGGATCCGCCCGCGTTGAAGGACTCCCACAATCGTCCCCGCCACATCGAAAGCGTTTCTGTTGTAGACTCCCGGCATCTCCGCCGTTTCCCCGCCCAGCAGAGCGCAGCCGGCCACCTTGCAGGCATCCGTCATCCCCGCTACGATTTCGGCGACGACTTCAGGTTTCAATTTAGAGGCAGCAAAATAATCCAGGAAAAACAGCGGCCGGGCACCCTGTACCAGGATATCGTCGATACAGTGGTTGACGATATCTTCACCAATCCCGCGGTAGCGGCCCAGCCGTGCAGCCAGTTCCACCTTGGTGCCCACACCATCGGTGGAAGCCACCAGCACCGGTTGTTCCCCCAGATCATCGGCGTCGTACAGCCCGCCGAATGATCCAATCCCGGCCAGCACGCGTGGATTGTATGTGGAACGCACATCTTCCTTTATAAGCTCCACACTGCGGTTGCCGGCATCAATGTCCACACCAGCCGCCTGATAGGCATAGGAACAGCAGATGTGCTCCAGACCTTTTTTGCCGATGTCTTTCCGATAGTGCATCCCGGGAAAAGACAGGTGTGAAACCATCTGATACGCCCGATCAATGGCTTTTCGCAGATTGACATCCCAGCAGGTCACACCCAGAACGCGGCCGCCGGCAGTGATGAAAGAGTCTCCCTCGCGCCGGGTGGCGGCATGGAACACCACGCTGTTTTCCATGGTGATATCCAATCCCCGGATAGGTAATCCTGTCCGGGCTTTCGCCGGGTAACCTTCTGAAGCCACCGCCACACAGACGGCCGATCCTTCCGCCCAACGGATCTTGACTTCTTCCAGCTTTTCCTGTGTACAGGCAATGAAGATTTCCAACAGATCAGCTTCCAGCAGCGGTAGAATGGCCTGAGTTTCCGGATCGCCGAAACGCGCGTTGAATTCAAGCACCCGGGGACCATCTTTCGTAAGCATCAGACCAGCATATAACACCCCGACATACGGATGTCCGTCTTTACGCAGTCCATCCACCACCGGCTGCAGAATGGTGCGGGTGATCTCTGCAATCTCATCTTTATACAGCACCGGCGCCGGAGCATACGCTCCCATTCCGCCGGTATTGGGACCCTCGTCATTATCCAACAGGCGCTTATGATCCTGCGCGGGCGGCATGGGAGAGAGAGTTTTTCCATCACTGAAAGCCAGAAGGGAGACTTCTTCCCCTTCCAGCCGCTCTTCAATGATCACTTCATCTCCGGAAACTCCAAATTCATGTTCCATCATGATATTGTGGAGCACATTCAACCCTTCCTGCAGTGTGTCAGGAAGAAAGACGCCTTTTCCGGCGGCCAATCCGGAAGCTTTGATCACATAAGGATAGGTGAGCGATCGGATACAGTTGCAGGCTTTCTCATAGTCGGAAAAAGCTTCAAAGCGCGCAGTGGGGATGACGTGCTGCTGCATAAAATTCTTGGAAAAACGTTTGGATGTTTCCATTTGGGCGGCGTACTGCGAAGGTCCGAACACGGTAATCCCGCCGGCCTGCAGCACATCGCTCACTCCGGCCGCCAGGGCAGCTTCTGGCCCGATGACCACCAGGTCTATGCCTTTATTCCGTGCGAAATCCAGAATACCCGCACCGTCTGTCGCTTCCAGAGGAACCAGTTCCCCCAGTCCGGCCATCCCGGCATTCCCCGGTGCCATATACAGGTCGGTGAGAAGAGGTGATTGACTGATCTTCCAGGCAATGGCATGTTCACGTCCCCCGGATCCTACAACCAGTACTTTCATTCTGCCGCTCCTTCCCTGCCTACCCTACGCTATGGATTGTTCGAAACTCATCTTGGCAACACCCTGTGACAACGGCAAAGGGTATACACCGGTGAAACAGGCGTTGCAGTACCCATCGTTCTGCCCGATAGCCTGCATCATTCCACTCAGCGATAAATACGCGAGCGAATCGGCGCCGATCTGAGCACACACCTCGTTGACGTGATACCGGTGGGCGATCAGCTCATCATAGGTGCCCATATCCACACCCATGAAACAGGGATGTATGATCGGCGGACAGGTAATGCGCACGTGGATTTCTTTCGCGCCTGCTGAACGTAGCAATTGCACCAGCGGACCGGTAGTATTTCCTCGCACGATCGAATCATCGATCATCACCACGCGTTTATTCAACACATTCTCCAGGATCACATTGTATTTGAGTGCGATCCCCAGTTTGCGCTGCTCATCACTCGGTTCGATGAACGTCCTTCCGATGTAGCGGTTCTTGAGAAGACCATCATTGTAAGGAATGCCGGATTCACCGGCATAACCTATGGCAGCCGGAATGGAAGAATCGGGCACAGGAATGATCACATCCGCGTCCACAGGAGACTCTACCGCCAGGGTAACACCCAATCGTTGCCGCACAGCGTGTACGCTTTGCCGGTTGAAGATGTTGTCCGAACGGGAAAAATAGATATGTTCGAAAGTGCAGAATGCCGTTGGATCCATGGGCGGGATCGCCTGGAAAGACGTCATGGCCGTATTGCTCAGAGCAATGATCTCACCGGGCTGTACCTCCCGGTATGCCACACAGCCCAATGTTTGCAGGGCGCCCACCTCAGAAGCCGCCACATGGCCACCACCGGGAAGCATTCCCACATTCAAAGGGTGGAATCCCCACGGATCACGCACGGCAAAGACCTGGTCGCGGGTCAGGATGACCAGAGAGAACGCGCCTTTCCAGTGAAGGATGGCATCCTTGAGCCGTTCAAACCAGGTGTCGCCCTGCGAACAGGCCAGCATCATGGTCATCACTTCGGTATCAGATGTGGAGGTCAGGCCGATGCCCCTGTGCATCAAATGCGCACGCAGTTCGGGCGCATTAACCAGGTTGCCGTTGTGCGCCAGGGCGACCGGGCCATACTGAGTGTCGATCAAGAAAGGTTGGGCATTACGGGCGCAGGATGAACCGGTGGTTGAGTAGCGGGTATGCCCGATGGCAAAATCTCCGTGGATGGTGGAAAGGGTGAGTGGATCAAAGACCTGCGAGACCAGACCGACATCCTTGTGAAGCCGGATGGCCTGTCCGTCGGATACGGCCAATCCGGCCGCTTCCTGTCCACGATGCTGCAGGGCTGACAGGCCAAAGAACGCCAGACGGGCAACATCTTCCTGCGGTGCGTAAATTCCGAGTACACCACATTCATCTTTAGGAGATTCATCCCACATCGTTCTCATACTCCACCTTCGATCTCCAACCTGGAAAAAAGATCCTTCTATTGCTGATTTATTGCCCTGGCGTTCTCAGATCTGCGTCATCTGCAACGACTGTGTCACTGTTGTGGCTCTGAAAGTTGGTGACTGCTTCCCTGAAATGATGGTCTGCCAGACCAAAAATCTTGGCTGCCAGTAAAACGGCGTTGGCCGGTTCCAGCACTAAAGCGGGCGCTATGCCGGACGGCATGCTCAAAGAGGAAAAAATATCCGCCCCACCGAATTTTTCTGAAACAGGTGGGCAGGCGATCACAGGGGATGACACGGCTCCGTCCACAAAACCGGATAGCGCATTGCTGCGCCCGGCAATGGTGATATACACCTTCGGCCGGGGGTCCGCCTCATAGGCTTTAAGCAGGCTCAAAACTTGAGCGGGCGTCTTATGAGCCGAACCGATGCGCAGCTCCACTTCCATTCCAAAGGGGCGCGCGGCAGCGGCAGCTTTCTCCGCCTGAGGTAGATCTGATTTTGATCCCATCAAAATGACCAGCAGTGGTTTCATGCCAGCAGACCTTTCTCGCGCAGGCTGCGATCAAGCCGTGGATTGACCGGGTATTCCGCGGGAATAAATTCCAGGCCGGTCAACTTTTCATAGATGTGTATATACCGCCGGCAGGCCTGCACCCACAGGGTGGATTCAACGGCCGGCGGTTCACCTTCTCCGCGGTATCCGCGGTCGGCGTAATACCGGCGGATGAATTCTTTGTCGAAATTATCCGGTTCCTCTCCGGTTACAAAACGTTCCTCGTATGTGTCAAGTCGCCAGAATCGGCTGGAATCAGGGGTGTGCACCTCGTCGATCAAGAGAATTCGGCCGTCTGCGGTGCGGCCGAATTCATACTTGGTGTCCACCAGGATCATCCCGGCAGAACGCGCTATTTCTTGACCGAGGTTGAATATTGCCAGCGCTGCCGCCTGGATCTGGTCCCAACTGGCGGCGTCCAGGAAGCCCTTCTCCACCACCTCGGCGCACGTCAGGCGTTCATCGTGCCCGGTAGCGCCACCTTTTGTAGTGGGGGTGATAATGGGGGTCTCAAGCTGCTGATTCTTCTTCAAACCGGATTTGAAGGAATAACCATAAATCTCACGCTCACCCAGCGAATAACGGTGCCACAGTGCCGTACCGGTAACGCCGGTGATATAGCCGCGTACAATCACCTCCACCGGGTAAGGCATAACCTCCAACACTTCGGCCGCGTTGGCATCCGGCAGAGATAGGATATGATTGGGGATCAGATCGGCAGTGCGATCGAACCACCAGGCGGCCAGTTGATTCAACACCTGCCCTTTATACGGCACAACGGCCAGGCTGCGGTCAAAAGCCGACAGCCGATCAGTGGTGACGATCAGCCGGCGGCCGCCCGGCAGCGTATACCAGTCGCGCACCTTGCCTGAGCGACGGCCGGGAAGCGGCAGCTGGCTGGATTTAAAGGCAAAGGGGAGCAAGTCCAGAATGGCTGTGTCTGAGATCGTCATAATTTCCTCCCGCTAAATCTGCCCGGCAAACTTGACGCCGTTGATGAACAACGGCAACCCCGAGTAAGTCTCACAGCTTCTTCTATCGGGGGATTGAAAAGGAAACACATGGTTTTCGGGGTGCGGCATCAAACCCAGCACATTCCCTTCCGGATTGCACAGGCC
>JAAZMZ010000074.1 GCA_012798535.1 Leptolinea sp.
GCGGTGTACAGGAGGTCATTCCATGTCAGAGAAACTGTTTTGCCGTTTCTGCGGCACAGAGATACAGGCGGATTCTATGTTTTGTCCGCACTGCGGAAAACCCGTGCCAGAAGCGGGCGGAATGCCCGCATCTACTTCTGAAGAGAAGAAAGTTCAAAATGAACCCGGTTCTACTATTCCGCCACCTGTAGTCAGATCAACCAGAGGACGCACCATTCTGTTGACCATTCTTGGATTGGCTTTAATCTTCTGTCTGGGGATCATCATCACATCCCAGGTGATCATGCCGCTGATATTTGACAAAACATTCCCCCAGGCTGTGGAGACGGCGATAAGTGAACAATCAGGCGCGGGAAAGACAAAAGAAGCTGCCATTGCCATGGCTACCCAAAGCCAGGAGACAGCGATAGCCGAAGCCACACAGGCACAGGCCACAGCTATGGTGGAAGCCACACAGTCGCAGGCTACGGCCATTATGAAAGCCACACTGGACCAGGAAATGGTCCTGGAAGCTACAATGCTTGCCGGGCAGACACAGATCATAAAAAGGTGGACCTTTCCCCTGATTACATTACAAACCGTCGAAATGCGCGCAGAGGAAATGCAGACAGAACTCAACCGGTATGCCGCGAAAGAACTGACCCTGGAGGAAATGCAAAAGAAAGCCTTCGTTCCGGATACCTTCGACCTGATGATGCTATGCTTCGATGAACAGGATACCCTCGAATCCACATTGAAGAAAAATGGCATGGAACTCATGCCGGCCGCGAAACCGTTTTATCAGGGATTGAAGGACGATTATGAGAAGTTGATGCACGCGGAGATCTACCTGATCGCCGGTGAGAAAGATGTCTACTGGGCGATCGATGAAGTCACCCGTGCACAGGAGGCCTTGAAGATAGAACGAGAAAAATTTCACCAGGCGATGCTCATGGATGGATTATCAGAAGAGATATACCAGGGTGCCGTTGACTATATCAACAGCAAGTGGCCTGAATTCAAAACCCGCATGGATTCCACAGGTATCAAATTATTAACTCCTCAGTCCTGATAGAATCTAATGGAACAAATTCTGTATAATAGACCTCATGACTAGTTCACAGGATACCATTGATTATCTGATCGAACAAATGTCGGGCGCGGGGGTAATCACCGCCCGGAAGATGTTCGGAGAATACGGCATGTACTGCGACGGCAAGATTATCGCCCTGGTCTGCGACGATCAGTTTTTTCTCAAACCGACAGCCGCTGCGCGCGCTTACCTGGGCGATGGTGCGGAAGAGGCACCGCCATACCCGGGAGCCAAAATGTACCTGCACATCTCCGGTGAAAAGTGGGACGATTCTGAGTGGCTGAGCGAATTGATCCGTGTGAGTATGCCGGAACTGCCCGAACCGAAAAAGAAAAAGTGAGCCTTTCCATATCCGGGAATCCATCGAACGGAGGCAACCATGAATGATATTCTGAGGACCATCCACGAGCGCCGTTCCACCCGCGCTTTCGAGAACAAACCGGTTCCCTATGATGTGACGGAAACTCTGCTGCAGGCCGCCCTGCGTGCGCCGACTGCCGGCAATATGATGCTGTACACCATCCTGAAAATCGATGATCCGGAGATGAAAGAGAAGCTGGCCGTCTCCTGCGACAACCAGCCTTTCATTGCAAAGGCTCCTCTGCTGCTGGTCTTTCTGGCCGATTACCAGCGCTGGTATGACTTCTTTTTGCGCAGCGGCGCCGCGGAATTATGTCAGGCGCGCGGGATCGAACTGCGCAAACCGGGTGTGGGCGACCTGATGCTGGCGGTCAATGACACGCTGATCGCCGCGCAGACCACCGTGATCGCTGCCGAAGCACTCGGGCTGGGCTCATGCTATGTGGGCGACATCATGGAAAAGTACGAATACCACCGTGACTTATTCCATCTGCCCAAATATGTGCTGCCCATCACCATGTTGTGTCTGGGATATCCAAGAGAAGAGGCGGCAGAACGCACGCCGTCGCGGCGTTTTGACCAGAAATTCATCGTCCAGCATAACCGCTACTACCACCTGGAAGGGCTGGAACTGGACATGATGTTCAAAGACAGCCGGCGCCCAAAGCTGACGGAAGGTGCGGCCAACTTCGGGCAGGATTTCTATCTGCGCAAGTTCGCTTCGGAGTTCAGCGTGGAAATGACCCGCTCCGTGCAGGCCATGCTCGACAGTTGGAACGCGTAAATAATGAAATCAGGAGGACACATCAATGACCACGGCAGCCGAACGTCAGGCGCTGATCGCGCATATTCATGATTTTCCATCAAAGCTCGAATCTCTGGTCGGGCAGTATTCCGAAGCGCAGCTGGATACGCCGGTACGTCCGGGTGAATGGACCATCCGCCAGATCGTCCACCACCTGGCCGATGCGCATTTCAACGGATACATCCGCATGAAGTTGATCCTCACAGAGGCAAAGCCCATCCTCAAACCGTACGATCAGAACGCCTGGGCGCAGTTGAAAGATTCGCAATTACCGGTCCAAACCTCCTTCCTTATCCTGCGCGGTTTGCATGAACGTTGGGCGGAAACACTGGCCAGTTTGCCCGAAGCGGACTGGGAGCGGGCGGGCGTGCATCTGGAGAACGGGCTGGTCACACTGGATCAACTGCTGGCTCTTTATGTGCGCCATGGCGAAACTCACCTCGATCAGATCAAACAACTCTCGCTTTCCTGAGCACTCCAGAAAACTCACCAATGGATATCCGCTTCTTTCCCACCGCGGAAGCCTTCCGCGACTGGCTGGCTGTGCATCACATGGACACTTCCGAGCAATGGCTGGGATATTTCAAGAAAGATTCTGGCAAACCCGGTATCACCTACCCCGAATCGGTGGATGAAGCCCTGTGCTTCGGTTGGATTGACGGCATCCGCCAGAAGATCGATGACGAAAGCTACTGGGTGCGCTTCACACCCCGTAAACCCCGCAGCTATTGGAGCCCGTTCAACATCCGGCGGGTGGAAGAACTCAAGGTCCAGGGATGTATGCGACCGGCCGGTCTGGCTGCCTTCGAAACCCGTCAGGAGAAGGTCTTCGGTGAATTCAGCTACGAAAACCGCAGCCCTGATCTGGTTGAGCCCTACGCCGGCTTGCTGCGGCAAAACGAAGCCGCCTGGGCATACTTTCAGGCACAGCCGCCGTCCTACCGTAAGGTGGTCAACTGGTGGGTGGTCTGCGCGAAGAACGAAGAGACCCGCCTGAATCGGCTGGCCATCCTGATCGAATGCTGCGCATCCGGCCGGATGATCCCAGCCATGGAAAAGTTGAAGAAAAAATAGCCGAACCAGGCCGGTTCCTATGCTATACTTACACTGTAAGTATGCCTGTTACATCTCCTGGAGGGTGGTATGCTGCGTCGTCTCTTTAAAACCGGGAATAGCATCGTTCTTTCCCTGCCGCGTGAAGTATTGGACGGCCTGAAACTGGCCGACGGCGATGAAGTCTCACTCGTATTGGAGAGTGAAGAACATCGCCTGGTGGTCACCAAAGTGGACAAACCGTTATCCGGCTCCGGCATTGACCCGGATTTTGCCGGGCATGTAGCGGAATTTCTCGATGAATACCACACAGCGCTGGAAGACCTGGCCCGATGACCACCTATCTCACCCCTGAACAAACGCTGTTCATTCACTACCGGCTGATCCATGCCACCGGTGGTGAACCGGGTGTTCGTGACCTGACCGGACTGGTAACCGCCCTGAATACTCCGGCTTCAGTGGAAAACGGCCGGGAGGTGTACACCGGCCTGTATAAAAAAGCCGCTGTCCTGTTGGATGGAATGCTCAGGAACAAGCCCTTTCAGGATGCCAACAAACGAACGGCCATTGCCGCCGTGGATCTTTTCCTGCGCTGCAACGGGCAACGCCTGGGGGTGGATCAGAATGAACTGGTGCGTTTTGTCCGCAAGTGTGCTCATTCTCCGTCCAGTCTGGAGTTCATGACCGCCTGGTTCTGGCAATACGCCCGTCCTCTCAATCCGGAACCGCCGGCGGCTGTGTGATGCCGGGATACAATTGTGTTCCGGCAGTGACATTACAATAAAGGATCATTGATGAAATCGCTGAATTTCAAAAAAATTGACGCGTTCACCGGCAATGGATCGACAGGTAATCCGGCCGGTTACATTCGGCTTGACAGCCCCGATCAATTGACCGAATCCGAAATGCAGCAGATCGCCGCCGAATTGAAGGGGTTTGTAAACGAAGTGGGATATGTAAATAGTGAAGGACGGGGATACTACCTGCGATTTTTTTCTTCAGAATGTGAGGTGGCTTTCTGCGGGCACGCCACCATCGCCATTCTGTATGACCTGCTGAAGAACAACGGTTTATCCCACGCCGAACATGAAGTGAATATACGGGTAAAAGCCGGTGAATTAACGGTGTACAACTGCCTTGCCGATGAAGATGCCGTATTTATTACCGCGCCGGCGCCGCAATACCTGGATTGTCAGGTCGATCTCTCTGATCTAGCCGAAGCCCTGTTCATTAAACCGGTGGATATCCAGGAAGGGCTGCCTGTCCGTTTGATCGACGGCGGGCTGCGCACCCTGCTGGTTCCCATCACCGGCCTGGATACGGTGCTGTTCATGCATCCTGACCAGGAAAAGCTGTGCAAGTTCTGCCTGAGGAACAGTATGGATATTGTGCACGTCTTCACTTCCGAGACAACCTATCCGGATAACCGTTATCGTGTCCGGGTCTTTGCTCCCAAATTTGGTTATCTGGAAGATCCTGCCACCGGTTCAGGAAACTCAGCTTTCGGGTATTACCTGCTGGCGCAAAACCTCTGGCCGCGAGATATCAATCTTGAACAGGGTCCTGACCGGAACAGTCCGAATATCATAAAATTGAAACAAATTGGTAAAAATGGGGAAAAGTTCATCCTCTTTGGAGGTCGGGCAACTACGCGTATCGAAGGAATTTATCAACTGCATTCTTGAATGCAGTTGACGGGTGATAATCCGCTCTGATTTTCTGGCAGGAGCGCACCGGATGTAATTAACAAAAATCCGGAGTATGATTGACCGGTAAAATCTCCGGATGTACAGAGGCCACATGCGAAGGATAGCTTTTCTCTCCGATATCCATGGAAACATTCTGGCGCTTGAAGCCATCGTCCGAGACATGCAGCAGCGGCGCATAGACCAGATCGTCACGCTGGGCGACCTGGTCTCCGGTCCACTTTGGCCTGCTGAAACCATTCAATTCTTGATGAAACAAGAATGGATGCACATCTCCGGCAACCACGAACGCCAGCTGCTCACCAATCTACCGGCTGATCAGGGGCTTTCCGACCGGTATGCCGATTCGCAGTTGAATGATGAAGAACATGCCTGGCTGCGTGCGCTTCCATCCATTTTGACGCTGGATGAAGGGATCACCCTGTGCCACGGTGTACCGCGCAGTGACAAAATCTACCTACTGGAAACCATCCAGAATGGCCGCACGCATCTCTCCAGTCTGAATGAAATCCGTACCCGGCTCGATGGCTTCCACAGCCCGATCCTCGCCTGCGGACATTCACACACACCCCGCATCATCCAGGTGCCCGGCGGGCCATTGATCATCAACCCGGGCAGCGTGGGCATGCCGGCTTATACCGATGACGGCGCTGTTCCGCATGTGGTAGAAACCGGATCGCCGCACGCGCGTTATGCCATTCTCGAAGGAAATTCTTCCGGGTGGACGGCTCAGCTTATCTCCGTCTCATATAACCATCAGCGGGCAGCCCAACAGGCAGACCTGAATAACCGGCCGGAACTGGCCATGGGATTGCGCACAGGGTACGTCACCGGTGAGTGATCCGGGATTTTTTGTGTAACATCTTTCGTCAGGCTGGCTGGATATAATATCTGTCATGAGCACCATACTGCTTGTAGAAGACACCCGCGAACTGGCCCGCCTGACAATGGCCGAGCTTGAGAGCAACGGCTATCGGGTGGCCTGGGCGGAAGACGGCGAGCAGGCGTTGCGTCAATTCCCCGAAGTCCACCCGGACCTGGTCATTCTGGATTGGATGCTGCCCGGAATTGACGGGCTGGAAGTCCTGCGCCGCATCCGGCAGAACTCCGCCGTCCCGGTGCTGATGCTAACAGCTCGCCGCGAAGAGACCGACCGGGTGATCGGACTGGAAGTGGGCGCGGATGACTACCTGACCAAACCCTTCGGCATGCGAGAACTGGTCGCGCGGGTGCACGCCTTGCTGCGACGCAGCGAGTTGATCCAATCAGTGCTGACCTCTGATCGTTCAGGGCAGGAAGGAACCTTCACCTGCGGCCCGCTGAGGCTCGACCCGGCCGCGTTTTCTGCCAGCCTGAACGGCATCCCCCTTGAATTGACGCGCACTGAATACGGCCTGCTGTCGCTGCTGGCGCGCAATCCCGGGCGGACCTTCAGCCGAAACTATCTGCTTGAAACAATCTGGGGTGAAACCTATATCAACGGCGATCGTTCCGTGGATAATGCCATTCTACGGCTGAGGCGCAAGCTAGAAAACCTCGGTGAGGCTATCGAAACAATCTGGGGGATCGGTTACAGATTCAACAGGCCATGAAAAAGCCATCCGGGTTTTCTTCTTTTCTTCTGTCTGTACACCCTGCGCAGGGATTGGTCGAAACCTTCCTGATCGGGTTGTTGATCCTCTCCATCACCTCACGCATGGAAGGATTGGTGTCTCTCTTTGTAATGCAGACTGCCATGTTTTTTCTGTGTGGATCCTGCGGGATGTGGGCGGTTCTGCGCATCCGGCTTCCTCAAAAAACCTGGTTCCGGCAGATGCTTTGGGAAGCCGGCATGAGTCTGGCTGTCTCTCTGCTGATGATCTTCGGGATACGCCAGGCTGGAATCCTGCTCCACTGGGATGCCATCTGGCGGTTGACCAAATGGGATGAATGGCAGGTCGTGCTGCTTCTGGCATTTACCGGTGTTGGTTATTTTTGCATCCGCCTGTGCGTGCGTCTTTTTATTCGTTGGAACAGGATGCGTAAACAGCACATGCTCTGGTCGATCACCAACGACCATTTGATGGTAGCGTTTTTCTTCGCAACTTTCTTCGGTTTGCTTTTCTACCTGATCGTACCTTATTCATCAACCGCGGTGAAAACCTGGGAACAAACCCGGGACCCGATGGCTTCCATGATGACAGGATTGATGACCACGGTATTTCCCGCATTGACACTGATTGTGCTGGGACTGGCAATTACTCTATGTGTCATCCTTCCGCCGTCGGCTGTATTCTCGTATTTCATAGCCCGGCGCATCACCCGCCGGTTGGAATCGCTCACCAAAACCACGGCTGCCCTCCGTGCAGGTGATTATAGCGCCCGGGTGGCTGTCGAAGGCGAGGATGAAATTGCCCATTTACAATCCGATTTCAACGCAATGGCCGATAAGCTTTCCACCACTCTCAGCGATCTGGAAAATGAAAGGAATGTGGTTGCGCAAATCCTCCAGTCTCGCCGCGACCTGGTAGCCAATGTCTCGCATGAATTGCGAACCCCGGTAGCCACATTGCGCGCCGCTATCGAAACACTGCAGCAGCGCTGGGATGACACTCCTCCGGATGATAACCGGCGCAAAGTAGCCCTGATGGAAAGTGAGATCCAGCAGCTTTCTGGATTGATCGACGATCTATTCACACTCGCCCAGGCGGATGTCAAACATCTTTCGCTGGAGTGCAGCCCCACCGATCTCCATCCTTTGATCAGCCAGGTGGTAGACACTTTTTCCCCGTTGGCCTGGCAGACCGGGCGTGTGGAAGTCACCTGCCAGTTGCCAAAAGAGCTGCCGCCTGTTCTGGTCGATCCGCGCCGCCTGCAGCAGATCTTGATGAATTTGCTGCGCAACGGAGTGCGGCATACACCGCCGGGCGGTATCGTGGCCGTGCTGGCAGAAGTGCAGAATGGAACCGTGCAGATCAGCGTAAGTGACACCGGTGAAGGGATCGATCCGGATGACCTGGAACGCATCTGGGAACGGTTTTATCGCGGACGAAATTCAGGGGAAGACAGTGCCGGACTGGGGCTGTCACTGGTCAAGGAACTGGTGGAAGCCATGCAGGGGAGCGTATCAGTGGAAAGCCAGCCCGGAAAAGGCAGTTGTTTTCATCTTTACCTGCCAATAGCCGGATAGATCTGCGACAATTTTGCGACAGTTTTACGACAGGGTTGTGACATGCCCCGGCTATCCTTTGCTGTATCAAATGCAAAGGATAGTCTCACATGAAGAATCGTCATAAATTACTTATTTCAATCGCCTGCGTGGCTATGTTGGTCAGCCTGTTCCTCCCGGCGTTTTCCGCACAGGCGAAGGCAACCGGCAGCCTGGATATCCAATCGCTGGATACCTACCTGCAGGCGCAGGTCACGGGCAACCGCATCCCCGGAATGGCCGTGGCAGTGGTTAAAGACGGCCGGGTTCTGTTCCAGAAAGGGTATGGCGAAGCGGCTGCAGGGAAACCGGTCACCCCGCAGACCCAGTTCTATATCGGTTCGGTGACCAAATCCTTCACCGCTCTGGCGGTGATGAAACTTGTGGAACAGGGAAAGCTAGATTTGGATCTTCCCGTCCAGGCGTATATCCCCTGGTTCAAGGTGGAAGATGCCAGAGCATCCGAACAGATCACCGTCCGCCATTTGTTAAACCACACCAGCGGATTGACAGAAAAAGGTGATCCCAACGCGGCCGCCTATACCAACAGCCTGGAAGAGCAGGTCCGCCTCCTCCAATTCGCCAATTCTGCCACGCCGCCGGGAGATAAATTTGAATACTACAACCAGAATTACCGTGTGCTTGGCTACATCAACGAACAGGTAAGCGGACAATCGTATGGAGAATTTCTCAAAGAGAACATCTTCCTGCCTCTGGGAATGAACCACACAGTCACCCATCCCGATGAAGCCCTCGATCTGGCGCAGGGATACAGCCGGTTCTTCGGCTTTCCGCTGGCCATGCAGCAGGAATTCATTCCCGGCGGGCTGCCTTCCGGGTATCTGATCACCACAGCGGAAGATATGGCCGCTTACATGATCGGGCTACTGGCCAACCGTCAACTGGACGGTCAGCCGGTGCTCAATCCCGACCTACTGGCTGTGATGCGCACCCCTCCGGCGGGTATCGACAGCTCCTATGGCATGGGGTGGATGGTTGGCGAGGATGGGACGACCCTGCTGCACGGTGGAGCGCTGAACTACTTCCAGTCTTTTGTCGCCCTGGATACAAAGGATAACTGTGGTTTTGTGGCGTTGTACAACCAGAACAGTATGGAAAACATGATGTTTGAAAATTCGAGCATCAATTCGGATCTGGTCGATTTTCTTAATGGAAAAAATCCCACACCGGTCAATAAGGCGTGGGCTGGCCTGGTGCTGCTGGCGCTGGCATTAGCCGACCTGTTCAACCACATCCGGTTGTTTCGTATGCTGCCGCGCTGGGTGGAAAAAACCGGCAAACAGAACCGCGTCTGGCTGTGGATCAAAGTGGTTTTTGGGATCGTATTTCCACTGGCTGTCATTCTGGGAGTGCCTCCTCTGATGAATGCCCTGGAAGGCGGCGCTCCGGATTGGATCGCACCATTCCAATTGATGCCGGATATCGTCACCTGGCTGCTGCTGGGGACTACATTGAATTTCATTCGCAGTGTCCTGCACGCTGCCGCGCTCATCAGAAAACCGCAGACCAACTAACCACAAAGAGGAAGACTATGAAAACCATTGAATTGACTCGCCGAGATTTTCTCAAATTTTCCGCCGCCGGTATTTGTGGACTGTGCCTGGCCGGGTGCGGTTTTTCGAACTCACCGAATTCGGATGAATACTGCCAAACCCACAGAAAGAAACTCCTGGAGGATTGCGACTATATCCTGAATGCCTCGCGGACATATATCAGCGAGAAACTACCCCCGCAGGAAACGGAGACGGTCGTCAAAGAAGCCCGGAGCCAGTATGAAACGCTTTTACCGCAGGTGCCTGACATTGGCGGTGAGAAGAACCAATTAACAGAGACGTTGTATATGTCTGCCGTCGCACTGGCTTTGTACCAGGCGATGAAAGCCCACGGCCAACCAGTAGAAGAGACCGGCCGGGTGATGTACCGGGTGATGGAAGAAATGTTCACTCTGGAAGAGCCTTTGAAGTCCACTCTTTCCAGTGATCCTACCGGAAAGAACGAACAGGAAAGCTATCGTGAGATCGAACGCTGGACACAAAAGAGCACCTATCCCGGCGACTGGAAAATGAAATTCATCGAGGGTGACGGAGAGAATTTCGATTTCGGAGTGGACTATACGGAATGCGGCATTGTCAAGTATTACAAAGCACAGAACGCGTTTGAACTGGCACGCTACATGTGCCTGGGAGACTTTCCAATGAGCCAGGCTATTGGCTCCGGACTGGTGCGCACCACTACTCTGGGCATCGGTGGTACACACTGTGACTTCCGCTTCAAGGCCAGACGGCCGATCCAGATGGAATGGACGCCGGATTTCTTGAAATAAGGGGAGGCAAAGATGATTACAAATATCATAGAAGTACAAAAATTAAGCCGCCGCTTTGGCAGCACACAGGCGGTCAATCAGCTTTATTTGCAGGTGCCACCCGGCTGCATCTACGGCTTTCTCGGACCAAACGGAGCAGGAAAAACCACTACCATCCGCATGTTGCTCGGGTTGATCCATCCGGATGAAGGTCAGATCCATCTCTTCGGGCGGCCGTTTATTCACGGCGACCTGGAAATCCTGGCACGTATCGGTACGCTGGTAGAAGCTCCCGTTCTTTATCCGCACCTGACCGGCAGGGAAAACCTGGAATTGATCCGCCGGATGACCGATGGTGAATCGAAAGATATTCTTCGTGTGCTGGCTATCGTCGGTATGGAAAAAGATGCCGGCCGGCTGGTTCGGGAATACTCCATGGGGATGCGCCAACGGTTGGGTTTGGCTGCGGCCATGTTTGGTCAACCGGAGCTGCTCATCCTGGATGAACCCACCAACGGCCTGGACCCGGCCGGGATTCACGAGATCCGGGACCTGATCTGCCGTCTGCCCAACGAAGGCATCACCGTCTTTCTATCCAGTCATCTGTTGAATGAGGTGGAACAGATGGCCACGCGTATCGGTATTCTGCAATCCGGCAGCCTGATCTTTCAGGGAAGTCCCGGCGAGCTGCGCTCGCGCTTCCAGGATCATGTTTCTGTCACCACCGACCGCCTTGGAGAGACACTGACCTTCCTACAAAATTCCGGATGGCAGGCAGCGCACCTGTCAAATCACCATCTAACCGTTCCGGTTAACGGACTTTCGGATGCGGCGCTGATCAACACTCAACTGGTTCAGGCCGGGCATCAGGTGTATCAACTCGGACTGGAACATCCGTCATTGGAAGATATCTTCCTTTCGCTTACCGGTAAATAACTCATGGAGGAAAAATGACCTGTCTTGTTAGAGCCGTACAGGCTGAGATACTAAAATCGAAGCGTACTCTGATGGTCGCGCTGACTTTTCTGGCACCGCTGTCAATGGCGTTTCTTGAGATCGCCATTCTATTCAACGTAGAATCCATTGCTTTTAAACAAAGCCAGGATACCTGGATCACATTGATCAACCATGCCACCCAACTGTGGGTGTTGCTGCTTCTGCCATTGTTCATCACCCTGCAAATGGGATTGATGGGCGCGATGGAGCACAACAACCGGGCATGGAAGCAGCTTTATACCCGACCGCTGCCACGCTGGAGCATCTACATGGCCAAGCAGCTGGTTGGAGCCGGTCTGATCGGTTTGAGTTCGCTGATCCTTGGATTGATGATCGTGGGCGTTGGGCTGGTGGGGCAGTCCTTTCGACCGGAGCTGGGTTTTAGCGCCATCATTCCCTGGTCTTATCTGTGGAAAGCCATGTTCTATCCTTTCCTGGCTTCCTGGCTGATCATCTCGATCCACACCTTCGTCAGTCTATACAGCAGTAGTTTCGTTGCCGCCATGGGGCTTGGGATCGTAGCCACCGTATTCGGTGTGGTGGTGATCGGCACGAAATATGAGCCGTATGATCCCTGGATCATGCCAGGAGTTGTGGCGCATAATCTGGCTAACAACCAGTCTTTTCTGCTGCCTCTGGTGACTGGAATCGTCGGCGGTCTGATCATAGCCTGCCTGGGGTGCGCGCTGACCATCCGCAAGGATGTGTTGGAGTAAAAACCTGTCCCCCTTCTGAGAAGGGGGACACAGGGGGATTATTTCAATCCACGCTCCCGCGAGGGGAGCGACTCTCCGGCGGCTTTTTGTGTCTGCCGCAGGAACAATTTCAATCCACGTTCCCGCGAGGGGAGCGACCTTGGGCTTCCGCTCTAAAAATCCCGCTAAATCATATTTCAATCCACGCTCCCGCGAGGGGAGCGACCTTGAAGGCCATGACTATTCTCGCTGGCAGTCTGATTTCAATCCACGCTCCCGCGAGGGGAGCGACTACACTGTCTCATACTTAATTCCAACAAATTCCCATTTCAATCCACGCTCCCGCGAGGGGAGCGACTCCCTGGATGTCGGTAATATCCTGGCCACACATTTCAATCCACGCTCCCGCGAGGGGAGCGACATCGTCATGCCAGTACCCATAGTTTCACCGTGCAATTTCAATCCACGCTCCCGCGAGGGAGCGACATTTGACATTTGTATATCCACCTCACATTCCAAATTTCAATCCACGCTCCCGCGAGGGGAGCGACTTGTTCTGCGCCGCCGCCTTGCGCAGCGTGCACGATTTCAATCCACGCTCCCGCGAGGGGAGCGACGTCAGAGGCTTGCCTTTTTGCAAGCGGTCAAATATTTCAATCCACGCTCCCGCGAGGGGAGCGACTCCCCATCCGCCTTATAACAAGGACGCCCGCCGAATTTCAATCCACGCTCCCGCGAGGGGAGCGACCATCTGTCCGTCCGATCTCCGCCCGCAGCCGCATTTCAATCCACGCTCCCGCGAGGGGAGCGACCAGACAAACTCAGTGATCAGGGCGATGGCTGCCAATTTCAATCCACGCTCCCGCGAGGGGAGCGACGAATCGCGGCGGATTATACCGCCCTATCAGAGAGGCATTTCAATCCACGCTCCCGCGAGGGGAGCGACGGGCTACACTGGGCGCCCTGCGCGCATTGAGCGATTTCAATCCACGCTCCCGCGAGGGGAGCGACTGGGCGGTAGAGCACATGTTCTACCGCCTTCAAGTATTTCAATCCACGCTCCCGTGAGGGGAGCGACTCCAAACCCCCCGCCAATTCAACCAGAGGGTACATTTCAATCCACGCTCCCGCGAGGGGAGCGACCGGCGCACCCCGAGCCGCCGGAAGCACCGAAAGATTTCAATCCACGCTCCCGCGAGGGGAGCGACTTGACGCCGCTGACCTGTTTGATCGCCGCGGCCAGATTTCAATCCACGCTCCCGCGAGGGGAGCGACCAATACACCCACACGCCATCTGTCATAGGTGTATTTCAATCCACGCTCCCGCGAGGGGAGCGACGTGGGCGTCCGCCTATCCCTTTATGACCCTTTGAATTTCAATCCACGCTCCCGCGAGGGGAGCGACGTGTTTCTTTTCGTTCTTTCGGTCGCAATAAATAATTTCAATCCACGCTCCCGCGAGGGGAGCGACGATATGAGACATAGATAATCGGCGACCGCTCGGTATTTCAATCCACGCTCCCGCGAGGGGAGCGACTTTAGCAGAGACAGCCCCGACCGCCGCAGAGACATTTCAATCCACGCTCCCGCGAGGGGAGCGACTCGCTCCCGGTCTCCAACACCTCAAGCCGCTTCTATTTCAATCCACGCTCCCGCGAGGGGAGCGACGCGGGCGGGAGAGGTAAGTTGTTTACATCCCACATTTCAATCCACGCTCCCGCGAGGGGAGCGACCGTTGAACAGGTTGGTGATATTATCACCGAGATTTCAATCCACGCTCCCGCGAGGGGAGCGACATCTTTGGTCAACTTATCAATCGCCATCTCCAGCCCCATTTCAATCCACGCTCCCGCGAGGGGAGCGACCTCGGGGTGGACGTGATCGTCACAGAATACTATCTATTTCAATCCACGCTCCCGCGAGGGGAGCGACGCCAAGAACGGTCAGATTGATGGAGCGTTACTCATTTCAATCCACGCTCCCGCGAGGGGAGCGACTCGGGCGGGATGGGCCAGCTCCTGGCGATCAACATTTCAATCCACGCTCCCGCGAGGGGAGCGACCTTTCCGTCTTCTTTCACCCGTATAGGTTTGGGTATTTCAATCCACGCTCCCGCGAGGGGAGCGACCTGGAAACAGGCACTTGTGGTCTTGCGCGGTCATTTCAATCCACGCTCCCGCGAGGGGAGCGACATTTCAAGGCGGCCTGCGAGGCACTATGCCGGCAATTATTTCAATCCACGCTCCCGCGAGGGGAGCGACGGAGAGTGGCTACCAATCTCTGAAATGGGTGAATTTCAATCCACGCTCCCGCGAGGGGAGCGACGGGGTATGCCGCGGTCGCACTCGGGAATGTGAGAGTATTTCAATCCACGCTCCCGCGAGGGGAGCGACGTACCTGCCCTTCCCTGTGAACGAGACGATACATTTCAATCCACGCTCCCGCGAGGGGAGCGACGTCCTGTACCTGTCCTGATTCTTGATATTTTGCTCGATTTCAATCCACGCTCCCGCGAGGGGAGCGACTCCGCCAAGTCCTCCGCCCGAGCATGTCACATCGATTTCAATCCACGCTCCCGCGAGGGGAGCGACTGGCAATCGCGCTGGAATGGATTGTGGATATTCAGATTTCAATCCACGCTCCCGCGAGGGGAGCGACGGTTGATCGCTGATAGCCTGAGCTCGGTTGAACTATTTCAATCCACGCTCCCGCGAGGGGAGCGACCTGGAGATCATCCTATCAGTCTCCTCCTACCTGGCATTTCAATCCACGCTCCCGCGAGGGGAGCGACTGCGATTTAGGAGCGTCCTTTTCTTGTGTCAAAAATTTCAATCCACGCTCCCGCGAGGGGAGCGACGGGTATACCAGCCGCTGGCCGCCCATCATTCCGGTATTTCAATCCACGCTCCCGCGAGGGGAGCGACGGGACACGCTGCCTGACATTTCGGATCCAGCCGCGAATTTCAATCCACGCTCCCGCGAGGGGAGCGACCCGCTGGGTCGAAAACCGGGTGAGGCTTTATGGCCAATTTCAATCCACGCTCCCGCGAGGGGAGCGACTTAAGGCGTTCTGGCCGGAGTTCCCGCTGTCAGAAATTTCAATCCACGCTCCCGCGAGGGGAGCGACTTTGACGCCTATTGCCGCCCAGACCGGCGCCGACAATTTCAATCCACGCTCCCGCGAGGGGAGCGACTGTTCAAACGGTACGGCTTCGGCGGAGGCGGTAAATTTCAATCCACGCTCCCGCGAGGGGAGCGACTCTTGGTTTTCCGCCGTCACCCCCAGCCAAGTATTTCAATCCACGCTCCCGCGAGGGGAGCGACATTATCGCCGCATTAATTATTAGCGACGACTATCTATTTCAATCCACGCTCCCGCGAGGGGAGCGACGAAACTGATTGTATCAACACAAAAGATGATACAATTTCAATCCACGCTCCCGCGAGGGGAGCGACGCAGTATATGTGTCTTATGGATAGGCACAACATTTCAATCCACGCTCCCGCGAGGGGAGCGACTTACCATTGCCCTCTCCCTGCGGTGTAGGCATATTTCAATCCACGCTCCCGCGAGGGGAGCGACGGGACGCGATATATGCAGCATTTGCAAGAGCGGGGATTTCAATCCACGCTCCCGCGAGGGGCGCGACTACGTGCGTCTCATTTTACACCTTTCCTTTGGGTATTTCAATCCACGCTCCCGCGAGGGGAGCGACTACCACCCCCGTATTTTACGATAAAGTTTATCTATTTCAATCCACGCTCCCGCGAGGGGAGCGACTTAAACATTGGAGACATCATGCGCTAATATAGCTTATTTCAATCCACGCTCCCGCGAGGGGAGCGACGTCATTCAGGTTCACGATGCATATGGTAATCTCTTAATTTCAATCCACGCTCCCGCGAGGGGAGCGACGCTGGGCGCCGTGTAATACCGCCGTATCAGCGAGATTTCAATCCACGCTCCCGCGAGGGGAGCGACGGAAATGGATCTCCATTTCCCCCCTTGAGCGTAGCGATTTCAATCCACGCTCCCGCGAGGTGAGCGACCCAATGAAGATTATATATGCATAACAGACAAGGAATTTCAATCCACGCTCCCGCGAGGGGAGCGACTTTATAACCCATTCCGAGTGGTTTCGACAAGCTATTTCAATCCACGCTCCCGCGAGGGGAGCGACTGGTGAAGCTCCTTTAGCTCTTTCTTTTCTAATTGCAAGGATTTCAATCCACGCTCCCGCGAGGGGAGCGACTGTGGGTCATGGAAAAGTATCAATCTCCTTTGATATTTCAATCCACGCTCCCGCGAGGGGAGCGACATGGATTGCTCTTGCCCAGTCACAAACCGCTCTGATTTCAATCCACGCTCCCGCGAGGGGAGCGACCTCGTTACCGCGGAAGAGGGGTCATATGATGAATTTCAATCCACGCTCCCGCGAGGGGAGCGACCATGTGGACAATAGTTGTTTTAATAATTATATCTGATTTCAATCCACGCTCCCGCGAGGGGAGCGACTATTATTTATATCTGGATTAATGTCTACATTAGCAATTTCAATCCACGCTCCCGCGAGGGGAGCGACTTTTTGGTTATGATGTAGACGATAACAATTATTGATTTCAATCCACGCTCCCGCGAGGGGAGCGACATTATGGTGTCCGCCCGCCATACTGGGATCGGCATTTCAATCCACGCTCCCGCGAGGGGAGCGACCTTCCTGGCTGCCTCCTCGGGAATAGCCGGATGATCATTTCAATCCACGCTCCCGCGAGGGGAGCGACGCGTTCTACCATCTGCCCATGCATTCATAGGCATATTTCAATCCACGCTCCCGCGAGGGGAGCGACCAATTCCGCGCTGCAGCTATCCCAGAAACTCTGTATTTCAATCCACGCTCCCGCGAGGGGAGCGACGGTCGCGCCCGCCGGCCATATTCGCATTTCGGCGATTTCAATCCACGCTCCCGCGAGGGGAGCGACCCCATCTATAGTGGCACATTCCTGCACCTTCATATCATTTCAATCCACGCTCCCGCGAGGGGAGCGACCATAGGAAGATTATAACAAGTGTAAATAAGCATATTTCAATCCACGCTCCCGCGAGGGGAGCGACGACATCGATCTCTTCGGAGATCTTGATCAATTTTGTATTTCAATCCACGCTCCCGCGAGGGGAGCGACCCGCATCCATGGATTGCGCCCCAGGCACCAGGTGGATTTCAATCCACGCTCCCGCGAGGGGAGCGACTTATCAGAGACGAGTATCTATCTATTATTACCTGAATTTCAATCCACGCTCCCGCGAGGGGAGCGACTGATATGGATAGTATAGTATAATATGGTTGATATTTCAATCCACGCTCCCGCGAGGGGAGCGACCAAATATTCTTCCTGATGATACAAATACCAGAGCAATTTCAATCCACGCTCCCGCGAGGGGAGCGACTTAGACCTGTTTGTCTTTGATCTAAGCTCTTCATTTAAATCCACGCTCCCGCGAGGGGAGCGACAAAGACGCCATGTGATGTTTTTTATGATTTAGATTTCAATCCACGCTCCCGCGAGGGGAGCGACGCGTCTCCGCGTTTACTGGACTACACCAATAATAATTTCAATCCACGCTCCCGCGAGGGGAGCGACCTAGATCATTAATATCGTCCAGGGTAATGTCCCAGTAATTTCAATCCACGCTCCCGCGAGGGGAGCGACACCATAGCTGTTCTCCTTCTTCTCCAGCCACACCCGATTTCAATCCACGCTCCCGCGAGGGGAGCGACTTCCGCAGTCATCCGATACCCCTGCAGGGGAGCAATTTCAATCCACGCTCCCGCGAGGGGAGCGACCCGATCGGCGGGGTGGATTGGATGCAGGTCAATATTTCAATCCACGCTCCCGCGAGGGGAGCGACCTCGGTACGGCCACGACAGGCGGCAAATTCGATATATTTCAATCCACGCTCCCGCGAGGGGAGCGACTCAATAACTTTTGATTACGGCAATATGACTGAAATTATTTCAATCCACGCTCCCGCGAGGGGAGCGACTTTTTTCCGCCAGTTCCCGATTGCTCGATCTGTGATTTCAATCCACGCTCCCGCGAGGGGAGCGACCAAGGGCCATGCTCATCGAACATGGTTTGATTGATTTCAATCCACGCTCCCGCGAGGGGAGCGACCTGGATGGTCATTCCTTCGCGTTCGCCGAATACGTAATTTCAATCCACGCTCCCGCGAGGGGAGCGACCTATTATTCGGCCATCGTCCAGGATCTGGCTAATATTTCAATCCACGCTCCCGCGAGGGGAGCGACGATCGGGATTACTTCGATGGTCCGATTGACTGGCAATTTCAATCCACGCTCCCGCGAGGGGAGCGACCTCAATTTCTTTGGGATGCTCGCATCATCGTCATATTTCAATCCACGCTCCCGCGAGGGGAGCGACATTACCGATCGTGACTCCCATGTCTTTCACCGGTATTTCAATCCACGCTCCCGCGAGGGGAGCGACCTCGATCCGGCACCCAGGGTTCGCACACCGCCGCATTTCAATCCACGCTCCCGCGAGGGGAGCGACTCTATCGAGGTAGGGGAGCAGAGAAACGAGAGGTCATTTCAATCCACGCTCCCGCGAGGGGAGCGACGAAAGTGGCGGAGATGTTGGTGGAGGTCATTGAATTTCAATCCACGCTCCCGCGAGGGGAGCGACATGGACGATATGGCGGATACCTAGTGCGTTTCGATTTCAATCCACGCTCCCGCGAGGGGAGCGACAGCCTTGTGCCCCTTCGCCCAGTCCAGGGCATTAATTTCAATCCACGCTCCCGCGAGGGGAGCGACCTTCACGTTGGAGCTGGGAGACAACCAGCAGATGATTTCAATCCACGCTCCCGCGAGGGGAGCGACGGGTGAACCACATGATTATTATGCCTGTTCGCGCATTTCAATCCACGCTCCCGCGAGGGGAGCGACTCGACGCAGTTGGAGGCACGATCGGAGCCACCCAATTTCAATCCACGCTCCCGCGAGGGGAGCGACAATATCGCCAGCTCCATGCCGGATCTTTATGGGCCAATTTCAATCCACGCTCCCGCGAGGGGAGCGACCTGACCCCGTTTGACCTCGCGTGATAAGGTCTCAAATTTCAATCCACGCTCCCGCGAGGGGAGCGACGATGACGGATGCCATACCGGATGGCACGGTCGGAATTTCAATCCACGCTCCCGCGAGGGGAGCGACCCAAAGGTTTTAGAATATAACAGATTCCCTCCTATTTCAATCCACGCTCCCGCGAGGGGAGCGACGAGAGAGTTCTGTTTCAGGTTAGGCGATTTGATATTTCAATCCACGCTCCCGCGAGGGGAGCGACAACATGGTTAGACGCCATTCCAGTTCTCCTTCTCATTTCAATCCACGCTCCCGCGAGGGGAGCGACTCTTCGGCCCCGGCGGGGTGGCATTGCGCAAAACAATTTCAATCCACGCTCCCGCGAGGGGAGCGACTTATTTAAGGATAAAATTGTCTTATGGGGGATATTTCAATCCACGCTCCCGCGAGGGGAGCGACGAAATCCGCCCGCATTGCGATCAACTTTGGGCAATTTCAATCCACGCTCCCGCGAGGGGAGCGACACCTGGGATTGAAGACGGAAACGCGGCGGGTGGTATTTCAATCCACGCTCCCGCGAGGGGAGCGACTTACGTAATATGCCATCATCCGCGCGACTTTTTCTATTTCAATCCACGCTCCCGCGAGGGGAGCGACGCCATGAGACCTTCAGCGAGCATCCAGGCTGCATATTTCAATCCACGCTCCCGCGAGGGGAGCGACAAGACTATAAACTATAATAATTCCAATGATAACAAATTTCAATCCACGCTCCCGCGAGGGGAGCGACTTTTTATAGCTTTCAACGCGGCCGCTTTCCAGTTATTTCAATCCACGCTCCCGCGAGGGGAGCGACCCGCGCGCGCATATTTCAATATATGCAGCAGTGATATTTCAATCCACGCTCCCGCGAGGGGAGCGACGGATGTTTTGGCCGAGAGAAAGCGCCAGGATGCAATTTCAATCCACGCTCCCGCGAGGGGAGCGACGATTTCGATCCCGCCTTCCTGAACCGGAAAATACATTTCAATCCACGCTCCCGCGAGGGGAGCGACATGGATACTTTCCCACATACTCCTTTCCGTCGATATTTCAATCCACGCTCCCGCGAGGGGAGCGACAGCAACATATGGCATTTCAAATCCTCATACCCCCATATGTTGGAGGGGTACTTTTTTCTTTGCTGATTTTTTCCTTTCTCAGGTCATTTTTTTCGTTCGTTTTGCCCGATTTATCACTGATTTTTCTGCGAACCTCAACACTGACCGGTGGGAGCATCTGGTTCGCACTAAACAATGATTGTTCCTTCAAGATCGATACTCTTCTTGGCACCGACATGGTGAACGCGATTCTTCCATTCATCACCCAGAAAATAATACCTGAGACTATCCTTCTCTGGATCGATGATCTTCTCCAGTTCATTTTGAAGAATTCTAAACTTTGCCATGTCCAGAAGACATTCGAAGACCGAGTTCTGCACTCTCTGACCGTAATTCTGACATTTTTTTGCCACTTTGTTCAATCTTTTCTTGCCAGCGGCTGTCTCTGTGTTTACATCATAGGTGATCAATACCATCATCACAGAACTCCTAACTCCAAAAGAATGGGGGATAGGCGTCCAAATCCCCACGCAAATACCTAGCGAGCAATAGAGCCTGGACGTAGGGTATCAGGCCAAATTCGATTTTTTCTTTCAAGAAGGGATGCAGGATTGTCTCTTTTTTCCTTTCCTGCCACAGGGTGAGGACCTTCTTTCGGGTTTCCGTATCCATTAGTATTCCGCCGCTTTCTTTTTTAACAAAACCCGTTCCAGTTACCTGTTTCAGGTTTACCATCGATAATGCCAGGCGGTCGGCAAAGACCGGACGCAGTTCTTCCATCAAATCCAGAGCCAGAGATGGACGACCGGGGCGGTCACGATGCAGGAAACCGACATACGGATCCAGACCGACAGTCTCCAGGGCAGATGTTACATCAGAGGTCAGCAGGGTATATAAAAAAGACAGTAAGGCATTCATATTATCCAGAGGCGGTCTTCGGTTACGATCGCGAAAATAAAAATCCTCCTTTTGTTTAAGAATTAACTGATCAAACTGATCAAAATACAACTTTGCCGCACTCCCCTCAAAGCCCATCAACTCTTCGAGTGATGAACTGTCTTTAATCTGGGTCAGGCTCTCTTTCAGACTTGATGATACTGATCTGAGCAAAGGGACATCAACGAGCAGGCTGTGATCTCTAATCGCTCTATCGATCACTTTTCTGCAGTTACCAACCTTTCCAAGCAAGAACGGAATGGCAATTTTGGCGCTTTCCTTCGGATCATCGGAAAGGCGATACTGCTTTTTCCTAAGGAGCACATTGCCCTTTTCTTTCCCTTCCACACGAGCGAGAAATTTGCCGTACGGAGACAAGAAACATAATCCGATCCCCTTTTCCGCACAGGCACCCATTAACGCCGGACTTACACCGTTATAGGAAAAACAGATAACCTGTTCGATGTTATGCAATGGAAACCGGGAGATAGTTTTTTCTTCGCGGCGAAGAATTATATTTTCACCATCCAGTGCCAGGTAAATATCCGGCGTTGAAATGTAGACAATATTCAGCAGTTTTCGCATATCAATCCGCATCCAGGTAGTTTTGTATATATCGAGACGCCGGCTGAATGCCCTCCATCAGTTCAGGCAAGCAGATATCCACCAGAGAACATGAACGGCAGGCTTTTGATGGCTTTACCCTGGGGGTATGACCCCGGTCATAATAATCATGCATCTCCTGCGAAGCTTTGAACACTCTTCCACGTAGCGCTTCATCAAGCACAACTTCGATCCTGTGGCGGGTTTCCCAGTAGAACAGGTATCCGGCAGAGATGGAGACCGCCAGCATTTCTTCCAGGCAGATCGCCTGCGCACAGACCTGCATCGCATCACACTCGTCCCGTTTTGGTTTTCCACGCTTGTATTCTACAGGGCAAGGGGTGTATGTGCCCTCTCTGCCAAACAGGCTCACCCCGTCGGCTGACGGGGTGAACTCGACCACATCGCATACTCCCTGGAAACCCAGATTGTGCGATATTACCGGCATCGAACGAGAGATGATCACCCCCTGGCGGGATTCGATCTCGAAGGGATCATCCGCGCGCTCATGATGAAGTTTACCCTCAACAGTCAAAACATTTTCCTGCCACTGGCGTTCGACATGGATCAACGCCCATTGCCTGCGGCAGAACTGGAAATGCTGTATACCGGAAAGAGGGAGATAATCTTCAGGAGAATAAATGAATTTCATCCAATTAGTATAGTGAGTAGTTTTACTCTCCTTCCAGAATTTCACATGCCAAACCGGGCAGGTCCTTATCGATCTCGCTTTTTTCAGGTATCACATAATCATGAATACTCTGAGGTTCTTCGATCCCTTCTTTTAATTTGATCCGGCTTTCAACCGTCCGATGAACTTTTGCGGAGGAGTATTGCCCGTTATTTGTATTATGCTTCCACCAGTACACTCGAAACACTTCCATACTGCCTTCCGGTCTGGCGGACGAGGCGTCATCCCGAAATAAGGTAACAAGAGCCTTTTTTATGGCATTCGCGTCTTCATCGGAAAAACCGGTTTTAGATGCCAGTTGAGGATTTATACTTCCGTAGAAAATATAGACACCATGATCCACGCGGTGTTTCATTCCCATTGTGTCAGATGCGCGTTTGCTGCCATCACCTTCACCACTGACGCTTTTAGTTATTTGAATACTTGAAATTCGATCCAGAACCGGTGCCACTGAAAAGGCGGGGTGTATGGAAACCGGCCCGCGAATACCGATGGACACACCTGCACCTTTGGATTCACCGGCATACGCAAACACCTGCCCAAACGCACGTACATCCATCCATTTTTTACAGGCCGCTTCGCTGAATTTCTTCTCTTCTTTCATCTCTTCTTTACTAAGTTCACCCTCTACCCGGCTCTTAAGGCTTGGGTATGAATCCACCCGGTTATTATCTGATTGAACAAAAATCGAAAAACCGTTTTCCTGCAGACGATTCCGGATTTTTCGCTTGATACAGACATCGGATATTTCACCACGTCCGTTATAGTCCACCCGGGGCCTATTGCCATTCAACGGATCTCCATTGGGATTGGCATTTTTTACAAAAATAATTGCGGCAAAATCGATCTTATTTTGAAGTGTACTCATTGTATTTCCTCCTTGATTGGAACTAATGTTTGTTTATAGATCACTTTTCAGAATCATCATCAATAGTGGTCGCATTACGCAACGCCTCACGCTGACAATGATAACCAAGCAAGAATTCACCCGACAACCTGTGATCATTGAGAAAATCATTTTCATCAAATGAAGCGATAACTTCATCCATCAAACGTTGACGCTTTTTTGATTTTCCACCAAGTCTTGATTTATAAGGAACAAGCGCAAGTTCGATATTTTTCCAGGTTGTATAGGGGTGATCGGCAAACCTCTGCATCAGCCTTGCCGCATTGGTTTCCCTGTCTTCTCCGGCTTTATTCAAAGCCCATTCTTCAAGGCTTTCCGCCAGTGCCAGCAATCTGCCATAAAGGTAATCGCGCGATTTTCGTTCTGGATCGAGGCTCATCGTATATTTCTCCTTTATTTTGAATTTACAGAAAAGTGCGCAAGCAATGGACAATGTTTTTTCCCATTCCCATGGTTCCATTGACAGTCTGTTTACTGCCCTTCTATATGTCAATTCCACCAGATCACGTGGAATTGGCTGACCTTCGACGATACAAGGCATGATCCGTTTTATCGTTGCTCTTCTCAGTTTTTCATCAAGTCTCTTCCCAAAAGCCACATCAGCGATATCCCCCGGAGCCGGAGCGCCAAAAAATGGTTTATATCTCTTTTTCTTTTTTCCGGTTTTTTCCTCCAAATAATCAACTGATCTATACCCGTGCTTCCAGGCGCAGGTCGAATGCCATTTTTCTATTCGATCAAGGAAATCGGAACCCGCCAGTTGCTGGAAATAAACAATGGACAATCGTCCGGGTGTGGCAGAATCTAATCCAAGGACTACAACAGGTGAATTCACGTGCATAGTCTGACGGTAACCGGTTATCATTTTCCGTAGCTGGATTGCCGTATCTTGCGCTGTGAACACTTCTAATGCTTTTCCCTCCGCCATGTCTCCAAACCCGAGCAGATCAAATGTATCATCGGTGGGTTTGGGAATATCTACACCTGAAGTTGCCCAAGTTACAAAAGCCAGGTCATCCTTAACGAATCCCTGACGGCTGATCAGCCAACGGAGCGCCGCGTGTGCTTTTTGTGTTTCTTCATAGCCAATGGCTACAGTCTGGCTTCCGGTACTAAAGCGTCCGCGAAAAGTAAAACCTTCATTGTCATTAGATGAGATTATCTTTGCTTTATCACCATCGTTGCGGATTTTTGCCGGATGCTGCTCTGCCAGGGTTACTTCCTTTCCAGAAATAAAACTGATACCTTTTTCTTTTCTGGAGTGCAGGTAATATTTCATCCACTTATCCCACAGGTTTTTATCCTTCCAAACCTCCGGAACAAGGTCGCCGTGAATCTGAACCACCCAGCGGATATTTGCATCCGCCTGGTTTGTTAGTACTTCAAATATCTCAAAAGATGCTTTTTCGCTTTTCAATTCGGCTTTTTCTATTAATTTTCCATTTTGTTTAAAGTGAAGTACTCCGGCAGCACCCAGGTCTTTTGTAAGACTGTTTTGTTTTAAATACTTCAGAATGGCTTCGATTTTTCTATCTGAATAATCAGATGCACACCAATCTTCAAGAGATTTTATGTATTGATCAAATGCCGGTTTTTTACTTCCTCCAATTTCTGCATAATTACTGGCAATGTATTGCAGTTTGTCGCACAGCGGGTGTGGGCTCAAATTTCCGGTCCTACCTCCAGATCTTTCTGAACAGGGAATAATCGTTCTCGCTTCGCGCTTTTTAATTACCTTGGCCCGTAAAAATTTGCCCTGAGCGTCTAGAACAATCTCAATATGAGCCATAAATGTGGTTTGTCCAACAGGAAGGAGTGGGACACTGTTGTCTTCTGATATTCTTCCTATTGAATCACTACAATTTTCATAGGTTTCATAAAGACGCTGCATCCAGCTCATTTCACACCGCCCTCTCAACATACCCATCCAGAAGGCCGGGTTCCTCTAATCCATCGGATTTGGGAGGATTAGCCTGCATATTTCGCACAAACCTGTGGACGCACTCTTCTGGTTTTAAAAAGTTGATCACCCCATCAATCATCTTCGGCCGCCATAATCTGGCACACAATTCATCTTTCCCCAGTTCATCCGGGTAATCAAAACCATGAAACATCAGATCAAAATTTAATTCGCCATAGGTATCATAAAATCCTTTGCCCTCGCCAAATTTCACTGGTTCTACATAACCCTGGCATTCGCGGGTTCCGAGAAATATATCCCGCCGGCCTCCCCGTTCAATCATCCGCAAAGCAGAAAAATAATGCTTATTCTCGTTTCTATCCTTTTCCAGATCTGTTCGCAGATAATTCCAGACAAAATGAGCCTGTACCTGGTACTCCACATCGTACAGATAGGTATAAATTGCCAGGTCATTCCCTCCGTTGTAATTAACCGGTCGAATATTTCTGGCCTGGGTACGAATAGAATTCATCACCCTTACCTTATCTATCACCCAGATAATGGTCGGTTTCCAGTAAATTGAGCTGGCTATTCCTTTTAAAGCTTCATACGTTGGGATTTGATAAGTGCTTTTTTCACCCCCCATTCTGGTTAATGGATCCGTGAAAAGAGCATACTTTCCGCTTACTTTAAATTGAACACTGTTTTCCATCACACCTCCCTAGTAGATCAGGTTATCCATTGATTTTTCTGGTTCTTCACACCATCCGAAATTCTGGCTGTAATATTGTTCACTTAAATAGAAAATGCCGCTTTCCGGTCTCACCTCCTTTATCGCTCCAGATTTTCCCAGAGATTCAAAATAGTTGCAAAACATATTGACGCTATATCGTTGGGCTTGTTTCATCCAGTAAAATTGATTATTACCAAATGGCTCCCCGCATAATTCAGTTATGATTTTTTTCCCATAACTGGTGTAAGGTGTAATAACTCCGCGCGTGGGTGAATCTATCACCCGAAACGCCCGGGACGCAGACTGAAACGATTGCCGGAAAGGGATTTTTGGATATGTTTCCTGATTGTTTTGAACAAACCCCTCTATTGATATTGTATTCAAAGAAAGAAGATTAAACAAATCATCTTTTCGTCCCACACTGGTTTGAGGTCCTACAGGGTACATCATAATATTTTGTCTTTCGAAGTAATAGTTGCGATAATACTCGGTTAATAATTCCGGTCCAATTCTGTCATGGTTAAATTTTGCCGGATTTATATTAAATTCGTCCAAAACTTTCATGGCTTTTTCTTTGCCGATTCGAATATCAATCAATCGATCCAGGTTTTCATCTGCCGGATTCACAACCCAAACATTCCCAATTTCACGCCTGCCATTTCTGTTACAACGCCCGGCTGCCTGGGCTATGGAATCCAAACCGGCAAAGTACCGGATCACAGATCCAAAATCGATATCCACACCGGCTTCGATCAATTGTGTGCTTATACAAATCACCGGTTGTTTATCCGTCAGTCTCTTCTTTATCTTTGAAAGAACATCCAAACGGTGCGCAGGACACATATTCGTACTCAGATGGAATAATTTTCCATAATAAAGTTTCTCAAGAACCTGATAGAGCATCCGAGCAGATTTTCGTGTATTTACAATGATCAGTACGCTGCCTGAAGAATCAATTTCAGAAAGAGCCAGATCGGCCACTTCATCAATTGACCATCCGACGGCTTTTCGCCTGTCTAAAATTCTTGTGCGCCTTAATTGTGTAAAAATCAATTTCTCATCACGAATAATTTTGTTTTCAACCGGAATACCCAATGATCGTTCCGGTGGATCAACTTTATCCAACAGCGGTTGGGTTGCAGTACACATAACAACCGTACAGCCGCAGTTATTTACTAGAAAACGTACAGCAACATTAAACATGTGAACACAGTGCAGGGGTATTGTTTGAATTTCATCAAAAACAATGACCGAATTGGCTAATTGATGCATTCTCCGGGCATTTCCGGTTCCAGAACCAAATAATGCTTCCAGAAATTGAACTTGAGTGGTCAAGACGACAGGAGCATCCCAATTTTGCGATAGCAATTTTTGTCGATAGGATTCTTCGTCTGGTGTAAGATTTGAGTGATGTTCAAGGACGATATTATTCAGATATTGTCCAGACTCATCTCTGTCTTCAAGGACTTTTCGAATTTCATCCGCGTTTTGATCAATGATGGATGTATAAGGGATTATGTAGAATATTCGATCCATCTTCCATGTTTCGGCATGATGTAAAGCAAAGCGCAAGCTGGATAGTGTTTTTCCCCCGCCGGTAGGAACTGATAATTGGAATATTCCTCTGGATTTAGATGCGGATTCAAAACAACTTTGAGAAACCAGATTTCTCAATTCATCCACATCATTTTTGTCTTTCTTTTCAGAAAATTCTTTTACTTTTTTTTCTAGCCTGTCAACCAATTTCTCCCAATGTTCATACTCTCCATAATTTCGAATTTTCCTGTTCTGTGGATGCTCAAAATCTGCTGTATCCAGCCTATCGGCATCAATCAGACAGCTAAACATAAAGCGAATCAATAAACCAAATTTAAAGGCCAGAGTGTCCTTTGTGTCTGAACTTTCTCGGAGCGACTTCAATCTATCAACAATGGATATGACTATTCTTTCATCGTTGATTCTTTTTCGAATTTTTTCCTGTTCAACTTTGTTCAATTTTGAAAATGCTTTTTCCTTGTGTGTTAAGTCTTCCTCTTTCTCCATACGCCTGGAAAACACATCGCATCCATCTGGAGAAATACAATCGATTAAACCTGAGTGATGAGACGCTATGCATAAGGAAAGGAATTGAGCAGCCAGGACGCTCTGACCTTCCTTATTCAGATATGAATAAAGTAATTGAGCCCCCGCGCTGGAATGATCGATTTTCCCTCTCATATGTTCAATATCAACAAAATCATCCCTGTCAGGATCGATCATTCCTGTTGCTGATTTTATGTACTTTTGGAACTCATCACTGGCTTTTCCTATATCATGCATCAAGCCAATTAATTCTCCGGCTTCCTTTAATCCGATTTTTTCAGCAAAAACTCCAGTTATTTCAGAAACGCCCGTTAAATGCTCCCATACTGTTTGAGGTACATGATCAGTTTCTCTAAGATGAGCAATCATTTCATTTTTCATTTTCTTTACTCCCCGCAAAAATCCCATAGAGATTCATAAAACGGATCGTCTCATTTTTTATTTCTTCTCTGAGGCTTTCCGGTTGTAATACTTCTACGTCTGCTCCCCAACCTCTGATCCAGGGGACCATTTCCCGCGGCTCTGCTATTTCTCCCTGCCAGATGATACTTCCATCCTCCTGAAGAATTAGACGCTGCGTTGGGTGCCAGAGGGTTTCTTTGACTCTCTGCGCAACTCGCCAAGAAAAATGCAGTTCAATCGTTACAGGTTCCTGGTTAGTGAACCAGATACCCCACGCATTGTTAAGTAAATCATCCGGATTAAAATCTTCGGGTATTGCATATTTTTCAGTCAATAATTCGATTCTCTCCACCCTGTCGATCTTAAAGGTTCTATATGTACCATCAGGATCCAGACGGCCAATAACATATATTGTCTGTCCAAACGCCCCAACCTCAATAAAGAACGGTGAAAAAATGTATTCCTTTATTGGACCGGTTTCCTGGCTGTGATACCACAGGTGAATTTTCTGGTTCCTGGCCCAACCTGAAGTTAAGACTTCCAACACCTGCATGTAGTGAGGGTCCTGTTTTTTAGAGCCATTATCAAAAGTATTGGCTGATCCTTTAACAAATTGACTGATTTGAGGAGCTAAACCTTGAATGGCAGTACTCAACTTCCGGAGTGTTGAGGCAGCATGAGGGTTTTGTCTGTCAATATTGGATGTCATTAATCTGCCAGCCAAATGAATGAAAATTATCTCGTGAATATTGAGCCGGAGATTTATTAGATATGACTCTCTATCAATAAAAATCCGGTCTCCCTCCTCATAGACCGGAATGGTTAAGTCTGCAAGATTTCGAAGTATTGTCGAACGATGCACATTAAAACGACGTGCAAGTTCGGCTCTGGTTATTCCTTCAGGATGATCAACCAGTGTGGCTTCAATTTGAGATAACCTCTGCAATTTTGATTCAATACGAGTCATTTTTTTCTCCGCAATCCATTATTACAAATCGTTGTTGCAAGTAATGCAACATGGTTTGATTGTATAATTATTTTGAATCAGATGAGAGATTCATTTTCATACCTTTTCGACAACCTGTCTACGTAAAATTCTTTGATGCACGATGAGATCGCGGCCATCTACGATATGCTGTGGAACACCGGCTTCGACCCGGTTTCCCGCGGGGATGTGGAAATCGACCCCTACATTGCCAATCCCGGCTCAGACCGGCGCCGTGGACTGACCCTCATCTTCCGCCCGCCGTCGGCCGTCAAATCCAAAATCCTAGACTTTCTTGCCGAAATTCAGGCGCTGGAACCGGATCAGTATTACTACACCGCCGCCAATCTGCACTTCACAGTGCTTTCCCTGTTCACTGCCATAACAGATCACCGGCCGGAATACGAGCGGCTGCCCGCCTATGAATCCGCCGCGCAGAAGGCGGTATTAAGCTGCCAGCCGTTTTCCATGCGGCTGGCCGGCCTGACCGTTTCGAAAAGCGCTGTTATGCTGTGCGGATTCCCGGAAGATGATCGTCTCAACGAACTGAGGGGAAACCTGCGCCGTCATCTCATTCAGGGCGGCCTTTCGCAGGGGCTGGACAGACGCTATATCCTGGTGGGCGCGCATACCACCGTCATGCGGTTCGCGGCTCCTCTAAAGAGCCCGGCGGCGTTTTCTCAATTTCTTCTAGAAAATAAACACCGGCCGTTCGGCACCTTCCAGGTGGACGAATTGCAGCTCGTCAAGAACGACTGGTACATGTCACAACAGAATACTCCGGTTGTCGCTCAGTATAATTTGAAAGACAATTGAAACACGGATGGTTGGAAAGAAGGTCGGATTATGGAATTTTCCCGTGTAAAACTTGAAATCTTCATTCCCGAAGATCATGTGGCGCTCCTGAGGGAAGCTGTTGCCGCTGCCGGCGCGGGCGTTATCGGAAAATACGACCATTGCTGTTCGGTAACGCAGGTACTGGGATACTGGCGTCCACTGGAAGGCGCCGCTCCGTATGACGGAAAAGTGGGGGAGATCAGCGAAGGGCACGAATGCAAAGTGGAAGTGAATTGCCCGTGGGAGATCATCGCCCCGGTGATCAAAGCCATCCGGGGTGTGCATCCCTACGAGGAACCATTGATCAATATTCTTCCCCTGATGGATGAACCATAGATCAAGCTTAAACCGGAACCGTCAGTTTTTTTCCTCCGCAAAATTGGTTATTGAATCGGGCGCCCAAATGTGCTATTAAACATCGTCCGGACAATTCGATCAAACCAAAAGGAATAAACAATGCAAGCAAATCAGATCAGTGTTACAGCTCTGGTATGCGGTTATACCAGGGCATACCATTCTGCCAACAATACGCCGAAAATATTCGATGACTTCATGGCCGCCCGACTGTACACCCCCGAAGAAATGTCCTTCTTTGCGAAGAGCGTGGCCAGCCTGCTTTCGCTCTATGAACCGGAAACCACCGTTTCCTCATCAGAGGAATCCACCGCTTTACGGCGGGTGATGCAGGTTTACAACAGTTCGACCATTCTCTGCCGGGCACGTTTCACCGAAGACAGCCTGGACGAAGCCATCGCCGGCGGAATGACGCAGTATGTCATCCTTGGCGCGGGTATGGATACCTTCACCCTGCGCAGACCGGATCTGAAAGACAATCTTCAGGTTTACGAAGTCGACCACCCGGCCACCCAGGCCAACAAACGGGAACGCATGGAACGGATTTCACCGGAGTTACCGCGAAATCTGCATCTGGTCCCGGTCGATTTCAGCACGGATGACCTGCAGACCGCTCTCCTGCGTGCAGGCTATCAGCCCGACCGGCCGGGATTCTTTAGCTGGCTGGGGGTGACATATTACCTGGAACGCCAGGCGATTCACACCACATGGCGGACTCTCTCCGCTTTATGTGCCCCGGGGAGTACCCTGGTGTTTGATTACGCGGATCTCGGCGCTTTTTCTCTGGGAATTTCTTCCGGAAGGGAAAAAGCCACACAGTTTATCGCCCGCCAAAGCGGGGAGACGATGAAAACCGGATTCGATCCAGATGAGTTGGAAAAAGAATTACTGCGGTTCGGATTCGATACCCGGGAAGACCTGTCTCCCGCCGAGATCGAACAACGCTACTTTGCCAAGCGGAATGATCTCTACCATGCCTTTGAATTCGTTCATCTTCTAAAAGCCGAAAAAATGATCGAATAAAACCGGTAGTGGCTGCCTGAATCCTGCTTGACTCTATGGTAACAGGAGGGTGTATAGTGATGGGCGTATGGGAAATATGTTGAAGCTCAAGATCGGTGAATTTGCCCGCCTGGGGCAGGTAACGGTTCAGACCCTGCGTTATTACGCTGATCTGAACCTGCTGCCGCCGGGTGAAATCGATCCCTTCACCGGATACCGCTACTATCTGCTGGACCAACTGCCCGCGCTTCACCGCATCCTGGCCCTGAAAGATATGGGGCTTCCGCTGGATCAAATCAAAGGGATGCTGCGCGATAACATCAGCACAGAAGAAATGCGCCGCATCCTGCTGCTGAAGCAGGACGAAATCCGCACCCAGGTGCAGAACAGTCTTGACCAACTGGAACGCATTGACATGCGCCTGCAAATGCTCGATCACCGCGAGCATCCATCTCCGTACGAGATCAATATCAAGCATGTAGACGCGTTTCCTGTCGCATCGGTCATCGGTGAGGTACCTAATTATCACGATGTTGAACCTTTGTGGATCGACCTGAGTGAAAAAGTGCAGGCAGAATCGCTGCAGGTCGATCCACCCTACCTGACCCTGTGCCATGCCACCGAACCGAAGATCAGGCTCGAAGTGTGCTGCCCGGTCATTCTTAATAAACACGAAACCAAATCTGATTTGATACACATGCTGCCCGAGGTGAACACCATGGTTTTCACCACGCACCGTGGTTCGTACAACGGATTGATCGATGGATATACTGCTCTCTGGCAGTGGATAAGCGAACACGGTTTCAAAATCACCGGGCCTGACAGGGAGATTTATCTGCGTCTTCCGGTGGAAGGGCGTGTCAATGATCCGGATGCACTCACCGAGATGCAGATCCCGGTGACACTGGTGTGATCAATCACAATCTAAACAGGTGAATGATGAACTATTGCTTTGATACAGAGAAGATCGATCTGAATGAATTGAAAGAACGCCTGACAACCACTGACCTTGTGCCCAGCCGCAACAGTCTCTTGAATGGATTGGACGAAAACCTGGAACAACTGACGAAGATCGGCCTGAAAACGATGGGCAGCCTGCTGAAAGGCTTGAAAAACAACGTGCAGCTATTTTCCGTGGCAGATCAAACCGGGATCGACAGAGAATATCTGGCATTGCTGCGGCGGGAATTGGAAAGTTACCTGCCCAAACCATTTCCCCTGAAAGACTTCACCTGGATCTCCGCGGAAGCGTTGGAAAAGCTGGAAGCGGCCGGTATCCGTAATACGGCTCAATTGTATGAAAATTCTTCAGCAGCCCGGTCCTGTGGTGTAGACCCTTCGCTCATGGATCAAATAATCCATTGTGCAGACCTGACGCGCATCCAGTGGATTAATCCGACTGCTGCCCGTATGCTGCAGGATGCCGGGTATGACTCACCGGCCGATGTAGCCGCCGCCGATGCCAATGTTCTCTGCGAAACACTGATGAAAAACAACCAGGGCGGGCACTATTTCAAAGGCAATATCGGGCTGCGTGATATCAATCGGCTGGTGCATGCCGCCAGATACACCGCTCGCTGGGGTTAAAGGGCAACAGGCAACATCTGTTTCCTGATAGATCGTATCTTTAAAATCGTGTAAAACCAGCGGCCGCTGAGAAAAAATGAAAAGGAAGGAAAAAATGGCACAAACTGATTGTGTTGTCTCACCGCTTGGCTATATCCGGTCTGGGAAAAAAGGCTTTATTCTGGAGATCAAACCCGAATACCGTGAAGCTTTGATCGGATTGGAAGGCTTCAGCCATATCAATGTCCTCTGGTGGAGCCACTTACTGGATAATCCGGATTCTCGCCGCGTTTTGACCTGCGAGAAACCGTACGTAAAATCACCCGACCGGCTGGGAATCTTCGCCACCCGTTCACCGATACGCCCCAATCCCATCTGTCTGACAGTGGCGCAGGTGCTGTATGTCGATGAAGCCAACGGCCGTATAGGTGTCGCCTGGATCGATGCGGAAGACGGCACGCCCATTCTGGATATCAAACCGTACATACCCTGTTCGGACAGGGTCAAGAACGTTTCTACTCCGGCCTGGAATGCCCACTGGCCGGCCTGGTACGAAGAATCCGGTGAATTCGACTGGGCATCCGAATTCGTCAACGCGCAGTAACAGCATACGGGAACAGAAACCCCTCTTTCTTACGGAAGAGGGGTTTTATTGCTGTTACAAATATGCCTGTGAACCACCAGCAGGATAATGATCCCAATGAGAAATCCCGCTGCAGTGCCGACCGTCAGGCCGCCAAGGATCGTACTTAATCCATGGTAATAGTGCCAGCGCCAGACGGAACCATCTGGCAGCACAGCGGCAAAGTATTACTCGGTATCCCATTCGAATTGTGACTCGAAAGCGCAGTCCACCGGTTTATCCGGCAGTTCGTTTAAGAGGCTGCTGCCGATCTGTTCGCAGGGCGGGCCGTATCTTTCTTTATTATTAGTCACCCTGTTCCAATTTGCCGGCCAGGGACCGCAGCAGTCGTACTGTGTCCCGGAGGCTGCTCCCACGGTGATACTGTGCGCATTCGCACCAAGCGCCCCCAGTTCGATGATCCTTACGGCTTTTTCTGGTGGATCGGGCAGCTGTTCCCAGTGGACAGTCCGGATATCCGGAGCCGGAGACGAAATAAAATACCCTCCCAGGCAGCCGGCCATTACACACAGGATCAGTATGACCAGATACTTGATGAACGTCACTTTTAATCCCAAAAGAAGGGGCACTACGCAGATCCCTTTCATAGTACACATACGCATCTTGTAGTTCAAGGAGGTTTATTGTAGAATAAATTTACTATATAAAAGGAGGGCGTTAATGAGCTGGACCGACCAATTGAACGGCGATTCGCTAAGCTGGCTGGAGAATTCGACCATTCCCGAGGTGCGTTATATGACCGGGCGCGACCTGTTGAACCTGCCCGATACCCATCCAAAACAGCAAGCTGCCTGTAAAGAAGCATATGAGAACGGGACAATCGGGCTGGTTCTCTCGAAAATGGTGGGGGACGGTTACTGGCAAAAAGCCGGTCCGGGTTATGGGCCGAAATATCGATCATCAGTCTGGTCGGTCACTCTGCTCGGGCAGCTTGGTGCGAACGTAACCGGCGATCCGCGGGTGGAAAAAGCCTGCCAGTATATTCTCGAACACTCCATGGCAAGACACGGCCAGATGTCGTATAACGGTGCACCCTCCGGCACATTCGACTGCCTGCAGGGCAACCTGTGCTGGGCATTACTGCAATTGGGCTGCACCGATCCGCGCCTCGAACTGGCTTTCGATTGGATGGCGCGATCCGTTACCGGTGAAGGTGTCGCTCCACAAACCGAGAAAAAAGCCGAGGTTCGTTATTACGCCTACAAATGCGCTCCCAATTTTGCCTGCGGAGCGAACAATAAACTCCCCTGCGCCTGGGGCGCCGCTAAAGTAATGCTGGCTTTCGCCCGATTGCCTGAAGAAAAGCGTTTTCCTCTCATCAAGCAGGCCATCCAGATGGGCATTGATTTCTTCTTCAGCATCGATCCCGTCACAGCGGATTACCCACGCGGGACGGAAGCCAAGCCCAACCGCGACTGGTGGCAGTTCGGATTCCCGGTCTTCTATATTACAGATCTGCTGCAGGTGGCCGAAGCCCTGACCATGCTGGGATACGGGAGTGATCCACGCCTGCAATCCACTCTGGAGCTCATTCGCCAGAAACAGGATGAACAGGGCCGCTGGAAACTGGAGTACCGTTACGGCTCGAAAACCTGGGGCAACTACGGACGGGGTGGAATGCCCAACGAATGGGTCACTCTGCGGGCATTGCGGGTGTTGAAAGGCGCTTATTCTGGACAACGTAATGTATCAATGACAGGAAACGAACATCGGGAAGGGATAATTCCCTGTTGACATAATAGAACATATATATTATTATAATCCAGTAAAACATAATTTCTGTTAGTTAATAAATCAAGGAGAAACCATGGAAAAATCTACTCTCGGTCACATTGTCGCCTGGGTCAACCTGAAGAATTTGGACTTTTATAAAGAGCTTTTCAATTTCCTGCAATGGGATGTGCTGTATGATGATCCGAATATGCTGGGAGTTGGTGACGCCAACGGCAACAGCCTGTGGTTTGGTGCCGCGCTCAAAGAGCATGCCAATGATTATGACGGCGTGGGCGTCAACCACATCGGAATCAGTGTAAAAAAGCAGGCGGACGTGGATGAGACGGTGGAATACCTGAAAAAGCACGGTACCCCCGCCCTGTTTGAAACACCCCGCCATCGCCCGGAATTCAGCGGCCCCAATTCCACCTACTATCAGGTGATGTTCGAAAGCCCTGACCGCCTCCTCCTCGAAGTGGTCTACACCGGCCCGAAAGCCGCCTGATCATCCGGCCAATATCACAGACAGCGCCCCCTGGTGAGGCGCTGTCTTCATTTCAAATTCCATCCTGGCAGATATCGCATGACAGTCCTATGCCGTTTATAATGAGGTTTTCCCCCGCCAACATTCCTCCAAGGATGTTATTCAAAAAAAGCGAAACACCCCGTGGCGGCGGGGTGTTTCTGTCCCAGGCGAAGGGATGATCGCACCAGACGGGATCAATGCCGAAGGGGTTTTTTGATCCGTCTGGACTGAAGAGCAGGTTTTCAGGCAGCCAGGTCGAGCAATGAAGTAGATCCACCGGTCATTTCGGTGATTTGTCCCTGACTGCTGTAATTTTGAGTGTAATCTTCCAGTTCCATCTCATTGGGGTGCATTTTGAGGTAGAGGGCTCTTTCACTGGCTGTCACAGTGCCGTCTTTGTTCAGGTCCATTTTGTCATAAGAATCCGTAGAATCGGTAGACGAAGTGTTCGATGCGCCGGATGAAGCCGCACTACCGCCGCCTTCGGCTGATTTTCCAGCAGAGACAGGCTGGCTGTTCATGGCAAACTGGGATGAACCGGTTGATGCAATTCGACTGATGGCTTGTATGGCCATAAAAACTCCCGTAGACATCTTCTTGTTATTCTTCCACTTTCCTGTACGTTTTTAACTATCGGAGAGACTTCATTATTATTCAACGATTGAAGGAAAAAATGGGAGAATCTCCACAATCCTCCACAGAAAATGCGCCGTTTTTGCTCAGGTGACAACTAATGATCATTTATTTTGATTGAATCAAAAGATGTTATACCCATATATCGATGATACCGCGATGACCGCCGGCATATTCATCCACCACGTCCATGCCGGGGTAGTTTAGAGTAATTCCTTCCGTCTCCATATCCCCCAGTTTGCGCAATAACGCCAGTGCGTTCTGATTTTCCAGAGAAGCTCCCTGATTAGAAAAACCTCTTACTATCAGGTCTGTGCCGCCTATTGCGGGTTGGCTGGAAGGAACGATTGTATTAACGCCGGTTCTGGCCGTCCGTACCCGATAGTCCCTGTCACCGGGTAACACCAGCGTCATGATTTCTGGACGGTATTCTATTCCACCAGAAATCCGTTTGATCTCCATCGCTCTTCCTTAAAAAAATCTGATACTTATAAATTATAGCGACCCCCAAAAAAATATAAATACCCTAAACCTTGAAGTTTTCGGCGATTTTCTTAAATTTTTCTCACCAGAATCCGTTTCTCGATCTCCATAATTTCTTCACAACAACCGGATAATATCATCCTTAAAAGGTCAAATAATTCTTAATAGAAAGTGAGTGATAACGAATGAAGAAAATACTTATTGGTGTTGCCGGTGCTCTGTTGCTTTTCGCCCTCGCCGGAACCGCGGGATATTTCTGGGGACGCGCCACCGTATTCCAACCTTTTGGCAGGATGAGCTCCAGGAATGATCAGTATTCCAATCGCAGTGGAATGATGGGAGGGCGCGGTGGAATGATGGACGGGCGCGGCGGCATGATGGGTTTCCGGGAGTATGACGATCGGGATGGACTTCTGCACGAAAAAATGACAGCCGCTTTCGCCGAAAAACTTGGTTTGTCTGCCACTGATCTCGAAACCCGGCTGGACAAAGGCGAAACCATGTACCAGATAGCCGCCTCGAAAGGAATTTCCGCCGATCAGTTCTCCAGTATGATGCAGGAGGTTCGCGATCAGGTGCTGGAACAGGCTGTCAAGGATGGTACTCTGACCCGAGAACAGGCCGATTGGATGAAACAGCGTGGCGCATTCATGGGGAGGGGCGGCTTTGAACGTAGGGATTGCCCCTGTCTGGATGGTACAGACGAAAGTTGATCCAGAAATCACTTTCATGGCAACAAAAAGAGCGGACCCGGCGGTTCGCTCTTTTTTAATGGAAATAGCCTTGATTCTCATGAACCACATTTATAATGAAACCCATCTTTCCCTTTCGAGGTTACTTATATGAAAACTTACCGGCTGGCTTTGATCGGATTTGGTACTGTCGGGCAGGGTTTTTCTCAGATTTTGCGGGATTTCGGCGCTCAGTATGAGAAGGATTTTGGCGCGTGCTTCCGTATCACAGCGGTGAGCGACCTGCAGAAAGGCAGCCTGTATGATCCCCAGGGATTGGATCCGGCTTTACTGTTAAGAACCGTGGAAACCACCGGTTCACTAGAATCCATCTCCGCGCCGCACAAAGGCTGGGATGCTCTAAAAACCATCCGCGAATCAAATGCCGATGTGGTGGCAGAGCTTAGTTTCACCGACCTGAAGACCGGTGAACCGGCTATCAGCCATTTCAAAGCGGCCATTCAGACCGGGAAACATGTGATCACCACCAACAAAGGGCCGGTCGCGCTGGCTTACCAGGAATTGAATTCGCTGGCATGTCAACATGGTGTGACCATCGGTGTGGAAGGCTCGGTGATGAGTGGAACACCTTCTCTGCGCATGGGCACTGAGATGTTATCCGCCGCCGATATAACCTGTATCCAGGGAATCGTCAACGGCACCACCAATTACATCCTCTCACAAATGGATGCCGGTGCGGCGTATGCCGACGCGTTGGCCGAAGCCCAGGCTAGAGGTTATGCTGAAGCCGATCCAACGGGCGACGTGGAAGGATTCGACGCGGCAGGCAAGGTGGTTATTCTGGCGAATTTGCTGATGGGTACCCGTCTGCGTATGGCGGATGTTGACCGGCAGGGCATCACCGGGTTGACGGTGGAGGATATCCGGCAGGCAAAACAAAAAAATGAGCGCTGGAAGTTGATCGGCAGGGTGGAAAAAACATCCGCCGGGGTGAAAGCCAGCGTTAAACCACATCGCCTGCCGGAAAGCCATCCCCTGGCGCAGGTTGGCGGTGCGACCAACGCCATCACCTTCACCACCACGCTGCTGGGAGATGTCACCCTCATCGGTCCGGGAGCCGGCCGGCTGGCTACCGGATACGCGCTGGTCGAAGACCTGCTGGCGCTGCATCGGATTTCAGGTGAATAACCTGTTGCTCCATTATGGTGTGTAATTTTAAGTAATCCACCGGAAATCCCATGATCTTAACGTTAAAACTGATCCTTTCCCCTATGATCATCGGCGTAATCGCGTTGGCCGGCCGCCGGTGGGGATCAGCGGTCAGCGGATGGCTTCTGGGATTTCCATTGACCTCGGCTCCCATTTCCCTGATTTTGGCCATGCAGCATGGCACCGGGTTCGCCGCCACGTCGGCGGCCGGAAATCTGGGCGGTCAGGCGGCCGTTTGCGTGTTCTGCCTGGTCTACGGAATGGCAGCCCTGCAATTCAACTGGCAGATCAGCGCCGCCATAAGCGTTACCGCTTTTTTCATGGCGGTGGCAGCACTGAACCAGTTCTCTCTTGATCTGGCAACCGCTTTCATCATCCTTTTATCGGTTGTTGTTCTCACATTCTGCCTCCTGCCTAAATCCGGAGGAAAAAAGAATGTGGCGCTACTTCCCGTTTGGGATCTGCCGCTGCGCATGTTGCTGGCTGCCATTTTTGTGTTCTGCCTCACCGGTCTTTCCGAGACTCTCGGTCCGCAGCTCAGCGGACTAATCGCGCCCTTCCCGGTTTTCGGTTTAATCACGTCCATCTTCACCCACTGCCAGAATGGTTCTGCTGCTACGCTCTCTCTGTTTCGCAGCTACATCACCGCCTCTGCCGGTTATGCCTGCTTTTTCCTGATCGTCGGGGGCGGGCTTACCACTCTGGGTATCGTCCCGACTTATCTGCTGGCAACTCTGGCAATTTTTATCCTTAATGGACTGATCCTATTTATCCTGCGAAAATATTCCGGACAATTTCCGCTTAACACATCTACTCAGCAGACGAAAACGAATAGATAAAAGGGAAAAACCGATTCCAATGACGATAGGAACCCCGAATAGTTCATAAACCCGACTTTTGTCACCTGCCGGATTTCCTATCCTGATATAGAATGGAATACAGTTGTTCGTTATAAATTCTTTTTAATGGATGAGTCATGACACAAAAGATAGCGTTGGTAACTGACAGCACCTGCGACATACCTGCAGAATGGGTAAAACAATACGACATACAGGTCGTTCCCCTGACCATCATAATGAAGGGCGAAACCTTTACTGATGGTGTGGATATCACGCCGGTCGAGTTTTACGAACGGTTGGCCGCCGAGAAGCTCCATCCCACCACATCCCAACCGGCTCCCCGTTTATTCCTGGATGCCTATCAGAAAGCCGCCCGGGAAGGCGCGGAGCAGGTGCTGGTGATCACTATCAGCAGCGCCATGAGTGGGACGATCGAATCCGCCCGTCAGGCGGCTGTCGAATCGCCGATACCCGTACAAATATGGGATGGCAAATCGAATTCCATGGGCATCGGTTGGCAGGTGATCGCCGCAGCGCGCGCCCGGGAAGCCGGCGGGGGTCTTTCTGAAATGCTGACCGCGGCGGAAAAGGTTCAGAAGAGCATGTCCTATTACATCTCGCTGGATACGATTGAATATCTGGCGCGGGGTGGGAGAATTGCTGAGGCTGCTCGTTTTCTCAATTCGCTGCTGCACATCAAACCTTTGATCTATGTCAAACACGACAGCGGCACAGTGGGAGCGGCCTTTCCCTCCCGCTCACGCAAGGCAGCCATTGAAGATCTGTATAAAGAATTCTTCCGTAAGGTGGATACCTCGCTGCCGCTGCATATCACCGTTTTGCATAACAATGCCCTGCCAGAAGCCAGGGAACTGATGGACCGGGTAATCCGTGATTTTTCCCCAAAAGAGATCTTCATCTCCATTGTTTCTCCAGTACTGGGTGTGCATACCGGACCGAAAGCCATTGCGCTTTGCGGCTATGCCGGTTGATCGCTGATTGGATTAGTGTTTACTGGAAGGATCATATGACCATTTCTGCTGTTTACACCCACACTAACCTCATAGCGCGCGACTGGCGCAGACTGGTCAACTTCTACACCCTGGCGTTCGGCTGTGAAATCGTTCCTCCCGAGCGCGATCTGCAGGGCGAAGCGCTGGAAAAAGGCACCGGTGTTCCCCACGCACATATTACTGGCGCCCACCTTCGTCTGCCCGGTCACGGAAATAACGGCCCCACAATCGAGATTTTTTCCTATAACCTGTTGAGTGATGAAGGCCTTAAACGGGTAAACCGGCCGGGTTGGAGTCACATCGCCTTCCGGGTGGAGGATGTTCAGGCAGCCGTCGAAATCGTAAAATCGCTCGGCGGTACACTCATCGGTGAAGTGGTCACCACACGAGTCGGTACAGACAAATCCATCACCTGGTGCTATATGGCTGATCCGGAAGGTAATATTGTGGAATTGCAGACCGCCATCCGCTGAGAGGTAACCGGATTAATCGGGACAATTCACAGGAAAACACCGAACATACAGTATGATTATGGTCAGGAATGCATATTCATGACCATCGAACAGGCTTTTAATAACTCTACCCCAACCTATGACGATTGGATGAAACACGCCCTGCCAGGGTATTCTGATCTGTTCAACACAGCCGTGCAGGTCATACCATTTCCGGCGGATCAGGCCATCCGGGTGTTGGATCTGGGCGCCGGCACCGGTTCATTTTCGCAGCATGTACTGAACGCCTATCCCCGCGCTGAATTTGTGCTCATGGATGTGGCCGACCGCATGCTGGATGCCGCCCGCCAGCGCTTTGAAAAGGCGGCAAGCCGGTTTCAATTCAGGGTGCTGGATTACCGCGACTTCCGAGGAGCTGCGGAATTCGATCTGGTGATCTCGAGCCTTTCCATTCATCACCTGACAGACGAAGAAAAATCACACCTGTTCCATTCTATTTATAAAATCTTGAATCCCGTCGGGGCTTTTATTAACATAGATCAAATCCGCGGTGAAACAGAAACGCTGCGCAGGATGTACTGGAACCTCTGGTTGAACCATGTGCGTTCGTCCGGCGCTGCGGAAGAGCAAATCCAGGCCAGTATCAAACGCCGTAAAGAATTTGATAAAGACGCTCTGCTGACCGATCAGATCACCTGGCTCAAACAGGCTGGTTTCTCTCCTGTCGATATTGTGTATAAGAATACCTTTCTGGGTGTCTTTCTCGCTCTGAAAGGGGTGTCTTTTCAATCACTGGTGTATTCGGTCGATCTTAATCCTGGTGCTTTATGAGTATGGAGGGATCCTTATGAAAGCTGTCGGTTATTACAAATCACTGCCCATCACAGATTCTGCTTCGCTGCTGGATGTGGAATTGCCCGACCCACAGCCGGCCGGACGCGACCTGCTGGTGCAGGTTAAAGCCATTTCCGTCAATCCGGTAGATACCAAGCTGCGCAAACGCATCACACCGCCCGAAGGGCAGGTCAACGTTCTCGGGTACGATGCTGCCGGTGTGGTCGTTAAAACCGGCCCAGATGCCGGATTGTTCAAAGTGGGCGATGCCGTCTGGTATTCCGGTCAAAACAACCGGCCGGGCAGCAACGCGGAATTCCAACTGGTGGATGAGCGCATCGTTGGAAAGAAACCGGCCGCACTGTCCTTTCCTGAAGCCGCCGCACTCCCTTTAACAGGAGTCACAGCCTGGGAGATGTTGTTTGACCGTCTCTCTCTGCGCCCTGAAACCGCCACCACCGGCGCTCTGCTGGTGATCGGTGGAGCGGGTGGTGTTGGATCCATCATGATCCAACTGGCCCGCCAGATCACCGGCCTGACGGTGATCGGCACAGCCTCGCGGCCCGAGACTCAAAAATGGGCGCGTGAGATGGGCGCCCATCATGTCATCGACCACAGCCGGTCTCTGGTGGAAGAATTGAAACGCATCGATATCCCGCAGGTTCCCTATATCGCCAGCATCACCCAGACCAGCGCGCATTACAAAGAGATCGTCGAAATCCTCGCTCCCCAGGGAAAACTTTGCCTGATCGATGATCCGGATCCCATTCTGGATATCAACCTGTTGAAACGCAAGAGCGCCACCATCTGCTGGGAATTCATGTTCACCCGGTCTGCCTTCCAGACGCCGGATATCGCCCGGCAGGGTGAGATATTGAACGAGATCAGCAGGCTGGTGGACGCCGGAAAGATCCGCACGACCATGAAGGAAAATTACGGAGCAGTGAACGCATCCAACCTGAAACGAGCTCATGCCGCGCTGGAAAGCGGCACCGTCATCGGTAAAATTGTGCTGGAATGGAGCAAGTAGACCACCTGCCGACCCGGGAGGAATTACCGGCCGGTTACCGCCAGACGGCCGAATTCAGTCTGCGGAATAACACCCGCATGATGGTCATCCTGAATCTGGTGGGATTCGGGTTGTTCATTGTTGCGGCGGGATTATTACCCCGATTCATCTACCTTGTACGCCCGCAAGATATCGGCATTGTGCTGTCCTTCGAAGTCGATAACCTGGGACAACTGGCGATCTTCCTGTTATCCATCATTCTCGACTTTGTCCTGTTGGTAATCCTACACGAAGGTGTGCACGGCCTGTGTTTCCGGCTGATCACCGGCAAGAAACCGATCTTCGCTTTGGGACCGGGGTATGCTTACGCCGCGGCGCCAGATGTTTACATCACAAAAATACCGTATCTGATCACCGCCGTCAGCCCGCTGGTCGTCTTAACTGCCGTCGGGCTGGCGGTCATACCCGTTCTGCCGCGAGATCTTCTCTTTCATGCCAGTCTGATCATCGTTATGAATATTGCCGGCGCGGTGGGAGATCTGTGGGTAGTCGGCGGGCTGTTGTTGAAGTCCAGAACACTACTTGTGAGAGACAGCGGGGATTGTGTGACAGTCTACCAACCGTCCGATTGATCTGCTTTATAAGATTACTTGATTTATAAATCGATGCTCTCGCCGGGTGAAAGCACCTTCACTTTCGTTGAGGTTTCCGCTTCAACCTCTTTCGCCCAGAGGGAAGCATCCTGACGGATGACTGGGAACGTGTTGTAGTGGATGGGGATCACCAATCCAGGTTGCAGAAGCCTGACCGCCCGCAGGGCGTCCGCCGGACCCATGGTGAAATTGTCTCCGATCGGCAGCGCAGCCAGGTCGATACCCTCTTCACCGATCAGGCGCATATCGCCGAACAGGCCGGTATCGCCGGCGAAATACATCTTTTTCCCGTTCTCTTTAAGTGTTATCAGAAATCCAGCCGGATTCCCACCGTTGGATCCATCCGGTAGCGCCGAGCCATGCAATGCAAGGGTTAATTTCACATAACCAAATGGATGGTTAAATCCACCCCCCAAATGCTGTCCGTGGACTTTCACCCCTTTGGCTGCCAGCCAATCGCAAATCTCCGCGTTGCTGATGATCGTCGCTCCGGTTCGTCTGGCAATATTCAAGGCATCGCCCAGGTGGTCGCCATGGCCATGTGTGATAAGAATATAATCTGCCTCCACCTTATCCGCGCTGATCAAAGCCAGTGGATTGCGCGTCAGGAACGGATCGACCAGAATGGTTTTCCCTTCTGTTTCCAATGAAAAAGCGGCGTGACCAAGCCAGGTAACCTTTGCCATATAATCCTCCCGTAAAAAAGTGTTTCGATGATACTCTTCTTTCGACTTTACGTATATAGTTAATAGTCGCAATGCATTATATTGCCAGTGTAATTAGGCTTGTATATAATGAAATAGGGAAAAGAAGGGTGAAATGAATTTTCTTTTGGATCCAAATATCGCATATTTAATTCTGGTGGCAGGTTTCGTGCTGGCCGTTCTGGCATTGTTCGCACCGGGTACTGGCCTGCTGGAAATCGGAGCGGTGCTGGCCATAGTTTTTGCCGGATATTCCGTGGCCAATACTCCCATCAACTGGTGGGCGCTGGTAATCCTGATCGTGGGAGTATTTCCCTTTCTCTATGCGCTCCGGCGTTCACGCAACCTGGTCTTTCTGGTAATCAGCATTCTCGCATTGATCGTCGGATCGGTATTCATGTTCCGCGCAGAATCCGGAGAACCGGCCGTCAACCCGGCGCTGGCGACCATCGTTTCCGTGCTGGTCACCGGTCTAATGTGGATCATTGCCACCCGCGGTATTGAAGCGCTTCAAATGAAACCATACAGCCGCACCGGAAAACTGATCGGCCATGTGGGCACAACACGCTCTGATGTATTCCACAGCGGAACGGTTTATATTCAAAACGAGGAATGGAGCGCCCGATCACAGGACCCCATCCCGGCAGGCGTGAAGGTGAAAGTCATCAAACAGGAAGGCTTTACACTGGAAGTGGAACCATGGACGGCCGGGCAGGATCAACCTGACCTGGAGCCGAACAAATAATAAGATCAAGGAGTCAATCATGGAAGCAATTACCCCTGTTGTTTGTCTGATCGGGTTTGTGGTTGTTGTGGCGATCTTTTTCTTCGCCTCAGCCATCAAGGTGGTACCCGAGTATCAACGCCTGGTGGTTTTCCGATTGGGACGCTGCATTGGCGATAAGGGGCCGGGGCTGGTTTTGCTCATCCCGGTCATCGATCGGCCTGTGCGGGTAGACCTGCGGGAACAGGTTCGCGAGATTCCTCACCAGACTTCCATAACAAAGGACAACGCGCCCATCTCAATCGATTTCCTGTGGTACTACAAGCTGGTCAGCCCCACGGAAAGCGTGCTGCAGGTGGGCAACTTTGAACTGGCCGCCCAGGGTCTGGCGACAACCACCTTGCGCTCTGTCATCGGCGGCATCCCGTTGGACGGCGTTCTTTCTGAGCGCGAACATATCAACACCATGCTGCGCACCCGCCTGGATGAAGTCACCGAACGCTGGGGTGTGAAGGTCACCAATGTGGAAATCCGCGAGATCATCCCTCCGCGCGAAGTACAGGAAGCCATGAACCGTCAGTTGACGGCCGAACGAAACCGCCGCGCCATTGTGACCGAATCGGAAGGTACACGCGAAGCAGCGGTCAATGTGGCCACCGGTGAAAAACAGGCGGCCATTCTGCGCGCCGAGGGTGATAAGCAATCCAACATTTTAAAAGCCGAAGGTGAATTGCAGGCCCAGCAATTGCGGGCTGAGGGTTATGCCGGTGCTTTGACCAAGATCGATGCCATAGCCAATAAACTTGCCCAGAACACGGTGACCCTGCAATACTTCGATACCCTGAAGACCATGTCGGCCAACCCGGCAACCAAGTACATCTTCCCGATGGAATTCACGAACATGCTCGCCAGCTTCGTAAAGGGAGTGGGCAGTAAAGCTTGATCTTTGAAATTCTGCCGGCCAGGCTGCATGATCTGAACGCCCTCAAGACACTGGAAAATGAGGTGTTCAGGCAGGATGCCTGGCCGGTGCTGGATATCCTGGCCGCTCTGATCTTTCCCGGTGGGATACATCTTAAAGCGCAATTCGATGGAACCATCATTGGATTTATTTCGGTCGAAGAAAATCTATTCGATTCGATCGCCTGGGTCAGTTTGGTCGGGGTGGCCGCACCGTATCGCGGTCAGGGGGTAGGACGGTCGTTGATGACCGCTGCGGAAAAGCGAACGCGCCGCACGATACTTCAATTGTGCGTCCGGCGCTCTAACTTGGGCGCCATCCATCTGTACGAAAAATTGGGGTATCAGAAAAAAGAAATCCGTCAGCATTATTACGCTGACGGAGAGGACGCCTACCTGATGCGCAAAGAACTTCGATCTAAGCCTGACTTTCTTCTGTAGGTGCTTCCGGTGCTTCTGGAAATGGAGCCAGGCGTGAGACCCGCTCAATGAGAGTGTTCAGATCAAACGGTTTGGTAAGGAAATCATTGGCGCCAAGGAGTCTGGCGGCCTGAACCACTTCACTAAGACCGGTTGTGGTCAGCATGATCACCGGAATATGCGAAAGCTCCGGTTCTGCACGGATGTCTTTTAGAAATGCCAGCCCGTTCTGCTCCGGCAGCATGTAGTCCAGCAGGATCAGATCGGTCGTTTCTTGAAACAAATCTTTCAAACCCTGGTGGGTATCTTCGGCGACAACGACGTCATAACCCTTCGAGTGCAGTGTCAATCGAACGATCCGGGCAATGGTAGGATCATCATCTATGACAAGAATTCGGGGAATGCGCATACAGGTACCTTCCTGACTAATCCGGTTTGTTAAGCCGAAAACAGGGACGTATCTCGCCAATCTCGATTTTTCGCCAGTTGGTCAATTTTTTCGTGAAGACAGTGGACAGTGCGGCCATATCATCCGCGGAGATCAATCCCATTTGACGAAGGATTTCCACCCCCATCAGATCTCGAGCCCGGTCATTGAGATCACCGTCAGAGATCTTCAACGCTATGCCGATACCTGCTTGAGCTCCCTGTGCCGGAATACCAAACACCTGATACCCTTCCGCTCCGGCCTTGGTGAGCATTCTGCCTTTCAACGCCGTCATGAACAGGGTATCAAACCGGTCAGGACCGGCCACCATCATGGGAGAGCCGGTCATTCCACTGAAGATTTTTCGGCAGGCGGTTTCGCGTGCCTCACCCAGGCCATGTGGATCGCTTAACCGTGCCATTCCCAGGGCGGCATTGTAAAGCGGCACGGCGAAGGTAGGCGCCGAACAGCCATCGATGCCCAGCTCAACTTTTTCCACAGGAATTTCACACATTTCTGAAAACGTGCGCAGGATATTTTGCTGCACCGGCGAATCCAGATCCAGGTAGGTGGAAATCGGTGCTCCCAGTAATCTGGCATACGCCAGCATACCGGTATGTTTACCGGAACAATTATGGCGGTTGGGAGTTAGCTTTTCACCTTTCAGCATCAGGGCTTCAGCGGTCGGTTTATGCATGGGGGGATGGGTTCCGCACATCAGATCCGTTTCTGTGATCCCGATCCGGGATTGCAGGCGAGTCAATGCATCGAAATGCTCATCGGTACCCGAGTGAGAAGCACAGATCAGGCCGATTTCGGCACTTGAAAAATTGAATCTTTCGGCTCCCCCCATCTCGATGAAAGGAAGCGCCTGGAAAGGCTTGGAAGAAGAACGCATGAAAGAGACCGCGCCGGGATTTCCAAAAGAAGCCAGCAGCTTTCCCTGGCTGTCGACCACCGCGGCGGCACCGAAATGGATTGATTCGACAATTCGCCCGCGGGTGACTTCGATGACAGGTTTATACCAATCCAGATAATCAGCAGCCATGGCTCACTCTTCTGTTTCAGCCCGGCCCGGAGTGAAGCGGTGGGCGTAGTATTGGAATAAGCCCCACTGCAGCCGGTCAACATACTGGTTCTTATGTTCTGGAGGGAATGTGAACTTATCCAGCAATCCGTTCACCAGGCTGGCGGTATCTTCTGGTGCGGCGGATTTTTCTCCCATTTCCCTGATCTTTGTTTCCACGCCGGTCAGCCATTTGATTAACGCCGGAATTTTGGCCTGTGTGGTGACTCCTCCCCGGCCGCTGACCAGGGTGTAACCGGAATAAGCGGATGATTTTAGAAGTTCGAGGGAAGTGATCCAGGCCGGGATATCGGCGTTTGCCAGGAATGGCGGCTGGTCAACCGGCAGTGTGTCTCCCACGAACATAACTTTGGTTTCGGGGATCTCCACCCAGCAGGACCCGGCCATAGGTCCCGGGTGATGTTCCATAACCAATGAGAGTGAATCGGGGTGCAGCGAGATGGAGTGGTCAAAAGTGATATCTGGAGGAATCCAGCGCACCGTCCCTAGATTATTACTCTGTTCCCAGGCTGCACCCGTGCCCAGATGCTGATTCTTGAACGTTAGAGGGCGGCTGCGAAAGGCGATGGCCGTGGCTTCATGGGCGATCAGCGTCGCTTCCATAGCCCTGGCTCCCAGAGTCCGATCGTAATGGGCATCCAGATTGATCAGAACCCTCTCTCCTCCGGCAGCCAGGTTGACCAGAGAAGCCCGCCATGAGCGGATGTCGTCGTTCCGAAAAGGGGCGTCGATCAAAATCTGTCCCTGCGAAAAGGGTATGGCGGCGACGGTAACACCAATAAAACCTGTCTCAATGAAGACGTTGTGGGCAATCTCTTCCATTGTTCACGTTCTCCAAAAACGGCTAGAGAGTTTCCTTTGCCAGAGGCAAGGTCATCACAAAACGGCTGCCGCGCCCCCTGCCGCTTTCCACCCAGATTTTCCCACCATGGGCTTCCACAGCCAGACGGCAAAATGCCAGCCCCAGACCGAGCCCTTTGGGGGCATTTTCATTCTGCAGGCGGACATATTTCTCAAAGATGGTTTTTGCGCTTTCCGGGGGGATACCCGGGCCGCTATCTCTTACCCACAATTCCACATTGTCTTCGTGCGGCAGGCAGCCCATTTGGATGCCGCCGCCGTTCGGTGTGAATTTGTTCGCGTTTTCCGCCAGATTGATCACCACCCGGCGGATCATGTCCGCATCAACATACAGGAATACAGGCTCCTTGGGTAGCACAAGCGAGGTCTTCTGCTGTTTGGTATCCAGATTGGGTTTGACCACATCAAGAGCTTCCTGTATCAACGACCGGGCTTCGACAATTTTCGGTTTCAAAATGGATTGCCCGGCTTCCAGACGGCTGATATCCAGCAGCGCGCTGATCAGGCGCTGCATGCGTTCAGCCGAGCGGTAGGCAATCTGGATTAATCCGGCCAGGTTGGAATTCAAGTCTGTCTGGGATGCCAGCATAATATCCAGGCTGGAGATCACGTTTGCCAGGGGAGAACGCAGATCATGGTAGATCATGGCTGACAGGTCATCCCTCAGGCGGTCCAATTCCTTCCGCTCGCTGATATCGCGGAACAGCCACTGCATCAGGTCGACATTGTCGATGTTCTCACGGCGGATATGCACCATCACCGGGAGTTGAGATCCGTTGCGCAGCAGCATTTTTGACTCAAATGAGATCGCCATACCGGTGGATAGATGGGATTGCTCTTCCTGGATAACGGTGCGGTCTCGGCATTGAAGATCAAACAGGGAGCGGCCGATCAACTCGACCGGCTGGTAACCGGTGACCCCGCTGGCCTGACGGTTGGCTTCCAAAATTTCACCGTCCATATCGGTAATAAAAATAGGATCGATGCTGTCATCGAAAAGCTCGCGATAACGGCGGTTTGCCGCCTGCAGTGAATCAAACAGGCGGGCATTGCCAATGGCCGATCCGCAGATATCCGCCACACCCTGAAGAAGATTGAAGTCTTCAGGCGAGAAGTAATTCGGCTGCGGGTGAACGATGGTCAGCACGCCAACCAGTGAATCGCGCTGCCTGAGCGGCAGGCATACCGCCGACTTCGAACCGGATTTATCCGGTGCATCATCCTGGCGCCGCAGCCAGCGTGGATCGCGGCTGGTATCGGCGATATATACCGCCTGACCTTCTTTTACCACCCATCCGGCCAGGCCGCTCTCGATGGTTGCCAGCAGTTGATCGGAACGGTGCGCAATGATCTTGTCATCCACCATGATGGCCGCATCGATGGGTTTCTTGCGGTCATCCAGAACGATCAGGCTGGCTCGTTCGACACCGATGCTGCCCGTGGAAAGAACCAGAACGCGCTCCAATACGGTATGCAAATCGATGGCGGCCGTCAGTTCGCGGCTGATTTCCAGTAGGAGGTTTACAGGCGTCTGAGAGGAAGCCTCGATTTTCTTCATAAGATTTCGGGTTTAATTCCCATCCGGTCTTGATGTCAGGTGATCCTGAAAGTATAGCACATGCAAGATTTATTCCATTCTGAATAATGCCGCTTCCACTTTATCCAGATGAGTTTCAAGAGCTTCCATATCCCCGGCGGCCGCTTCCGGATCGATGGTCAGATCCTGCACAGCGGATTGAATAGTCTCATCCAGATCATCCGCGATGGCCGCGTCTTTTTCCAAAATGAACGGCTTTATCTGGTTGTAGTAAGTCCGGATCTCCGCCAGCTTTTTTCGGGCTTCCAGCCCGTTCTTCTGGATGACCAGAAGGTGCGCCTTTGAAACCAGGTCATTCATCCGTAAAAGCGTGATGTATTGATTGGCGCTTTCCAACCGGGCAGCTGCCGTGAGATAACGGATCTCCATCTCCTGCTGCCGAAGCCGGGTGTTGGAAAGATCAGATTTGATCTGATTGGAGGAAATCTCACCCAGGTTTTGTTCACCCAGGATCGACGCCAGTTCAATCTGCAGCGGTCTGACCTGCAGCAGGTAACTAAGCAAGAATCCCAGCGCCAGGCAGGCAATGCCCAGACTGACTGCCAGAAGCCACTGCCTTTTATATCCGGGCTGTTCCGGTGCACCGCTTTCAGGTGTTGAAACCGTCTTTTCAGAAATCACCGCAGCCTGAACAGGGAACTCTTCTTTTGTGGTTTCTTTCTTTTTGCGCGTCTCTGAAGGAGCGGTCGATTCGACAGATACGGCGGCCGTTTCACCAGTGGGATGAGTCTTTTTCCTTGACATTTATCACCTGTGGTTTCTCGATCTGATCAAACGCCGATAACACCAGATGTTATCCGGAAAATCATCAAAGAGAGGTCTGCGGGCAGTAAACAGGATGCCATTATACCCATCCCTGTCCATCCGCTCGATGAGGAGAACTTATCCTATATTTTATATCGTATAATCCCAGCATGCCCCTGGAATCCGAGAGTGTCTCAACCGCAAACCGCCAGATCGCCCGCGCCGCCGGAACCGTGATGGCGGCTTTTGTTCTCAGCAACCTGATCGGTCTGGTACGGGGCATTTTGATCATGCGCGGATTCGGCACCGGCGCGGAAATGGAAGCCTTCAACACCGCCAACCGCCTGGCCGAAACATTGTTCAACCTGGTCGCCGGCGGAGCGCTGGCTTCGGCGTTTGTGCCCACCTTCACCGGTTTTCTAGCCCGCAAAGATACCGCCCGAGCCTGGCAACTGGCTTCTGCCATTGCCAACCTGGTGCTCATCCTGTTGATCATTGTCAGCGCGCTCAGTGCGATTTTTGCCCCACAGATCGTCCAATACCTGCTGGCGCCAGGATTTGTGACCGATCCCGCCAAGTTCGACCTCACCGTTCAGCTCCTGCGGGTGATCCTGCCTTCGGTGGTGATCTTCGGCCTGAGCGGATTAATAATGGGTATTTTGAATGCCAATCAGGTGTTCCTGTATCCGGCTCTGGCTCCCTCCATGTACTCGGTCGGGATCATCTTCGGTGTACTTGTGCTGTCGCCGGGTATGGGAATTTTCGGACTGGCCTGGGGAACGGTGCTGGGCGCGGCGCTGCACATGCTGGTGCAGGTTCCATCCATCGTGCGACTAAAGTTCACCTACCAGCCGAGGCTTGGTTTGGAAGACCCGTCCGTACGTGAGGTGGGCCGTTTGATGCTGCCGCGCCTGATCGGGGCAGGTATCGTGCAGTTGAACTTCTGGGTCAACACGAATCTCTCCTCCCGCCAGCCGGAAGGCAGCCTGACGGCCATCACGACCGCATTCACCCTGATGATGATGCCGCAGGCTCTGATCGCCCAGGCCACCGCCATTGCCTCGCTGCCCACCTTTTCAGCACAGGTGGCGCTGGGAAAACTGGACGAAATGCGCTCTTCTCTGGCCTCCACCCTGCGGGCTGTTTTGCTGCTGGCCATGCCGGCATCTGTGGGGCTGGTTTTGCTGCGCGAGCCGATCATTCGCCTGCTTTATCAGGGTGGGCGCTTCGGTGACCATTCAACGGAACTGGTTGCCTGGGCGCTGCTCTGGTATGCTGCCGGGCTGGTGGGTCATTGCGTGGTGGAAATTGTCAGCCGGGCATTTTACGCCCTGCACGATACAAAAACACCGGTCATGGTAGGGGTACTGGCCATGACCCTGAATATCATTTTCAGTCTCCTATTTTCGACCTGGTTCGTTCAGATCGGGTGGATGCCGCACGGCGGCCTGGCGCTGGCCAATTCTCTGGCCACGGCGCTGGAAATGGGCATTTTACTGATTATCATGCGCCACCGGTTGAACGGTCTGCAGGGGAATGTGATCCTGGACGCGGTCTGGAAAGGCCTGACCGCCTGTCTCGCAATGGGCGGCGCGCTATATTTCTGGCTCGTCTGGAGTGCGTCCCGCTCCATCTGGTTGATCACTCTGGGGGGACTGTTCCTGGGAGCAGCCATCTACGGGGTGATCCTGGTGATCTTCAGAATCAAAGAGGTCACCATTCTGTGGAAGGCAATATCACGGCGTATCTTGCACCAAAAGGTCTGATCTTTTTATAATTGTAAATATCGGGAGGATTGAACTATGACAGGTGCAATGGATTTTTACGAAAAGACGAAATATCCCTATCTCTCTGAACCCGCGCAGCGTAAAGGTATTCCCCAACCCGAGCTGGAACAGCCAGTTCCGGAGGATGCCGCGATCATAAAACTTCCCGATCCAGCATCCATATCCATTCCGGCGATGGACGTGCGTACTGCCCTGGAGACCCGTTCCACGCTCAGGAAATATTCGCAGGTTGAACTAAGCCTGGAGGAATTATCATTTCTTCTCTGGATGACTCAGGGAGTCAAAATGGTCACCGACCGCCCGGTCACCATGCGGATTGTCCCATCAGCCGGCGCGCGGCACGCCTTCGAAACCTATCTGCTTTTGAATCGGGTAGGGAATCTGGCGCCAGGTTTGTACCGCTATTCCGCGTTGAAGCACATCATCTATCCGGCCAACATGGAAGCTGGCATTATTGAAACCATGACCACAGCCTGCAAAGACCAGGGACATGTGCGCACCAGCGCCGTTACATTCTTCTGGGCAGCCATCATGGACAGAATGGCATGGCGCTACTCGGAACGTGCCTACCGTTATGTCCTGCTGGATGCCGGACATGTCTGCCAGAACCTGTACATTGCTGCGGAAGCCATCCACTGCGGCGTCTGCGGACTGGCTGCTTTTGATGACGACCTGCTCAATTCGGCTCTCGGCCTCGACGGCCAGAATGAGATCGCCGTCTACGCGGCCACCGTGGGCAAGCGGTAGATCAAATCTCGTTCATTCCGCCTGATCGGCGAATTTTAAACCCAGATCGGCTGGTGTCACCGATTTCCCGGTGAACTCATCAAAAGAGAGGTTTTGCATCGTCCAGCCGCAGTTCGCCTTGACGCGCTCGAATAGGGCGGAATAACTTTCCATGGAACGCAGCGACCAATCCAGCCAGAGTGATTCTGCTGTTTCTTGCAGGCGTGCGGCACTGGGACCTTCGATCTCGCTGAAATTCCCGATGGGCGTCTCATCCAGTGTAACCAGCACATCACCCAGAGAATACGTGGTGCGGAACTTTTCATACAGCATGAAAGGTTGATAACCCAGCGCTTCAAGCAGCAGTTTTGTATCGGCATAGCTGCTGACCTCGACCTCAATCTCTTCTCGCACGCTCACGGTATGGTTCACCTGGGCAGCTCCCTTATAGGTGAGGCGGGCCTGTTGATCCTGCCGAAGGCGCAGCACCCGGTGATCGCGGGATAGGTCTCCCCCGGGTGTATCGAATCGCAGATTTACTTCATTTACACGTTCCTGAACCAACTTTCCCCCCAGAGCTTTGATCCGTAATTCCAGGCGGGGCAGATCTTTGAGCAAGAACTTCACTTCGATTTCATTTTCGGTCATTGATTTCATTCCAGTTCTTCAGACGCCTGCCCGGAATGCCACGGTTCAGTAAACAGAGGGCAAGCAGTGTCAATCCTGCCGAAAGGAATAGTGAAAACGGCAGCGCGGTTTGTGCTTCTATTGAGCGGGCAAAACAAATGCGATCGATCCAGTAAATAACAAGACCGGCCATCAAAAGAATTGAAACCGGTTTCTTCCACTTATCATCCGGGATCAATACCAGTATCCCCGCCGAAGTATACACCAAAGCCGAGACCAATCCGTAAACCAGCAGATAGGCGGCACCGGGTTGAATTTGAAGAGATCGGTAATAATCCCAGTTAACCAGGGAGAGAAAGAAACGCATCCATGCGGAAAGGGAAACGAGAAAAGCTCCCACGGCAACCATGATTCTAGATTTAGAAATCTTACTGTGAGTCAAAGGTGCGATGCTGTTCACTCCATTCCAACATCCCAGAGATGAACATGTGCGGGAGTGTTGTCGAAGACCGTTTTTACCTCGATGCGCAGCCGGTTGAAAGGCTTGTCGGTTGGCAGCGGGACTTTAACCTTGCGCAATTCTGTCGAACCTTTGACCACAACACTATTGGTTCGCACCTGATCCGAATCAGAAGAAGCAGTATAAACCGTAAGTCTGGTTGCCGATCCGCCAATGCGCAGGGAAACAGCATGGTATCGTACGGGTTGATCTAACGCAATTTCCAGCACCAGTGGATTGGCTTCTTTTGTACGAATCAACGTGGCCGGGTCGTTATCAAAGATATTTTTCGCGTCACCCATATCCAGCAGCGAAGTGGCCACAGTGGCATCCCGGCCGTCGATCTGCAGGTGTGAGACGGTCATCATATCCAATGTCTTCTTGTCCTCCTCAAATACTTGCCAGGCTCGTTCATTGTATTTGAGATGGGCAAAAACGAATCCAGGTTTTCCATCTGGATAGAAAATGACGTCCATGACCTGGATGGTCTCGAATTTTGCGCTGTTGATCAGGTTATGCAATTCATCCGGTGGGATGATGAAAATAGTATCGGCGCTAAAGGGCTTGAGTTCCTCAATGTAAGCATTCATACTGGCCAGTTCGATGGGCATGGGATCTCCCAGGAAGAAACGCACCAGCGTATCGGTACCATTCGCCCAGTTCGGCGACATGACAATGGGAACATCGGGATTTTCTTTGCGGATCTCTTCAATCCGGTGGAACACCTTTTCCGCCCCGTACTGCATGCCGCTCATGCCGTAATCATTAAACCAGAGCGGGCCTTCTGTCAGCACTTTATCGAGGAACCAGAAATTGGTGATAACCAGCAGACCGCAGACGGCCAGGTTATAAGAAATCTTGAGTTTCAAACGGTCATAGACTGCCTGCAGCGTATAATCCAGGCCAATGCTGATGAAGAAAGCCGCCGGAATGGTCATGAACAGCGCACGGGTGATGCCGATCTCGGCCACGGCCGCTCCGGCCGGAGCAGCCAGAATCGAAAGCAGCATCATCCGGCAACCTGGATTTTTCCAGCGGCGCATGGCCATGGCCACGCCACCGATGAAAAACGGCAAGAAATACCACCCCAGGTGTCCCATACCCTTCATGGTGTGACGTTGCAGATCTATCGAATTGGGGAAAAACCAGTAATAGGGATTCAATCCCTGCAGATACGTTTTTCCATATTGCAGTAACTTCCAGGAAATGGGTTCGTTTTTCGTCCAATAACTGCTCAGCATTTCAAGGTGATGCTGGTTTTCTCCGGGATGCAGATAGAGAAAACGAAAATACGGCAGGGTCAGGACCAGCCCGATGAGAAAGGGTTTCCAGAGTTTGCCGCGGTTCTCCCAGTGGTACCGCAGATCAGAGAACAAAAGGAACAGTGCTATCGCGGCGATCACCACGCGTGCCGGGCTATAGCTGTAAAAAGCCAGGGCGGCGGCCACCAGAGAAACATAGATCCAGCGAAAATTGCCGCTGCGGTAATACTGATAGCCCAGCAGGAAGACGGCAAACAATGAAACCGCGATGACCGTTTCAAATCCCGTTCTCGAATGATAGAACCAGGCCGGGATGATGGAGAGCACCAGCACGGCCAGCCAGCCGCGTTTCTCATCATACAGGCGGGTGAAGAGCATACCCAGGCTGCCGGCAGCCAGCAGTGAAGAGGTCACGGTTACCAGGCGGGTCATGAACACGGAACGGATGCCCATCAATTCAGGAATGACCTGCAGATATACCGGGAAACCGGCGTTGTAGGTTTCACCGCTTCTAAAGAAGGTGGGGAATACCTCATTATTGGCGCCGGTAAATCCATTTTGCAGAAGGTTGGATGCCAGCATGGTATGCACCGCTTCATCGGTGAAGAAAAAGATGGGGTAATCCGACAGATGGATCAGGCGGATCAGATAGTAGATCAACAGCGCAAAGACCAGTAAGAAGACGGGAAGGTCCGGCCGCGCCACAAAATCCTTCCACCTTTCAGACAGCCATTCCGGCTGGAACCAGGAGCGGGAAAGCGATTCGAGTTCAAAGGTCAGATGGCGCCGGGACTTTTCGACACCACCGGAAAGATCCATTACTTTGGAGAGAAACGGGGTCTTATCATCCGGGCGGTACTGGATGGTCAATCTGACTTCAGCGCCCGGAGGGAGATCGACTGTAGCTTCCACCCGCATGTTATGGGCGGTTGCATCTATATCCGTCTGGTTTTCCCCATCAGGAGGTTTTTCTGGCCGCTTTTTTACCACGAGGTGATTATAGCATGCCTGATAATCAGGCTCTTTTTATGCAATGAGCTTGTTTGAACGCTGGCAGTGCCTGCCAGTAGACAGGTATACTTAATTAATCCGTTCAACAACCGGCAAGCCTCTGTGAAACCATCCATCTGGGATCTGTTCTCTGCCATTCTGTTTGCGGCCAGTTTTGTCCTGGTGTTCGTTTTTTATCGCATCTATCAGGATCCCACATCGCAGCTCAATCCATTTCCCCCGCCTACTCCAGCCGAGACGCTTTTTGTTCCCACCCTGACACCTTCCAGCATAGCCCTGCCGGAGATCTGGACACCCGACCCGGAACCGCAGGCAGCCCTCGAAAACGCCGCCGGGGATGGCACCCGAGATCAGGCCGAACCTGTGGAACCCGCAACTATCACACCGGTGCTGCTCATCCCCACACAATCGGTGCAATCCCTGACAAAAACTGCGGGACAACCCAAACAACCCGGTATTATGCTCCCCACAAAGAATCCGCTGGCTCCAACCCCAAAAACCATAGCAGATGACAATACGCTCATCATCACGGCTCCAATCGGCGTATTCAACAATACCTGGCAGAATATCCAATCCATACCGGCTTTTTCCTGGAACACCAGCCAGTCAATACAGGAAATCGATCATTTCCTTTTATATTTCGGCATAAAACAAAACGGCAGATTGACCATCAAGACGGTGAAAATGAATTACAACCATGCGGCTGTTCCCAGCGGGATTTATTATTTCCGTCTGGTGGCCATCGGGAAAAACGGCGCAATTATTGGCGCGCCCTCCTCTTTCCTGTTCAAATATGACGATACCCCGCCTACACCTCCTACCAGCCTGACAACTGAAAGCACAGGTGACACCAATCTGCCATTGATCACCTGGAAAGAATCGAAGGACGCACATTCGGGCATGATCGGCGGACTGGCCGGATATTCCATCTATCAGGGTAGTTCGAACCGCTGCGGCAAGCCGGTTGCGTTCACCACCGTTCCCTACTGGACACCCGTCACACCGGTCGCCGTCGGTTCAACCGAATATTTCTGCGTGAAAGCCCTGGACGCGGTCGGCAATGAATCCAAATGGACCGGGCCATTGGCATACACTTATTCCAATTAATTAGGGGAAATTCATCAGACAGCTTCCGGCAGACAGCATCTCGACAGGCTCGAATCTTGCACGTTGAGAATTGAATTTCCCCCTGTCCGCCGGTTGACAGTCCACTGTTAAATGGGCGGCTTGAGGATGCTGCCAGACCGGACAGCCGGCCAGGGCTGGCACGGCGCGTTCCGGTCAGCTTGACTCTGGTATTTTCCGGACTATACTGAAAAACACAGCTTGGTTATACGATAAAAGGACGGGAAGCGATGAAACTATCGTTTTGGGATATTCTGGCTTCAATGGTCATGCTGGGCGGATTGGCCCTGGCAACCATTTTTATCAACATTTTTATCAATCCCTATTCTTTCATCAATCCTTTCCCCCCGCCGACCCCGGTGGCCAGCCTGCAGGTTCCCACCATGACTCCCTCGCAGCGTTCGCTGCCCGAACTGTGGACTTCCACTCCCGAAACCCCGGGTGTTCCATCTGTTGTCAGCACACAGTACACACAGACTGTCACCGTTACGGGCACCCGACTGGTGCTTCCCACCAAGACACCCACACGCACCCGCACGGTCAGTCCTTCCCCTTCCCGAACCATCACCCGGACACCCAACCGCACGCTGACATCCGTCGCCTACAAGTCGCCGACTCAGACGACTTCCGCTTCGAGTGATAAAACCGCGCCTAGCGTTCCGGGTTTCCCCTACTGCTATGACGCCTCCACCGATTCAACCCCGACGTTTACCTGGTCAGCTTCCACCGATTCGGGTACCGGAGTCGATCACTATGACATAAGCTGGGGATTGGACAGCGGGGGTAATAATCCCACTTACACTTCCGACACCAACTCATGGACGGCGCCCACCATCACCACCCAGGGGACGTATTACATATACGTCCGAGCGGAAGATGGAGCCGGCAATCAGTCCCAATGGACGGAGCCGAACCGCTTCGGTTACGGCGGGGTGGGACTTCCTTCCACAACCACCTCTTCCGCCAGCGGCATTGGCATCACCACAGCGACGCTGAACGGTGTGGTTAACCCGAACTCCGCCACAACCACCGTTTACTTCGATTATGGTACGACCTCCTCTTACGGTACCGTGGTCACACTTCCCGGTACACTGTCGGGTTCTTCCCCTTCGAATGTCAGCACATCGCTGTCCGGACTGGCCGCGAATACCACTTACCATTTCCGGGTGAGAGCCACCAATTCGGCCGGCACGGGATATGGCAGCGACCTGACCTTCACCACGTCCAACAACCCATCTACCACAACCATCACCTCAGACGCTCCCGATCCATCGGACCTTAATGCCGCCTATACGGTTTCGGTCACCGTGACCGGATCCGGCACGCCTACGGGAACAGTGTCTGTCAATGACGGTTCGGGGGCAACCTGCACGATCACCCTGGCCGGAGGCTTGGGAAGCTGCAACCTGACCTCGACAACGGCCGGCGCAAAGACGATCACCGCGTCTTACAGCGGGGACGGCAGCAACGCTTCCTCCAATGACACCGAATCGCACACAGTCAACAAAGGAACTCCTTCGGTCACAACCTGGCCTACAGCCAGTTCGATTTCATACGGGCAATCGCTGGCTTCATCCACATTGTCCGGTGGTGCAGCCACTCCAGCCGGTACCTTTGCCTTTACCACACCGGGAACGACTCCGGATGTGGGAACGGCGGCTCAAAGTGTGACCTTCACCCCGACAGACACCACGAATTACAACACGGCCACAGGATCGGTCAATGTGACCGTGACTAAAGCCGATCCTACGGTAACTTCCTGGCCAACCGCCAGCGATATAGTCTACGGGCAAGCGCTGAGTGCATCCACTTTGACCGGCGGCAGCGCATCGACAGCCGGAACTTTCGAATTTAGCTCTCCAGCTACTACACCGGATGTGGGTACAGCTTCTCAGACTGTGCTATTCATCCCAACAGATACAACGCATTACAATCAAACCTCTGGGACAGTCAATGTCACCGTGAACAAGGCGGATGCCACCATCACCTGGCCTTCTTCTGCCAGCGCAATCACCTACGGGCAGGCGTTGAGCGCGTCCACATTGAGCGGCGACGGAAGTGCAACTCCCACCGGAACGTTCGCTTGGACCAGTCCGACTACCATCCCCCCCGCCGGAACCTACACCGCCAGTGTCACTTTCACCCCGACTGATACAACCCATTACAATACCGAAACCAACACCATAAATGTAACTGTGAACAAGGCAAGCACAACCACCACCATCAGCGATTCAGTCGATCCTACAAACTCTGGCGATACCTATACAATCACGGCGACCGTCACCAGTGGGGCAGGTACGCCGACCGGAACGGTTTCGGTCAGTGACGGTACTCTAAACTGCAACATTACTCTATCGGGCGGTACGGGAAGCTGCAATCTGGCATCAACCGGTCCCGCATCATTGACCATCACGGGCACGTACGGCGGCGATACCAACTTTGATGGTTCAAGTGATACTGAAAGCCATGCCGTAAATTGAACATCCACTGGTTTCTAAGACCTCTCCAACAACGGAGAGGTCTATTTTTCTATCTCTACGCGCAAAGACTAATTTTGTCATACTCTCTCCTTAAAAATGTCCCATTTGCCGGATTTTCCTGTATTATTGATACAAGATTTCACCCGTCGTAATCGCTGCGCATCCGCCCTGAATCAACCGCGAGGAATGGAATGAAATTATCCTTCTGGGACATCTTATCCACCATACTGCTGCTGGCCGGGTTGGCCATCACGGTCATTTTCATCAATATCTTTGTCAATCCCTATTCCTTCGTCAATCCCTTTCCGCCGACAAAAGCTGTCACCGCCACCCCGGACCTTTCAGCCACCGCCAGAAAAACCATGCCCGAGTTGTGGACCACCACGCCGGCCGTGCCGACCATCACGGGTGTTAATCCTTCTCAGACCATCTTTCCGACTATCACACGCGTCATCCTGCCGACGCGTTATCTGACTTCCACACGGACCCCCAACTGGCTGGCCACGTTTTATGCCCTCAGAACTCCCACCCGCACCCATACCGCCACCGGAGATATTACCCCGCCGACCAACCCGGGAACACCGGTCACCTCCTCCCCCACCACCGATGCCACTCCCACCTGGACATGGTCGGCTTCCTCGGATGCGGGCAGCGGCATGAATTACTATCAGGTGGCCTGGGGATTGGATATCAACTGCGGTAATCCGGTGTATGCCTCCGGTTCCAATGTCTGGACTTCCCCCCAGATCACCTCGAATGCCATCTACTATATCTGCCTGCGCGCCATCGACCGGGCGGGCAACGCGTCTGCCTGGGTGGGGCCGTCCGGTTTCTTCTATTCCGGTCCTGTCGGTCCGGCCACACTGACCTCCACCAGCACGCGCACCCCCACCTTCACCAGCACAAATCCCATCCCGCCGACGGTGACTTCGACCTTCACCTCCACTCCCACATCCACCAACACACTGGCGCCCACGGTCACCAATACCGGCTTCCTGACGTACACATCGACATCCACTGCCACGACGACCAATACCACCGCACCCGTGCCGACCGAAACAGCCACCTCGACCGCAACGGATACCCTTATGCCTCCCGCGACCTTTACCAGCACGTCCACTGATACCGCAACTCTGCCGGCTACGGCCACTTCTACGGACACGCTGGCGCCTACACTGACCTTCACCGCAACGGATACCCTGGCACCCACCCCCACCTTCACCGAGACGGAAACTCCAGCCCCCACGCAGACCTTCACCATCACCATGACCCCGACCGAAACACCCACTGTGACCGTCATGCCGGGTACTTTCACCATCACGGGCAACACCGGCGTCGGCCCGACAGCCACACCTTCGGGTGATCCGGTTCCCGCGGTGACCATCAGCGTGACCGGAGATCCGGGCGCGGTCGTCACCCAGCCTGACGGCCTGGGAAATTACTCGGTCACCGTTCCCGCCAACTGGTCCGGTGAAATCACACCCTCACGGCTGGGATACGTCTTCACCCCGGTGAAATACACCTACACCAATGTGTCGGGAAACATACCCGATCAAAACTTCACCTCTGCCGTCGCGGCCGCCACGTTCACCATTTCCGGCAATGTCGGAGCGGTTCCCGGCGCGACGATCACCGCAGACAACGGCGCGGTGGTCACTTTGCAGCCTGAACTGGACGGGAATTACAATGTCGTCGTCTACATCGGCTGGTCCGGTTCCATTAAAGCCACGCATGCCACCTGCACATACACCCCGCCGCAGTACGATTACATCAATGTAGGCGCTGATCTACCCGGTCAGGACTTCGCACCAACCTGCCCGTGATGCCCCGCCCCTCCCTGCCCGCGCGGCAGGGAGGACTTATTCTGCTGTAATCCGGGGAAAACAAAATACGATACAATTACCGGCAGGAGGTCTCCATGAAAGAACCCATCACCCCTGAAGTGTTCGCCCATCTGGTTGACCTGGCCGCGCTCGAACTGGAACCCACCCAGTCGGAGTACCTGCGGCTGCAGTTGAATCACCAGCTTAAAGCCATACAGGAACTGGAAGCCATCCCGCTGCAAAGCGACATTGAGATCTCTGCCCACGGCCTGCCCTATACGCCGGAGAACAGCCCGGCGCCGCGGGAAGACACATGGAAACCGTACCCGGAACCTGGCGAGATCATCCGGCAGGCTCCGGCAACCGATGACGGCTATATCGTCGTTCCTGAAATCCCTCACACCACCTTAAAATGATTATGAACCTGTGCGACCATTCTGCTGTTGAACTGGGAAAATTGCTGCGGCGGAAGGAAGTGTCAGCCGCAGAGATTCTTGAGTCCGCCCTTAAGCGCATCGAACAGGTGGACGGCCGCCCGGGCAGTCTCAATCCCGGAAGCATCACTGACGAGGATAAACAGCGCGTCCATTCCTTCATCACATTAACGGCCAACCGCGCCCGCGGTCAGGCTCAGGAAGTGGATAAGAAGATCAAAGCCGGAGATGACCCTGGCATGCTGGCGGGCATCCCGCTTACGGTCAAGGATATTTTTGTATTGAAAGATACACCATCCACTGCCGCCTCCAGAATACTGGCCAATTTCGTCTCGCCCTATTCTGCCACACCGGTTTCCCGGCTGGAAGCCGCCGGGGCGCTCACCCTGGGGAAGGTCAACCTGGATGAATTCACCTACGGCTCGTCCAACGAATCTTCCGCCTTTCAACCCAGTCCGCGCAATCCGTGGGACACCCGCACAGTGCCGGGTGGATCATCCGGCGGAAGCGCTGCTTCGGTGGCGGCAGGCGAGGCCGTGATCTCTTTGGGCACGGATACAGCCGGATCCATCCGCCAGCCGGCCGCTTTCTGCGGTGTGGTGGGTATGAAACCCACCTACGGCCGGGTTTCCCGCTACGGGCTGATCGCTTTTGCCAGTTCTCTAGATTGTCCCGGACCGGTGGCCCGTTCGGTAGAAGACGCGGCCCTGATGCTCAAAGTCATGGCGGGTGCCGACACATCCGATGACACCGCGGCCACTCTGCCGGTTCCCGATTACCTGGCCGAACTGGAGAAGGGTGTAAAGGGACTGCGCATCGGTCTTTCGCCGGATTACTTCCGCATCACCTACCCGGATGCCGTCAGCGGCGAATTGCACATGCAGCCCATTTCTCCCGAGATCGAATCCGCCGTGCGCCGCGCCGCTTCCCTGTTGAAAGAAATGGGCGCGGAGATCATCGAAGACGTTCCCATGCCCAACACGCGTTATGGTATCCCGGCGTATTTCGTCATCAGCCGGGTGGAAGCCGCCTCCAACCTGCACCGCTATGACGGCGTGAAATACGGCTACCGCACCCCGGAGACTGTTCACGAACTGCGCGACCTGTACAAAAAGACCCGCGCTCAGGGATTCGGTCCGCAGCCCAAACTGCGTATCCTGATGGGTATGTACGTTTCGGCCGCCCAGTACAGCGAACAGTATTACAATCGGGCGCTCAAAGTGCGCACGCTCATCCGCCGAGACTTCGACGAGATATTCGACAGGAACGGAAAATATCGTCTGGACGCCCTGCTCACACCCACCACACCTACCACCGCCTTTGATATGGGCGCCGTGTACGGTGATTCGGTGCTCATGCAGTATGCTGATCAGTTGACTGTTCCCGCCAACCATGCCGGCATTCCCGGCATTTCGCTGCCCGCCGGGCTGGATTCAAAAATGCTGCCCATCGGTATTCAATTGCTGGGTGCCGATTATTCCGAATCCACCCTGTTTCGCATCGGGCGGGCTTTCGAACAGGCCACCGCCCGCGATGCCTGGCGCAATGAAAAGCCAGCCGTGTTGGCCGCTTTACCCGCAGAGTAGAAGGTAAGTATGACCGAATACGAAGCCGTTATCGGGTTGGAAACTCACATCCAGCTCAATACCACCACCAAGATTTTTTGCTCGTGTAAGGCGGATTCCTGGTTCGATCCACCGAACACCAACATCTGCCCGGTATGCACCGGTCTCCCCGGCTCGCTGCCCACCCTGAATAAAGCGGTGGTCGAGAAAGCCGTACTGCTGGCAAAAGCCATGCATTCAGAATTGTTGCCCCTTTCTTATTTTGCACGGAAGAATTATTTCTATCCCGATTTGCCCAAGGGTTACCAGATCTCGCAATACGACAAGCCGATTGCCACCGGTGGCTACTTGGATATGCCGATGAATCCACCCGCCGGGCAGGGCTATATCCGCCACATCAGCATAGACAATATGCACCTGGAAGAGGATGCCGGAAAAACCCGCAATGAACCCGGCCGGCGCCTGATCGATTTCAACCGCTGCGGCGTTCCGCTCATCGAAATGGTCACCGGTCCTGACCTGCGGTCGGCGGATGAAGCCGCCCAGTATCTTATCCGCCTGCGCCAGTTACTGCGCTGGCTGGGCATCTCGGAAGCCGACATGGAAAAAGCCCACCTGCGCTGCGACGCCAACGTATCCATCCGGCCGAAGGGCGCCACCTACCTGAATCCCAAAACGGAGATCAAGAATGTCAATTCGATCGACGCCGTGAAGGAAGCCATCTCCAAAGAGATCAACCGCCAGATCAGTGAAACGGAAGCCGGCCGGAAGATCGAGAACTGGACACTGGAATGGGATGAAGACGCCGGCGAGCTGCGAAAGATGCGCTCCAAAGAAACCGAAGCAGACTACCGCTATTTCCGCGAACCCGACCTGCTGGCCATCCGCATGACGGATGATTGGAAGAACGCCATTCTCAAAGATTATCCGGAGCTGCCGCTTGAACGCCGCGCGCGCTTCATCGAAACCTACGGACTGCCCGAATATGATGCGGAAATTCTCACCGGCGAGCGGTCACTGTCCGACTACTTTGAAGCCACCGTTCTGGCTTACCAGGGCGATCCGAAACGTGTCTCCAACTGGATCATGAATGACGTCCTGCGCATGGTCAACGAAGCCGCTATTCCGGCCTATGAACTGAAACTCACACCGGCTTTTCTCTCAGAGATCATCAGGCTGGTGGATGGCGGCACAATCAACACTTCAACCGGCAAGAGCCTGCTGGCGAAAGTGCAATCCACAGGGAAAGCACCGGCCAGGATCGTGGAAGAGGAAGGCCTGGCTAAGGTCAGTGATGACAGCGCCATTCGCGAAGTCTGTGCGAAGATCATGGCGGCCAGCCCCAACGAGACGGCATCTTACAAAGCCGGCAAAGTCACACTGATCGGCTGGTTTGTCGGCCAGGTGATGAAAGAGATGCGCGGAAAAGCCGATCCGCAGATTGCCCGCAGGATCATGGAAGAGATGCTTTCCAAATAGAGTTACCGGAAAATGAGGAGAACGGCTGAATTGGCCGTTCTTTTTTATTAACTACCTTGACACTCGCTATATCGTATGCTATTATATCGACACACGGTATATCGAGGTACTATATATGATCGAAAAAGGATTACAGAAATACCTGCCGCTATCTGAATCAACCTACTACATCATGCTGTCGCTGATCGAGCCACGGCATGGATATGCGGTTATGCAGCATGTGGATACTATCAGCCGGAAATCCGCCGCTGTTGGTCCGGGAACGCTGTACGGCGCGTTTTCCAACCTGGAAAAAGCCGGCCTGATCCGCAGCGTGGGTGAGGAAGAACGTCGTAAGTATTATGTGCTTACTGACACCGGCAGGATCGTCCTGGCCGAACAGATCCGCCGATTGCAAATCATGTCAGAAAATGGCAGCCGGGTACTACCACTCTTGGAGGAGCAAATCTGGAAATGAACGCAACAACTTTTCGTAAATTCCGTTGGTTCTGGATCTGGGAAGATGACAGAGAAGAGAACTGGCTGGAGGAAATGTCCCGGCAGGGGAACCACATGCAGCAGGTGGTTTTTCCCGGGGTTTACACTTTCGAAAAAGGGCCCCGCAGGGAGTATGTTTATCGTCTGGACTATCTTTCCGGACAGAAAACAGAGGAGTATCTCACCCTCTTTCGAGATGCCGGCTGGACCTATCTGGGACGGTTGAATTCCTGGCAATATTTCCGCAAGGAAGTCAAAAATGCGGAAAAACCGGAAATTTTCACGGATAACGAATCAAAGATCGAGAAATACCGGCGCATCATCAGTCTTTTAGCCGCTTTACTGCCCCTGATGGTCGTCAACCTGATCAATTGCGGCGGACGGGCGGATCAGCCTGTCTGGCTGGTTTTGACCATTTTCTTTGCCGTTTTCCTGGTGGTATTTCTTTACGGACTTTGGAGGTTATTCCACCGGATGAATCAAATCAAACAGATATGATCTTAAAGGACGACCCTGCCGGTCGTCCTTTTCTGTATATCACCTTCTCCAGCTGTGCGCAGTATCTATGGCGGTTTTCAGGTTATCCCAACTCGTATCTGCCGGGACGGTACAGTCTGCTGCCAGGATGAAACGCTCCGGGGCATCCTGTAAAACGGCTTCCGCGGCGGCTTTTACTTCGGCCGGGCTGCCCTTCGCCAGCACACCCAGCCGGTCCAGTCCGCCCATGAACGGGCGTTTGAACAGCTCCGCCGCTTCCCGGGTAGTAATCCTTCCACCGGTCAATTCCAGGCTGGCGTTGACCACCTGGCCGGGGTAGTCGGCAAACCGTGTGATGCTGCTGTAGGGCAGTTGATAATCGCACACATGCAAAATACTGAAAAGGCAGCGCCTGTTTATTTCTTCCATTAATTCCAGATCATACGGCCGTATGCATTGATCAAAGCTGGAGTCATCCGTGAAGCGGCCGGCTTCACCTCCCTGGGTGGAGGTGTAAAAGCCGTCCAGGCCCAGTAATATGCACTCTTTAACAAAGCGCATGACGCTGTTGGTAATCCGGTGCATCCCGATCTTCACTTTTTCAGGATCCTGCCGGATATGCCGGGTGATAGTGTCATACCCGGCCGTCTGCGCGGCGAACATGAAGGGGGAATAGAGGGTAAGAATGACCAGAGCTTCCTTGCCGGCTGCTCTGACCAGACCATCCACCACTTTCAACGGCTCTTCGTAAAAATCCAGGCCGTATTCGGGCATTTTTACCCAGTCGTCCGGTGTCTTGATCTCCGCAATAGGCGGGAATTTGCGTTCGTACTGGATCTTCACGAAATCCATGCCCGTGTAACGGAAAAATTCCAGGTGTTTATCCACAGCTGCCTGGCCGGAATGGCAGGTCGGATCGAAATGCAGGAAGAAGGCAGCCGGAATATAGTCCGGTCGAGAGTGGGTATCGAAAAGGCTTAAGACTGTGTCGCGTTTGTTCATGTGATTCTCCTTCCGGCAGGATACGATTTCACAGGGATATTGAATTGTAAAACAAACTGGCTTCTTAAGCTCCGATCACCACACCGCGCATGGAGATAGACCCGGCCATGATGGATTCGTTGAAGAAACTCACCGATTCCCCCTGCTGCATTGCTCCCAGAATATACAGCAGAGGTAGATAATGCTCGGCGGAATTGATGGAAAGCGCCGCGTTTTTTCCGAGGTCTGCATAGCGGATCAACGCCTGATGATCGCCGTCCAATATCTTCTGACGAACCAGCCGGTCAAATTCTTCAGCCCAGTCAAAGGGATAGGCTCCCCAGGAAATCATGCGCAGATTATGCACCACATTCCCGCTGCCCAGGATCAGCACATCTTTGGTGCGCAGGAAGCGCAGCTCACGCCCCAGGTTGTAGTGGTAATTTCCGTCACGGGTTAAATCGAGGCTGAGCTGCAGCACGGGAATATCCGCCTGCGGGTACATACGGCATAGAACCGACCAGGCGCCGTGATCCAATCCACGGTTCAGGTCTGGCCGGATGGTCACAGTTTTTACTGTTGAACAGATGTCGATCGCCAGTGATGGATCACCGGCAGTGGGGTATTCTTTCTCGAACAGAGTATGGGGAAATCCGCCAAAATCGTGGATAGTGCGCGGCCTGTCCATGGCAGTGATCTGAGTCCCGGCCGTCTCCCAGTGAGCGGAAATGCATAGAATGGCTTTCGGCCTGGGCAGGTTCTTTCCCAGTGATTCCCAGGTTTGGCTGTATCCGTTGTCCTCCACGGCATTCATGGGGCTGCCGTGTCCCACAAATAATACAGGCATAACTATCTGGCTCATATTTATCCTTTTCACAATAGACTATCAGAAAAAGGAAGGCGTGTTTTATATAGATAATACCCATTTTGCCGCCTTGCTGACAGTGGCTTATAATGTTCACCTCA
>JAAZMZ010000075.1 GCA_012798535.1 Leptolinea sp.
CCTGCTGGTTGATCTGGATGTGGTGGAAAAGAACATTCAGAAGATGGCCGAATATTGTAAAGCCCGGGGGATCAACCTGCGGCCGCATGCCAAGATCTACAAAGCCGCGCCAGTATTTGCCTGGAAGCAGATCCAGGCCGGTGCGGTCGGCATCACGGTCGCCAAATTGTCAGAAGCCGAAGTCCTGGCCGGCGGTGGGATCAAGGATATCCTGATTGCCAACCAGGTGGTCGGCGAGCGCAAGATCCGCCGGCTGGTCAACCTGGCCTGCTACACAGATATCAAGGTTGCCGTGGATAATCTCGACAACGTGAGGCAGATCGCGCAAATGGCCGTTGAGATCGATACCACGGTGGGTGTTTTGGTGGAAGTGAATATCGGCAACAACCGCTGCGGGGTTGAACCCGAAGGCATGACGCTGGAGTTTGTGCGCCAGATCCTCGGTTTGAAGGGGATCAAATTCCGCGGATTGATGGGATATGACGGCCATCTGGCTTTTCACGAGGATCAGGACGAACGCTTCCGACTTTCCACCGAGTGCTACCGGCGGTTGGTCGCCACCCGTGATGTGTTGCTGAACGCCGGGATCGATGTGGAGATTGTCACCGGCGGGGGAACCAATACTTACCGCTCTGCCGGCCAGGTGAAGGGTTTGACCGAGCTTCAACTGGGTACCTATATTTTCAATGACACAACCTACTTTGACGCCGGTCTGCAGGAATTTGGTTGCGCGCTGTCCGTGCTGTGCACGGTGATCAGCCGGCCGCAGCGGCCGGGCGCCGAAAACGAGGCTATCCTGGATATAGGCCGCAAAGGTATATCCACGATCTACGGTTTCCCCCGGGTGAAATCTCTGCAGGGAGAGATCTATTCCATGCCGCAGGAGCACAGCCGCCTGCGTATTTTGGATCCGCAGGTAAACCTGAAAGTGGGCGACCAGGTGGAACTGTGGGTGGGCGATGCCAACGGTACGGTCAATTTTTATGACTCGCTCTACGCCATGCGTGGTGACCGGGTCGAAGGTGTGTGGGATCTGCCCGGCCGGGGAAAGATCACCTGAGATACCTGTCGATCCATATTGAACTCCTGGACGAATCATGGATTACTCCTCCGCCACTTCTGTTCTTCTCAATTATTCGATCTTTGACGCCGTTGACCGGCTGGCCTCTTGCGGATTTGACGGCGTTGACATCTGGTGCGGGCGGCCGCATGTTTACCGCAAGGATATTCCCATTCAAGAACTGCACCGGCTGCACCGCGTGATCAGCGACGCCGGATTGCAAATCGTATCTCTCATGCCGGCCTTTTTCCGCTACCCTTATTCTTTATCCAGCCCGATGGATGCCGTACGCCAGGACAGTCTCGCCTACTTCAGGGATTGTGTGGACAGCGCCGCGGCACTGGATTGCCGGCAAGTCCTTCTGGTGCCTTCCACACCGATGTTTGACCAGGGAGTGGAAAATGCCCGCCAGTTGTTTCTGGATAGCGTCCGTCAGTTATGCGATTATGCGGAGCAGGCAGGTGTTACCCTGGGGATCGAAGCGGTCTACCCAGGGCTGAGCGGTTATATGGGCTCCAGCCGCGACGCGCTTCTGGCCGTCAATGCTGTGGGAAGTCCGAACTTGAAGATCGTACTGGATACCGGGCATGTGAAGCTTTCGGGAGAAGATTTTGGGGACGCTGTTAAAGCCGTCGGCAAAAACCTGCTTCAGGTGCATATCAATGATAATGACGGCATTCAGCAGCAGAACGCGATTCCCGGTCAGGGGGTGATCGACTTCGCGGCGGTGCGGGATGCCTTGAATGCCGCCGGATACGACGGTTTTCTCACCGTGGAACTGGGCTGGCCTTACTCGAGTGATCCGCTGCCCGCCCTGCAGACTGCCCTGCAGCGAACGCGGAACATCTTCGGCTGACATGGCTGCCGATTTGACCTGCCAGACATTGCTGGCCGGCCTGCCGGCGGATCAGGCTGACGAGAGGGTGATCCGCCTCGCGCGTCAACACGTGGAGACTCTGCGAACCTGGCTGCGGGAGGAAAAGGCCGATGCCGTGGTGATCTCTTCACGGGAAAATTTCGCCTGGCTCAGTGCCGGAGGCGACAGCCACGTAGTCGAAACGTCCATGCTGGGCACGGGCAGCCTGATGATCACCCCGGATGACCAGTATCTGTTCGCCTACGTGATGGATGGTCCGCGGTTGATGGAGGAGCAGGTTCCCGGCCAGGGATACAGGCTGGTGACCACCCGCTGGTTTGAAGATGATCCTTCTACGCTGGCTGTAAAGAGAGGCGGAAAGCGCATCCTGGCGGATATGCCGCTGGAGGGAGCTGTTAACCGCAGTGCGGAGATCGGCCGGCTGCACGACCCGCTGGACGAACTGGAATTGAACCGTTTGCGCTGGTTGGGTCGCGCAACCGGGCTGGTTCTGGAAGAACTGGCCGGGCAGGTACAGCCCGGCATGACTGAATGGCAGATCGCCGGATTGTGCCGGGATTTATTCCACGCGCAGCATATCACCCTGGATGTGCTGCTGGCAGGCGTGGACGAACGTGCCCGGCGATTGAAACACTTCATCCCCGGGGATAAAAAACTGGAGAGATATTTTCTGATCAATCCATCGGCACGGCGCTGGGGACTGCACGCCAACGTCTCGCGCTGTGTTCATTTTGAGCCGCCAGACGCACTGCTGCGTCAGGCGTATTTGGAGGCAGCGGGTGTGGTTACGGAAATGCTGGGTGCCTGCTGCGAAGGTGCCAGACATGCGGATATTTTAGAAGCCATGAAAATCGGTTTTGTCCGCCGTGGTCAGCCGGAAGGCTGGATGGAGCATTTCCCCGGCGGTGTGACCGGCTATCTGCTGGCGGACTGCCGCTGCCTGGGCAGTCAGCAGCTGGTGCGCGGGCAGCCTTACGACTGGTTCGCCACCCGGCCCGGGGTGATGGTGGAGGAACTGTCATTGCTCACCGCGCACGGTCTGGAGATCTCATCGCTGGGCGCGACCTGGCCGCTGCACAGTTTTTCCGGGGAGTACCCGGACATTCTCCTGCCGGAGATGGCTATTCGGTGAGATTTGGTATTTATTGCTGTTTTATCAATCTGGTGTCAGGTTTCAACTAATGAAAAGAACGGATTGGTGAGTAACCAATCCGTTCTTTTTTGATCTCAATAGATGATCCGCTTTCTACAACCAGTCCTCGGTTTTACATTGGCATTTCAAGATCTGCAGGAGCCTCTCTTTACCGCGATGCAGGCGCATCTTTACGGCGTCCTCGCTCAGCACCATCACCTGCTGGTAGCTCTCAGGGAGATCATTGACACAGTCTTCATAGCAGGCCTGGTGCTGCTTTCGAAAGACCTCCTGCTCTGGTGAGAGATGCAAATCCGCGGGAACAGGTATTTCGTCCTCGATTTCAATTGAATATTTGTCGTTTATGAGAAATTCCAAAACATACATCTTTCCAGTTCTATCCATAATTATTTCCTCACCATCAATTTTTTGCCTACTTCCCCAAATCCGTCCGGGGGAATGATACGCAATGTTTTATCGCTCTGTTTTTTTGATGTCTTTCGTTTCTCATGCTTTACCCTATCCTTCAATTCCGCGTTTTCAAGCTTTCATAACCCCGGTTCGCAGAACACTGAATCTGTAAAGGGGGTTTTTAAAATGTAAACCCGGCAATTTCTTGCCGGGAAAAAGTGCCAATAAAAAAGCTCCCTTTACCTTGCTTTCCATCGGCCGGGTTTGACCGCCAGTAGAAATAAAATATAAGCTGATACATCAAAGATTTTAGAAACAATGTCTATGGCTGCACTTATTTTGGAGAGCTTATATTAAAACCAATGTACATTATTAAGTTGCCAATAAAGCCATACCCAAAGTGCTTTTTAAAACGAAAGCACCAAAATATCATAATCCATATACTATATTATTGAGCCTTACAACAATAAAAATAAAAAAAGCAGACAACACAGACCAATGGTTAATAAAATAATCCAGCATAAAAGAAAAATACTGTTGTGTTTTTTTGCGCTTCTGGTTGTTGGGATTCACCTATTAACGTTAATGCGATATCCAGAAGTAAATGTGGACGAAGCATGGCTCACAAGCCGTGCCTGGGCATTCAATCAGACTGGTCGCCAATTTGGTCCGCTGGATTTAATTGTTGTAGATCACCTCAAAAATTATTGGATCGTAAATGAATGGCTTGTAACAGTATTACAGGGACTTGCATTACAATTTTCGGCCTGGCCAGAGTTGATCTGGATTCGAATGCTCTCGCTCATATTTGGCTTCTTTCTGCTTGTGATCAGTTTTGTCATTGGAAAAAAGTTTGGTGGCAAACCATTAGCAATATCGAGCACCTTACTGCTGGCGTTTTCAAAAGCTTTCTTCAACTCAGCTCACCTGGCCCGCAATGATATATTCACTGCCACATTTGCTTACTCAGCTTTGGCTGTGATGATCTGCGCTTCAGGACGATATTTCTCGGCTAATCTGATAGCCGGTGTTCTGGTTGGATTGGCTGTTGAAACACACCTGGATGCCCTGGTCTTCATCCCCGTTCTTATATGTCTGGTATTGGTGGATAATGGCCGTGATTTTTGGCGCAAACCCGGCTTTTGGGGATTGATGGCCGGATTATTCATCGGCGCAGGGTATTTCTCGATCATCCATATATTACCTGCCCCTGAGACCTATTTTTCCATAAACAATTTATTTTATGGAAGAGAATTCCTGCCGCCACTGATAACTTTAAACAGTGAAATCATTACCAGGGGATTCTCTGAAACCGGGTTGTTATTATTGGCTGGCCTGTTTTCTCTGGTACCGCTGGGGATTATCCAGATCGTCAACCTCATCCGTCACATGGACCGGCAACAAATCAAAATTGTTCTGATCAATTGCCTCTTATTTATAGAAGTCGCCTTGGTCTTCCCGAAGAAGAGCGCGCATTATTCCATATTGCTCGCGCCAGCTTTTACATGGCTGGTAGCTGGATTCTGTATTGAATATTTCAGGCAGCCCTGGAAATCCAGTGTCTGGAACTACATCCAGCGGATACTGATATTGGGTTGTCTGGGTGGCGCACTGGCATTCAGCATAATTCCAACCATTCCAGATAATTACCAAAAGTACCAGGATGCCCAAAACAGAGTAAATGCCCACATCACGAAAAATGATGCAATAATGGGAAACCAATGGTACTGGTTTGGTTTATCTGACCACAAATATTACTCATGGGAACTTCTATTTCTCTATCCTCGTCTATACCCCGATAAATCGTTGGCTGACTCATTTGAACATTATCGACCTGATGTTTTAATCATCGACAGACAACTTGAGACATTGATCGTTGATTATGTAGCCCCCGATACAATCTGGTACCGGTATCATTTGCCTAAAACCGAGTTGGAAGAATACCTATCAAAACATGCGCTACTGACGGCCAAAATAAAGACCGATCTGTATGGCGAGATCAAAATATATCGATTCGCATGGTAGGTTGAATAGTGATCGCCAGGTGAAAATTTGCTTCTACTTGCTTTTCAATTGAAAATCATTATGCGTAATAAATAGTGAGGCAATTTGTTTACCTGTTAGTCACTTAATATCCATTCAATAATCTAGAAATATTCACAGGTTGGTGCAACATATTTTCTGTATATTGAAGAACCTTAACAAAAGAGGCGAGTCAGATGTATCCAAATTGGTGCTTAAGCCAAAAAAGGAGACCGATATGACTCACCAAAATGATTGTACTCTCCCGCCAGACTTGATGGAAGGATTAGTGACAGACGGGATCGATGGACTTCCAGAAATCTTTCAGGCTTTGATAAACACAGCCATGCAAGGAGAACGGACCAAGTATATTCAAGCTGAAGGGTGCCAACGAAGTGAAGCAAAAAAAAAGAGCACACCAACGTCTCGCGATTCGTACATTTTGGGTCGTCCGACTCACGGCTGAATCAGGCGTATCTGGATGCCTCGGGCGTGGTCATAGAAATGCTGGGCGCCTGCCGCGCTGGCGCCGGGTATGCGGACATTCTGGAAGCCATGACGGAGGGATTTTCCCGCCGCGGTCAGCCGGAAGGCTGGATGGGGCATTTCCCGGGCGGTGTAACCGGCTACCTGCTGGCGGACTGCCGCTGCCTGAGCAGTCAACGGCTGGGATGCGGGCAGGCTTACGACTGGTTCGCCACCCGGCCCGGTGTGATGGTTGAAGAACTGTCTTTGCTCACCGCGCACGGTCTGGAGATCCCCTCGCTGGGCGCAACCTGGCCGCTGCACAGTTTTTCCGGGTAATACCCGGACATCCTCCTGCCGGAGATGGCTATTCGATAGACTGACTATCTAAATCCGTTTAATTAAACTGGTGTCAGGTTTTAACAAATGAAAAGAACGGATTGGTTTCTTCCCAATCCGTTCTTATTTGATCTCAGTGGAATCACCGACTTTCTACAACCAGTCCTCGGCTTTACAATGGCATTTCAAGATCTGCAGGAGCTTCTCTTTGCCGCGATGTAGACGCATCTTTACGGCGTCCTCGCTCAACCCCAGGATATCGGCGATCTCATTGATGGCTTTCTCTTCAAATTCACTCAGTACCATCACCTGCCGGTAACTTTCAGGAAGATCATTCACACAGTCTTCATAACAGGCCAGCCGTTGTTTCCGGAAGACTTCCTGTTCCGGTGACAGAATTGAATCTTCGGGTACAGGCATTTCATCCACGGCCTCCACATCTCCCTGCCATGATGAACAATCACACTCGAGAGACACCGTTCGCCTGTAGGCCGGACTGCGCATCCGGTCCAGGGCTGTGTTGGCGGCAATGCGGTAGATCCATGTGGATAGTTTCGATTCGCCCCTGAAGTTAGGCAGCGCCTGGTTGACCTTCACAAAAACTTCCTGTGTCAGATCTTCCGCTTCCAGTTCGCCAACCTTACGGGTGAGATACCGCAGGATTTTCGGGCGGAATTCCGTGTGGATCTCTTGAAAATCCAGAATTGCTTCATTCATCTTTTCACCCACCGTGCCGGACATTTCCAGCCCCCCCGCTATCATTATAGCTCGGACGATCCCTGAGATCGATCAAGGACTTTGCGGGCCAGCATGGTCGAGACGATCACCGCACCAAGAACGATGAACAACATGGCAAAAGACTGTTCGAACGTCGGTTTCAAGAAATGATCCAGTGTTCCCCATACCAGAGCAATCACACCCCAGTCGTGGGTGGAACGGTTGGCAGGTATGCCCATAAGGAGCCGGGTAATATTTACTCCGAGCAAAATGACACCGCTGCCTGCCGCACATAAACCGATGGTGATCGGGTCATAGATGAAAGAGACACCCCACCAGATGAACAAGGCTCCCCAGCCGAAAGCGGCCAGTGTGCGTTTTGAATTATTGGCTATTTCCATTACTTCCTCCAAAAGATAGGTACGCAAGTTCCCTGAATGTCCCGGCCGGGAAGGTTTTGAACTTGCAATCCATATCTATAGACGGAGTAGAAGGGCAAAAAATTACAAGAATCAGGAGGAAAAACAACTAGTTTTTACAAAAATTGTGATTCGTGAAAACGTTAGCTGTGCAGAGAATCTACATGATATCGTCCAAAATTTGAATTGCGATTCTGATTACTTTTTTAGTTTTACATTGAGGCTTTTTCTTTGATTCATACTATGGTTCTGACAATGTTTAGATAAATACTCAAGAGACCTAAAATTGATATCAAAGAAATATAAAGCCTTTGCCACGTTCTGGATTTTTGACACTTTCCCAGCAACCAGATTCCTCCAGTAGCTCCTGCAATAACGAGAAATGGAAAAAAATCATGAGCATGTCTTTGTTCAGCTCCACCGGCAAAAAAGAGTGCAATACCGCCAAGGATGGGGCAAATAACAGCAACAGATAACTTTGGTTTGTATTTAAGAATTACAAAAACTCCAATTAGACTTAACACGAATAATAAAAACGCAAGGATAGGAATGGCAACTGCAAATGTAGTTGGATTATTGATACTTGGTGTGATAAATCCATAGTCTTTCAAAGGATATGTTTCAAAACGAAATGGAACTTCTTTTACCAGTGTGATCCTCTCTGGGAAGAATAACACGTCCAAAACATATTTTATGTAAGGAGTTGAATAAAACGGTTGCACCGGCATCATGGACGGTTGATTGATAAAGGGAAGGTAATGATTAAGAGGCTGGCTGGTGAGAAAGGTCCCAAATCGTAAATAATTCATTACAACCTGTAATCCGCCGGCGAACAATATGAAAATAAAAAGTCCGATAGATTGTCTGTATAAAATCATAGTATTTTCTTTATTGAGAGATTCATCATTGATGCCTTGATCGTCTGCAAATCCCCTCTTCTTTCTCCAATTTCGTATCATTGAATATGTATTCACCAAAGCTAATAACCCCAGGGCACTAAATGCTCCAAGTCCTGAAGTTTGTCGTGTGTGAAAAGCGAGAAATGCAAATATCAAGGCAAATAACAGATTTCTTTCATTCTTGTTTGTTAAATATTGAATAAAATTATAGAAAAATATCAATGAGAATAAATTCCCCCACATTGTCGCTTCAACATAAACTGAAGACCTGGAGAGGAATATATTCGTTGATCCCAATCCGATAACCAGCAGAAGAATCACCGAAAAGGCGTTTCGGTATTTTGATTCGGATACCTGCCATAATACGAATTGCTTTTCAATAAACAGGTTTGAAAAATAGAGATTGAAAAAGCAACCTGTTAGTAGTGACAACCTTGTCCACATTCCGAAATTATTGGGGAATAACCAATTAAGAAAAATTCGAATTATCGCAGGTGCAATTCCGAAATAGCCATACGATTTATCTCCATAAACAAATGCTTCTGAACCAATAACATCTGCAGGGACATCTAAATTCCCGTGTAATATACTCTTTCCAAGGTAATCATAATAAGCATTGCTGAATTGGAAGCTTTCTGGAATAAAAATATCCCAGAGTTTTCCTTCTGTAAGGAAGAACCAATAGATAAGCATGACAATGAAGAAGCAAACCACAACATGAATTGGTATTCTATTGAGAAAGTTCTTCCAAAATTCTATTAATAGTATGGAGAGAATTAAGAGAACAAAGAAAAGACTCCCAATGCTTATCAGTTTAATATCAAGCCTCAAGGTAGGAAATGCGTTTTGCAGTGAAAAGAAAACTGAAATGGTGAAGACCAACAGAATCAGAAAAGAATTATTTCTTTTTGAGTTTTGAGAAAGATAAGGAAGGAGTATCTTTTCAATTGAAAAGTGATAAACAAGGCCAAACCCAAAAAATAAAAAAGTAATTATCAATATCTGAATATTCCGACTTCTGTTTAGAATATCGATGGATTTTGGAGATAGTGAGAAGTTGACTGCCATGCTCCAACAAATAATTGCAGACACACTTCCATAAATAACATCTCGTAAAATCATACTTGTTTGCTTACCCAATCGTCGAAGGCAACGATTTGTGATCACGAGGATGAATATGATAACTGCGCATTCCCCAACAATTTCTAATAATTGATTTAAAACGAATAATTTATTTGGAATAACGATCAGTCTTTCTTTATTTTTTTCGTTTGTAAGGTAAACGAGTTCTTCATCTTTATTCAAGCTTACTTTCAAATCTCCTTCCTCAGGCCCGCTTGAAAGGTGTGCAGTTATCGTTTGAGTATTAAAAGGAATTGATAAACTAATGGACGCAGGTTCAGACCCCTCTGTTTGTAACCATTTAGCATCGCTTGTATTGACATATTTCCACTTGCCAGTATGTTCAAATTGATTGAAACCAATGATCTTGTTATCAACCATGATTTCAATAATATGAATTTGCTTTGTTCGTGGAAATGTTCCTGGATTGATGGGGGTGGAAATTATAAAAGTAATGGGGGAGAAAAAAGAACCATTCAAAACTGGAATGGATAAGATGAAACCAATAAAAAAAAATGTACAAATGGCAATAACCCGTCCTGTTCCCGGGAATTTTGTTTTTTTATTTAAAGTATTGACTATATTCACGCAATATCCTCCCTGTCAATTGTTTGAAAACCCAATATGTATCGACCATCTGCCTGATATTTACGATTCTAGTAATACCCTTAAGAAGCCAGTTGTCTTAAAGGTTAATTAAACCATAGATTATTTCATGATTTACATACTGCTTTCTAAAAAACAAAATCATTAACCTGTATATCAGATTAGCATTACCGGTCAGGACTTGTATCGTTCACTGATATGATGTTTATGAAGGACGTCAGTATACAGGAGATTCCACTCACTTTTCCAGATACCTCTTCATTCCCAGCAGCACGATGCCCCAGTTCTGCTCGGAATGAGCGCGCTCCTCTTCGTTCTCGTTGTTATCCTGGGTCAGTTCCACCCGTGTACCGCCGCCTTCCGGAGCCAGTTCGATGGTCACCGTGTGGTAATACTCCGGTTCGTTGGGCAGGCCGGAAAGCGGGCTGTAGTGGCTGTAACGCAGCATCTGCTCGGGGAGAACGCGTAGGATCACACCGCGGTCTTCATAGGGTTTACCCTGCCATTCCCCCTTCCAGGAAATCGGGCTGCCGACGTGCCAGTTCGATACGGCGTTCGTGCCGAACATGTAATGTTTGATATCGGCGGGCGTCACCAGTGCCAGCCAGACCCGTTTGACCGGTGCGTTGATGAAGATGGATGTTTTCGCGAGATAATCCATGCCTGTTCACCGCTCCTGGTAATGATCATTATTCGCGCGTTATAGAATGAGTATTGTACAGTTTGTCCTGGATTTCAAGACCTAAAACCATGAATTTGCCCCCATTTTTACTTTCGTTCGGTGGAGACAGCCGGCTCAATTCTGCCCGAGTCCAGATGGAATCAAAATCAATAAACCCCTTGACAAATCAATTTTCCCCGCTAAAATAGAACGAAATATGTAAAAGACATCGACGAGGACGAGTAAGCGCCGTCAAGGCGGTACAGAGAGCAAGGAGAAGTGGTGAGAGCCTGCCTGTACAGCGACGCCGAATGGACCTCCGAGTTGCAGGGAGAACGACTAAATGTCCAGTACCCCGCGCCGGAATTGCCACCGTTATCAGGGTAAAAGGTATCGCAGGTTTCCTGCCGTACCTGAATGAGTGAGGCTGGCTTTTTCTTTCCCCCGTGCGCCGTCACAGGGGAATTTTTTGTTAAAACAGCAGCCTAATCAGGGTGGCACCGCGGATGCAAGCGCATTCGTCCCTTTCATGGGATGAATGCGCTTTTTTGTTTTCAGGAGGTGCCGCATCACATTTTCAGGCAGGTCATTGTTCAATTGTTTTCAAAAACCATCCATATTTAATTGAGGAGATAAACCATGTCAGACCAGATCCGTTTCGACCTTTCGCAGAATGATATTCCGAAGTTCTATTACAACATCAACGCGGATAATCCGGTGGCACCCAACCCGGTGTTAAACCCTGCCACCC
>JAAZMZ010000076.1 GCA_012798535.1 Leptolinea sp.
GGTTCCTGGGTTTTCGGCCGCGCTTTTTGTGGTTGGATCTGTCCGCTGGGCACCATTCTTGATTGGATCAGGCCGCTTGCCTTCTGGCAAAAAAGGCCGACTGTTCACCCAACCAACAGGAACAGCCGGGTACGGTTCTATCTGCTGGTTATTCTTCTCACCGCGTCGTTCCTCTCGCTCCAGTTTATCGGTTGGTTCGATCCGCTGGTCATTTTCAACCGCGCGGCATCCGCACTAATCCATGACCTGGTGCTCTTCGATCTGTCCAATCTGCGCCTGGTCCCATTCATCGTATCTTTCATTTTTTTAATCATCCTGACTCTGGAGTTGTATAAACCGCGATTCTGGTGCCGAAATATCTGCCCTTTCGGCGCATTGATCAGCCTGCCGGCGCGTTTCAGCCGGTTGAATCGCCGGGTGAGCAACGTCTGCACCTATTGCGGTGAATGTCGCAATGTCTGCCCGATGGGCGCCATCGGCGCCGAGCCGCATGATACCCGTTATATGGATTGCACCTTCTGCCTGGAATGCGAAGCTGCCTGCCCCAATGAGGGTATTCACTTTGAATTCGGGCAAACCGCTTCACAGAAGTGGCAGAAAGATTTTCTTGTAAAGAAAGAAGAAAGAGTCCCCGGAGGTTTCTATTCTGCGTCTGCGCAAACTCGTGATCCAATCATGACGAGACGACAGGCTATTGAAACCCTGATCACCGGAGGTATTGGATTGGCCGCTGCTCCGGCCATTGCTCTAATCACGCCGCGGAACAGTCCGGTTCGTCCACCCGGCGCTTTGCCCGAAGCCCGATTCCTTCAAACCTGCATCCTGTGTCAGGAGTGCGTTCGCATTTGTCCCAGCAAAACCCTGCGGCCGGCCTTTTTAGAAGGAGGAGTGACCTCCATAGGCACACCCATTCTGACTCCCCGGCAGGGAGCCTGTTCCTTTGTTGCCGGCTGCCCGCAGCTATGCGCCCAGGCCTGCCCGGTTGGAGCCATTCGTCCGATAGCCGTTGCGGATATGAAGGTGGGTATTGCCCGGGTGGATCATAAGGCCTGCCTGGCCTGGGATCAGGGTGAAAAATGCCTGGTGTGTGTGGAAGCCTGTCTTTCAGACGCGGCAAAATCTATCAACGGGCGGATCATTATCGACGCGGAGAAATGCACCGGCTGCGGCCGCTGCGAAAGCGGCTGTCCTGTTGCCGGAAGCGCCATCCGGGTTTATCCTCTCTAGTTCAGTCGATAGGCGATCATCGCACCGTCTTTGCCTGCCAGAAGCAGGATGTTTTCGACGAGTTGTGGACCGGCTTCGATCCAATCTCCGGTGTCGATCCGGGTGTGGATATTCCCGCCGGTGCTGTCCATAACAAATATATATGGGCCCGAGACTCCTGCGAAGTAAATATTGCCTTCCAGGAAAACCGGCGTGCTGCGGACAGGCACCGGCAAATCCACCTCCCAAAGAGGCAAGCCGGTATTGATTGCCAATGCGGCGGCTTTCTGCCCGATAGAAAAAACAAAAACAAGGTCACGTGCGACCAGCGGGTTGGCATAGATACTATCCGATGTGGAATACTGCCAGTAATATGCCCTGCCATTCAAATCCAGTGCAGTCAAACGGCTGTCGGTGCCGGCAGCCAGTAAAAAGTCTGGTGCCAATATGATCGATGCTTCCAGACTGCCTGTTAGACGGGCCGGTTTTTCCCACAGAGCATTCCCATTCGTTGCATCGATGGAAAAAATCTGCCCGCCGGTTGTACCGGCATACAGTCTGTTTTCAGACAACAGGGGCGTTCCGGGTACGGCGCTGCCTGTATTCACCTGCCAGAGCGGTTTGCCGGATGCCCTGTCAAACGCCGTCACCTTCCCTCCGTAGGAGGCGGTATATATCCGATCTCTGTCAGCCAGCGGGCGGGCAAACACCGAGCCGGGGAGATAGGCAGACCAGCGTTCCTCTCCCGTCGCCCGGTCCAGGGCGATCACCCGGCCTGACCCACAGCCAAGAATGACGAAATCCGAAGTGAGCGCGGGAGGGGAGGTTATGTTCTCCGGTATGGATTTTACCCAGATAGTTTGCCCGGTAGAGGACCGAAGCAAGGCAGCCTGACCGGATTGATACAACACCGCAATCGAAGCGTCATCCGCTATGAATCCTGCCGGAATATCATGAATTTCCCGATTAATCCATTGGAGTTTCAATTCGGTTGTCTCTTGCGGTTCGCCCTGCGATTCTATGAAATTCAAGCCGATCCTCTCACTCTCCGGTAACTCACGGAAAAGATCATCCGCTTCACGCAGCCTGCCCTGCTGCTGATAGAGCGGAATCAATTTCCGCCGGGCGGAATGATTCTCGGGATCAGCTACGGCAGCCTGGTGGTAGGCAAGCATCGCTTCACTGGTTCTATCCATGGCTGCCAGTCTGTCGGCTTCGAGTTCATAGCGCTGTGAACGGGATAGAAATACCGGAGATGAACATCCGGCTAATCCCGTCAGGAAAACAATCCCAAAATACAGATACAATATGTGCTTTCCCATTGTGTGTTAATCATAGTATGGAACCGATTTTTCAGAAAAGAAATACTGATATAATCGGAACCAGAACCCCCTGTTAAGAAAAGGTCAGATGATCATGAAAACTTTAAAAACTACTGGCTTGATTGCCATACTCTGCACGATTTCAAGTCTGGTGCTTTCCGCGTGTGGTGCCGGTGCCCCGGCTACCCCTACAGCCGATCCGGGTGCCGTTTACACAATGGCGGCGGCCACGGTGCAGGCCCAGTTGACGCAAGCCGCTGCCGCAAACCCGACGGCAGAGCCGCCGACACCCACTGTAGAGGTGAAAGCCACCAATACGCCGGCACCTTCACCGACTGTCGAAATGGCCATGCAGCCCACCCCGCCCTTTGGAAATGTCACCGCTGCCGCAGGAACACCCATGGCCACGGCTCTGGCAACCTCTGCCAGCGGCATTAATCCCTACCTGGCTCCCACATCCGCTCAGCCGGCCGGCTATAAGATGGGTGATTATGCTGAATGGCAATACAACATTCCTGCTGATAACGCCATTTATTACCCCGGCAACGCGTTCCAGATGGAGGTGGGATTTAAAAATGTTGGAACCATCACCTGGACAGAGAATTATGCCCTGAATTTTATCGGTGGTACCCAGATGTCTGGAATTACGAGCATTCCACTCAAGACAACCGTCAAACCCGGCGAGAAAGCCATTTTCATCACTGACCTGCACGCTCCTGGCGAGCCAAACACCGCGAACACTCCCTACTACAAATCACTCTGGGAGTTGGTGAATCAATCTGGTGCTCCGGTCATCAACGGCAGAGTATTCATTCAGATCATAGTAAAACGCGAGTGATGTCATCTATCATTGAATGAGAGTGCGCCGGCTGTGATTAACATGGCCGGCGTATTTTTTGCTTGACGGTCTTCGCCGGGCATGGTATAGTTGCGGCACAATTTGATGCGGGGTAGAGCAGAGGCAGCTCGTCGGGCTCATAACCCGGAGGTCAGTGGTTCGAATCCACTCCCCGCTACTA
>JAAZMZ010000007.1 GCA_012798535.1 Leptolinea sp.
CCTGGCTCAGGCGCCCATCCCGCTGCCGGCGGGCATTCCCGAATGGTTGAGTCCCATCGTATCCATTATTCCGGCGCAGTTGTTCGGCTACCACCTGACCCGCCACCGCGGTTTCAGCACGGAAGCGCCGCGCGCGATCCACAAGGTGACTGAAACGAAGTAGTTACTGGAAAAAACTATTGACCGCATTTCATTTTTTACAGGAATCTCACAAAGTATGTTCTCTAGATGGCTTCATCGGTTACCAGATAAAAGATGGTTCGGTGGTCAGAGGTTAGTCTTGGAATCAGGGATACCTAACAACAAAACCAATCTTTTTATCCTGTAGAAAGAAAATAAATCACTCATCCTAATAAACGATGTAATAAGTTCTACACGAGATTCGCGGAAGAGTGAAAAGGTAATTAAGTTGTCGGAATTAAATAATTCCTATACCTACTTTTGATTTCGCTGGTTTTTTCCATTATGTAATTCTCAAATGGTCTATCATCTAATAAGCCAAGAGTCTCTGCGCAAAGATGCTCTTCCTCAAGAAGGTATTTTTCCAGTTTTTTGATTATTATTGAAGGAACGATATAGCGTTTACAAAATTCTCTTCTATTTCCAAATAGATTTGTGATGGCTGTAGAATGACTTGTACCAAAATCTGAGGAAATAGTAAAAAATCCTTTCTGATTCTTGATTCTTGTAAAATTCCAAGGATTCTGTAAACACATGAAAAATGGCTTATCATTTTGATTTATATCAAAGAAAAGTTTTGAAATGTATTTTAAAAACTGAAATAACCCGATTTGTGTATCAATATCACTTTGAGGCAAATTTGAATTCGAACTTAATACTTCGTTTTTCAATTCTTCATATGGTGGAACAAAACCTTTCCATTGTTCACTCCCTATACGGTTATATTCCTCTGCATCAAATGCCCAAACTTCGCCAAAATCACCCCAGTTTTTATAACACATAAAAAAGGAAGCAACCAATGGATCACTCGACCAATCTACAAGCCTAGTAGGCCCTTCATAATGTTTCAGTTTACCAAGCCATAAATATTTTAAATTTTGAAAATAGATAATATTTTTATTCTGATCTACGAATAGATTAATATCCTTATCAATGAATTCATTTTCTATCTGAAGAAGGTCAGACCTAAGATTTTTTGAATCAAACAATCTATCAAATTTTGATGTAATATCAACAACCTGATCATGATGTCCTCTAAATACCCATTTTTTTCGTTTATATGAATCAAAAATATCTAGGAGGTCATCTAGCTTATCTACGTAAATATTGTCCCAATTCGAGGCTTCTATAACATTTTTGTCCATAGTAGTCCTTCCTTTTCTCAGATATCCACAAGATTAATATCAGAAATGCTCAAATGTCTTTTGCCATATATTTTTCCCACTGGGCTTTTCAGCAATAAAAAGTTGTACTTTGCATCGAAATTTTATGGTGAGTCAATTTTACTTTAACCAATTATCTCATCATGTAAATATCCATTGAAAAATTCTAAATTATCCACTTTATTAAGAAAAATTTTCATGGATGCTTCGACAATTGATTAACATTAATTGTGTATGTGATCAATGCATTGGTTACGTCATAAGTCACCTGAAATGAGTTAAATATTGAGAAAAGGAGGAGAATATTACATGATAACAAGAAATTTGGAATAATCATTTGTAGAAAACTTGTTTTAAGTATCAAAATAATCACAAAAAAAAGGATTATGGTTAGTTGTTGACGAAAAGCATCACCCAAGGAAGATAATGATTTGTCGAAATTTATTCCAAGACTTAAATGTAGGTCGCTTAATTTTGTTGATAATGTTGTTATTGAAGAAATTGAAATTGCGTATATCGCAATGAGTAAACTAAGAACAGTTGATCCGAGGTAATCGTTGAGGAACCTTGAACCTACAAAAAAGCTGATGAAATTCAAGAAGACACTTGCTAAAAGAAACTTAAGGGAAAGTGAGATAAATGGTTTCATTCTAATTGTTCTCGAAGAAGTCTCGTATTAATTTCGTTATCACTTGTTAGGATTAATTTCTCTTCAATGGCAACCCCCTTCGGATTTTCTGTTAATGCTATTCTTTTCTTTTTTCCTTTTACTTGAATTGAAGTACCACCACCTCCTTCTGTAGAATACCTAGCAAAGCCTTGAAGAGTCTCGTCATTAGGATCAAGATTGAGACATGAATCCTTATCACTTGAAAAATCAAGTGTAGTTTGAGTAGAGTTAATTCTCCTTTGGAAGTCATTAAATTGCTCAGAGACATTTTTTGTTACATCCGACATATTAGGAGCCAATAATTCAAACCGAATATTGCTAATTGAACCTTTATATTGCTGTAATAATTGCCAAAATTCAAAATTATCTGTTATCGGATTAATATGAATTTGAAGATTCTTCTTTCGCAATAGTAGATTTAGATTTACTTCGAGAAATCTTCTGATTGTTTTAATGTCTTTAAAAACTCGCTTGTCTTCTTGAATCCATATTTTTTGTATGCTTGGATTCATATTAATAAACACAATTAAATTTGGCCAATTTTCGTATATGTTTGGGTGAAAATTTTCATCATTTATTACTAATGATCTTTTTGCACCAATTTGCAAAGCCATACAATTTTGAAAATCATCAACTATCTTATGCCGTAACTCACCTGATGCAAATTCCAATGTTTTTAAATTACGAATTGTTTTCTGCAGAATAATGTGTTTTTTGGTTTCTAAATCTTCTGGTGTTTTAACATCTTCTTCTAGCCAATCATATTGAAAATTTCGTTTGATTGGGAGAAGAAAATATCTATATTCTCGAAAGAATAAATTTCGACTATGTTTATTTGGTTGCGGCCTAATATCTGATTTGTCATCTGCAATATTATTTCCATTCAAATCTAACATAGTTTCAATTCCTCCCTTTATCTGTTATTTAATGTGGATTTCCATTGTCAGATTGAAATTAGAGTCTTTCCCTCCTAAATGGCATACTTCCTAAGCCAGATTAGCGTTTGGCTTCCTCTACGTTCTAGATATTATATTTCACATTAAATACTTGTGTTATGGCTTTGATTAGTTGATAGGGTGGGATCGTCTGCCTGCCCCGGTTTTCCAGGGGTGATCCCATCCCAACTTTATTCGCCACGTCCTTTGTCCTTAAGCGGATTCTCCGCCATTCCATCCGCCCTTTCGGGTAAATACACGCCTTGTCTATCCGCGAACTGATCACTCCATTAATCATTAATTGTACAACTGGCTTTGTGTCGCGTTCAAATGTATCCTTTTCCGCTTTACCGGGAAATCCTGGCCAATATGCAGAGTGTAGGATCACCCATTTTCATCTTTAAAAGATACAAACCGTATGAGTCTGTGCTACTATAAACAAAGAAGCGCTCAACTGATCATCATTTTGATATAAAAATACTGGCTGTACCTGATTCACAGGAAATCCGGGGGTTACAACAATCCCGAGCCTGTGCGATTCAGGATAAGAGCCTTTTCATCGAAGACTACCTTTAAACGAATTTTTCACCAGATCCCTGTCTCCCCGATGCAAGGTGGAAAGGGCGGGTATTACTTCCATTTATTCTGGCAAACGCCACACAAATTGACATTTCGTCATTGCCTGTTCGCCTTCCTGTCGTTGCTTAATCGCAACCGTGTGGCAGAAAGGAATGCAATGCGTAAAAAAGCTCTCTTTTTTCAGGGCCTATGCGCAACAGCCTCGTGGCTGATCTTCGTCTGCCTGGCCGGGTGCAACCTGCCTGCCGAGGGAAATGGACCGGGCCCGGCAGCCTGGATCGACCGCCCGCTGGAGGGGGATGTTGTACCCACCTCGCAATCTGTGACCATTCTGGCGCATGCCTCCGATGCCGACGGTGTGGCGCGTTTTGAATTTTTTGCGTCTGACAGCCAGCTGAGTGTCGTTCCGGCCGGTGACAAGCGTCTGGGCAAGGCCAGCCTGGAATGGCAGCCGCCCGCGCCGGGGGATTATCTCCTGGGCGTTCGCGCGGAGGATTCTGCGGGCAATAAGGGCGCCATGGCCACCGTCCGCATCACGGTGAGCGGGGCATCCGGTGAGACGATCACCCCCACACCGGCGCCGGCATCCGAAGAAAGCCCTACGCCCACACCCGCGCCGGCCAGGGTGGATAGTCCCACACCGACACCCGCATTAGCATCCAGCCTGTGCAAAGCCGGATCGCTCGTCGCGCCCGCCCTGCTCTCACCGGCAAACGGAACTACTGTCGCCGCTCCGCCGTCGCTGGCCTGGTCTTATCCGGATTCCGTCTGCCACCCCTACAATTTCACGGTGGATATAGCGAAAGACTCCACTTTTGCCGATATCAGCCTGGGTTTTGGCACCAAAGACCACAATGAGACCAGCCGTTCGTGGCCGCTTCCAGAGGGTAAGTGTTATTACTGGCGGGTATCTGCCAGCGTGCCGCAAACCAAAGGGCCGCCTTCGTCTGCCTGGAAGTTCTGCGTCGGCGCATCAACCACATCTTCAGAACCCACCTTCATTCTGGCCCAAAATGCCAATTGCCGTCTTGGGCCGGGAACGGTGTACGACTCCGTGGATGCCTTCCCGCAGGGAGGTTCACTCCAGATCAAAGGGCGCAATCAGGATAGTTCGTGGTTATGGGTGCAACGACCAACGGGCAGCGGGCAATGCTGGGTTTCTGTAAGCGTCGGCACTCCCGGCGGGAACTGGCAAACCCTACCGGTTGTTAAAGCGCCGTCTCCCCCGGTTATTGTGACCGTAACGGTAGAAGCTCCGGAGCCCGCCCCGGTTGATACCACCCCGCCGGAGATATCCGGTCTGTCTGTCAGCCCATCTGTGATCAGCGCCGCAACCCATTGCGGTGATACACCGGCAACAGCGGTTGTCTCAGCTGGCGTCGTGGATGGCGGCGGCGTTAGCCGCGTGGTTGCCCGCGTTCCGGGTCAGGGCGAGTTTGAAATGCATCCCTCCGGCGGTGTTTACCAGGCATCCATCGGCCCCTTCAGCGAAGCGGGGACGCTCAGCATCATCGTTCAAGCGCAGGATAATGCCGGAAACGGGGCCACCGGCAATCCGTTGACCCTCCAGGTAGTCAGTTGCCCGGGCTAGGAAAGGAATAAGAGATGAAATTCAAATCCGCCTGTCTCGGTTTGGCTGTATTGTTGGCCGTTATCCTTGGAATACTGATCCTGTTGCTTGTGGGAATGCAGTATTTGCGCCAGCGACAGCAGCAGATCCAAATCGATTACCTGCCGCCCAGCATCCAGATCACATCCCCTCAGGATGGAGTCAGCGCACCGGTAGGTAATTACCTGTCTATTGTCTCCGCGTTCACCTTTGAAGCGCAAAACCCGGTAAAGACGGTTGAATGGTGGCTGGATGGGACACGCCTGGAAAGCCATCCTGTCCAGGCTGAAGCAGGCGCCTTAAGGGCATATGATACCTTCAACCTTCTCATCCCTTCAGAAGGCACACACATGCTGCTGGCGCGGGCCATCAATGCCCGGGGGGTGATCGGGACGTCGGATCCGCTCACCTTCCAGGGATCGGCAGGGGATGAGGAGTTCCTGGCCGTGAAAGTTAAGGAAGGCGACACGCTGGAAAGTCTCGCCGCTGACCATGACACTGACGCTGCTACTCTCCAGGATCTGAACCCGGGTATGGGAAACGCTCCCGCGCCAGGGACGACGGTCAAGGCGCCCATGAAACCTGAAGGGGAACCTGCCGCTACCCTGCCGAATAAACCTCCGGCTGCCGGGATTACGCTGGTCACAACTTCCCCCATCCTTCAGGTTGCCAACCCAACTTTTCTTCCAGGGTTCAATCTGCTCGCCGCGGTCCCGCCCGAAGCGCCCACCAATCTGCAGGGTGAGGTCAAGGATTGCCGGATAAAGTTGGCCTGGGAAGACAACAGCGATATTGAAACCGGCTACGAGATCTGGGTGGCCGCCCCGGGCGCCCCGCTAAAACGTATGGTCACGCTGGAACCGAACCCAGGAGGGACAGCCTGGTTCGAGTTCCAGGCGCAAGGGCCGGGGTACTTTCTGTACTGGGTAGAGGCTGTCAATTCCATCGGGAGACAGGGAAGCAATGTCATTACCATCAACACAGACGCGGGTTGCCCGGCAGGCGCTCCCACCCACCTGCAGATTGATATCCTCGACATCGCCTCCAGCAGCGCTGAGCGTGTGTATTGTTATATCTCCTTTAATAATGCCCCGGAAGTGCGCCTGCCTCTGGGGGATGGGAATTTCATACCCGTGAAGAACGGCCACGGCGACCTGACAGCCTGGCCGCACAGCTTTGCCCTCTCCATTCCGCAGAATAATACAGTCGCCCTGAGTGGCGAATGTTGGGGCTGGGCCGGGCAGACCTTGAACCTGCTCGGAGCTTTCGCGTCCAGTATGGGCAGCGAGACCTGGGATGGCACACCCCGCCAGATGCAGGGCGGAAGCGTAGCAGTGAGTCTCTCCATTACATCGCAGGGACCGGAAAAGTCCAAAATGAACTATGTCAATGACGCCGGAATAGCCGAACCATACAACCTGCGTCTCTATTATGATGAACTCCCCGGCGACCCCAAAAAGTCACACTGGGTATTAAGTTGGGAATTTGACCCCATACCGCTAAAAGAAAAGTGGGAATTTGATGATATTTATTGGGTAGATGTCAACAAGAATGAAGGCTGGCACTATATAAGTCGTAACGAACCGTCGCAGTCGAGAGCGCGCTTTTTCGCCTATGGGAAAAAAGAAGAGTTAGTCAACTATGTCGGCTGCGAAAGGCAGATCCAATTTATCGTGTCAGCGTATCGGTTGGAACCTGCGCCGCATGTCCGGACAACTGGTGTTTTGGGTTACCAGACACCGCAATGCCCAGTTCACCTGGAAGTCAAGTTCGATTCACTGGAAATACCCTGGACCGGTGAAGGCCTGTCTCCCGGCCCATGTGATGAACTTGAAATCTATTACCACATTCGGGTCAATGACCAAACCAAGAGTTTCTGGTCAGATTGTTCCTTCGGGGTTGGTTGTTTTGTATTACCTCTTAGCTGCGGAACGTACACTTTCAAGGAACTGGCCCCGGACTATTTTCAAAATCCCGACACTATATGGGCAACGTTTTATTACGAGGAAATGGATCTGGAAATAGCCACTTATTTTTACGATGATGATTACCCCTTATCGGATGATCTCTTCGCGCCCTATAATCTGCGTCATGTCTGGAAAAACCGTGCGGATGCAAAAGCGGAACTTGGCTGCGATGGAAAATCGTATACCACCCCGCTTTATGAGAACGACACAGCCAACTCAATCCTGCACTATACGATCTCGATGCTCCCCAATCCATGCAATCCATATCCAAAATAGTAAGCATGTAGAGTCGGGGCGAGAGGATTTGCGGAGTACCACAACGCGGCAAACCGATTCTACTTTTGCTATTACGGTTTCTACATTAAATAAAATAGTCGGGGCGAGAGGATTTGCGAAGTACCACAACGTGGCAAACCGATTCTACTTTTGCTATTACGGTTTCTACATTAAATAAAACAGTCGGGGCGAGAGGATTTGAACCTCCGATCTCACGGTCCCGAACCGTGTGCTCTAGCCGGACTGAGCCACACCCCGAACAGCCCACATTATAGTGCACCCGCCCGCCTTTTGGCAAGGGGACTTCTTTAGATTAGGATTGGATTAGAAACCGGTTGAAATGATTGACTTACGGTATCCGTTCGTTGTATAAAATATAACAATACAGGTGAAATACATTTCATACTATGCATTTCGTATCACCTTAAGTCCCTAATTTGACCGGCAGCCGTTACGGCTGTCGTGTTTGTAAGATACCTCCAAGGAGTAATGGATGATTCATGTCAAAGGTCTGACCAAAGACTATGGTTTACGCCGGGCTGTCGATGAGATCACCTTCAACGCGCAGAAAGGCGAAATCCTCGGCTTCCTTGGCCCCAACGGCGCGGGAAAAACCACCACCATGCGCATGCTCACCGGATACATGCCCCCCACCCGCGGCACGGCAGAGATCGGCGGCTTCGATGTGGTGGAAGATTCTCTCGAAGTGCGCAAGCTGGTCGGCTACATGCCGGAATCGGTGCCGCTCTATAACGATATGACCGTCATGGAATATCTGACGTACATGGGCGAGTTCCACAAACTATCTAACCTGGATGACCGTGTGGATGAAGTTCTCGAACGCGTCCATCTGGATGACCGCGCCGGAGGTTACATCGGCAATCTTTCCAAAGGTATGCGCCAGCGGCTGGGACTGGCCCAGGCGATTTTGCACAGCCCGGAAGTCCTCATCCTCGACGAACCCACCATCGGCCTTGACCCGGCTCAGATCATCGAAGTCCGCAACCTGATCCGCGAAATTGGCAAAGACCACACGGTGATGCTCTCCACCCACATCCTCACCGAAGTACAGCAGGTCTGCAACCGGGTGATCATCATCAACAAAGGCCGCATCGTGGCGGAAGACACGCCGGCCGGTCTGCAATCCCGCCTTTCGGGCGCCGACCGGGTGCACATCCGCGTGAAAGGCGAAGCCGATGACCTTCTTCCTCTTATAACGGCGCTGCCGGGTGTTCTCAACGCGGAACTGGTCAAGGAAGACTCCGTCGAAGTGTCTATGAATGCCGGCCAGGATATCCGCCCGGAGATCGCCCGCCTGATCGTGAAGAAGGGTTTTGATCTGCTGGAATTGCAGGCTGCCAACCTCAGCCTGGAAGATATCTTCATGCAACTAACCCAGGATGAACCCGCCCGTCCCGCGCTGGACGGCAGTGTGGATGCCTGAAACACCGGAGAATATGTATGAGTAACATCTGGGTAATCGCCAAACGGGAATTCAAACAGTACTTCATCAGCCCCATCGCCTACGCGGTGATGTTCCTCTTCCTGCTGGTGCTGGGACTTATTTTCTATGCCAATTTCTATGCCGCCTCACTACAGCAGTATGTGCCGGATATCCGCATGGTTCTGTCGCCCATGGTGACAATCCTGCTGTTCACCACCCCGGCTCTCACCATGCGCCTTCTGGCGGATGAACAGAAAAGCGGTACGCTCGAAGTGTTGATGACCAAACCCATCCGCGACTGGGAGCTGGTGGCGGGGAAGTGGCTGGGCGCCATGCTATTCTTCACCGTCCTGCTGGTCATCACCTGGATCTACCCGCTCATCCTAAACATCATGATCAAGCCCGGGCTGGATCTGGGGATCGTGATCAGCGGTTATCTCGGGCTTTTCCTGCTGATCGGCTTTTTCGTGGCCGTCGGTGTATTCGCCTCCTCCCTGTTCGCCAACCAGATCGCCGTCTTTTTCACCACGCTGGGTATTGTGCTGTTGTTCTGGCTGATCGATTACCCGGGACAGGCATTCGGCGGTGCGGCCGGTGCCGTGATGCAGTATCTGGGGATCACCGGTCATTACTTCAACTCTTTCTATGCCGGCGTCATCGAACTAAAAGACGTGATCTATTTTCTCAGCGGCATAACTCTGGCTCTCTTCGCCGGGAGCGCTTCCATTGAATCGAGAAGGTGGCGGTAATGAACAAGAACTTGAAAAAATTCGCTCCTTTCGGGCTTTACCTTGCACTGGCTGCCGCGGCTGTCTCGCTGGGACTGTACATCGTCCGGCGCGCGTTCGACCTGCCGCTGCAAATCTCACTGGGTGTGATTGTTCTGGGTCTGGCGGCAGCCATCTTCCTCGATCCGCAGCGCGCCAAAGAGATCTTTACCGGGCGTCAGGGTAAAAACACCTCCAACGCTCTTTTGATGGGTATCGCCGTCCTGGGAATTCTGGTGGTTATCAACTATCTGGTGAACAACAATACCAAACGCTGGGACCTGACAGAAGATAAAAAGAACTCACTGGCGCCTGAAACCATCGAGATCCTCAATAAATTGCCGTCGAAGGTGACGGTGACGGGTTTCTTCACCGCACGCTACTCCAAAGATACTGCCGTTCAAATCTTAGAAAACTATAAATCGGCTTCCAACGGGAAACTGGACTACAAATTCATCGATCCGGAAGCGGATCCGGTTTCCGCGCAGGCTGCCAAAATCACCCGCGATGGAACATTGGTGGTCTCTATGGAAGACCGCAGCGAGCAGGTTACCTATGCCGATGAAACCGAATTGTCCGGAGCATTGATCCGCCTGTCAAATCCGGGTAAACGAAACGTTTACTTCCTGACCGGCCACGGAGAATATCCTCTGGAAAGTTCTTCCGAAGTGAGTTACGGCCAGGTCAAGACCGCGCTGGCCGCCAAGAATTACACCGTACAGACCCTGAATCTGTTGCAAAATCCGGCCATTCCGGATGATGCTCTGGCTGTGGTGATTGCCGGCGAGAAAAAGCCGCTGAGTGAAAAAGAAGTCTCCGTCTTAAAAGAATTTCTGAACAAAGGCAAAGCTGTCGTCTGGCTGGTCAATCCGAATGTGGAAAGCGGCATCAAATCGGCGGATGATCTGTTCGGCGCCTATCTCAAATCCGACTGGTCGATCACGGTGGACGATGACCTGATGATTGACTCCAATGTGAATCCCCCGACGGTTCTGGTGGCGGATAAATACGGCAATCACAGCATCACAAATCGTCTGCAGGGATTGGTCACCCTTTTCCCGGGCGCCCGCTCCATTCAATATGATGAGAAAGCGCAGGGCTTCACCTTTACCAAACTTGTATCCTCCTCCAGCGCATCCTGGGGTGAAATGGATATGACCAGCATCAGCAATCAAAAGGTGTCGCCGGATAAAAGTACAGATCGCATGGGACCACTGGAAGTCGCGCTGGCGGCCGAGAATTCGACCACCAAAGGACGCCTGGTAATTTTTGGCGACGCGGAGTTCGCCAACGACGAGTATTACAACCAGTACGGCAATGGTACTCTGTTGATCAATGCCATCGACTGGGCGGCCGGTCAGGAAAACCTGATCAACCTGACCACCAAAAACTCGGTGACACGTGTGCTGACCCCGCCAACGATCTTCTCGAACGGCATGATTCTGCTGATCACCGTGATCCTCATTCCCGGAGCCGTTCTGGTGACCGGGATCATTACCTGGATTCAGAGGAAGAAGCGAGGCTGAGACCATGGTTAAGAAACCCACACTAATCCTGCTGGGCATCTTGCTCCTGCTGGTGGCATTTACCCTGTGGACTCAGCAAAATCCGGCCATCTTGAAAGGCGAAACCACCGCGACCGCCACAGCGATTCCGAAACCGCTGGCCGGATGGAAGATCGATGATACCCGTATGATCAAGTATGAAAAGCCCGATAGTCAAACATTTACACTCCGCATGGGCAAAGATTCCACTTCCTGGTCGCTCGATCAGGATTCACAGATTCCGGTCGACAGTGGAAAGGTGATGCAGCTGATTACCAACCTCACCTCACTGCAGCCAATCGTCAAACTGGAGACCATCCCGGATGAAAGCGCGATGGGATTGGGACAGGATTCCGCGAAGATCACGCTGGTGAACGCCGGCGGAACGACTGCTGAACTTTTTGTAGGAAACGAAACAGCCACCTCAAGCGGTGTGTATATGAAATCCGGTGATGGATACTACATTGTCAATACCTCCACTTTGACAGAGATCACCAATCTTTTGACCATACAGGGAATTTCGAAGGCAACAGAAACTCCCATTCCGACGGCAACCGAGACGGCTGAACCCTAAGAGTTCTGGGTATTGAAATGCCTTCTGAAAAAGTGTATTCTGAATACTGGTATCTTTTGCGCTGATAACGCGTGGCTAACATTACGAAGATAAGGTAAAACCAATTTTCTATGGATGATGCAATTTTGCATGTAGTTGATGAGGATGAAGAGTACTCTGCAATCGCGAGATTGATAGAGCTTGGCCGCCAGAAATCATTTGTCACTATCGATGATATTCTTCACTTTTTCCCGGAAGCTGAACAGGATGTTGAGCAGCTGGAAGAAGCATTTGCTGCCCTGTTGAGCGCGGGCATCAATTACATTGAAGAACCGACTGCCATCGAAGAACCGGCCGAGGATGAGCTGACGCTGGAAGAAGAGGAAACAGAAGAAGAAACCCAGCAAGCCGCCTTCCTCGATGATCTGGCAAATATTGACACTGATGACACAATCGGACTGTATTTGAAAGAGGTCAGCCGGGTTCCTCTGCTGACGGCGGAAGAAGAGGTGGAGCTGGCGCAGCGTATCGAACGCGGCCGGATGGCTCGTGAAGAACTGGCCCGTGGTAATGTGAACGCCCGCCGCCGCATGGAATTACGCCACCTGATCGAAGACGGCTGGGCTGCCCGCGAACACCTGATCACCGCCAACTCCCGCCTGGTCATTTCGGTGGCCAAAAAATATATGGGGCGCGGCGTTCCCTTTCTGGACCTGATCCAGGAAGGGAATATCGGACTAATCCGGGCGACCAAGAAATTTGATTACCGGCGCGGACACAAGTTCAGCACTTACGCCACCTGGTGGATCCGTCAGGCAGTTACCCGCGCCATCGCCGATCAGGGACGCACCATCCGTGTACCCGTGCACATGGGCGATCAGATCAACAAACTGCTGCGCGTGCAGCATCAATTGACCCAGCGGCTGGGGCGCGAACCGACCGTGGATGAACTGGCCGACGCCCTGGAAGTTCCGCCTAAAAAAGTGGAGAACATGATCCAGGTAGCCCGCCGGCCGTTGTCGCTGGAAACACCCACTGATGATGAAGAAGATTCTGTTCTGGGGGATTTCATTGAAGATGATGAAGCACCTCCGCCGGACGATACAGCCACCTACAATCTTCTAAAAGAACATCTGGAAGATGTCTTGAACTCCCTTCCACCCCGTGAAGTCCGCATCCTGCAGCTGCGCTACGGCCTGCTGGATGGACAGGCCTACACTCTGGAAGAAGTCGGCCGCAAGATGGGTGTCACCCGTGAGCGCGTCCGCCAGATTGAAGCCCAGGCTCTCAGCCGGCTGCGCCACCCCACCATTCGCAGGCGGCTTCGCGATTATCTCGGCGAATAATCAGAATTTCTAATAAAAATGAAAGGGGCGTATGTCTATACGCTCCTTTTTATAGGTTTTTTCTTGCATTAATCATTTGTTTGGTGCATACTAGGCTATTGGGAGGAGAAGTTTTTATGAATACAATCCCACTTCGAGCCTATTACCGAGAAATTGAACAGATGATCGCAGCCAACCGGTCAGAAAATGCTCTGGAACACTGCCAGAAAATCTTGGACCGCTACCCGCGCTGCCTGGATACCTTCCGGTTGATGGGTAAAGCCTATTTAGAGTTACGCCAGTACGATAAAGCAGAAGAAGTATTTCAAAAAGTTCTTGCCTTCGTTCCTGATGATTTCGTTGGAAATCTGGGAATGAGTTTACTGCGCGAAAAACAGACCAATCTTGACGGCACAATCTGGCACATGGAGCGGGCTTATGAAGCCCAGCCGTCCAATACCGCGATCCAGAATGAATTGCGCCGTCTGTACAAGCAGCGCGATGGGGTCGATACACCCCGCATCCGCCTGACCCGCGGAGCGCTTATCCCCATGTATCTGCGCGGTAATATGACCCAGCAAGCCATCAATGAGATCGAGTCCATCCTGAAGGATGATCCTGCCAGGATGGATATCAAGGTTCATAAAGCCAACGCGTTGGTTCAAGCCGGAAAGCTTGAAGAAGCCTTCCAGATTTGTCACGACATTCTTAAAGAGCTTCCCTACTGTTTTGAAGCCAACCGCATCCTGTTCGAAAATCAGAGTTCATCCATAAAGATAGAAGAATTACAGGAGATTCAACAGCGCCTTCGGGAATTGAATCCGTACTATGAATTCACCAATCCCGAACAGCCTGATCCGGAAAAAGTTCCGGAAAATGAAGTTTTATTTGAGACTGTTGAGGATTTAGGCCCAAAAACTGCAACTAGAGATGTTGAACAAAATCGATCTTTTTCTTCAATGGATGTATTTGGCCAATCTTCATCAGTGGCTGCGGCATGGGAAATTGGTGACGAAGCAAAAGCCTATGAAGCAAAAAAAGAAGCCGCCATACCTGCCGAAGAAATACCATCCTGGATGAATGACTTCCAGAAACCGGTTTTTCCAGGTACAGATGAAGGTTGGAATACTGGTAGTACCGTTGGTGAAAAAAAAATCACCCCTGAAAGTGGATTTGAACCGGGAAATCATATGACAATTGAAGACACCTTCCCTCTAAATGAACAACCTGAAGAGAGCAGCACATCTCCATTGACACCCCCGGAAGAAATACCGGCGGAAGCCAATCCATTCCTGGCTGTGCCCGGAGATTCCATGCCCGCCGCTGAACCCGGTGAGATTCCGGAATGGTTAAAAGCCCTGGCGTCTGAACCACCGGCCACATCATCCGATGCGGTGACTTCGCCGCTCAGAGTCCCGGGTGAGACTGGAGTGCTGCAAACCGGTGAGGAAAATCTGGATTTTCTTCGAACCGGTCCAGGTGAAATTACCCAGCCGTCCGTTCCTGAACCGCCGGTAAATAAAGTCACAGAAGCCCATGTGGACTCTCTGGCCGGCATATTGCCTCCCAGTCCTTTTCTTACCTCCAGCGAATCCACCCAGCCTGTTCCCCTGGAAGAAGGAAAAGAAACACCGCCGCCTGGACGCGAATTGCCAGACTGGTTGAGGTCAGCCGTTGAACCGGCAGAGGAACATGCTCCAGAAGCCGAACTTCACCAGGAAATGCCACCGATAATTCCACCTGTCGAACCGCCTGTCAGTCAAGCTGTGGCACTTGAGAATCAGTTCCAGGAACCCGAACCCGAAAATATCATCACCGGTCCGGTGGAAGAATCCGAAATGCCCACACCTGAGATTGAACAGTACCTGGAACAATTGCGCAAGGATATTTCTCCGGGTGACCAGCCCGATTGGCTCAAGAAAGAAAATCTCGGCAGCGACTTGCAGGCTTTATTCGAAGAAACGGGAGAGCCATCCAAAACCATGGATCTCTCTGAATCCGAGGCATCTGAGACGGTTGAACCCGATTGGATGGCCCAACTGAAAAGCGAAGAAGTTGCTCCTTCTCCATCTACACCGGCACCAACCCCACCGGTTTCCGCGGCACCGCCTGCTTCTGTTCCCAATGTCCCCGACTGGCTTTTCACCCCTGAGGAAGTGGAAGGTGAAACTGCACCTATCCAATCTGAAACACCGGTAACCCATCAACCGCCTCCCGATTGGCTGGCTGCAGCCCGCCCGGATATCTTTACCCGTGACTACGATATGTCAGAGACACCGGAAGAGACCGCCTCGAAAGAGGGAGCGGTTCCAGAAGAAACCTTCCATGCTGAAGCGATGGATCTGACTGAAAAACAGGTTGAGCAGCCGACCGCCGAGTCTGGCTTCCCGGCGATGACGTCGGAACAGGCGCCATCTGGCGTTTTGCCGGAAATGGGCTTTTTGAAATCTGAACCCATCGATTTCATGACCGCACCTCGCGAGCCGCTGGAGGACAATCTGCAACCGACAGAAGCGGCTGATCTTTCAAGAGAAGGATTGGACTTTTCGAAAGCAGTTCCGGCAGATAGCCTGCCAGCAGACCTGGCAGCTCTATTGAGGGAAGAAACCGTCAGTGAGTTGACAACCAATCCATTGGAAGAGGAGCCCACACCTGAGTTCTCACTTGACGCGAATTTACCGGAATTTGGGCAGAAGGAACCGGAAACGGCCATTCCTTCCGCCGCGGTAAACATCGAAGGTCTTTTCAGTGAGGAGCCGGTTACCTCTGCGGAAACAATTCAGCCCGAATCGAAGAGCGCGGCACCTCCATTGGTTGAAAGCATACCGGAGAGTCTATTTACGGCACCGCCTGAAACTGTAAATCCTGAAGAGATTGTGGCACCTGAAGAAGTGCCTGCTAAAACAGAGCCACCTACTGTGCCGGTTGAGCCGTCCATGTTCGCCGCGGAAACACCAACATTCGTTGAGCCGCCCACACAGGTGAGCGAATCTGAACAATATCCTGAGAGAACCCAGGTTTTCGAACCTTTGCTGGATATCACACCCGGAAAACCTGTGGAGGAAGTCGTTTCAACGCTCGAGGCAAAAAACATTTCGGAAATACCCGTTTCGGCATTTGAAGCTGTTTCGACTGAAGCGGCTCCTGTTGAAGTTCCTGCCGAAACAGCTCCCGTCGAAGCGGCCTCTATCGAAGCGGCTCCTGTTGAAACAATTCCTGTCGAAGAAGCTCCTATCGAAACAGCTCCTGTTGTCGAGCAACCTGTGATCACCAGACCAACCCCGGCAGAAAAACCGGTCATTGCAGAAGAGAAACCGGTTAAACCGGCGGCGAAACCGATCAAACCTGCCGCAAAACCTAAACCGGTTCAACGTGCTGAAAAACCTGCTCCGACTCCTCCAGCCTTGCAGCGGAAAGGTTCGGGCGCGGCAGATCTGTCCCGGGCACGGGAAGCCGTCACCAAAGGCGATCTCCAGACTGCTCTCCGCCGCTATATGAAACTGGTCAACGCGAACAAAGCCCTGGATTTTGTATCCACCGATCTCAAAGATCTGGTACGCAAGAATCCCAAGAACTTTTTGGCCTGGCAAACGTATGGCGATGCCCGCCTGAGATTGAATCATATTCAGGAAGCGCTTGATGCCTACGCGAAAGCGGCTGATCTGTTAAAATAAACCGCTTTCATTTTGCATATACAGGAGTCATCATGGAACGTACTTTTGTGCTGGTAAAACCAGATGGTGTTCAACGCGGATTGATCGGTGAGATCATCGCGCGCCTCGAAAAACGCGGACTTAAGTTGGTCGCCGCAAAATTCTTACAGGTATCCAATGATCTGGCTGAAAAGCATTATGCCGTGCATAAAGGCAAAGAATTCTATCCGGGTTTGATTCGCTATATCACCTCTGCGCCGGTTTTGGCCATGGTCTGGGAAGGATCGAATGCCGTGGCAGTCGTTCGCCAGACTATGGGCGCCACCCGCCCCTGGGAAGCTGCTCCTGGCAGCATCCGGCATGATTTTGCGCTAGAAGTCGGCCGAAATTTGACCCATGCATCCGACTCTGTTGAAAATGCCAGCGCCGAAATATCCCTCTGGTTCACCGAATCCGACCTTGTAGACTGGCAGCGCTGCACCGACGATTGGATTTTCGGCAAGAATTAATAATATTCATATACAAATACTTAGACAATCGACCTCCGTCGGCTATCATCTACGTATGGAGATTGGTATAATCCTCTCTGGAATAAAGAATTTCTTCCAGTTATTGGAGGTATAAGTGAATTCTCGTAATCAATCGTATGTGGTGTATGTGCTGCTGTTCATCGCCATCATCGCGCTGGTGGTTTACAGTTTCAGCCAGAACGCCACAACTTCAGGTGTACTTACTATTAATCAACTCGCATCTGAGGTTCAAAAAGGCACAGTCGCCCGTATCGTAACCGATGAAAACAAACTAACCGTCACATACAAAGATGGCACTCAGAAATCGGCCACTTCTACAAAGGAAACCGATGCAACTCTTGTACAGCAATTGACCGATCTTGGTGTAACAACCGCGCAATTATCGCCAGAGAATATTGAGATCGAGATCAAACCTCCCAGCGCATGGTTAGGTATTGCGACCGCGCTGGGTTACATTCTGCCATTTCTGATCCTGGCCGGAGCGTTCTTCTTCATCTTTCGTCAGGCACAGGGCAGCAATAATGCCGCCATGTCATTTGGCAAGTCTCGCGCGCGGATGTTCACTGGAGATCAACCTACAGTGACATTCGAAGACGTAGCCGGTGTGGACGAATCGAAAGAAGAATTGCAGGAAGTGGTGGAATTTTTGCGTGAACCGCAGAAATTTATCCAACTGGGAGCCCGAATTCCAAAAGGCGTCCTGCTTGTTGGCCCTCCGGGTACCGGCAAAACCCTGCTGGCAAAAGCGGTTTCCGGTGAAGCCGGAGTTCCATTCTTCTCCATTTCCGGCTCTGAATTTGTTGAAATGTTCGTGGGTGTAGGCGCCAGCCGTGTACGCGACCTGTTTGACCAGGCCAAACGACATTCGCCCTGTATTGTATTCGTCGATGAAATCGATGCCGTTGGCCGCCAGCGTGGAGCTGGACTGGGTGGCAGTCACGACGAACGGGAACAAACCCTTAATCAGATGCTGGTCGAAATGGACGGTTTTGATACCGACACCAACATTATCATCATGGCAGCCACCAACCGGCCAGACATTCTTGACCCTGCCCTGCTGCGTCCCGGCCGTTTTGACCGCCGTGTGGTTCTTGATCGGCCGGATGTCCGCGGTCGTGAAGCCATCTTGAAGGTTCATTCCAAAGGCAAACCGTTGGAACCCGCTGTGGATCTTAGTGTCATAGCCAAAGCCACCCCCGGATTTGTGGGGGCTGATCTCGAGAACCTGGTCAATGAATCAGCCATTTTGGCCGCCCGCCGCAACAAGACGACTGTTGGACAATCTGAATTCGAGGAATCCATCGAACGTGTGATCGCCGGACCGGAACGCAAGAGCCGTCTGATAAGCGAAGAAGAAAAGCGGATTGTGGCCTACCATGAGGCCGGTCACGCAGTTGTCATGAACTCACTGCCAGAAGCCGATCCCGTTCAAAAGGTGTCCATCATCGCGCGTGGGATGGCCGCCGGTTATACCCTGGCACTTCCATTGGAAGACCGTACACTGACACCCCGAAAGAAATTGATGGCGGAAATCATCGGATTGCTGGGCGGCCGCGCTGCCGAAGAGATCGTTTTCGACGACATCACCTCCGGCGCCTCCAATGATATCGAACGGGTCACGCAACTAGCCCGCTCCATGATCACCCGCCTCGGGATGAGCGATAAACTGGGTCCCATGGTCTACGGGCAGAAAGAAGAATTGATCTTCCTGGGACGCGAGATCTCCGAGCAGCGTGATTATTCGGAAGAAGTGGCCGAACAGATCGATGCGGAAGTGCGTAAGCTTGTCAATGAATCGTACACGAAATCTAAGGAAATCCTCAATCAGTACCGCGATAAGCTTGATGCCGTGGCCAACCGCCTGCTGGAAGTTGAAACCATATCCAAGGAAGAATTTGAAAAGATCTTCCCGCCTCCCATACCCAAACGCAGTGGTACACCCTCCTACGCATCGTAGCGGATTTTCATAAGTTATAAAGAACTGGCCAAGTGTGGCCAGTTCTTTTATATAATTTTACGAATATGGTCGGCCATTCGCACGGCCAGATCGTCTCCGGCAGTGAACCAGGTGATCCGGGGATCATCTGGCTTGAACCAATTGGCCTGGCGGCGTATATACTGGCGGGTGTTCCGTTTGATCAGCATAACCGCTTCATCCAGACTGTATTTTTTCTGCAGGTAACCAGTGATTTCCCGGTATCCAATCGCCGATAAAGCCGAGGTATCAGGATCAATTCCCGAATCCAGCAGATAACGCACTTCCTCTATCAAGCCGGTATTCATCATGATCTCGATACGCGTGTCCACCCTTTGATATAAAGCCGGTCGATCCCATTGAATACCCAGGATATCGAAATGAAGGCCTGCCGGTGGTTGTTTCATACGTTGCTCTGAGAATCGTTTTCCACTGCTGAAGATCACTTCAAGCGCTCGAATAGTACGCCGGACATTCTCAATCTGTACAAATTTTCCCGCTTTCGGATCTAGGCGTGAAAGCACCCGGTGCAAGCCCTGCGGTCCCAATTCCCGGCTCCAGGTTTCCAGTACCTGCCGCAGATGGGCATCGACCGGCTCCGATGGGACCGTCCACCCATCGATCAAACCCCAGATGTACTGCCCTGTCCCGCCAACAATGAACGGCACTTTTCCCCGTGCCAGAATTTCTCTGATGCAGGCCATGGCCGTCTCTTGAAATCTGGCCAGAGACCACACATCCTCCGGCCGGGCTACATTGATGAGGTGATGCGGAACCCGGGAAATTTCTACATTCGTTGGTTTGGCGGTGCCAATATCCATTCCAATGTAGAACTGACGGGAGTCGGCGGAGATTATCTCGCCATTGAATTCCCTTGCCAGCTCAATGGATACGGCCGTTTTTCCACTGGCTGTTGGACCTACGATTACAATCACATTCTTTTTATCCATCATATACTGGTTACAGCATTTTCATAATGTTTGAGCTGGTAGGAACGATCGATCAGCGATTCGATCAGGATGGCAATCACATCGATTTGCCAGTGTTGCTCTGAAAATTCGGGATGTTCATCCAGGAAAAACATACCGGCATTCATCAAATGTTCCTGTTTCAGCGAAGTGACCGCTTCTTCCGGCCAGCCGAAGTTCTTACCCGTACGGGTTTTCACCTCCACAATGGTGATTGTTCCGTCTTTTTTTGCTATCAAATCCAATTCACCGTAAGGTGATTTCCAGTTCCTGAATATTATGGAATATCCCTTTTGTTCCAGATATTGCGCAGCCAGTTCTTCTCCCCATTTACCGATGGATTGGTTGTGTTTCATCGTCATGGCATTCCCTGTAAAAACCAGGCAGCCGCCTGCCGGGCGGCAGAAGGTTTTCCAAAGGTCAACGCAGCCCGCTTCGCGTCCGCTGCTATGTATGGGTAGTCCAGAACATCCTGCAGGTATGCCAATACTTCCTTTTCCGATTCAGCCAGTACTCCGCAGCGGTGAGACAGAATGATATTTGAATTTGCTGCTTCCTGCCCGCTTCCCTGACTTACAAGAATTGCCGGAATCCCCAGTGCCATAGCCTCTGCCAGAATCAATCCTCCCGGCTTTGTAATAACAAAATCCTGCCGGCTTAACAGCTCCATGAAATCCGTTACATATTCGTAAAGAGTTACATCTTCTCTTCCTTTCATAAATTCGGTCAACAATCTACTAAAGGCGGAAGGTATTCCACAAACCACATTCCAGTGTACCCGGCCGGCAGGCAGCTGCATAGCCATATCCATAAGATTCTTCGTTTTTGGCCAGGTGGCCACATACGGAGCCAGTCGTTTCCCGCCAGCCAGAATCAAGACGTTAATCGAAAACCGCGTGTCGCGTTTTATATCGTCGCTCCTTTCGCGGATCGACAGGTTTTCAGCCGCGGGGTCAATCGGAATGCCCAGTACCCGGATCCTGTCACCTGACCCTCCCCTTTCGATCAACCTTTCTCTGGCTTCGTCACAGGCAACTACAAAGCCTTTCACTTTTTTTATCGGCCAGTAAGGATGCACCATGAAATCTGTTGCCACCGCAGCGACCGGAGGCAGATCAGGGTGGTCCGACTGCAGAGATGCCATAATAGAACAGGGCAGCGAATGGGTACAGATGACCATATCCGGATTGCGGTGAAGCAAGATTTCCATGACACGATTCCGCAATACCGGCATGACCTGTAACAACTCGTATCCGGGCATCATCGATCCTGATTGCCATGCCGTGTCATAAACACCCGGGAAAAAGAGGGTTGAACTGAGCGACAGGAATTCGGGGAGCATCGAATCGCGAATGGCAGGCGTAAAGAGATCTTCACAGAAGACCCTGTACTCGCTGCCATATTCTCTTATCGCTTTCTTGATGGCATTCGCTGCCGAAAGATGTCCGCTGCCTATGGACAGGTAAAATATCAAGAACCTTTTAGGTGATTTCACAGGTCCTGCCGGTTTTTGAAATTCCACGAATTCGTGCTACACTAGCTTTCAATTCTACCGTAAACCGAGTATATTCAATCAAACTTATGCCTATTGCAGAGACTATTGCCATCGGAACAGAACTCCTTCTGGGAGAAATACAGGACACCAACACCCATTTTCTTGCCTGCCAACTTCGCAAAGCCGGGATAGATTTTTTTCGTGCGACGATCATTGGAGATAATTCGGCAAGAATCTCTCAAGCAGTTAAAGATGCCGCATCCAGAGCAGATATAGTGATCACTTCCGGCGGATTGGGACCGACGGTTGATGATCCCACCCGCGAAGCTGTCGCTTTAGCCGCAGGTGTCGAATTGGAATTCCATGAGGAACTATGGGAGCAAATCCAGGAAAGGTTCCGCCGTTATGGAAGGACTCCAACAGAGAACAACCGCCGGCAGGCTTATATCCCTCACGGAGCCACCGCCATCACCAATCCTGTAGGTACGGCTCCCGCCTTCTTTATTGAGATTGGTAGGAGTATTGTGATCTGTCTGCCAGGTGTTCCCCGCGAACTGGAAACTCTGATAGATGATCAGGTTTTTCCCCTACTTCACAAGCGTTACCATCTGGACACGGTTTTCAAATCTGTGGTGATTCACGCCGCCGGCGCCGGTGAATCCCAGATCGACGAATGGGTCTCAGATCTCGAATCGAACGCCAACCCCACTGTTGGTCTTCTGGCGCATCCCGGAGTAACAGACATCCGTATCACTGCACGCGCAAATTCGATAGACACAGCCGACAAAATGGTCTGTGACATGCACACAGAGATCATTAAACGTATTGGAGCAGCCTATTACGGTGATGATGATACAACTCTGGAAGAAGCTGTCAACCAACAGTTGATCGCCAAAGAACTACGAGTCTTCCTTTTGCTGCATGGATTCGATAAAGGATTGGAGACCAGAACGGAAAATCTCTTTCCCAAGATGATTTACGTGTACAGCTCCACAGAGGATGATCCTTCCTCACCTGAACTCGAAATCGCCCGGACATCCGGATACCAGATTGTCATCCGAGCTGACCTGTTCCGGGTCTCCAATCAGACGAACCTGTCCATCACCTCGTTGACCCCCGAAGGCGAAAAGTCGATCACCCGCTCTCACGGAGGTCATCCCGGACTGGCAGAATTATGGGCAGAAAACATGTTACTGGATTTTATTCGCCGTTATCTATACAATAAAACCAACTAAATACTAGAGAAAGGTAAAAATGAAAACAGTTGATCTGATCCTTACCAACGCGATCGTTCTTACCATGGACGAAGAGTTTCACACCTATAATCCCGGTACAGTAGCTGTATCCGGGAATTCGATCGCGGCAGTGGGGTTGGAAGCGGATGTTCTGAAAGAGTATTCCGCGACGAAGAAAATTGACTGCAAACAAAAAGTCTTGATGCCGGGCTTGATTAACGCACACACCCATGTTCCCATGACCCTTCTGCGAGGACTGGCCGACGACCTACGCCTGGATGTCTGGCTGATGGGGTATATGATGCCGGTGGAACGAGAGTATGTTTCGCCGGATTTTGTTCAACTGGGTACTAAACTGGCCTGTGCAGAAATGATTCGCTCAGGGGTGACCAGTTTTGCCGATATGTACTACTTCGAAGACGACGTCGCTAAAGCGACCGAAGAAGCAGGTTTGCGCGGAGTCTGCGGGCAATCTGTGATGAAGTTTCCGGCGCCGGATGCAAAATCATTCGAAGAATCAATGGCAATGGCCAGAGATTTTATTATCAAATGGAAAGACAATGATCTGATTGTTCCCGCCATTGCTCCCCACGCACCATACACCTGTACGGCAGAAATATTGGGTGCTTCCGCCCGGCTGGCCGTTGAATTCGATGTTCCGCTGCACACGCATCTCTCTGAAACGGCCGGCGAAGTGGAAAACGTCCGGAATGAACATGGAATGCCTGTGATTCCGTACATGAAGAAACACAACCTGTTTGATGCGAAAGTAATCGCCGCCCACTGCGTTCATATCGATGAGGGAGAAATCCGCACCCTTCAACATTACCATACAGGGATCGCGCATAATCCTTCATCGAATATGAAGCTGGCTTCCGGCATTGCTCCGGTCAAGCGGATGATCGAACTGGGTGTTAAAGTGGGTATTGGCACCGATGGACCGGCGTCCAATAATGACCTTGATATGTTCGAAGAAATGCGTCTGGCTTCTTTTCTGGCAAAAGTCAGCAGCGGTGATCCAACCGCTCTGCCGGCTCGATCCACTCTGTTGATGGCTACCCGGATGGGTGCCGAAGCCCTGCATATCGACCATTTAACCGGGTCACTCACTCCCGGCAAACGGGCGGATATGGTTCTGGTCGATCTATCCCCCCTTCATAATTCGCCTCGATTTGAACGTGATCCAAACAACACCTATGCGCAAATCATCTACGCCGCAAAGGCCAGCGATGTATCCGATGTCATGGTAAACGGCCGCTGGGTTATGCAAGATCATCAGTTGACAACCCTGCAGGAAGCGGATCTGCTGAAAGCCGGTAATGAATATGCCCGCAAGATCGATCATTTCCTGATCAACCGCGAACAGTCTGTTTTATCCAAGTTGATTGCAATTGGCGGTGCGACCGAAGAGGAAAGTTTCGAAGTCCAGGCTAAGGTTGCGGTTCCATCAGCGGAAAAGATCATTGCCGCCATAAGATCCAATCCCGAGATAAATATTACCCGAACACGGCATTACCGCCAATTTGACACCTATATGCAATTTGATGATCCAACCCAGGGTTATGTCCGCTACCGTGAAGACCACAGCATCACAGAATCCGGAGAAATCACGGGAGTACGCAGCCGTCTGACTCTCATCGGGCAGACTCGCGAGCATCCCTTCCGTGAGGATGTGCTGCTTTCCCGCAGCCGATTCCTGGCTCCCGCCACTCAAAGCCTGCGGTTTTACAAAGAATACTTCAAACCCGCACGCACAGTCGAAATCGAAAAGAACCGAATGCGCTATCTGGTTATCTATAAAGAGACTGAATTCTTCATAAACGTGGATAACTTCGATTTGCCAAAACTGGGATCATTCCTTGAAGTGAAAAGCCGAACCTGGAGTCAACAGGATGCGGAGAAGAAAGCCCATCTGGCTGAAGATCTTCTGAAAGCTCTGGGAGGCTCACCGAAAGACATCATTTCTGAAGATTATATTGGGATGGTTGCATCTGTTTGATCCTTAGGTTTGAACCGGGAGAATTATGAGTCAAAAATCGCCGGAATTTTTAAAAGTCCTGATAGCCGCGTCTGAAGCAGAACCGTTCATAAAAATTGGAGGTCTGGGGGATGTGGCCGGCTCTTTACCGGCTGCGCTGGTTGATTATTTTAAAGAACATCCCGATCTGCCTCATCTCGATATTCGACTGGTCATCCCTTTCCATGGAAAAATACAGTCATCCCGGTTTCACCTGGAGAAAATTGCCTCATTTCCGGTCCACGCCGCAAAGAGTGATATCCCTGCCAACGTCTCTTTCTGTTCCGATCTACCTTATCCAACATATCTCATCAGCGGGGAACCATTGCCGGTCGATGGTGCGGTATACGATTCCAACCCAATTATTGATGGCAAAAAATTCGCCTTCTTCTCACTGGCTACCCTTGAATTCTGCCGTCTTCAGGAGTGGATTCCTGACATTCTACATGCCAACGACTGGCACACCGCCCTGTTACCCTATCTGATCAGGCAAAGGGATGAATACAAATCCCTCTTTGAAAACACCCGTACCATACTGGCGGTGCATAATTTGCCATTCATGGGTGGAGGGACACAGGCCGGGCTTACCGAAATGGGGATACAATCCAGTACTGATTTCCGACTTCCAAAATGGGCCAGACACATGCCTCTTCCTATGGGACTGGCTTCGTCTGACAGGATCATCGCCGTCTCTCCCGGTTACGCTCGTGAAATACTGACACCGGAATTTGGCTGCGGTCTGGATGGTTTTTTGTTCACGCGCACAGAAAGAATCACCGGTATCTTGAACGGATTGGATATGAAAATTTGGAATCCGGCCCGGGATGCCTATCTGGTTTCCACCTTCACCAAATTGTCACTCAATTCCAGATCGAAGAATAAAGAAGAAATATTGGCACGTCTGGGATTGGAATACGATCCGCGTACACCATTGATCATCATGATCTCTCGTATCGACCAACAAAAAGGGATCGATTACGCTCTGAAAGCCCTGAGAAACCTGACCGAGAGGAAATTCCAGGTCATCATTCTCGGTGTCGGTGATCCGGTGTTGGAAGATGCCTGTAAAACAATGGAGGAGGATTATCCGGATAGAGTTCGCTTCCTGCAGCGCTTTGATCAGGCATTATCACATCAGTTATACGGTTCGGGGGATATGATTCTCATCCCTTCCCGCTATGAACCATGTGGACTGACCCAGATGATCGCCATGCGGTACGGGTGTGTGCCTGTCGCCCGCAACACAGGTGGTTTGAGTGATACGATTGTTGATTCCACACCAGAATCCGGGCAAACCGGTTTTCTCTTTTCAGATGCCACACCCGAATCCTGTGAAGATGCCATTGAACGATCACTCAATGCCTATATAAATCAAACAACCTGGTTGCAGATTCAAAAGAATGGAATGAAAGTTGATTTTTCCTGGAAAAACTCGGCAGCCAGATATGCGCATGAATATCTGGCTCTCTTAAATCTATCCCAAGATTAGACATCACCGGTACTTCTTTCTGCCTGTTAGCCAATATCGCAAACAGGATAATAATGATACAAATAAAGTAATCAAGAAACATTCCCGGGTAATATCACTCAAAGATTATTGGAGATCACTTCATGAGCTACGAACGACAGGCGGGCATCCTGCTTCACCCAACCAGCCTCTCTGGACCGGATGGGATCGGTGATGTTGGGCCAGCCGCGTACCAATGGGTTGATTCAATAAAAAAGGCCGGTTTCTCTTTATGGCAGGTGCTGCCATTGGGTCCAACCGGGTATGGAGATTCGCCCTACCAGTGTTTTTCAGCCTTTGCCGGCAATCCGTATCTGGTCAGTCCGGCTCTTCTTCTGGAAGATGGTCTGTTGCACACCTCCGATCTTTCCGAAAGACCGGCGCTGCCTCTGAATTATGTGGATTACGGAGCGGCAATCCACTGGAAGAATTATCTATTACATCTTGCCTATTCCAGATTTTGCCGGATACATCCTCCCCTGATGGTGGATGAATTCAATGAATATCAACTGGCAGAAAAAGACTGGCTTGAAGATTTCAGCGTTTTCATGGCGATCAAAGAAGAGATGGACGGAAAAGCCTGGAATGAATGGCCGAAAGAATTGCGAAAAAGGAAAACAACTGCCCTTAAGAGTTTTACAGAATCCCATGCAGAAGCTATTGAATATCACCAGTTTCGACAATTTCTGTTTTCCCGCCAGTGGAATCAATTGCACACCTATGTGAGCAATTCCGGCATCAAAATCATCGGGGATATTCCGCTGTTTGTAGCGTATGATTCAGCAGATGTCTGGGCGAATCCGGATCTATTCTTTCTGGATAAAGAAGGTGATCCTGAATTTGTTGCCGGTGTACCACCAGATTATTTCTCGGCTACCGGGCAGCTCTGGGGCAACCCGTTGTACAAATGGGAATATCACCGACAGACCGACTATACCTGGTGGATAGCCCGGATAAAATCAACCCTTTCGCTTTTTGATCTCATCCGTCTGGATCACTTTAGAGGTTTTGCCGGGTACTGGGAAATTCCCGCCGGTATGCCAACGGCCGAAAAAGGCCGCTGGGTTCCCGGCCCCGGTGCAGATTTTCTCTCAAGAGTCCAGCAGGTTCTTGGCAGACTCCCCATTATCGCCGAGGACCTGGGCGAAATTACTTCAGACGTCATAGAACTTCGCGATAAATTCAATCTACCCGGCATGAAAATATTCCAATTCTCATTTGCCAGTGATCCAACAGATCCATTTCTGCCGCATAACTATCCGGTCAACTGTGTGGCTTATACCGGCACCCATGATAATGACACCACCATCGGCTGGTACCATACGGCACCGGAATCAGAAAGGGATTTTTGCCGCCGCTACCTGGCCTGCGATTCCTCCGGCATTCCATGGGAAATGATCCGGGCCGTCTGGCAATCCGTTGCGCGGATTGCCGTGGCGCCACTTCAAGACTTCCTTAGCCTGGATACCTCCGCCCGGATGAATTTTCCAGGCAAACTGGGAGGAAACTGGACCTGGCGAACGACCGGCAGCGGACTTTCTGATGAACTGATCACCCGCATCAGGGAATTCAACTGGTTATACAACCGGTTGCCGGAATTGCAAGGAAAAACAAAAAAGAGGTAATCCGGGTCACCTTCGAGACGCCAGGAAAATACCCAGCAAGATGATACTCCCACCGATCCATTCAAAAGCGGTGGGAATTTCTTTTAGAAATATGACTGCGAGTATAGTCGATCCGACCGGTTCACCCAGCAGCACAACCGCCACCAGACCAACCGGAAGATAAGCCAGCGCCCAGTTCAGACTGGTGTGTCCGACTATTTGTGGAAATATAGCCAGAGCGAGACAACACAGATACGCCTGTGGTGAATAAGGGAAGAAAGTGTTTCCTGAAAGGAAGACAAACAGCACCAGAAATATTCCCGCGCAGGAATAAATGCAGTAAACGTACACCGACAGATCGATTGTCTTTCGTAATATACGTCCAATGATCAGGTAAAAACTGGCACATATGGCACCCGTCAGCGCGAGACAATTTCCCAGCAGGATGTTCGATGATTGAGCCGCTTTCCCTGTTTCGCAGGTCAGACCACCTGAGATAAACACACAATCATTAGTCAAACTGACGATCAATCCGCCGGCAATCGCCACCGTCAATCCGATCACGGTCATGCGGCTGGCTTTTTCTTTCAAAACGAGCGGGGAAAAAAGCGCCACCCAGATTGGTGTTGTGGTCACCAGTACAACAGAACTGGATACACTGGTGTATTCAAGAGAAGTGATCCAGGTGGCAAAATGGATTGCCAGGAGCAACCCCGCTCCGATGATCCTGAGCCAATCCCGGCGAGTGATAGTCTGGATTTCATGTCCATGCCTGTGAATCACCCAGGGGGTCATTATCAATGATGCCAGTCCAAGTCGAAATGCGGCGATCACCAGGGATGGCATTTCCATCTGGGCATAGCGAATGAAAAGTGAGGCAGACGAAACAGCCAGGATTCCAATTGTCAGCACAAAAACCGGGGATCTCAGCCAGGTTGTATGATTTGGATTGACAGATGATTGTATCTTGCTTGACAAAGGGATTTTCACTGGCTAAAATTCTAATTAGGATTGTTTTGCTCTTATTTAGGCAAAAATAAAACTTAAAACAACTGACTAACTATTAGGAGGACTATTATGGCTTTTGAACAGGTAAAACTGGATTATTCATTTAATGCTTTGGAACCTTATGTCGACGCGGCGACGATGGAAATCCATTATACCAAGCACCACGCGACCTACTTGAAGAACCTTAACTCGGCTGTTGAAAAACATCCGGAACTCTTCAACAAGACCCTGGATTCGTTGCTATCGGATCTCGATAGGATTCCGGAAGACATCCGCACGGCTGTGAGAAACAACGGCGGAGGTGTCTTCAACCATAATTTCTATTTTGAAGGCATGGGACCAAAAGGAGGAGCTCCAAAGGGGAAACTGGCCGATGCCATCAACAAAACTTTTGGTAGTTTTGACACATTCAAACTGGAAATGGAAAAAGCGGCTCTTGGTCGATTTGGCAGTGGATTTGCCTGGCTCAGCCAGAAGAAAGATGGATCGCTGGTGATCACTTCCACACCCAATCAGGACACTCCGCTGACCGAAGGGCTCAAACCTCTTTTCACTGTAGACGTCTGGGAACACGCGTACTATTTGAAGTATCAAAACCGCCGGGCTGACTATCTGTCCGCATTTTGGAATGTGGTAGACTGGGATGTAGTGGAAAAACGCTTTCTTTAATAAACCCGGATTTGAATTTTAGGAGGAAAGATGGCTCACGTAATCACAAATCTATGTTTACGCGAAGGCAGTTGCGCCATTGTTTGCCCGGTAGAGTGTATTGTGCCAGGGAAACCCACAGATCAATACCCGCTTTATTATATAGACCCTGAAACTTGCATCGACTGTGATGCCTGTGTATCTGAATGCCCGTATTCCGCGATTTTTTTAGATGAAGAAGTTCCGTCAGTCTATAAAGCTAAAGGTGGTGAAGTGTTATCGATGCCTGCTGGCACTCCCGGTTTTGTTGAAGTGTATAACGGAAAAGATCACAATGGTGATCCCGTTCACTTGGAAGGCACACGCAAACTGGCGGCCGGTGAAGTGGTTGATTTGACGCCGGCAAAAGAGGTCGCGGCCGCGTATTTCAAAGAAGGCCCCGGGTATCGTACGGCCGGATAGATTTTTTGCATGACGCTCGATGAGAATGGACGGATCGCCTGATGATTCGTCCATTTGTTTTATTCCAGATGAAACAAAGATCGGGGTAGAATTCATGGAAGAAATTCACTTGGAAGGGGAATAGTATATGTCGGCAGAAAAGTTATTTCGGATCGAAAAAGATTCCCTGGGAGAAGTAAAAGTTCCCGTTGAAAAGCTGTATGGTGCGCAAACCCAGCGTGCTGTGGATAACTTTCCCATCAGCGGACATCGACCGCATCGAGCTTTTATCTGGTCCGTAGCCGCCATTAAGCTGGCAGCCGCCCGCGTGAACACGTCGCTGGGATTACTTTCAACAGCGTTTTCCGGGGCAATCCAATCTGCTTCTCTGGAAGTGATGAACGGGAATTGGGATGATCAATTCGTGGTCGATCCATTTCAGGCGGGTGCTGGCACCAGCCATCACATGAACGTGAATGAGGTCATAGCTTCAAGAGCGAATCAATTGTTAGGTGAAAATACAGACCAGGGAAAGATTCACCCGAACGACCATGTCAACATGGCGCAATCCACCAATGACGTCATTCCCACAGCCATCCGCCTGGGATGCCTGTGGCGAATGGAAGAACTGGATGGAGTATATAAACAAGCGGTGGAAACCTTCAACAAGAAAGCCGACGAATTCGATTCTGTGATCAAATCGGGTAGAACCCACCTGCAGGATGCCGTACCGGTTCGCCTCGGGCAGGAGTTCAGCGGATACGCGGCCGCGATTGAGCTTGACCGCCAGCGAATAAACCAGGCCGCAGACAACCTGACCCGCCTGGGGATCAGTGGTACTGCCGCCGGAACAGGTATCAACGCTCATCCGGAATACTCACATCGGATGGCTGTTGAGCTTTCCACAATCACCGGAAAACACCTGACCCTTTCAGAAAACCTGTTTGAATCCATGCAATCCATGGCTGATCTGGCCGCATTCAGCAGCGCTTTGCGCGTCAGTGCGGTGACGTTCACGCGCATCGCCAATGATCTTCGGCTGCTTTCATCCGGCCCGGCCAGCGGATTGGATGAAATCCATCTGCCTGCCGTCCAGCCCGGTTCCAGCATCATGCCGGGAAAAGTTAATCCGGTGATGGCTGAAATGCTCAATATGGTGATGATCCAGGTTTGTGCCATGGATTCGGCAGTTTCCACGGCGGCGGCAGCCGGTCAATTGGAACTCAATGTAATGATGCCGATCATCGCCTACAACCTGTTCGAGATGATGCAGATCATGATCAACGGAATCAGGGTCTTTATTGAACGCTGTGTGGCCGGTATATCAGCCAATCCGGATCGCTGCCGCTACTGGTTGGATCGTAACACCATTCTGGTGACAGTTTTAAATCCGTTGATTGGTTATCAGGCCGGCGCCAGGCTGGCACAGGAAGCCCGTCGGAAAGATACATCCATTCTGTCTGTTGCTGAAGAACAGGTCCGTGAAGGGAAATTGCTTCGGATGGACGTCGGCACACCTGTAACCCTGAAGGAAATAAAAACCGCCCTGGAAGCTGTGGAAGCCATGACCAGAGGCGGTTTGCTGGCCTAATTACCACTAATTATTCGGCTTTCTTCGCACCTCTGGCCGATCTGATCAGTGCATTGCTGCGGGAGGCGTACACCGCTGCACCGACCAGTCCGGCTTGATTTAATAACTGAGCCGGAATGATCTCTGCACGAATCCGTAAGTATTTCGCGTACTGGTTGAAAGATTTACTGGCTCCACCGCCAATGATGAACACATCGGGAGAAAACAGTCGTTCGTATGTGCTCAGGGCTTCCTGAAAACGCATCGCCCATTCTTCCCAGGTCCACTTCTTCCGTTCCCTCGCGGCATCAGATGCCCGGCGTTCCGCGTCTTTTCCCCGAATTTCAAGATGACCGAACTCGGTATTCGGAAACAAATGCCCATCGATGAATACGGCCGAACCGATGCCGGTGCCAATGGTCAACATGATGACCACCCCTCGTTTATATTTTCGGCCTGCACCAAATTCCATTTCAGCCAGGCCGGCGGCATCGGCGTCGTTCAACACATAGGATTTACAACCTGTAGCGGTCGTCAACAACGCGCTGACATCTGTTCCGATCCAACTCTTATCTACATTCGCCGCAGAATAGGCTACACCGTGGTGTACCACGGCGGGAAAACCGGCACCAAGAACGCCTTTATAGGAAAAATGCTGCGCCACCTGGCTGACCACTTCAGCCACATCATCCGGTCGGGCTTCTTCCGGAGTGGGTAGCCGAAATCTCTCCGTTGTCAGAGAACCTGTTGTTACATCGACCAGTGCGCCCTTTATTCCGGAACCGCCAATATCAAGACCCAGTACATCCATTTTTCCTCCAGTAATTTTATGAACCGGCGCCTGTATCCGGACAACCGTTCATAGTGTGTTCTTCGATTGAATTTGCGAATAGATGTCTCCCGGAAGAATCACAGGCGGCTCTGAAATAAAGGTAGGTCGATTCTTGCGGATTTGCCACTGCTTGTAAGGATGCCTGATCCGGATTGGATATGGGAGATGGCGGCAACCCATTAATTATATATGTATTATAGGGTGATTCGATTTCGAGATCAGACAGGCTCAAAGGACTCTTCCACCATCCCCATTCAGAGGAATATCCAAGCGCATATTGAGCGGTTGGATCACTTTGCAGCGGCATTCCACGCGCCAGCCTATTCAGAAAAACGGAGGCGATCAGCGGCTTTTCTTCATCGATCACTGCTTCCCTTTGAACAATGGAAGCCAGAATCACCGCCTGATAGACAGACAATCCATGACCGGCATAGGCTGCCCGGATATCCTGCGTCAATTCACGCTTTGACTCATCAATGAAAGCCGAAACGAACGCTTCAACACTCACATCTCTCCGAAATGAGTACAGACCGGGTGCCAGGAATCCTTCATGTGATGGTATGTCAGTTCCAAAGACATCATCATCCTGCAATGGTTTGTTCACCAGTGTCAGGAATTCATCTATTGAGATGGACAGACCAGAGGTCGGAAGTGCGGCGGCGATTTCTTCCTTCCGCCAACCCGGAAGAATCGAAAAATCAATCAGGCTTGAACTGGCATTCTGTAAATGCCGGGCAGTATCACGCAGACTGCTTCCCGCCGGGATCAGGTATTTGCCGGGCAGGATTCGCCGGTCGGCCCCTGTAAATATCAATATTTTTCTGAAGAGGTCTGCATCAGAAATGATCCCTTCGGTTTGCATTTCTGAAATCACATCTGCCAGAGATTTTCCGCTTTCAACCGGGACAACTTTATCCATCGCAAGTGAGGATGGTTGATTGATCTTTTCCTGGTTGATAAAAACTGTCCATTCATAAAATAACAACTGGGCAGCATCCAGTGATGCATCCGGTTCTCCGATGGTCTGCCTGGCTTGCTGCTGGATGGAACTTACGGCCAGAATAAATAACCAACAAAGAAAGAGTGGGAAAAGGATTGTAGTAATGCGTAGTAATGTCACGCGTAAAGGGGGTTTTCGTGGCCTGGTCATATGGATTACAACCTGTTAAAAAACGAAAGCAATATTTCGGTGGCAGCCAATGCATCCTGATGCCCGCGGCGGTCTTTCCGGGAATAGCCCATCTGTAAAGCATCGAAACGGGCATCGACAGTTGAAAAAGCTTCATCCCAGTATTCTACAGTCAGACTACTGGCCAGTTCCAGATCTTTGCCAAAACTCAACGCGTGACGGCCCATGGCGTTTGGAGAGCCATCTTCCTGAAGACTGATCCCAATCACAATATGGTCGATCTGATTATCATGGATTACTTTCAGGATCTGTTCGATATCCACCTTTCGCGAGCGATGGTGGATGACACCCAGAGCATGCGCTAATCGGACATCCGGATCACCGATTGCCATCCCGATACGTTTCTCTCCAGGGTCAAGACAAAGGTAGCGTGTCATGGCAGGATTATCGTAATACGCGATTCCAACCACGGAAGATATGGGAACCAGACCGGCCAGGTTTCGATTTCCGCGGTCCGTTCACTCAAAACCTGAACAGCCAGAATAGCCTGTGCGGTAGCCCGGCCCGTTCCCGCTATGCTGCGTCGGATCTTTTCGATATCAAGGGGCGGAATTGTACGTCCCTTTATCCGTGTAGTCAGTTTTGCAATTTCCGGTGTTTCAGAATATTTTTGGTCAAGAATTTGAATATCCACAGGTGAAGAACTGGATAATGCCCAGTCTTTATTGGCGCGGTTGGCATCCAGCAGGGCTTTTGCCTGTTTCTGCAGGTTATCCTGCCGGATGATCAATGCCGTAAATTCAATTTTTTGGAAGACATTGACATTTATACCCACCTGTCCGATTTCGGGTGTGATCTTTTCAGATATCACCTCTTTTGGTGTGATCGAAGATGTCAGCAAAATCTCATCAGGATTAAGGCTGGCTGATAATTGCTTTTCTGCTGCCTTGCTCAGCCTGTCTTTCAATTCCATTTTTAAAATCTGAATATCTTCCTCAGAAGGGGAAGGTGCCTGCCTGTCCGTGCCTCCGGTGATCTGCTCCGGATTGGATAATTCAAGTTGGAGGCCTAGTTCCCCATCGATCCGTGTCACCGTATTTGGCGGGCAATTACCAGTCTCACCGCCGTAAATAGCTTCAATCTCGATCCCTCCCAGAGTTGCACCTACCGGCACAATTACATTCTGCATAGTCCTGAATCGTACAGGCGGAGTCGCATTATTCATAACAATTGTCTGAGCCGGTATCTCAATATCCGCTCCTGACCGATTAATCGCTGAGATCTTTCCCCGGGCTTTCTGGTCGGCTATTGGGGTGGTTCCAGTAACCACGCGTGTGGCTTCGGCTTCCACTGTGGTCTTTACAACCTCTCCGGGTAATATTCCCGGATTGGGCGCTCCACTTTCCCGCTTTTCTACCAGGAATACAACCTTCAATTCCTGCTCCTGAGCAAGGGGATAAATGCTTACTTTCGCAGATGGGATCAGGAAAAGTGCCATCATCAAAGTAGAAAGAATTCCGCCTGCCAGAAGAATGTAACGCGCGAATCTGGGAATTCCGCCGGTTTTCGGTTCACGCTCAGGAATGGTTCGCAGATCCTCAATTATTCGAGATTTTTCAAACCTGGGTGTCGGAAGAGACAGGCTCTTTTTCTTCCTTCTACGGTCCCATCCCTTACGCATTGCCCGCGTGACCGAATCGAACATAGGGATTTGAAGTTCCTCCGCTTCTTCGCAAACCAGAGGATCGTCACACACAATCCCCAGACGGCTTCCCTGAGATGTGCAAATCCTTTTAATTGTCGTCAGATCGACCTTGCGGTTGAACATGGAAAAGTTTACCGGCCATACCAGTAATACCCGGCTGGCTTTTCCCCAGGTCACCTTATCCCGGATCGAACCTATATCCTCTGAACGGTCTAGCTGGATCACCAGTGTCTTCATCGCCGTCCTCGAGAACTCTTACGTAAACTTTCAATTTCTGAGGGTTTAAGGAACCGCCATTTTCCGGTTTCCAGATCTTCAACTGTAATATTCCCAATCGCTATTCGGTAAAGTCGCAGAGTTGGAAAGCCTACCGCGGCGGTCATGCGGCGCACCTGCCTCTTCCGTCCTTCTCTCAGGATGATCTCTATCCAACAGACCGCCCCCTTTTTCATTCCGGGAATATCCCTTTCAGGCAGGTGCGGATCGGGGATTCGCCTGGCTTCACAGCGTCGTGTTTTCACTCCCTCGAAAAGCACGCCCTGGCATAATTCCACCAGAGCTTCATCTGTTATCATTCCAAGAACCATAACCCAGTAGGTTTTAGGGATATGGTATACCGGCCGGGTGATCTGGCTGATCAATCCGCCATCATTGGTAAGGATCAGTGCGCCTTCACTGTCGAAATCCAGGCGTCCCGCTGCGTAAACATCAGGGACAGAGATGTAAGATTTTAGTGTAGGCCTTCCATCCGAATCCGTAAAACTGGAAAGGACACCGAAAGGCTTGTTGAATAGAATATACTGGTACTTAGTTGTTTTTTCCAAGGATCACCAAAGTTACTATAATTATAAAAACAAATAGGGAAATCATCGAATGAAAAAAAGAATTCTACTGGCGGGTATTTTTATCTTATTGATAGCATGCAATTTTGTTGGTGTGGCGAATCCGGCAAAAGTTAACTCCGTATCAACACAGGTCAGTGCCCAGCTGACCGCCTCGCCCATAGTGATCTCCACTTCGACCCCACAGGAATTGATACCACAATTTTCTGAGACTGTTGTTCTGCTTGACACAGAAACACCCGAGCCGTCCATAACTCCGACTGAAACACTCTCTCCGGAAGATCCTCGCACCCGTCTTGGAGAGCCTACCTGGAAAGAGACCTTCAACAAGCTTAATCAAAACTTTTACCAGTACGAAGATAACGAGACCAGATTCCTTTACGAGAACGGTGCGCTGTCGTTGACCGCCAAGAACCCGAACGGCTGGACCGGCTGGAGTATGTCATATCCCAAACCCCAAAATTTTTATCTGGAAGCCGTCATCAAAACCGAAACCTGTTCGGGTGACGATCGGTATGGTTTGGTTTTCCGCGCTCCAGATTATGAGGATGGTTATTTCTTTGGTTTCACCTGCGATGGGAAGTATTCGCTGCGCATCTATTCACAAAAAGGAAACTTGATCCCCTGGACGTCCAATCCGGCGATCCACGCCGGTTCAAATCAGGTGAATCGCATGGGTATCTTTGCCCAGAATGATCGTTATGCTTTCTATGCCAACGGAAAATTGCTGCAGGAGACCCGTGAATCCACATTCATCAATGCCGGTCTGTTTGGCGCGTTCATCGCTTCCGCCAATACCCCAAAATTCACTGTAAATATTGACGAGATCGCCTTCTGGAATCAGTGACAACCTGTAAATAGAAAGCTCTGGGAGCTTTCTTGATGTACTAATCGAACAGGTGGGGAATGAAATAAACAAAGGTTAGGGAGTAACCTTCAGAGCATGGAATTGACACCAATGCAAAAGCATATTCTGGATTTCCCTCCTGAGAAAAAAATCTTTCTCAGAGGGGAATCCGGGACAGGAAAAACCACAGTGGCTGTAGCCCGCCTGGAAAAAATGCTCTCCGCGGGGATACCCCCGGAGACTTTGCTTATATTGCTACCGCAACGGCCGCTGGCACGGCCTTACCAGCAACTGATCAGTCATCCAGATTTGCCCCCGGGTGGAAGAGTGTCTCTCCTGACTATTGGCGGCCTGGCCAGGCGAATGGTCGATCTTTTCTGGCCTCTGGTCGCCGAATCAGCCGGATTCACCCACCCCGAGAGCACTCCGCAATTTTTGACCGTGGAAACCACTCAGTATTTTCTCAGCCTGATTGTTGATCCACTGCGTGAACAGGGATTCTTTGATGGCATCTCGATCGAACCACTGCGTCTCTACAGCCAGATTCTGGATAATCTGAACAAGACGGCTGTGGTGGGCTTTCCTTTGGATGATATTGTCCCCCGCCTGCGTTCGGCATGGAATGGCAACCAAGCAGATGCTCGTTTCTACGACCAGGCACAAGAATGTGCTGTGCGTTTCAGGCAGCACTGTCTGGAGAATTCATTACTGGATTTCTCTCTTCAAATAGAGGTCTTCATCAGGCATCTCTGGAAAGAACCGGCTTTTCGATCTTATCTTCAGGAACGTTACCATCATCTGATCTATGATAATGTGGAAGAAGATTACCCGACTGCGCACGATCTAATCCGGGAATGGCTGCCGGAGTTCGAAAGCGCGTTGATCATTCAGGATGAATCCGCCGGTTATCGATCTTTTCTGGGAGCGGATCCGCAATCTGCCGCCACTCTTGCCGATTGTGCCGACCAGGTTTTTCGCCTGACAGAAATACTCCATTGTCCGCCGGATCTACAGACATTCCGCAAGCATCTGGCAGGAAATATCCGTCTGGATCCCCCCATTTCAGATGTTCAACCTATTGCGCTATCTCCAATACGTCTGTGTTATTCACGGTTCATTCCACAAATGCTGGATGCCGTTGTTAATTCGATCGAAAACCACATACAAAACGGCGCCAGGCCGGGCGATATGGCTATCTTATCTCCCTACGTCTCCGACGCGCTGCGTTTTTCTCTTCAAATCCGCCTCGAAAAAAAAGGCATCCCGCTGACCACTCATCGCCCGGGACGAGACCTGCGTGACGAGCCGGCCGCGCGCTGTTTGTTCACACTGGCAAAACTGGCCTATCCACAGTGGAAATTGAAGGTCGAAAAACTGAATTTTCGATCCATGTTGATGATCGCCATCGCTGGTCTCGATTTGATCCGCGCGGATCTGTTAGCCAATACGCTGCTCTCACACAAACCTGATACCGATCCCTTGAATCCATTCTCCACGCTGAAACCGGAAATGGCGGAGCGTATCACCTATCAGATGGGGGAAAAGTATGAGAGACTGCGTAACTGGATTCTGACATCACGCCAGGTTCCCGCACAGGGTTTGCCAGAGTTCTTCAGCCGATGTTTTGGTGAACTGCTTTCTCAGAAAGATTTTGGATTTCACGCCTCGTATGACATGGCCGATGCCACCGAACGACTGATTGAATCAGCGAGGGAGTTTACTCTGGTCATTCAACCAGAACTCCCAGAAGAGACAGCCGGTGCTCAATTCATCGAACTTTTGGAAAAAGGCATCACCGGTTCTCAACACCTGGCTTCCTGGCAGGAAGAACGTCCAGATGCCGTCCTGTTATCACCGGCGTTCACATTTCTGATGCGCAACCAACCCTGCGCCTGCCAGTTTTGGTTGGATCCGGGAAGTACAGGCTGGTGGGAACGCCTTAATCAACCTCTTACCCACCCGGTGGTATTGAGCCGCAACTGGCCGCCGGGCGCGAAATGGACAGACGCGGAAGAACTCAATCACAACAAGATGACCCTGATCTCCCATACTGGTGGTCTGATCCACCGGTGTACTAAAAGCCTGGAGATTTACCAGGTGGGCATAGATGAACAGGGAAACGAACCGCGAGGCGCTCTCCTTCAGGCCATTAATCGATTTCTGCGGTACAACCCGGGAGGAATCGCACAGTATGAAGCCTGAACTCCGCCGCGCGCAAAAAGACATACTTTCCTACACCTCGGGAAAAATGGGAGTCTCCGCTGTTCCGGGCAGCGGCAAGACATATACCCTCTCCCTGTTAGCTGCCAGTCTGATTGAAAAGAACGTCCTGAAGGATAATCAGGAGATCCTGATTGTCACCCTGGTAAACAGCGCGGTGGATAATTTTTCAAAACGCATCGCTGATTTTATTAAAGACAAAGGCTTACCCAGGAATTTCGGGTATCGTGTTCGTACACTGCACGGTCTGGCCAATGATATCGTTCGTGACCGGCCGGAACTCGCAGGTCTGCCCGCCGACTTCCGTATCCTGGACGAAAACGAAGCCGTGCGTATTCTGCAGGAAAAAGTGGATGCATGGCGCCGGGGGCATCCAGATTTCGAAGAAACCTGGACCAAAGCAGACGTCGACGCGTTTAAAGCTTCTCAGGGTTGGTCCAGATTGCTGGTTGATATTTCCAACGAATTCATCCGTCAGGCAAAAGACCTGGCCTTCAGCCCGCAATATATTGCAGATCAGGCCGAAGCATCAGATTCGCTCCTGTTGAAAATGGCATCGGATGTGTATACCGATTATCAACTGGCTCTAAACATGCGCGGCGCGGTTGATTTTGATGATCTCATCCGTCTGGCGCTGCGCTGTTTGCAGACCGATCCCGAATATCTGGCCCGCCTGCAGTACCGTTGGCCGTATATTCTGGAAGATGAAGCCCAGGACAGCAGCCATATGCAGGAGTCAATCCTGCGTTTGTTATCCGCCAAATCAGGCAACTGGGTGCGGGTGGGAGATCCAAATCAGGCCATTTATGAGACCTTCACTACCGCAGATCCAAAATTTCTCTTGAATTTCTTGAAGGAACCCGATGTTCAATGCCGGGAATTACCCAATTCTGGTCGTTCAGCGAAAAAGATTATCGATCTGGCTAACCACCTGATCGAATGGGTGCAAAACGATCACCCGGCAGAGGAACTGCGCTCCGCTCTGGTCAGGCCGTTAATCCGTGCCACCGATCCTAATGACCCCCAGCCCAATCCACCTGACAGACCGAATAACATCGTTATCGATACCCGAAAATCGGATTCCGAAGAAGAGATTCGCAAGGTCTGTAACAATGTTAAGAGCTGGCTGGCCGCCCATGCGGATGAAACCGCCGCCATACTGGTCGGCACGAACGAACGCGGCGGCGCGGTGGCAGATCGATTGCGCAGTCTCGGTCTGCAGCCAGTGGAATTGCTGCGGGTCAGCCGTTCCACCCGGAAGACGGCCGAATTTCTTTCACTCTGTCTGAAGTTCCTGCACAAACCATCCCTCCGTTCACTGTCTGACATGTTTTCCATATATTACCGGTTTGCAGTACCGGAAAGTAATCAGATAGAAGCTCGAATTCAAACCTTATCTCGGATGATCATGAAGTTCGATCCACTGGAAAAATATGTTTCGCCTACCCCGGCCCAAGACTGGCGCCTGTCCGATTCTGTCCAGGAAATATCCGCGGACTTGATGGCTGATCTCGAAGCATTTCAAATCTGTGTGGAACGTTGGATGAGAGCCAGCTTGCTGCCCATCGATCAACTGATCCTGATCATCTCGCAGGATATTTTCACCGAACCGGCAGATCTGGCGCTGGCGCAGAAAGTGGCCGGCATGTTGGAACGGGCTGCCCGCACCAACCCGGATTGGAATCTCGGTGATTTTGCGGCCGAACTGGAAAGTGTCTCCAGGAATCAATCCAAAATATCCGGCTTCAGTGATGAAGACCTGGGATTCGATCCGGATAAATACAAAGGGAAGGTTCTGGTCACCACGATCCACAAAGCCAAGGGTTTGGAATGGGACAGGGTGTACGTACTTTCGGTCAACAATTATGATTTCCCTTCGCTGCAGAGCTATGATCGTTATATCTCCGAAAAATGGTTTATCCGCGACCAGATTAATCTGCCCGCCGAAGCCACAGAAAGCTTACAACGTCTTGCCCGTAACGATCCCCTGGCATTTCTGATCCAGCCGGGAAGCGCTACTCTTGAAGCCCGGCGGAAATTCTGCGCGGAACGCCTGCGTCTGCTCTATGTGGGTATCACCCGCGCCAAACGTGAACTTGTGATCACATGGAATACCGGCCGTAACGGTGACCTGCAAATGGCGCTGCCGGCCGCCGCTCTGGCAAATTATCAGGCGAGGGAAAACAATGCCGCTTCCGGATGATTTCATATTTACCCAAAACAACCTGCAGGATTTTATCGATTGCCCACGCCGGTTTCAATTAAGGCATCTGTTGAAAATGTCCTGGCCGGCGCCTGTCAGCGAACCGATGGAAGAAAATGAACGGCTTATTCTTCTTGGGACTCAGTTCCATAAAATGGTTTACCAGTATTACCTTGGAATTCCAGAGGAGAAGATTGCACACGGCATCCGGGAGATGGACCTGAACGAATGGTGGCAGGCTTTCCGGCAAAATCCACCTCAGGGAATCCCCGAGAATCACCGGCCTGAAATTGAAGTCTCCATGCCGTTTGAAGGATACCGTCTGGCGGCAAAGATTGATCTGCTGGCTGTGGAAAAAGGAGCACGGGCAGTGGTCGTCGATTGGAAGACCAATCACCGTCTGCCAAGGGAGGCTTTCTTGCGAGAACGGGTACAATCCCTGATCTATCCTTACCTGGTGATCACCACCGGCACAATCCTTAATGACTATCGACCTTTCAATCCCTCTCAGGTCAGCATGATCTACTGGTTTCCTGCCTTTCCTGATCAAGCGGTCACGCTGCGGTTCAATCAGGATTGGGTGGATAAAACCAGACTTTTTTTGACTAATCTGGTAAAGGACATCTCCCGGATGGATCGCGAGATATTTCCATTGACTGCGGATGAAAAGAAATGCCAGTTTTGCCGTTTCCGGTCTCTGTGCGAGCGCGGTACTGTTGCCGGAAGTCTGACCGATGAAGCAGATGACTCACCAGAAGAGGATTTGTTTCCAGATATTGATTTCAGCGAAATCGAGGGGATTTCTTTCTAGGGTATGGAACGTGAGTGGAAAATTAAATCGCCCGGAACTCCACCCGCGGATCTGCTGAACTTCGTGGATGGAAATTCGATTGTTGCCGGTTACTTAATGGAACGCGGCATAACAACCAGTGACAGGGCTATCCGGTTTCTCCATCCTGACAGGCGAAACCTGACCGATCCCCAGGAATTACCGGATATGGAAAAGGCCGTGGAGCGAATCCGGTACGCCATTGATCATCACGAATCCATTGGCATATGGGGAGATTTCGATGTTGACGGCCAGACGGCCACAGCCATTCTGGTGGAATGCCTCTCTGGACTGGGTGCGCAGGTAAATTACCACCTGCCGGTTCGCGGACGTGAATCGCACGGGATATCTCTCCCGGTATTGAAGGATTTTTTAAGAACAGGCATTCAGCTTCTGATCACCTGTGATACCGGCATCTCTGAGAATGAAGCGATTTTCTATACCATGGGAAAGGGCGTAGATGTAATCGTTACCGATCATCACACTCTGCCCGAAGAGCTTCCACCAGCTCTGGCCTGCATCAATCCCCGCCGCCTTTCAGAAGACCATGCGCTCGGATCCCTTTCCGGCAGCGGGACGGCTTTTGAGCTTATGCTAGCCGTTTGCCGTTTTTGTGGCAGGGAGGAACTGGCTTTTGAGAGCATCGATCTGGCCGCCATTGGTCTGATTGCCGATCTGGCACCACTGAAACTGGATTCTCGGCTGATGGCGCAGCTCGGATTACAACGTATGACGGCCCGACCGCGAGCTTGGATTTCTTCCATGCTGGAAACTGCCGGCTTGCCCGTTTCCAGACTGGACGAACAGACTATTGGCTTCCTTTTGGCTCCCCGGCTGAATGCCGCCGGCCGTCTGGAAGACGCCAATCCGCTGGTCGGTTTCCTCATGGATTGCTCACCAGAAACCATCAAAAACACGGCCGAGCACCTTGAGACACTGAACGCCAACCGTAAATGGCTTTGTGACCAGGTATATCAGGCGGCTCGTGACCGTCTCGAACGCCAGCGCGAACTGGCGGATGATCCGGTGATCATCCTGTCTAATCCCACATGGACAGGTGGAGTACTTGGTCTGGCAGCCGGACGCCTTGCTGCGGACTATAACCGTCCGACCATTCTTTTGAATGATTCTACTGACGGAATGTTGCGTGGATCTGCGCGTTCCATTGAGGGAGTGAATATCACAGAGGCGATTGCCTCCGCGGCGGCCTGTCTGCATACCTATGGCGGGCACCCCATGGCTGCCGGTCTTTCACTTCCCACAGAGAATCTGCCTGAATTTCGCCGCCTGATCAACACATGGCTGCGACAACAGGGTTTGGTCGTCAGCGGCCCATCTGTATTGGAAATCGATGCAGAATTGTCCCTTTCACAGGTCAATCGAGAGTTCTATCGCGCCGTCAAGAGCCTCGCTCCATTTGGAAAAGAAAATCCGGCACTGGTATTCTGCTCTCGTCAGCTTGAGATTGCCACCACCCGGCCGCTGGGACGCAACCGTGAGCACTTTAAGTTCGTCCTGAAGGATGACAGCGGAAATTCTCTACCGATGGTATGGTGGAACGCGGACGAATCACGGATTCCTTCCGGTAAATTCGACCTGGCATATTCCATCTCCGAAAATGAATATAAAGGGGAAATCACCCTCCAGGCGGAATGGATCGATGGTCAATCTCGTGAGGAAACAGAGATCGAGTTTCAATCCTCGCATAGAATGAAAGTTGTTGACTTTCGATCATCACCCAACCCTTTGAAAGAGGCAATCAGCGCCTGTGGAAACAGAAGTTATCTGATCTACGAGGAGCCGCCTAGAACGGATAATCCATTCTCTTCCGGCAGGTATCACCTGTATTCATCAGATATCCTGATCCTGGCTTCGCTTCCTCCATCACCGCAGGTCTTTGAACAGATCCTCACGAAAACGAACTTCGCTTCCCTGTTCCTGGCGTATCCGCCTTCCACAAGTCTGGCGATTTCAGCATTTCTTAAACAATTGGCCGGATATATCAAATTTGCAGTTGAAGAAAGAACCGGCTTGGCCAGCCTGCAAGATCTGGCTGAAGTCATGAACGAAAACATACAGACCATCGATGCCGGGATTCAATGGTTTTCCGCCTCCGGGAAAATCAAAATCCTGGCAAAGGATGACCAACTGTACAAATTCTCCCTGCAGAATCATGCGGCGCAAAATGAACAGGTACAGAAAGCAGAATCACTACTTCAATTTTTGATGAATGAAAAACAATCCTATCTTCGATATTTTTCGTCCCTGTCAAATGAGACGCTTTCTTCATTGATGGAAAAAATTCGGAATGAAAACTAATTATTAGGACAAAAGAATAATTCAAGTATCACCTGAAACTTCACTTTTGTAGTAAACTTGCTTTTTGATTGCAGTCCGCACTGCAACTTTCCGCTCCCGGATTCATCTACGATGTCTTCCGGGGGCAATCCCGAGGAAAGGAGGAATTCACTGATATGCGTAATTATGAGGTAGTCACCATTTTCCAGCCCGATCTGGACGAAGTCGCTTTAACAGCCGCGATCGAAAAAGTGAAAGGGTGGATCACTGAGTCCGGTGGAACGATCACAAAAGTGGATGTCTGGGGTAAGCGCCGCATGGCTTACGAAATCCGTAAGACCCGCGAAGGTCAATATGCTGTCGTTTATGCGCAGATGGAACCTACATTCACCAGCACTCTGGAACGCAACCTGCGCTTCCATGAACCGCTGATGCGCTTTTTGATCACACTGGCTGACTGATTTTTTCTGAAAATGCTTCAGAAAAAACTGGTAAGGAAGATAGATGAGTCGAGGTCTGAACAAAGTCATGATCATTGGTCATGTCGGCCGGGAACCGGAAATGCGGTATACACCATCCGGCCGGCCGGTTACAACATTCACTGTTGCCACCAACCGTTCATGGAATAGTGCAGACGGCGAACATCATGCTGAAACCGAATGGTTCAATGTGGTCGCCTGGGGAAGCCTTGCGGAGGTTTGCAAGCAGCACCTGAATAAAGGCCTACAGGTTTACATCGAAGGCCGGTTGCAATCCAGACGCTGGGAAGATACGGACAATGTCCGCCACACCAGTGTAGAGATTGTGGCCAGCGAGATGATGATTCTGGGCGAACGCCGGGAATCATCCACGAACTTGAACGGTGAATATCTATCCTCAACTGAAGAGGAAGATGAGTTTCCGTACTAATGGAGTAATAAAATGGCTGAAGAAATCTCTATTGAAAATGAGGTGTCTTCTGGTGGTATGGGTGGACGAAGATATGTTGCACGTCCAAAAATCTGCCAGTTTTGCGCCGACAAGAACATAAAAATTGATTATAAAGCGAGTGATCTGATGCGCCGGTTTGTCACCGAGGAAGGCAAGATCCGACCTCGTCGCCAGACGGGTACCTGTGCCCGCCATCAGCGCGAACTGGCAAGCGCTGTCAAACGAGCGCGCCATATTGCGCTGCTGCCCTTTGTGAGCGAACGCCCCAACGATTAGTTCTTTCAAAGGATACGAATGGGGCACAGGTTTCCTATGCCTGTGCTCCATAGTTTTTAATATTGAGGTCTCCAATGGCTGAAGAAGAATCAAAGAAAGTAATCACGAAAAAACATCTTGCTCGCCTCGAGAAAGAGCAAATCCAGCGCCGCTACCTGCTTACCGGAGTCAGTATCGCTCTGTTCTTGGTGATCGCATTGATCGTCTATGGCATTCTGGATCAATTTGTATTCCAGAATCAGAGACCGGTCGCTACAGTGGGCACAGACAAGATCACAGTAGGTCAATATCAGGCGCGTGTGAAATATTCCCGGTGGGAATTGATCCAACAATATAACCGCACATTACAAATGGCCGAATTATTCGGCGGCCTTTCCAGTGATAACGGCAGTTATTTCCAGAATTCGCTGTCCCAGATCACTTCGCAATTGGACAATCCCACCTATATGGGTGAGAATGTTCTGGAAGCCATGATCGAAGAACGCGTGATTGAACAGGAAGCGGCCAAACTGTGGATTACCATTACGGATGAAGAACTGAATAAGGCGATGGAAGAAGCCTTCGGGTACTACGCGAACGGCACTCCCACGGCTGAACCCACCTACGCGTTTTCGTTCGCGCCCACATCCACGCTTTCACGGACCCAGTTGGCTATCGTCACGATCACACCGACCCCAACCGAAGCTCCCACGGCAACTGAGATGCCGACTGCCACACAGGCGCCTACATCTACACCGTTGTCAGTAACCCCCACTTCTACAGTGGAAAGCACTCCTCTTCCAACTGAGACTCCCTACACATTTGAAGGGTATCAAAAAACGTCTCAGGAGTACCTGGCGAAGATCAAAGATACCGGTATGACGGAAGCGGAATTGCGCTACGCCATCAAATCCAGCCTCCTGCGCACCAAAATGACGGAGAAGATTACCTCCGATGTCTCGCATAAAGAAGACCAGGTCTGGGCGCGCCATATCCTGTTGGAAGATGAGCAGAAGGCTAAAGACACGCTTGCCCGTATCCAGAAAGGCGAGGCCTGGGATATTCTGGCCAAAGAGCTTTCTAAGGATACCAGCAGTAGTGCCTCTGGTGGTGATCTAGGATGGTTTGGTAAAGGGAAAATGGTTGCCGAGTTTTCCGATGCCGCTTTCGCCTTGAAGATCGGCGAGATCAGCCAACCTGTAAAATCCAGCTTCGGTTATCACATCATTCAGGTACTTGGACACGAAGAACGTGAATTATCTGCAGCGGATTACGCGACCAAACAGCAAACCACATTCAATGACTGGCTTGAGAAATCCAAGACAGAACTGGGCGTCAAGAAGAATGATATTTCGAACATAACGCCGAAAGAACCCATTCTCGAATCGGCTGCTCAGTAAAAAAGATATACAAATAAACAGAAGACCGTCGGAAGAGAGTACTCAACCGGCGGTCTTTAATTATCTCATCATATCCATCGGAATGTCATCCAAACGCAGACTGATCATCTGGCTGGCAGAATCACGTCCCATGGTGATACCGTAAATTACATCGGCCGCCTGCACTGTGTTCCGGTTGTGTGTAATGACAATGAACTGCGTCTGGTTGGCCAGTTCACGTAGCAGATCGCGGTAACGGCCGACGTTGGCTTCGTCGAGCATGGCATCCACTTCATCGAGAACACAGAAGGGAGTAGGAGAGACTTTCAATAACGCGAAGATCAGCGCAACGGCCGTCAGGCTGCGTTCGCCTCCTGATAACAGGGATAAACCCTGTTCGCGACGGCCAGGCAGCCGGGCTTCGATATCAATGCCGGTCTCTGTGAAATTTTCTTCATCGGTCAGAATCAATTTGGCCGTTCCGCCGCCGAACAGGCGGTTGAACATCTTTTCAAATTCAATTGCCACTTTCCGGAAGGTTTGTTTGAAATCCCGTTCCATTACTTCATCCAGTTCACGAATAATCTGGCACAGGTCTTCATCTGCCTTATGCAGATCATCCACCTGGGTCTTTAAATATTCATACCGTTCCACAAGCGATTGGTATTCCGATTGAGCTTCCGGATTTACAGCACCCATGCGCCGCAGATGGGCTTTCTGGCGGTTGATACTATCTTCGATCTCCGGCGGCAGTTCTTCCAGGTGAGGCAGCTGCTCCACCCAGCCTTCCAATGGGAGCGGAGTCTGAGCGGCCATGTCTTCAGAGTACTCCAGAATGACCAATCCCATATCTTCTTCAATTTTTGCGCGCAGGTTCTCCACCGCATCCTTGCTGCGGGCATATTCCAGTTTGGCCTGTGCGACAGACCGCTCTGCGGCCGTCATCTTTTGCTGGGCTGAGACCAGACCAGATTGCAGATCATTGTACTCACGATCCAATGCGGCCAATTCTTTCTCTGCCGGGTTTATCTTCTCGTCCAGCAGGTCAGTCTCTCCGGTAATGGATTCAATGCTCCGTCCCTGTTCTCCGATTTCCAGGTCGATCTGTGCGCGTTCATCCGTCACTAATTTGATCTGATTCTTAATGTCTTCTACCTGGCGTGCCGTTCGATCAATGGAAGCCCGTAGATCTGTCTGGCGTTTTTCCGCTTCCTGCATGGCTTTTCGTGAAACGGCCACGGTGGTATTCCAGTGGAATACCTGGGTTTGAATTTCTTCCAGACTGAAACCTGCCAGTCTGATATTCTTTTCTTTCAATTGCTGTGTGATTTCCTGGATGGCTTTCTGATTTTCAGCAATAGACGAATCAAGCCTGGTCAGTTCTTCCTCAGAAGAAACTAGCTGCTTCTTCTGCTGTTCCATCTGCTGATTCTTCCAGTCGATCTGTTGACGCAATTGATTCAAATCCAGAGATGATTTCTGAGCTTTCTGGGCGAGTCTTCTGATCGTCTCCTCTACTTGCTGACGGGATTGCAGAATCCCCTGTTCTTCTTCCCGCAAGGCTCGCAAGGTGGTATCAAACTTTTCAATCGTGTGCCCGGCATCAGTGAGATCACTCTCTACTTTCGCTAACACGGTTTCCAATTCCTTGCGTTCTCGCGGTCGACTGATCAAACTGCTGCGGGTTTCACGACCGGCAATCACCGCCCCGTTGCTGAGATAGACTTCTCCATTCAGTGTTACTGCTCTGGCAGAATTTCCTTTATCGCGGGCGATTTTCCTGGCAGTCGCGCGATCTCTTACGATCCAGGCATTTCCCAGAGCGGCTGAGATGACCCTTTTCAATTCCGGTGGGGTTTTTACCAGATCGCTGGCCAGACCAATCACCCCGTCACCACCAGGGATTCCCCCTTTGGGGCGCGATTCCGTCATGGATGCTACAGGAAGTAATGCCGCCCGGCCCTGATTGCTCGAATCCAACCAGGTGACAGCCTGATCTTCATCTGCATCGTCTGCCAGATATATGGCATCCAGAAATTCTCCCAGAACCGCGGATATAGCCTGTTCATATTCCTGCGGCACTTCCAGCAGGTTTGTCAGCGTTGAATAGTTGCCTTTCAGGCGGCCGCTTCTAGCCTGTTCCATAATAGCTTTTGCACCACTGGCCAATCCGCTGAAGGCCTTTTCAGCCTCAAGAAGCGCTTTAATCTGTCCATCCAGTTGGGCACGCCGGCTTTGCAGTCTGTTGCGAGTGTCCTGTTGGTTCTGCCGCTCAGTTTCACTTTCAGAAATCTTCCTGCGGATCTCATTTACTTTTTCAGATATTTCCTGCAGGTCATTGTCAGCTTTTTCCCTTTCGATACGGGCAGTTTCTTCCGTTTGCTGTAACAAAACGAGATTCTTCCGCTCATCCTCTATTCCCGTCGAAAAAGATTGGATACTCGTTTGTAAGGATTCACGGCGGGTAAGGATCTCATTCCGGTGAGCCTGCAACCTGACATTGGACGTTTCGATCTCCACCATTTTTCGGCGTGTGGTTCGAACATCTTCCTCGGCTGCCTGACGCTCTCCCTGCAGCTTTTCCAGTTGACCGGTAACCTGTTCAGATTGCAGACGGGCATCATCCAGCTCCGCCTGCAATCGGTCAACTTCTTCCCCAATTTCCTGCAGCGTGCGGTTATGTGCGATGATCTCTTCTTCCCGATTGGCGAGGTCATTCTGTAAAGAAAGCTCGCGTTCAATAAGAGAGCGTTTTCTTTCCTGTTTAACGGCGACTTCTCTCAGTAAAGATTCCTGGCGGGTATGTAGAGCGGCCAACTGACTGTGCCATTCAGAAATCTGCCGGCGAAGTTCAGCTAATGCCTGTTTCTTCTGATTCAACACATAATCAAAATCATTCAGGGTATCCCTATTTTTCTCGAGATTGGATTCGCAGCTTCGCAAAATATCATGATCGCGCCGAATATTGCGCTGCGCCAGATTCCAATGGTATCCGTACCAATCTCTTAGTAGCAACCGAAGATCGCTCTTGATCTGTTCGTACTCGATAGCCCGCCGAGCCTGTCGTTCCAATGTAACCAGACGGGGTTCTAGTTCTGCTACAATATCCTGCACGCGCACCATATTCCGGCGGGTAGCCTCGAGACGGCTGAGTGATTCTTCACGCCGGCTGCGATACAAACCGATCCCGGCGGCTTCTTCAAAAAACCTGCGGCGTTCTTCCGGTTTAAGAGAAAGCGCGGCATCCACCAACCCTTGACCGATAATGGTATATGTACGTTCCGCCAGACCTGAAAGTGCCAGCAATTCTGTGATTTCTTTCAGTCGCACTCGCTGGCCGTTCAACAGGTATTCATTCTGCCCGTCCCGATAAGCCCTACGGGTAATCGATACTTCTGAATAGTCGATCGGCAGCCAGTTGTCCTCGTTATTGAATGTGATTGTCGCCGACGCCATACCTGCCCGGGCCCGCTGTTCGGAACCCGAGAAAATCATATCCTCAGTTTTTCGGCCGCGCAGCAGGCTGAATGCCTGTTCACCCAGCACCCAGCGCAGGGAATCGGCAATATTGGATTTCCCCGAACCATTCGGGCCGACAATCGCCGTGATCACACCGGGAAATTCAAAGGTGACCTGACTGGCAAAGGTCTTATACCCGTGCAGTTCGAGTGATTTGAGTCGAGGTGGCATTAATTTCGATTACCCTTCATTATTTGGAATCCTATCAACCAGTCCAATCTGGTCGAGAGCGCGGGTGGCAGCGGCTTTCGCGGCAGCCTGCTTGCTATGTCCGGTGCCTGAACCAAATATTTCGCCGTTGACAATCACATCCACTTCAAAAATCTTGGAATGATCAGGACCGCTTGAATTTCGGGTGATATATATCGGTGCTGCAAATCCCTGTGACTGCGCCCACTCCTGGAACAGACTCTTTGGATCTTCATTCTTATGATGCAATAAAATGTCTTCAGAAGCCGTTTCCAGTAGTGGCGCCAGGAAACTCTTCACGGCTTCGATACCGCAATCCAGATACAAAGCGCCAATCATCGCTTCGAAAGTGTCGCATAATAGCGCGTCACGATCTCGTCCACCGCCCTGAGATTCGCCTCTTCCCAACCGCATGGCATTACCCAGATGCAGCTGCCGGGCAAATTCTGCAAAACGTTCAGTGTGCACAAGTGCTGAACGCATACGGGTCAAATCGCCTTCTGCCATCTCCGGGTATCGATTGTATAACCAGGCACCCACGATAAAATCCATGACGGCATCACCCAAAAATTCGAGACGTTCATTATCTTCCAGCGCATCACTGTGCTCATTCAGATATGACCGGTGAGTCAACGCTCTGCTGAGCAGCAACCAGTTGGTAAAAGGCAGATTGAGCCGTTTCGATAGCTCTTCGGGGGATTCAAGCATATTCGGGCTTACAGCATTGTCCAAAAAGGCCTCCCGAACTAAAGGAGCGCAAGCCACCTCACGGTCTGTGTCAGGTAGATTGCGGCCCATCAGTTCATTATCAGATGGGATAGTATTTTAACCCGTTCCCAGAAATTATGAGGATAATGGGACGGGGAATTGCATCGGAAATTCTTTGTGCAGCAGCCCATACCAGCGCTGAGGTGGGTTCGGCATAGATTCCCCGGGCAGCCAGTTCGGAACAGGCCGGCAGGATGTTCGCCTCCGGAATGGAAATGATCATACCTCTATTTTCCGGAATTTCCTTTAATATGGAGCGCGCCCGAACCGGTTTCGAAACCCGTACCCCCTCTGCCACTGTGTTTCCTTCTATGGCTTTATGCATTTGGTCCAGGCCGCGGTGAAAAGCCCGAGCCAGAGGAGAACAATTCTCTGCCTGAACACCCACATAATACGGCTGGTATTCAATCTTCCCGGTGTTCTGTAAAGCCGCGAATCCGCGCATGATGCCCAATAATAATGCACCATGACCGACCGGGGCAATCACAGTTCCGATCGAACCTTGGGTTTGCTCCCACAACTCATAGGCGATAGTTGCGATACCGGGGATCCCGAAAGGTAGATAGGCATGGCTTCCATATGCCAGTCCATCTTGTACAGCCTCCAGTACAGCCTTTGCTGCCTCCGAGCGCGGCCCGGGTACGGCTATCAGTTGAGCGCCGTACTGTTCGATCTGCCGGCGTTTGGGTCCGGATGCATTTTCTGGAACGTAAACTCTAGCCTGAATGCCACCTCGGGTGCAATATGCCGCAAACGAAGCTCCCGCATTCCCGCTGGAATCCTCCACGGCGGTTTTTACGCCATACGCCAACAACTGACTTACCAGCAGGGCAGACCCGCGATCTTTGTAAGAGCCGGTTGGATTCAGACTCTCCAACTTAAAACCGATTTCCTTCTTATTCGGGTCATCCCACACCAGAGGTGTATCACCTTCCCCCAGATAAACGGTGGGCGCATTTTTTCTTAATGAAAAACTGTCGCGATGTTTCCAGATACCTTCTGATTCACTATCCATCTCAGTCGGGTAAACGGGTAGTGCATCGAAATCATAAATTCCTCCGCAATATGGGCAAATATGCACAATCCGATCGTTCGGATAAGGTTTTCCACAATCCGCACATTTTATCTCGGGCATCCTTATGCTCCTGACGATTATTATACGATTTCCCTCTGTGGATAAAACCCACATCTATGATAAGAAACGACGAGATTATTGCCTATACGCTATTTTCCTCGCCGGTTTATCTCCCCTTTGCTATAATTGTTCCATGCTTCCTGATACTCCAGGTCTATCCGGTTACCGGGTCAATACACCTGTCTATGAAGGTCCTCTGGATCTTCTCCTTTCATTGATCGAAAAGGCGGAACTGGATATCACCCGTCTGGCGCTGGCTCAGGTAACCGATCAATATTTGACCTATATCCAGAATATGGAAGGCATTCGAGCCGCCGATATCTCTGAATTTCTGGTGATCGCCGCAAAATTGATCCAGATCAAATCTGCTGCTCTGCTCCCGAGACCGCCGGCAATCGAGCCTGAAGAAGAAGATCCGGGTGAAGCCCTCGCCCGGCAGTTGATCCTTTATAAGAAATTCAAAGAAGCTTCCCGATTTCTGATTGAGCGTGAAGAAAAGGGGTGGCGGACGTATCTGCATATCGCTCAAATACCCAGGATCGAACCCCGCCTGGATCTATCCGGTGTGACGTTGACCGATCTTCTCGAAGCAGCCAGAGAAATTCTGAGCGGGAAATCAAATATCGCTCTAAACCAGGTGGTTGCCGCTCCTCGCGTGACCATTCGTGAAAGGATCACCCGCATACTTACCCTGCTGCGGGTAAATGAAAGGGCCTCTTTCTTTGAGTTGGTAAGAGACAATTCCTCCCGTTTATCCGTAGTGGTCACATTCCTGGCTATGCTGGAGCTCGTGAAACGCCATGTCATCGAAGCCGAGCAGACTGGCCTCTTTTCGGATATCGTTCTACAGCCTCTAGAACTTTCCATAGACGAAGAATCTGTCTCAGAATTTGGCGAATGATCCCCGATGATATAATTTTTCTTAATCAAGCAGAAAGGGCTTATGACAGAAATGATTGAATTTACAAACAATTACAATGATCTGAGCACCGATACCGGATTTCAATTTGAATTCAATTGCAACCGCTGCGGTACCGGTTTTCGAACCCCCTTTCAGGCAACAGCCACCGGAACGATCACGGATGTTTTGAATACGGCTAGCAATATCTTCGGTGGCGTTTTTGGTTCGGCTGCAAATATCAGTGAGCAGGTTCGCAGTGCGAGCTGGCAATCAGCGCATGATACCGCCTTCACAAACGCCGTCAAACAGATAAAACCATCCTTTGTGCAATGCCCTCGTTGTCAAGCCTGGGTCTGCCGTAAGAATTGCTGGAATGAAAAACGCGGTCTTTGTAAGAACTGTGCGCCGGATCTGGGCGTTGAAATGTCTGCCGCTCAGGCTTCACGCTCCGTGGAAGAGGTCTGGGCGCATGCCGCCATGTCTGAAGAGGACAAGAAACTCTCAGAGGGAAATTGGAGAGAGACCATCCGTGCCACCTGCCCAAAATGCCAGACTCCTCTGGCAACCAATGCCAAGTTTTGTCCCAACTGTGGTGAACCCCTCAAGAAAACCACGCATTGCACCCAGTGCGGAGCCCAGTTGCAACCCAACGCGAAATTCTGTGGAGAGTGCGGCGCGAAAGTCACCGGCTGATTCGTGGAATGTCAGAAGATGTAACTCCTATCCGCCAGCAGTATCTGGATATAAAGAAAAAATACCCCGACGCCATTCTGTTTTTTCGGCTCGGGGATTTTTACGAGACCTTCGATTCTGACGCAGAAATCACGTCACGGGAATTGGATATCGTTCTTACATCGCGGAATGTCGCCAAGGGAGTCCGCATCCCTATGGCCGGTATTCCATATCACGCAGCGGAGAACTATCTTTCACGTCTGATTGAACGCGGTTACCATGTGGCCATCTGTGAACAGGTCGGCGACCAGCCGGTGAAAGGTCTGTTCCCGCGCGAAGTGACCCGGGTGGTGACACCGGGCACTCTGCTGGAACCTTCCTTGCTCAAAGGCGATCAAAACAATTACCTGGCATCTGTATACGTTGGCCATGATGCGGCCGGCCTGGCCTACGCGGATATTTCCACCGGGGAATTTGCCACGACCGAATGCGGCGGGCAGGATATGCTTTCCCGTTTGCGCGCTGAAATGGCCCGTCTGCAACCTTCAGAGGTCATCCTCCCGGCAGATTGTCCGGTAAAAGAGCAGATCGCCTATCATAAGACAGCCCTGCCCGTCTGGCATTTTGAAACTGGACGTTCGCAGGAGACTCTCAAAAAACAATTTCAGACTTCAACTCTCGATGGTTTCGGATTGCGGGGAATGCCCGCAGCTGTGCAGGCGGCCGGTGCTCTGCTGCAATACCTGCAGGATACCCAGCCTTCGGCGCTACAACTACTCACATCCATTCATACATACCAGATGGATTCGTCTATGCTGCTGGACGTATCCACCCGGCGCAATCTGGAACTCACCGAAACCATTCGGGGTGGTACTGTGGATGGTTCGTTATTATCCATTCTGGATAACACCATCACACCAATGGGGCACCGCCTGATGCGCTCCTGGGTCAGCAAACCCTTGTTGGATATTCCTGCCATTCAAAAACGCCAGACATGCGTGACATGGTTTGTGGAAAATGGACTGATCCGTCGTGAATTCAAGGAAGCTTTACGCGCAATTTCAGACCTGGAACGGCTGGTAAACAGGGTGACAGCCGGTACAGCCCAGCCCCGTGATCTGACAGCGATCCGGGCTAATCTACATGCTCTGCCAGGTCTTTCTTCCATCCTGAATAATCCTGATCAGGCCGTCCAGTCCATCCTTAATGAACTGGACCACTGCCCGAATGAGCTGGCACTTCTCGAGGAAGCGATCGGCGATGAACCTCCGGCCACCCTGCAAAATACAGGGGTGATCCGCCCGGGTTATTCCCCAGAACTGGATAACATCATTCAGTCATCCCGCGACGCCCGTGAGTGGATCGCCAACCTTGAACAGGTGGAACGCGAGCGTACCGGGATCAAGAACCTGAAAGTCGGATACAACAAGGTCTTTGGCTACTATATTGAAATCACGCACAGCCATACCGGTGTCGTTCCGGATGAATACATCCGGAAACAAACTTTGGTGAACGCCGAACGCTATATTACACCGGAAATGAAAGAGTATGAAACACTGGTTCTCAACGCCGAGGAACGCATCCGTGAAGTGGAAGGACGAATTTTCCGGGAAGTATGCCGGACTATCGCTTCCGGTGGAACAAAACTGATAAAAACTGCGCAGGCCATCGCGGAACTGGATGTGCTCTCTGCGCTGGCGGAAATCGCCGTTACCAATCATTATGTTTGCCCGCAGATATCCGTCGAACCGGTTCTTGAGATCATTGACGGGAGACATCCGGTGGTGGAAAGAACTCTGATCGGAGACCGCTTCATCCCTAACGATACAGTCTTTGATGTTGGCGAGGTTGTCCGGGTGATCACCGGTCCGAATATGAGCGGAAAAAGCACTTTCCTGCGGCAGGTAGCGTTGATCGTCTTAATGGCACAGATGGGCTCTTTTGTTCCGGCTTCATCCGCCCGAATCGGACTGGTAGACCGTATTTTTACCCGCATCGGAGCGCAGGATGAGATCCATGCCGGTCAGTCCACCTTTATGGTTGAGATGGTCGAAACGGCCAATATTCTGCATCATGCCACAGCCCGCAGCTTGCTGGTGCTTGATGAGATAGGCCGGGGTACCAGCACATATGATGGCCTTTCCATCGCCTGGGCGGTGGTCGAACATATCCACAACCATCCGGAATTGCGCTCGCGAACTCTGTTTGCCACCCATTATCATGAATTGACCCAGCTTGCCGATCTGCTGCCCGGAGTTCGCAACTACAATGTGGCAGTTACGGAAGTGGACAATACCGTGGTATTTCTACACAAGATCGTTCCCGGTGGAACTGACCGTTCCTATGGAATTCACGTTGGCCAGTTGGCCGGCCTGCCCAAACCGGTGATCCAGCGCGCCAATGAAATCCTCGGCGATTTGGAAGCCTCTTCCGGAAAAGCTGTGGATATCAGTGAAACCACATCAAAACAGATGGCGCTCTTTCCGGAAACCAATCCATTACTGGATGAATTGCGGGAGTTAGACATTCTATCCATCTCCCCGCTGGAAGCTTTGAATAAACTGTTTGAATGGAAAAAGAAATTTGTGGATGACGGTAAAGACGGGAAAACTAAGAAAGCATAGACAGTAGTTTTGCCGGCTTATCGGCAAAGTCTTCTTTTTTCCATTCGCCACTGGTCAGCTTTGTCAATACATCACACAACATGGCATTGACGGGAGCCTCCAATCCCGCCTTCCTTGCAGCACGCACTACGGCGCCGTTCAGCCAGTCCACCTCGCTCTGGCCTCTGCCGTGGTACAGGTCGATATGAAAACTGGGCATTTTCGCTCCCCGCCCTCCACCCACGGCTTTGACCAACAACGGCCGGCAAATAAAAGACGGTAGATAGCGAATGCCAGATGCCAGCATCCTTACCGGTGTCGAAGGTAGATCGACCACCGGTATTTGCAAGGCGTCCATAACAGATAGAACTTCATTTAACTGCCGGACTTCCAGGCCAAACATATCAGGATGGGCATATACCCGGGCCGGCAGCCAGTTGAGGATGGCCGAAGTGGCATTGCCCATCAGGTTGGTCAACATCTTGGACCACTTCATGGCATTCCCATCGGCGTATCCCCGCATGCCCAGGCCGGCGCGCAAACCTGCGGCCAGAATGTGTCCCGACAGGGGATGATTCAGTTCAATTCCGGTTCCGCGAAAACGTTCGACTGTAATATCACCCGGTCCACGTCGGCCGATGGCGGTTGTCACCGTACCACGGATGACGCGCTCCTCTCCCAGTTCAGCCGCAAGGACCGGTTCATTTTCCACACCATTCTGGAAACACAGCACCGGAGGCATACGGTCAAGACAGGGGCGGATCATCTCGAGCACTCCGCTAGTATCAAATCCCTTCACCGCTAAAATAGCCAGATCGTATCGACCGGCGGCAAAAGCCTGGTCAATGGATGAAAAAAACCGTGGCCGAGCAATCGAATGCTCGCCATTCGGCAGCCCGAGATGCAGCCCGCTCATTGATAATTGGTCGGCGACTTCCTTCCGTTCGAGAAAAGCGACATCTTCGCCGGCCAGTGCCAGACTTCCACCGATATAAGTACCAATCGCTCCCGCGCCAAAGACAAGTATCCGCATGGTCAATTTTCTTTCCAACCGCGGGCGCCGTTCAGAAAGGCTTTGCCATCCTGAGTTTTTTTGCCCGCGGGCTGCACTTCAAGCAGTTTCAACGCACCATCGGAGGCATGTACCACCGGATATCCTTCGTATACTGATCTCATTCCGGGTTTATTTTTCAAGCCATCCAACGGATATGCCTTTAGGACTTTCAGCGGGTGGCCTTCCCAAAGTAAAAATGTGCCCGGCCAGGGGAAAAATGCACGCACCTGGTTGAACAGCTCCCTTACCGGGTGTGAAAAATCCAGCAGGCCGTCTTCTTTTCTCAGCATGGAAGCATAGGTCGCTCCCGTCTCAGTCTGTGGTACAGCAATGGCCGTCCCTGCGATAATTCCGGGCAAGGTTTTCAACAGCAACTGGCTGCCTAATACGGCCAGCTTGCTGCTCAGGCTGTCCGCATTGTCTGTTTCTTCGATGGGTATCATTTCACAGGCAAAAACGGGACCGGTATCCACTCCGGCATCCATTCGCATAATTGAAACACCGGTAAACGCATCACCCGCCAGAATAGCCGCCTGGATGGGTGCCGCTCCGCGCCAGCGTGGTAACAGTGATGCATGAACATTGATGCAGCCCAATCGCGGCAAGTCGAGTATGTTTTGCCGCAGGATCTGTCCATAAGCCGCCACCAGAATGATATCCGGCGCCCAGCTTTGTAATATTTCCAGATTCTCCGGATCCTTCAATCGCTTCGGTTGAAGGATCTGACATCCCAGGTCTTGTGCCAGCCGCTTTACAGGTGGCGGTGTCAATTGTTTGCCTCTGCCAGCCGGCCGGTCGGGCTGCGTTACCACTCCATAAACCGAATAAACTTCGGCAATTGCAGCCAGTATGACACGGGCCAGCTCGGGTGACCCCATAAATACGATGCGCGGTTTCATTCGACCGATTTTAACATATCACTATCTCTGGTAGACAATTTGGTATTATTTTTAATAAATAAAATCAAACCAGACAATCTATATTGTTTTGAGAAAGAATTATCAAACAACGAAATCCCGGGCGTCCGGATTAGTCATACAATCTTGTGTCTGTTGCATATTCTCCGTTTAGTTGTAGAATTAACACTACATTAATCAATCCAAATGAGGAGACAGAAAAATGGCAAATCAAACATTTGTGCCCGGTGGTGATATCACCAGTGATGATAAATTATGGGGTTTGCTTTCCTATTTACTCACACCAATTATTCCCATCATTGTTCTTTTAATGGAAGACAAGAAAGCCCGGCCGTTCATTAAGTACGCCGCTGTACAGGGTTTGTCGATCGGCGTATTGATCATCGTAATGGCCGCTCTGGGCTTCCTGGTCATCCCGGCTTGTCTGGCAGGTTTACTGGGTATCTATGCCATTTATCTGGCCATCAAGACCTTCCAGGGAGAGTATGTGATCATTCCCGTTGTGACAGATTTCTGCAAGAAACAGGGTTGGATTTCCTGAAACCCGCGAATATCACAGCGGTCTGCCAAAAGCAGACCGCTGATTATTTAAAGCCGCTCGATCTGGGAACCACTGGGGGTGTCCTTTACCCGCCAGCCCGCTCCTTCAATCCACTGCCGGATTTGATCTGCCAGGGTAAAATCACCGGACTGCCGGGCGGTATCCCGTTGATGTAACCATTCCATTATTTCCTCTGAGGGCATCTCTGAAGAACTTCTCTGGTCATGCCATTTAGATGATTCTAACTTTTTCACCACATCCTGGCGCAGGTTGATTCTCCAATCCGTCAGTGTCTGAAATTTTCCAAATTTCTTTAAATTGATTTGTGTTCCACTTTCAAAATTGTCTTCATCGTCTTTTGTGATTAAGTGAATGGAACCTTTTCCAAAAATTTTGGCCTTGCCCTCATCCAGATCGATCCAGATAGATGTGTGCTCGTCGATTCCCAGAATGGCGCCCTGACAACCCAGAATACTCTTTAGCTCGGAAAATCGATCTGCTCCCATAAAACAATGGCTGGTATCCAGTTCTGCGCCGCCTTCTGCATTATTCCAGTGTGGAATTATTACCAGACTCAAACCGTAGTGTTGGAAGAAGTTCAATCCTTCCTGCCAGTGGATGTCCATTCCAGCTTTATAGATCTCATACACCGGCAGGGTCTGGCAGCCGAAAGCAATAGTGGCCGCACTAGAAAGGATTAGGGCGCATCCATTTCGCTGTCGGGCCTGGATTATGTCATAAGCCAGGCTGCCAGACAGTTGTCGGGCAGCATAGGTCGGGCTTCCCGGGCCCATGAAGATCATATCCGCTTTATACAACGGCTCCAGAAGGCTTTCGTCGTCCGGACTGAACCCGGTGCCCTTCTTTCTGGCGGGAATAATATCGATAACCGGGTGATAATTTTGCAGCCGATTATTTAAAAAATCACCGACCCGGCAGGCTACATATTTGGAATTCAACTCGAATCCGGCCGGTGTTTCTAAAATCGCTATGCGCAGTTCGTTGCCGTACAGTTTTGCCGCTTCTTCAAACACCGCTCCGCTGGCCGGTGAAGTCTCACCTGATCCCATCAATATTACCGGCCCCGGTTTGCTCAATGATTTCTCTGCTTTATCAGATCCCATAATTCTAAATTTCCTGAATTTTGTGTCATCCTAAAAACACCATATGTTCCATCCATATTTCTATTCATTTTGATGGGATTGAATTTTGGCATCAATTCAATCGCATACATATTCATTATTTATTATAGAATTATTCTATGGAAGAAAAACTCATTGTGTACGGTACATCCTGGTGCGGCTCCTCTCGAAGAGCCAGGCAGCTTTTGGACAGCCACAACATCGCCTATCAATGGATCGATATCGATGAAGACCGGGTGGCACGTTCCCGGGTAGAAGAGATCAATCACGGGAATCGCAGTGTGCCGACGCTGATTTTTCCCGACGGCTCGATTCTGGTCGAACCTTCGGATAAAGTACTGGCAGAAAAACTGGGAGTTCCCCCACCTAAATCCCTTTTCTAACCGGATGCTTCTTCGTCTTTTCCGAATATCAATAAAAGAATGAAGGCCAGTAATCCACCTGAAAAAAGTGCGACAGCGAGAATCCATATCGCTTTATAGGTTCTTCGTCTTTCCAAAGTGATGCTTGGTTCAACCATCAATCTGGTTCTCAACTTCTGTACAAATTCAGGATTGGCCTGCCTGGGACTAAGTAATTCACCCAGTTTATTTTCCATATAATGGATGTCACTATTATTAAGAGGATTGTGTCTTTCACTGCGGTTCATGTGTTTTACTCTCTAACATAATCCGGGTAGGCGACTATTCCAATAGTACCGGGGCCCAAATTGGCCGCCACGGGAATGGAAAGCTCGGTAATAATCACTTCCCGGCATGAAAATCGCTGCTTGACTTGCCTGACCAGATCGTCCGCTGCGGCAGGATCCGAGGCGTGAACTACAGCTATATGGACGGGCCGATTGCCGATGCGTTTCTCAACGGTTTCCAGCACCCGTTGAATGGATATGCTGCGGGTGCGTACCTTGTCCGCCATTTCCAGAAGACCGTCTTTTAACAATACGATGGGCTTGATTTTCAAGAAAGATCCGAACAGGCTCTGAATGGCTGTGACCCGCCCATTCAGATGAGCAAATTCCAGAGTATCCAGCGTGAAAATCACGGTGATATGTTTCTTCAGAGATTCCATGCGGTCAACAATCGCCTGGATGTTATACCCGGCGTTTTCCATGATCCTTGCCTCGCGGCACATGAATCCAAGAGCGACCGAACCGGCGCACGAATCAAACGCAGTTACATTGAATTCACCCTCCACATCGCGGGCGGCCATTTGAACTGCAGCAAAAGTACCAGACAGCTTACTGGAAACGTGCATGGATAGTATCTTTTCACCCTTTTTCGCAATAGAGCGATAGAAATCGGCAATTTTGGCGGGAGAAGGTAGAGAGGTTTTGGGAATGATGCCAGTTTGCCTGACCAGTTTATAGAAATTCTCGGGGAAAATATCCACTCCCGAAGTGTATACCTTTTCACCAAATCGAACCATGAGTGGAAGAATATTGATCTGATATTTCTCCGCCCAACCGGGCGGCATATCAACTGAACCATCGGTGACTATGTGAATCATTCTTGCTCCAGGATCTCTTTGATCTTTATTCGCAATTCAATCAATGTGCGGTGATAAAGGCTCTTGATGGCACCTTCACTTTTGGACATGATCACGGCAATTTCTGCGTTGGATAATTGCTGAACGAATTTCAGGATTACGAGCTGTTGTCGTTCGGGGGTAAGTCGCTGAATGACCTCGATCAACTTCTCCACTTCCTGATAATCTACCACCTGGTGTTCCGGTTGGTCGCCGCTCATCACCAGATTTATCTGGTCATCCAGTGCCACTTCCTGACGGCGGCTATTGTCTCGGTGCCAGTTGGCTACCAGGTTATGCGCGATGCGATATAACCAGGCAGAAAATGGGACCCCTTTTTGCGTATACCTGTCGATCCGTCCGAGGGCGCGCTGGAAAACCCGGGCTGTCAGATCTTCCGCATCGGTTGTACTACCTGTGCGGTAATAGATGTAGCTGAAGATCTTATTGACATATTTCTCATATAGAAAACTGAACGCCTCTGCGTCTCCCTGGATGGCACGCTGTAAAGCCTCGTCTTCGGTCAGGTCAGCCATGAAAAGGTCCCATATTTCGTATGACTTATATAACCCTGATATCTGATATAGGATGCTGTTCTTTCATCGAAGGTTAATCGCCTCTTGAACCGCTTTGTAGGCATTGACAATCCCATAACCGGACACGTTATTCGGCACATTCTCCTTATTCACACACGCGGGAGCAACACCGGTGTAAGCATCAGCATTCATATTCAATATCGCTCTTGTCAGGTCGATTTCCCCGATTAATGTGGGATTGGCAGACCACATCAACGCCACCACTCCGGCAACATGCGGCCCTGCCATCGAGGTGCCAGAGGCGATTTCATACGTTGAATCCGGATATGAGGAAGCAATATCAACTCCGGGAGCGGTAATATCCGGTTTGATCCGTCCGCTGCCGTCCACATTTACAGGGCCGATGCTGCTGAATCCGGCCATATTTCCTGATTTATCAATCGCGCCGACGGAATAGACATCTTCATAAATGGCCGGAGGGTCCTTAACCGTGGAACATCCACCATAGCCTGAATTTCCTGTAGAAACCACCACAAACACACCGGCAGTTTTAAGTGCCCGTACCGCGGGTAAAAAGATATTCGCATCGCAGCCTTCCACTTCCGGACAGCCCCAGGAATTATTTAATATATTCGCCCCCTTTTCGGGTCTGCCGTCCTTGAAGGGATCCCCTTTTTGCGGAAATGGGGCCAGCATGAATTGCATGCAATCCAGATAAAAACCCGGATTTCCCAGGTTTCTCCCCAAATTCACACACCCGATCCATTTCGCCCCGGGAGCTACCCCCACACTCTTCCCAAGTATGGAGCCCAGAGTATGGGTTCCGTGGCCGCCAATATCCGTCGGGTATGTCGAACCGAACCATGGATCGAACCAGTTGTAGTCATTCTCATGATCCAGATTCCCCCTATACGATGCAGCCAATTCGGGATGATCCCCCTGTACACCGCTATCGGATTGTCCGATCACAACACCATCTCCGTAGATATGCAGCTCATTTTGCACTTTTTCGGCGCCGATCATCTGCAGATTCCAGCGGTCAATGTCTGATTCAGCCAGTATCCCGCTGGCAGTCGGGATTTTCTCTGCCAGTGGGCGCAGCATGGGACTGTTCAGAACCCGGTCCACATCTTCTCGCGCGGCCAGTTGTGCCCGGAAGACAGGATCCGCGTACAGTTCGATGCCGTTGACCAGATAATACGGGGTATACCGCGCACCCATCGAATCCAGCCAGGAACGGATATCCTTTTGTGATTCTTCTGCGTTTTTCACAAGGAATGAATAGACTGCCTTGCGGCGTTCAACTGGATCGGCAATTGGATTGAACTTTTCTGTGTCAGCCTGTTCTTTCATAACTACAAAGACTTTTTCACCGAAAAAACCCGGCTGACCCCAATAAAGATAGAGGCCAAAAATCAATCCCCAGGAAATAATAAATGATATGGACGCAAACAGAAGCCCGGGGTTTGTGAGGTGCCGTAGTAGATACAGAAACAGCATCACAAGAAGCGCCAGACCAAATGCCAGGGCTGTACTTTTCACCGCGTATTCCAGCAATTCACCTTTCCCCAGCGAGATCACCATAGATAACTCATCAGGGTCGATCATGCTCATCGGCCAAAAGAAGCCGAACAGAGCCAGTACCCCCGAGGATATTCTCCCGTGGACGGTCAATGAGCCATCGGATGAATACGCAAGTGCTGCGCAGGCAAATCCCAGCGGTAGAACAGACAAGCCTAAAATCCATCCATTTCCATTTTGGTCCACGGCCGCGGAAAGGATCATCAGCCCAAGGGTAACAATCCATCCGGCTCCCCAGATACCACGCGGCTTGCTTTCCAGCGTTGGCTTTTCTTCCTTTAGAAATGAGTTTACAGGCAGAACAACACCAATGACCATACCCAGAGCGGCGCAAAGTAATAAAGCCAGCAGTGTGTCAAAAGAAGAGCCCTGTGCTCCCCATAGAACCCAGGGGATTCCCAAAATGGCTCCCGCCGATGCCGCGATTAGAAAATGATTCAGTCCGGGTTGCCCCTCCCATGAATGGAGTGCATCTCTCTTAATAAAGAGTAGAACGATAAGGAACAGTATCACCACCGCGATCTGAATGGCGGCAGTCGTCTGCCAGTCAGTGATCGCCGGGATTCTGGATGGAGAAAAAAGTACAGCCAGAATCGATAAATATCTGAGCGCCTGAATTCTGCCTTTTGCCACAGGTTCTTTAACCAGTTGCTCAGCAACCACCAGGGGAATGAACAAGAGTATTCCGTAGATTAACGGGATAAGCCAGCGAATATCCGGGAATGTGAATGAGCCTTCAAAAATGACCTGAAAGATTGTCCAATTGGTAATCTGAGTGATTATGGTTAGAAATACAATCCAGAGCGAAAGAAGTATAAGAGCAGCAATTCCTGAACAACCTTTTGTTTGTTTCAGGGTTTCATCAGTTATTTGATTACCGGTCAATTCAGATTCCATAGTATATCCCTGATAGAATGGATATAATTGTCAGGGCATTATAGCGCAACTTATTCGGATGTATTCCCGGGAGGATTCTTGATCTGGAAAGATGGATATACCTCTATAAAGAAACACAGTGTGTACTTTCAACATTGGGTTCCCGATCAAACCATTAACGCGCGTGTCTTGCTGGTGCACGGTCTGGGAGAACATTCCGGCCGGTACGCGCATGTGGGAGAGTACTTCACTGAGACCGGAATTGCATTAACCGGCTTTGATCTGCTGGGACATGGAAAAACCGATGGGCAGCGCGGTCACGCAGATTCATTTGACGACTTCTGCCTGGAGATTGATTATTTCTTATCTGAATTGAAAAGCTCTCAGCCGGCTGCACCCGTTATTCTTTACGGTCACAGTCTGGGAGGCTTGATCGTTCTGTACTATCTTTTGAACAAAAACCCTCAGACTATCAAAGGAGTAATTTGCACATCTCCCGGTCTGGCACCGGGCTATCCGATCCCTGCCTGGAAGACTACCCTGGGGAACATCCTGTATACACTGTTACCTCGATTTTCCATGGATAACGGACTACCTCTGGATGGGATTTCACATGACACGGCAGTTGTGTCTGCATACAGGGCGGATCAATTAAACCATCCGAAAATTTCTGCCCGCTTGGGGACCGACCTGATCCGAAACGGTCAACAAATCGGTCAAAGGGCGCAGGAAGTCTCTCTTCCTATTCTTCTCATGGTTGGCAGTGATGATTTTTTGATTGATCCTAAAGCCGTCATTGATTTCGGCCAGTGTGCTGGAAAGACAACAACATTAAAAGTTTGGGATGGCGGTTATCACGAATTGCATAATGAGGTATTCAAAGAAAAAGTGCTGCAAACCATGGTGGATTGGATTCATCAGAACACCGGATCGTAATACACAATCAGGATTTTTTACACTTGACCGCAAAAACAGTGTCCTATAAAATTTTAAACAACGCGACGAATGAAACCATTTAATTCTCATTTGTTGTTGTGTACCCGTCGAAATACTGATCACCTCTCCCCCATCTTCCGGTCAATGGGCTGAATGGTGGGGGATTTGTATTTAATTTTTTTTAATGCAAAACGAAATATCAAGGAGAACCTATGAGTGACTTTCTTTTTCGTGGCACGCTGGCAGATCTTGATCCTGATGTTTATCAAATTACACGATTCGAATCAGAACGACAGATTCGCAAACTTATTCTCATTCCGAGTGAAAGCACAGCCCCCGTTGCAGTCCGTGAGACATTATCTTCTTCATTCCAGAACCTGTATGCCGAAGGTTATCCGGATGAAGAAACCCGCTGGATGACCGAGAAAGAAATTCTCGATTATGAGGAGCGGCTGACATACTATCGCCGCTATTCGGACCCGCGGTACTATAAAGGCACTGAATATGCTGACATTATCGAATCTCTGGCACGGCGGCGTTGCAGCGAGCTTTTTGCCAACGAACGTGTTCCGGCCGATAGCCTGTATGCCAACGTTCAGCCCTTATCCGGTGCACCGGCTAATAATGCCGTATATACGGCCCTGATCAATCCGGGTGATACGATCATGGGAATGAACCTGCTGCACGGTGGACATCTGTCGCACGGATCATCTGCCAACCGCTCAGGAAAGCTCTACAAAGCCGTACATTACACGGTGGACCCGAAAACCGGAAAAATTGATTATGGAGCTGTATCCGCCCTGGCTATGGAATACAAACCGAGGATCATCATTGCCGGTTTCAGTTCGTATCCCTGGGTGCCTGATTATGCAGAGTTCAGGAAGATCGCAGATAGCGTTGGCGCCTATTTATTGGCGGATATCTCGCATATTGCCGGTATTACTGCCGCCGGAGTCATCCCATCTCCTGTTGGATATGCACATGTTATCACCTTCACCACTCATAAGACACTGTGCGGACCGCGTGGTGCCTGCATCCTCACATCAGACCTCTCTCTTGCGAAAAAGATCGACCGGGCGGTTTTCCCGGGCGAACAGGGCGGTCCACATGTGCATGTAATGGCTGCCATGGCGCTGGCGTTTAAACTGGCAAAAACCCCGCAATTCAAAAACCTGCAAACCCAGATCGTGAAAAACAGTGCTGTTTTGTCGAAACGTCTTCAGGAACGCGGCTTCCACATCCCCTTCAGTGGAACGGACACTCATCTGGGCAACCTGGATTGCAAATCCGTTGTCGGTCCGGACGGCACCACTTTATCCGGTGATATGGCAGCACGAATTTTGGACGCGGCCGGATTGGTATGTAACCGCAACACCATTCCGGGAGATAAGTCCGCGAACAACCCGTCCGGAATCCGTTTTGGCACTCCCTGGATCACCCAGCGCGGCTTGAAAGAAAGCGAAGTGACTAAAGTCGCCGATATCATGGCCGACATTTTACAGGCCTGTGTGCCTTACTCTGTAGAAACCCGGCAGGGACTTCAATCCAGAGCAAAAATTGATTTCACTGTTCTGGAAGATGCCAGGATTAGAGTGCGTGAACTGGCGGATGCGGCCGGCGCCGATATGACGATCGAAAAATCCGGATATCCACATTACTTCTTCCGGGACGATCCGGCACCTGCCAGCAATGGCTGGTCGGCTGTAGACCTGATAGGCGAGAAAGTGCTGACCTTCTCGCACTATGTCTTCACCTGCGATCTAGACTCTATGAAAACCGGGCAATCTCTACCCTGTCAGTTCCAGGCCAATAATCGAATGATCGATGGTGTTCTCACCCTGGTATCGAGGACACACATCCTGCTCAGCCTGCCGGCGGCCGATGCGCCTCTTGCGGTTGCCTGGCTGCGCGATCTGTCCGACGGGTATGTAGCCTTCGGTGAGGATGTGACCCGCCGGTTTGCAGGGCCGGTTATCGTGCGTTACTCTGAAAAGGCACCTGTAAAATCCGCCGCCGGTGAGGCTGTCTGGCTTGCCAAACCCTATGCCCCCGGCCTGCCTGTCAAAAAGCAGACTGCCCTTCCAGAGTTCGTCTGGAAGGAACCGGCCGATAGTCCGATTAAATTCACCGCATTGAATGAAACCCATAAAATGATGGGTGCCAAGATGGTACGGTTTGCCGGTTGGGAAATGCCTGTCTGGTACAGCGGCGTGATGGAAGAACATCTGGCCACCCGGCAGGCGGCCGGTCTGTTTGATGTCTCGCACATGGGTGTCTATCAGGCGGAAGGCCCGGATGCCGCTCTGTTCCTGGATAGCGTTTGTGGAAATGATATCAGTGCGCTGGAAGTCGGTGAATCATGTTACACACATTTCCTCGATCCTAAATCCAATGTAATCGATGATACGCTGATATATCACCGCGCCGCAGACAAATATCTGGTTGTGGTCAATGCATCCAACGATGATAAAGATTGGGCATGGCTGACCGCCGTACGTGAAGGCAGGGTATCCATAGATATCCAGCGCCCCTGGGTTAAAGTGATCGGCCGTAACGTCATCCTGCGCAATCTGCGTGATCCCAAAGAAGGGAAAGACATGCGTGTGGATATCGCCTTGCAGGGGCCAAAATCGCGGGATATTCTGCTTGCCATGGGTGTCGACAAAGCGACCGAGAAGAAGATTAAAGCCCTGAAACGTACTGAACTCTGTGAAGCTATTGTGGGCGGATTCGACCTGGTGGTATCCCGCACCGGTTATACCGGTGAAAGGATGGCCTTCGAGTTATTCGTCCACCCGGAGAAATCTGTGGCTCTCTGGAATAAACTTCTAGATATTGGACAGGCTCTGGGGATCAAACCTTGCGGCCTGGGCGCGCGTGATTCTTTGCGAACCGAAGCCGGTCTTCCTCTCTATGGCCATGAAATGGGCGGTGAGATGAACTTCTCCGTGAGTGAAGCCGGTTTTGGGTCTTACGTAAAGGTATATAAACCGTGGTTCATCGGCCGGGATGAATATGTGCGTAAAGAAAAAGACCGGAAGAATGTTGTGGTACGCTTCCGCTTCCTGGAAAAAGGCATCCGCATGGCTCACAATGGAGATCCTGTTGTGGATAAGAAAGGCCGCGTTATCGGGCTGGTAACCAGTTGCGCGGTTGATAGTGAAGGATTTTTCACCGGACAGGCCTATCTTGAATTAAAATCATCTATGGATGACACACCAATTTTTATTTATCAATCGGCTCACAGCCAGGGAACGCAGAATATCGCAGATATCAAACCGGGGGATAAGATAACCCTTCCTTCTGCCGCCGTTGTGGTGAGTCGTTTCCCAAAATTGACCGTATAAAGTTCATCGAACAAGGAGAATGAATGCAACCCACCTGGACCAAACGTTTTGCTCATCGTACCCAGCGGATGAAAGGATCCGCCATTCGTGAATTATTAAAATTGACCGAACGTCCCGAAGTGATTTCCTTTGGCGGCGGCATGCCAGCTCCCGAAATATTCCCTGTGGACGAAGTGGGGAAAGCCTGCGACCGGATTCTCAAGAACTACAGCGAGAAAGCGCTGCAGTATGGTACCACCGAAGGCTACAATCCTCTCCGTGAAATGCTGGCAAAAGAAGCCAACCGGCAGGGGATTTCCTGCGAGAAAGAGAATATTCTTATCACCTCAGGTTCTCAGCAGGCTCTCGATCTTATTGGAAAAGTCTTCATCGATCCCGGTGATAAGATACTTGTTGAAAATCCAACCTATCTCGGGGCGCTGCAAGCCTGGAATGCGTATGAATGCGATTACCTCACGCTTCAATCTGATAAAGACGGCATGCTGCCTGAAAGCCTTGAAGAGGGATTGAAAAAGGGTCCGAAATTCTTGTATGCCCTGCCCAATTTCCAGAATCCCACCGGCATCTCTTTCACCCTTGAACGCCGCAGGAAAGTGGTGGAACTGGCAGATAAATATGGTGTCCCCATTATCGAAGACGATCCGTATGGAAAACTGCGTTATGAAGGGAAGGATTTACCCACACTTGCGCAGTTGGACGCAGAAATGCGCGGATCACCCAAAGGACAGATGAATGGGAATGTCCTTTATTTGAGCACTTTTTCAAAGATCCTCGCTCCCGGTATTCGCCTGGCATGGGCAATCGGCCCTGTTGACGCCATCAGCAAAATCGCTCAGGCCAAACAGGGAGCCGATTTGAATACATCCACTTTTAACCAGCTCATGGCATACGAGGTCGGGAAAGACGGTTTCCTCGATAAACACGTTGAAGTGATCCGAAAGGTATATCATGAACGCCGTGATGTGATGCTTGATGCGCTAGAAGAGCATTGTCCAAAAGGCGTCGAATGGACGCACCCGGAAGGCGGACTGTTCCTGTGGGTGACCATGCCCAAAGGAATTGACACGGCTGAATTAATGAAGGAAGCTTTGAAATTGAATGTCGCTTATGTCCCCGGCAGTTCCTTCCACCCGTTGGGTGGCGGCGAGAACACCATGCGACTGAACTTCTCATTCTCAAATCCGGCAACGATCAATGAAGGTATTGGTCGGTTGGGAAAACTATTCAAAGACACCCTGCGCTAATAAAGAAACGTATGTAATCAAAAGGCCAACCGGATGATACTGGTTGGCCTTTTTTCTAATAATTAAGTTCCACCATGGAAGGATTTTCCCATAACTTGAAATCCCGCAGGATGGAGCCGCCGATGAATTCCCGCAAAAGAGAATTATCCGGTATCAGGCTCGAATCCACCGGCAGGAACCATTCTAGAAAGGCGAGCAGACGTTTGGCTTCAATGTATTCAGGGACACCAAACGGGACCTGCCGCAAGAGAGGTTCGGCCAAAGGTTTCAACGCCGAAAGTTCATAAGCCAGCGCCGAATTGAACATATCATCGGCATTTTCCTGATACGGGAAAATGTGATCCTTCTCTCCCCGGCGGACGGAATCCCAGCGTTGGATCGTCTGCTGGGCACTGTATCCGCGTTCAGTGGCATCCCGGACAATGCGGCGCAGCATTCGCGTATCGGTGGTAGATATGCGGTTGTGCCGATCAAGGTTCAATTGGGTAAGACAGGATACATAGATACGATATGTCTGTTCGAGGGGAATATTGGGAATCAGGTTTGGATTCAGCCCATGAATGCCTTCCAGAATGATCACCTGGTCGCGCTGCAATCGGGCAACTTCTCCCTCTTCAGAAAGACCGGTCTTGAAGTTATAACGGGGTAAGCGTACTTCTTCACCGGCAATCAGTTTCTGCAGATGTTCTCCAAATAATCGGGTATTTAGAGCGCCCAGGGATTCAAAATCAAATTCGCCATTCTCATCTTTGGGGGTCTTCTCGCGGTCCACAAAATAATTATCGATCTCCACCGGAAAAGGCAAAATGCCCTGCGCCAGCAATTGGATCGAAAGACGTTTCGAAAATGTGGTCTTTCCGGAAGAGGATGGACCGGCAATCAACACAACTCGAACCTGGTTGGCATTGTTGACAATGGAATCCGCGATCTCTGCGATTTGTTGTTCATGCAATGCTTCAGAGACAAGGATGATCTCTCGAATACGCCCGGAACTGATCGTGTCGTTCAAAGCACCCACCGATTCGATTCCTAATCGATTCAACCACCGTCCGTATCTATGGAAGGTGTTCAACAGCTTTGGATACGCCGGCATCGGCGTAAGTTCTTTCGGAGAATGCCGCCGTGGAAATTGCAGTACAAAACCGTCGCCAAAGCGGGTAATACCGAACCAGCGAAGATATCCGGTGGATGGCACCATATAACCGTGATGGTAATCGCGATGATTCTCAAGGCTGTATAACACCAGTTTGTCTTTCTGGCGGTATTTCAACAGACGGACTTTATCTTCATTTCCACGGTCTTTGAAATACTGAATGGCCTCCATCAACGGTATCTGCTCGCGGGTAAACGCGATGTTTTTCTCGACCATCTCACGCATGCGGGTCTCCAGCCCTGGCAGGTCAATTCCTGCCAGATCTTCATGTCCGATCACCTGACAGAAAAAACCACCGGATGAGACGGAATGGTCGATAGTCAATTGAAATTCAGGATAAAGATCCTCGAAAGCCGCTTCGAGCAGAAATGTCAATGACCGTCGATAGATACGCGCTCCATCGGTATCCGACATGGTGACCGGACGCACCCGCGCATCGATATCGATCGGGTATGTCAATTCCCGGAGTTCACCATTGATGATCGCACCAACAATGGGGGGATTATCCCACTCTGGCAAGGCCTGCAAAAAGTGAACGATCTCTTTCCCGCGCTCACCGCGAATGACCCGCCCATCGGTGAGATAGACTTCCACAGAGGGTTGAGGACGTGTTAAATAAAAAAGGTGATTTTCCATTGGAGGCACATTCTAGCATGAAACACGTGTACCGGGTTCTACAGCCTGTATTCGGCACTTTGGCTCTGATATGAATAACAATCTATATCAGAATCACATTTTCAGGTGGGAATTTATCTGGTTTTTATCAGTTCGTTCTTTCAACAGACGGCTCGGAACCTTTGAAGATCACCTCGGAATATCCGAGTGACCGGATCAGCCGGTCGAGATAAGCCTCCGCATTGGTTTGGGCCTGTTTCAAGATGCCATCATCGATGGCCGACTTATAGATCTGTTCTTCGGCTGCCTGCCGGGCGCGTGTTTCCAGCTCTTCATCCTGTCGGGTCAAAAGGCCGGTCTGGCGGTCATAGACGTACGATTTATCATTGTCCAACCGGGCAGAAAGGATCTCGGCGGCCGGCAGCTTAATGGTCACCGCTTTTCCCTCAAGTTGAACATCATTCAATTGGAGTTTTTCAAGATTGATACCGGCAATCACCTCACCGTGGGCTACAAACAACAACTTGTCGCCAAACAAAGCCTGGAATTCATCCCGTCCGGCATCGGCACTGATCACCTTCTCAACCGAATATTGAATGGTTTCGAGCCGCGCCAATGAACGGATTTCATGAATAATGCTGACAGGATCGGGGATGATGGTCGGAGTTGGTTCAAGAAACCGGGCTACGCGTGTCGCCATATCCTGATTCACCTGCTGAATTGGTGCGATTGTCTTCACTTCGATCTCTTTCACTTGCCTCGTGATGATGAGGAACAATCCACCTCCAGTCAGGGCAATTAATAAGATCATAAAAATTAATAATCCCACGAACTGGTTCTTTCGCATTTATACCTGTCCTTTTCTACTGATTATTGTACGAAATTTCCCGAGCCTTGTTGCAGGTGGATTGTTAGTCATTTCGTGCATGGTAGAATTATTCTCTGACGTGAAAAAACATCGCTCCACTAAATTTATCTTGGTTGGAATAATCCTTCTTCTTCTCGTGTTCTTGCTGCCTGCCGCGATTTCTTATTTTGCGTCAGCTGGTAAGCGATACCCGCTGGGTTTGGCACCCCAGGGAAAAACCGCCATTGTTTTTGGCGCCGGTCTGTACCGCGACGGCTCACCATCACCGGTATTGCGGGACAGAGTGCAGACGGCGGCTGAACTCTATAAATCCGGTAAAGTGCAGAAATTGCTGATGAGCGGCGATAACAGCACCATCAGTTACAACGAACCCGGCGCCATGCAGAAATACGCCATACAACTGGGTGTTCCCGAAAATGCCATTGTTTTAGATTATGCCGGACGCCGTACCTATGACACATGCTATCGTGCCAGATCAATATTCGGCATTACCGAAGCCTTCCTTGTTACCCAGGATTACCACCTACCGAGGGCATTGTATATCTGCAATATTCTTGGATTGAAAACCATTGGTATTAGTGCCGATCGCAGAAATTACCGCCTGGGTACCTATCTTTACTGGCGTTTGCGGGAAATCCCGGCCACATTCACCGCATTTATTGACCTGTATCTTCGGAAACCACAACCCATCCTGGGAGAACCTGAACCAATCTACCCGCCGGATGGCGATAACATGGAACAGGAATTTGAGGAAAAAACCACATGACCACACGTGAAGAAGGTTACAAAATTGTTACCCAGTATGTAAAGAACACAGGTCTCATCAATCACATGCTTTCAGTGGAAGCTGCCATGCGGTATTATGCCGGGAAACTGGGCGGCGATGTGGAAACCTGGGGACTGGCAGGATTATTGCACGATTTCGACTGGGAGATTCATCCTTCTCTGGATGAACACCCATCAGCCGGAGCACCGCTTCTGCGAGATAAAAATGTTCCCGAAGAGATTGTGCATGCCGTGCTCAGTCATGGTGAAGGAGTTGCACGGATCAACACGATGGAAAAATGTCTGGCGGCAGTGGATGAACTGACTGGCCTAATCACAGCGGTTGCGCTGGTGCGTCCTTCTCGTTCTCTTTATGATCTGACAGCTTCGTCGGTGAAAAAGAAATGGAAAGATCGGGCATTTGCCGCCGCTATCAATCGGGAAGAGATCGCTGAGAATACCGCGGTTTTCGGCGAAGAACTCTGGCAGCATGTGGATAATGTGATTTATGCGATGCGGAATATTGCACCCCAATTGGAACTGGAAGGTTCGCTTAATCCGGATGGTACTCCCCGATAGATACGGGAGTAACTGCTGATGAACTTAACGGGGAAAGGTTTTTTCATCTGGAAGATTCGCGATTGTGAAGGCGGAAATGCGAGCTCCATCGCCTCTTCCGCGGCAGATGCCGGCCTTTCCCATGTACTGATAAAAATTGCCGATGGTATGAATCAATACAATGTAGATTCAACCACCGGAACTGATTATGTACCCGCTGTGGTAGAGGCTTTGCATGCCGCGGGTATTCAGGCCTGGGGATGGCACTATGTCTATGGCAGTGATCCAGACGGCGAAGCCTGGGCAGGCGGACGCCGGGCGAGATCGCTCGGTCTGGATGGATACGTCATCGATGCCGAGATGGAATATAAAGCCTCTGGCATGGATGCGGCCGCCCGGCGTTATATATCTGACCTGCGCGGGTACTTGAGTGGCATTCCCATTGCCCTGTGCTCTTTCCGTTTCCCCACCTACCACAGTGAATTCCCCTGGGAAGATTTTCTGAACAAATCAGATTACAACATGCCCCAGGTGTACTGGGAACAGGCGCACAATGCCGGAGCGCAGTTGCAGCGTTCATTTCGGGAATTCACGGCCATATCCCCCTACCGTCCCTATCTGGCAACCGGAGCCGCCTACAGTACGAAAACATGGGCTTCCACCGCCGCGGATGTCAACGAATTTCTGACCACAGCTGCCGCATTGAATATTCCGGCGGTCAATTTTTTTAGTTGGGATTATTGCCGCAAATACCTGCCAGAAATCTGGAATGCGGTGGCCATATTCCCTTATCCGACGGATCAGCCTGTTGGAATTGTCCAAAAATTGATCAATGCTCTGAACGCGCATGATGCCGGGATGGCATCCGGGCTATACACGGAAGACGCGGTTCACATTACAGCCGAACAGACCATTCAGGGACGTGATTCCATTCGCGATTGGTATTCCACACTTTTCACCAAACGCCAACCGGGGATATCGTTCACGCTGACAGCAATAACCGGGAAAGAATTCTCACGCAACTTCTCCTGGGTATCCTCCACTTCAACATCCAATCGTAAGGGCACTGACACTCTGGGTTTGATCGACGGCGCCATCTCCTACCATTATTCGAGCATTGGTTGACAGCTTCAAAAAAAGGAATTAATAAAAACGGACGGATCAAAATATTCGATCCGTCCGTTGATTTCGTAGATCAATGCCTGATTTGAATTTACTCGGCGGCTGGCAGCATATCCCCCTCAGCGGCTACCGTTCCAAATCCATGTTCTTCAGAGAACCGGCCGTGAATGAAACCGGTACCAGCCGGGATCAACTTGCCGATGATGACGTTCTCCTTCAAACCATACAGTGGATCGCCGGTGGAGGCAATGGCAGCTCCCGCAAGCACTTTGATGGTGTGCTGGAAAGAAGAGGCTGAGAGCCAGGAATCGGTGCTTAGAGACGCTTTGGTAACACCCAGCAGGATCTCAACATATTTGGCAGGTTGTTTGGATTCGGCCAGCATGGTCTCGTTTGTCTTGTAGATTTCCAGGCGATCGACCAGGTCCTGCGGCAGATATTTCGTATCCCCGGGGCGGACGACCTGAACTTTGCCAAGCATTTTCCGAATAATGACTTCAAAATGCTTGTCATTGATGTTCTGACCCTGGGAACGATAAACCTTCTGAATTTCAACCAGCAGGTATTTCATACATTCATCGCGGCCTTTGATGCGCAGAATGATGTGTGGATTAAGTGAACCCTCTGTCAGAGGTTCACCGGCGCCGATATGATCACCCTCTTTGACCAGCAAACGTGCGGTACTGGGGATCTCATATTCTTCCGATTCGCGTTGTTCGTAGGAGTTGATGATCTTCGATCCTTCCAGGCGGATACGGCCGGCATGTTCTGCCTTGATCTCGGCTTCACCCATTTTGGCTAGCGTGTCAGCCACGGAAACCTGATCTTCTTCTTTGACAACAACTTCCCAACCTTCCGGAATTTCATATTCGTCGCTGATCATTTCACTGTTTTCTAGACGCACAACCCGCTGGTCGCTGTATTTATCAGATTGGATGATTTTGACGACACCGGAAATCTGTGAGATGACTGCCTCGCCTTTCGGTAGGCGTCGCGCTTCAAAGAGCTCTTCCACACGGGGCAGACCTGTCGTGATATCTCCGCCGGCAGCCACACCACCGGTATGGAAAGTGCGCAGGGTCAATTGCGTGCCGGGTTCGCCGATAGACTGGGCGGCCACAATACCGACAGCCGAGCCAAGTTCCACAGCATCTCCACGACCCAGATCCATGCCATAGCATTTCTGGCAAATCCCATGGGTTAATTCACAGGTCAATGGTGAACGGACTTTAACTTCGGTGATATCGGCATCGATGATCAAACGAATGGCTTTATGATCCAGTAGGGCATCGCGTTCAACAAGAATCTCGCCCGTCTTGGGATGAATGATTCTCTCCGCAACAGTACGCCCGTACAGTCGGGTTCCCAGAGATTGCCCCGCGATGTCATCGCTCTTCTTCATGACGATACCTTCATGGGTACCACAATCAAATTCATTGATGATCATATCCTGGGCAACATCCACCAGACGGCGGGTCAGGTAACCAGCATCCGCGGTACGTAGAGCGGTATCGGCCAACCCTTTGCGGGCGCCGTGTGTGGAAATGAAATATTCCAGAGCGGTCAATCCTTCACGGAAGTTGGATTTGATCGGCAGAATGATGATGCGTCCGGCCGGATCGGCCATCAAACCGCGCATACCGGCCAACTGGGCGATAGGTCCAAAGCCACCCTTTGTGGCGCCAGAATTGGCCATAGTGGACAGGTTTCCGCTTGGATCCATGGATTTCTTGACGGCATCCGCTACATCTTTTGTAGTCTGCTGCCAGACTTCGATCGTGCGTTCATTGCGTTCGTGTTCCGTCAACAGACCGCGCCGGTAATCCCGCTGCAGGCTGTCAACATCTTTTTGAGATTTCGCAAGAATGTCTTTTTTCAGGTCAGGTACTGTAATATCTGAAACGGCGATCGTCGAGCCGGAGCGCATGGCAAATTCAAATCCGATGTCCTTAATCCGATCGGCAACTTCCGTGGTGATCTCCTGCCCGCACACTTCATAAATACTGGCGATCAAATCTTTCACACCACCCTTGTCGAGTTCTTCGTTGACAAATTGCACATCCATCGGGAGGATGCGGTTGAAAATTACCCGTCCTGTGGTGGTTTTGATCATGCGTTCACTCAGTTCAGGCAATTTATTTCCTTTGTCGTCGAACCAGGTTTTCGCGCGGACTTCAACATTGGCATGGATATCCAAATATCCCAGGCCGTAAGCCAGTTCCACTTCATCACAGTTGGCAAAGACATGACCATCGCCTTTGTGCTGGAGTTTGTCACTGGTTGTCAGGTAATAGACTCCCAGCACCATGTCTTTCGAAGGGCTGATGATCGGTTCTCCGTCTGCCGGTTTCAACAGGTTGCGGGATGCCAGCATCAAGCGGCGGGCTTCATTGACGGCTTTTTCAGACAACGGCACATGCACGGCCATCTGATCGCCATCGAAGTCCGCGTTGAAAGCTGTGGTCACCAGCGGGTGCAGTTGAATGGCACTGCCTTCGATGAGGAGAGGTTCAAAAGCCTGAATCCCCAAACGGTGAAGCGTGGGAGCACGGTTTACAAGCACCGGGCGGTCTTTGATCACCTCTTCCAGCACTTCCCATACTTCCGGGCGGTTGCGTTCAATAAAGCGGCGGGCGCCTTTGACATTGGCGGCGTAATTATGTTTTACCAGCCGGGCTATCACGAAAGGCCGGTAGAGTTCTAGAGCCATGGTCTTCGGTAAACCGCATTGATACAGTTTGAGACTTGGACCAACCACAATCACCGACCGGCCGGAATAATCGACACGTTTTCCAAGCAGGTTTCGGCGGAAACGTCCTTTTTTACCCTTGAGCATATCGCTCAGAGACTTCAATTCACGGCGGCCGCGACGGGAAAGTGCTTTACCGCGCTGTGAGTTATCGATGAGGGAATCAACAGCCTCCTGAAGCATGCGTTTTTCATTGCGCACGATGACATCCGGAGCTCCCAGTTCCAACAACCGTTTCAGGCGGTTATTGCGGTTGATCACCCGGCGGTACAGGTCATTCAGATCTGAGGTAGCAAACCGTCCGCCATCCAGTTGAACCATGGGGCGCAGATCGGGGGGAATAACCGGCAGAACCGTCAGGATCATCCATTCCGGCCGGTTACCGGAGCGTTTGAAATCTTCGACAACTTTCAGACGGGATGTGGCTTTCTTGCGCTTTTGCTTGCTCTTGGAAGTGCGCACCTCATGCCACAGGTCTTCGGCAAGCTTATCCAGGTCAAGGCGTTTGAGAATATCATAGAACGCTTCGGCGCCCATATCGGCTTTGAACACCTGCCCCCAGCGCTGTTTCAGCTCGCGGTAGCGCTGTTCACTGACAAATGTAAACGGCCGCAGCTCTTGTAATTCGTCGCGTAAGTGAGAATTTTGATCTGCCGATTCTGTGGATTGATCATCCAACTGGTTGCGCAGGTTTTCCATGTTCAAATCGGCTTCGGCTTTGACCTCATCCAGCCGCATTTTCAACGCTTCAATCTCGCGTTGAAGCTGTTCGCGGAATTCCGAGTCGATTTCATCCAGACGTTCTTTTACCGCCTTTTGAATCGCGGCTATGCTTTGAGCGCTGATCGTTTCGCCTTTGTCGGCAATTTTCACATTGGTTGCGGTGAAAACGATTTTGCTTTTAGCCGCTTTGCCAAGGTTTTCCTGAAGCTCTTGCTCCAACCGCTGGCCTTCCTGAATGATGGGTTCCAACCGGGAGGCAATCTGCTCATCCGCCCGGTTTTCTAGGTCAGTTTTCTGTTGATTAATCTCAGCCAGTTTGCGATCACGTGCCTGCTTTACCTCGATGATCTTCGAGTTGATCTGCTGCGCCTGTTCGCGCTCAGATACACTGATCTCGTCTTCCAGGCGTTTCAACGCTTTCTGGCGGGCTTCTTCATCAACGTAGGTGACAATGTATTGAGCGAAATACAAAACCCTGTCCAGGTTCCTGCGGGAGATATCCAGAAGAAGACCCAGGTAGGATGGGATACGGCGTGTATACCAGATATGAGCTACCGGAGTAGCCAGTTCAATATGCCCCATGCGTTCGCGGCGGACTGAGGATCGAGTCACTTCGACGCCGCATTTATCGCAGACTATTCCTTTGTACCGCGGATTCTTATATTTACCACAATAGCACTGCCAGTCACGGGTCGGTCCAAAAATAGCTTCGCAAAATAGACCGTCCTTTTCCGGGCGGAGGCGCCGATAATTGATCGTCTCCGGTTTTAACACCTCACCATATGACCAACTTCGAATGGTCTCAGGGGAAGCCAGGCTGATTCGTAACGCCGTTAATCCCTTGGTTTCCACTAAACTACCTCCTCGCGAGTCTTGATTCTGGCAAAATAATCAAGGTGTATGAACACCATGGTAGAAAGCATGGAAATATCATAGATAATGCAATCCATTATTATACCAAAGAAATTCCCAATTGCAAGATATTCGCCAGATCACATGGGAAGTTCTATGCGAAATATGCTACCCTTTCCGAGTTGACTTTCCACGTGTACCGTGCCTCCGTGTAATTCAACGATCGATTTAACGATGGATAAACCCAATTTCGAAGCCCTCTGTCCAGCTTCGCGGATATTCCCTCGCCCTGCTCGTTCAAAAATACCGGGAAGATCGATAGGTGATATGCCTATGCCGGTATCCTGAATGGTGATAACGCATTTATTGAGCAGGTTCTCCACCCTGACATCCACCTTGCCATCGATGCCTGTAAATTTAACCGCGTTATCGAGAATATTGAATACCGCCTGGTGCAGCAGCTCACTATCCGCCTCAATGATCATCGGGATATCCATCTGAGTCAGATTCGATAGTACGATCTTTTTTTGAACAGCCTGCGGAACAAATTCGTCCACCACAGAACCGACCAATTTTTTGATGTCCACCTTTTCAAGATGAAGCCGGACACCCGCTTCCAGCCTGCCAAGGTCCAGAATATTGTTGACCATACGGTTCAGGGTATCCAGTCCATTGGTGATCTTCTGCAAGTAGTTTTTCTGTTGTTCATTGATCTCGCCCACCATCTGGATCATGGTGGCATATCCGCTGATCATGGTCAGGGGCTGGCGGAGATCGTGGCTGACCGTTTCGACGAATTCACCTTTGTGAGAGAGCATTTCGACATAAGAATTCACGTCGCGAAGAACACATAATGATCCACCAAATCGCCCATCCGTTTCAAACGGGGTGAAGCGCGCCGAATACATACGGCCGTCGGCAAACTGAATTTCCCGCACAATTCCTTCCTTCGAAATATCCGAGGAAGAACCGGGAATCGCTTTTTGCATGGACGGCAACGCCGCGACACGTTTGCCATTTTCATCGCGTAGGATGAGGCCATCAAGGCCAAGCGCCGCTTCATTGGCATATATGACTTCACCCGATGGATCCAGCAACAGCAGAGGATCCTGGATGGAACCGATTAAAGATTCAAATTGTTTTCTGCCCAGCTCGGTTTCAGAAAGGCGTCTTTCCCCGGCTGCTGCCACGGCGATTTCAGAAGCCAGTGTTTTGAGATGAGATATTTCTTCATCCGGAAAGACCTGCTGCTTTTCATACCCGATCCAGAATACTCCAAGAAAATCGTCTTTCTCCAGATATACCGGTAAGGCGACAATTGAAATGGGTACGGTAACTGCGCTGTTGAAATCAATCCGGCGGCTGCGGGCAGTGTTCCGGATGACAAAAATCCCTTCCCGCTGGCAAATTTCCAGAATTTGATCATCCAGAACGGCATACACATCACTGCGTTCACCAGACCCAAATCGACGCAATGGAGAAGGTACAACGCTTTCGATTTTCGGTGGTATAAGGATTACCCGCGCGCAGGAAGCGTCTCCTCGCAAGGCTGCCTTCAGAATCGGTTCCACTGACCGCCCAAACTCTTCGCGCACTGCCACTCCGCGGCCAATCGAGATCAATCGCTGGGCTTCGTCCATCTGGGCTTTCACATTGACGCGTATTTGTTCAACAGCCTGTGAGAGATCTGTCAGCTCAACTACGTCCTGAAGCCCGGCAATGGACGCATAATTTCCCCGTGAGATCTGCCTGGAAGCCTGAAGCAGGCGTTGCTCATCACGATAAAGATTGCTCCAGTAGAAGTCCAGCAAAAATATAAGAAGGGCAAAGCCGGCAATGATAAAGAAAATTTGCCGGAGAAAACTCAACAGGATGACATTCCCGGCGGCGGATGTGGGAACCTTTATATAGGCAATCCATCGGTCTGTTGCCGGCCAGTACGCAAATGATGCGGTATCTTTCCAACCTTGCCAGGTGAGAAACTCACCCGGTAATACCTGCCCCTGAATATCCGGCGCTGGAATATCATCAAGCATGGGTGTCTTTGCATCCGATGAGACCAACCACATCTGCCCGCCAATATTTTCGATCTGTGTGACTTCCGTCCAAAAGGATGAGTTCATGGCGCGCGGAAATTCACCTGTCTGAACGAGTACTGCGCCGATCGGCTTGCCTTCAGCATCCAGGATGGGTGTGATGAGATTTACTACCAGGGAACCCAGGTCATCACCGCTATGTGCGCTGAGCATTCTTGAAGTTCCCGCGGTTAGAACCTGTTTGATCGCGGACGCTGTCTGAGCTGAAATTCTTTGATCCGCAGATCCTTCTGGAAATTGGTGTATAACCCGAGAGCTCGCATCGATCACAATCACCCTGGCCTTCTCATTCGGAAATGTCTTCTGCATGGCGGCATAGAAGTCAATGGATGTCTGCCCCAGTACATCGGGTACGGCGATAGAATTCCCCCTCCCCAGGAGGTTCTGTTCTTCCTGACTCCAGTATCCGGCAGCCAATCCGGCATGGCTGCCCAGACTGCTTTCCAGCAGGTCGCGGACCTGGTCGATCTGAACACTCCATGCAATCTGCATAAAGAAGAAAATGAACAGGCCGGATACCGGTAATGAAATGCGCCAAAATTTACTCTCGGCAAAACCTTCATCCTGGGAAGGAAGCAGCGTGGACACCCGACGCCAGGGTCCTATCTTTTGTTCCTGTAAAGATTCTCCTGCCAGTCCGGCGGTCAGGATGGGAATCACGCAAAACAGCAGATCTGTCTTCCAGTTTGAAAGTCCGGCATCCACCATTCCGACAAGTTGACCATCCGCGTCGATAAAGGCAGCACCGGAGGTCAGCAGGTAAGCTATCAAAATTGTGAAAACCGCCGAACCCAATGGATGGCGGATGGCGGAATAGATACCTCCGCGGTAATTCTGCCGATAACAGGCCCCCATCACTAAAGCGCAAATTCCCAGAATGAACGGTGTGAACAGGGAATTGGTGGACAGTGATGACTGGATTAATCCGCTGATCAATCCGGCCAGACTGCCCGGAACAGGTCCAAAGAAGGCGCTGATCAAAAACCAGGGAACAGCGGACAAAATCATCCCCGGTGTTTGTCCCTTAAAAACAGTGATATTTCCTGCAGATAGATCTCCGACGCCGAAAAAGAGATTGGCCGGGATAATACAGAAGAAAAGAAAAACCATCAATTGCCATCGCCGCTGGATGACCGTCATCGGGATATCCCACCAGCGGATCAGGCAGGTAATAAAGAGCAGGCAATACAAACCTAATCCCACCCAGCCGGCGATGGAATCAGGCAAATTTATCTTCGTGGGCGAATCAAGCAGTGAAAGAATCACGATAGTCTATCGATATCTAATATGGATAAATTATAGCATTCCCATTATTAGACAACGACTTACTACAGATCGTTCTGAAAATTTGCCTCTTTATTGAATGTTCGCCAAGCCCGGCGATAGAAGAAATGCCCTTTGACCTTCTTTTCAGATGAGAACCTCTCCCCCCATCGGGTTAGTAATTCCTGTCTGCGCCTCTGGCACAGTTCCACAATATCCATTCGGCCTTTCATCGAACTTGCATTGGTCATATCGGCTATGAAGTCATTTTCCAGAACATCGCGTTCCGATTGAAAAATCTGGATACGATCATCCGAACAGAAAATGGCATTGCGGTGTAAAGTCTCATTCTCCCGCCAGTCCTCTTCCGTGGAGATCCGGGTGTCATTTCTAAAGCCGTTTAGCAAAACGGGATGGAAAACACTCAAACAGGGAGCCGATGTTCCGGTGATCCAGACCACCATTTGATCTTCGTGGAAATCCACGACGAAAGAACCGGTCGTCTGGTCAATACGGATGGGGCCAAATCCTGCGTGCATACAAACGGTGTTCGCCGTAAGGGAATCTCGGGGTAAGGAAGCGCTGCCGTGATGTGATCTCAGGAGATCGAAGGCCTGTTTGATGGATACACCCGGAGTGATTCTTATCAATCCTTCCATTACACGGTCCCGGCGTAAGACAGCCTGGCTGAATCTTGTCACGATGGGATCACTTTTTTGCCCCGCTAAATCGTGTAAATCTCGTAATCCCGGGCTGACCTCATCCCAATCTGAACGCAGGGTTAGAGCGTTGGAAATAGCCGTTGAAGTGACGAATTTTTTTACCGCCCAATCCCTTCCAACCGTCTCCAACACCCAGGTTTCTTTTCGGTCGGCAATCAGAAAGCTGTTGTTGTAATAAAAAGGATGGCTGAAGCCGCAATTTCCCCCCTGCCCATAGGTGGTCAATAAACCGGTGATGCAATCCACGGCCCCACGCGCTGATGTCGACCTCTGAAGAGCAAGACGTAGGAGGTCCATGCCGGTTAATGCCGGTTCTTCTGGATTTCTACCCCGTGTAAAAACGGCTTCATTCCCGATGGCCACGCCATGCGAATTTACACCCATCTCAGCGCCCCACATCCATACCGGTTTGCAGAGAATCACATCAAACGTTTGAGGCACTTCAGGAATTTCAAGGTATGTGCATTTGACCTTTGTTCCCGGATCATTCGCGAGACCCTTCACAAAAAGCACTTCGTGCGCCTCATTTGGTTCTCGGTCAGAATTTTTACCAAACCACAAATTCGAACCAGACCGATAACAAAAGGTATCACACATCCCTCAGGCTCCTTCTGCCATAATTCCCTTTTCTTTGATCAGTTTTAAAATTCCCTGAACGACTTCATCTATAGTTAAATCATCTGTATCAAGAATGACGGCATCGTCTGCCGGACGCAAAGGAGCGATGGTCCGATTTTTATCGATCTCATCCCGCTGACGGGTGGCCATGAGGATATTTTCATAATCCGCCGGCTGGTTACGGTCGAGTAATTCTTCATACCGCCGTCGTGCGCGGACATTAGCGGAAGCTTCCAGATAGATCTTCAAATCGGCATCCGGAAAAACAACCGTTCCGATATCCCGGCCTACCATGACAACATTTCCGCGCTGTCCAATCCGCCTCTGCTGGGCAGTCATCGCATCACGCACCCCCTTATATGTGGACACCTGAGAAACAGAACCTTCGACCTCACGGCTGCGAACCTCCCAGGTCACATCCCTGCCATCCAGGAATACATCGGCTTTCCGGCCATCGGCTTTTCCCGGCGGCAGTATATCAATATCAACCCGATTGGCAATAGCACATACCGATGTTTCATCCATTGGATCAATTCCAGCCTGTAATACGGCGAGAGTTACCGCTCTGTACATGATTCCCGTGTCAAAAAATAAGAAACCAAGCTGCTGTGCAATTTTTCCGCCGACAGTCGATTTTCCAGAGGCAGCCGGGCCGTCTATGGCTATGGTAGTCTTCGATATCAAAGAGGCCTCACTGTATGGGATTGATGGTCGCCGGAGCAGTCCGGGCAGCTCCGGCAAATAAGTCAGTACGCGCCCAAAGAATCACCTGCTCCGTCTCCGTGGGCAATTGACGGAAGGCAAACCATTTGATCCAATCATCCGGCATGATCAAACTCCAGTTCGTCTTGCGGACCAGGGCAAAATCCTGTCCGCGGTAGGCTTCCGCCAGTGCTGGAACCTGTTTCCCGGCAGTGATCACAACGGCCGGATTGGATAATCCCGGCAAGGACTGGTATTCTTTGACACTGTTGAAATTACGCAGTCCCCATTTCATGGCAGTCGAAGGGTAGTCAAGAATTACGATGTTGATCCCATCCCGGCTGCTGACATTCCATTCACTCAAATCAGCGGCTGTGCGGCTTAGCAGATCCATTTCTGAGGTGATCCCGGCATAGTTCCACAGTTCCGTTTCCGGGTGCATTCCCAATCCGGCAGACCGCCAGGCAGTGGAGAACATGAAAATTGCGGAGAGAATTGCCAAACCCATCCACAGGCCGGTGCTGGCCTGTCTGGGCGGCCAGCCCATACGGATGAGAAAACTGGCGATGATCAACAATCCCAATGCGCCGCCTGCCGCCGCCGCCCTCAGCCAGGAATCCTGGCCTTCTATGGGGAATTTGAGAACAATGACATTCAACCAGCAAAATGGAATAAGTAATATTACTAGAATCATCTGTCCGTAGGCGGGAATATCCGGTTTTTCCAGAGAACGAATAATCCGCCAAATACACCGAGCAGCCAGCACCAGCAGAGGGATATAGGAAATCAACAGTAGATCCATACTTCGGGATGGATAGATGACTACTAGAAGTGTCGAAAATACAAACCACCACAACAGTAAACCTGTGGAGGTATCGTCTAATCTGCTGTAACGAATACCTTCAAAGAGACCGAACAGTGTAATAAACGGCTGATAGAGCAGGAATGAAAGCAGCATTAAGAAAGGAGACAGGTTGGAAACCGTCAGCCACCCCCGAAGATAGGCCGCGAGATTCAAAATTGGGGCAGCCGCTCCAATGGGATGTGTGAAGAACGCGCTTCCCATAATGACAACTGTCAAACCGAGGGAACAGATGAAAGTGACCCACTCTTTCCTTTCGAGACTCAGACAGGCTGTCATCTGATCTGAAATATCAGTATCGCCATTCTGTTTTTTCTTCGCGAGCCAGAATGTCAGGCAAAAGGCGATGGCAGCCGGCCACAAAATGGGGCTTCCCACTGCCGCTAAACCTGCAGCCAATCCTGCCAGGACGAATCGGCGGTTGAGAAAGAAACCGGCAAAGAAAAGCAATCCGCAAATCGTAATTATTGCACCGTTGACCTGACGGGAATAGGCAATCATCCCCGGTTCGAACATGACCAGAACACTCAAGATCAGTGCCGTCTCTTTGCCCAGATTCTTGGAAAATAAAAAAGGAACAAAGATCAGTAATGTGCCGAATACGGCCGAGAGGAGTCTGGCGGTGAATTCACTTTTTCCCAATGCGAAGAAAACGGAACTGAGGATGGCCGTCCATCCTTCGGTACCAGAGAGCATTCCCGCCGTACTGACCGTACTCCCGGCCGCCTGCAGGGCAATTCCCGCTTCTTTTTCACTGAGCAGGGGATTTCCCAGATTATTGAATCGCAAAACAACGGCCAGCAAAAACAACAGGGCGTAGCCGATCAGCACATACAGGGGATAGGATTTCTTCATATCAGTTTCCATCAGCTTGAGGGGGATTGGACTAATAGTTGATCTGAGACTTCATATATGGTAACCGTCGGGTTCTGATATACCGGGAAAAGATTGGTCTTGAACTTACCATCGCTGACCCGGTAGGTGCCCTGCTCCAGTGAGCCGATATAGATATAACGGATCCGGTATTTTTTAATAATATTCAGAGCTTCCATCCAATCGTCTGTCTGATACAGAAGCTTGATGTCAGATTCGCGGCTTCCGATTTCTTTCGCGCCGCCCCGCCACTGCGATTCGTGGCCAGGCCAGCCAAGCACAGTCGGTTGACCGCTCTGAGTGGATACCCGCGCGTACCCGGTATAGCTGCCACCTATCGCTTCCGCCACTGTCCCATCATGAGAATTTGCCAGGAAATTGATGGCAGCCGTTTCATCGGGATAAGCGGAGACAAAGTAAGCATTCCCATCGAGGGTCAGGTTAGTCAACCGCGTCGTTTTGAAACGATCCACCAGGCAGTACATGGGGTACAACATCGCTGCCACCATGCTGAGAATGAAAACAACCCGGGTCACCCATTTGATCGCACCGCGTTGCCAGTTCCAGAAAATAAAAGTAAAAACAGACGCGGCAATCGACCAGAGAATCCAGGTCTGATAGTAGAACTTGAAAATGGTATTCATCCGCCAACCAAACTGGTCGCGCAAATAGAAAAATTCTGGAAAGAGCACCAGCCCGGTTCCGGCCGCAGCCAGCAAAAACACGAAGGGTAAAGAATCCTGCCGGGGTTCACTGGATTGAGATGGGACTGCCAGCACATCTTCACCCTGGCCAGAAGTTTTCCATTTGCGAAGCCAGATCAATCCACCCCAAACCAGCGTGAGCAGGAGCAACAGAGTCAGCCACGCTCCGGGAGAGGATAACCGGTACAGGCTCGTGATCAGTAAAATGTCGCGAACACTGGCACTGCCCTGAAGATTTAGAAAAAGCCCGGACGCCGAATCGCCCGCGGAAGCAAGACCAGGATTGACCAGACCAATAAAACCCGAAATAGAGGCAAAGATCAGGCCAAGCAGAAGCATGGCCATCCACAATACACCGACTACTATTGCGGACTTTCCCAATCCGGCTTGCAGGCTGTCGGATAAACCCTCTCTGGTAAGAGCGGCCATCAATCCGAAGAATATCGGAACGAACATCACTCCAAACATGACCCAGAGGTGGGTTCCCCGTGTGAAGAAGGCCAGGCTGGGCAGCAAACCACCCGCTTGAGATGCGAAGCCAACATAGAATGGCAGGTAAAGTGCCGCTCCGGTAATACCGAATGCAATCCCGCTTTCAAGGAATTCAACGATCCGTTGACCGCTCCATCCATGGTTCAGATAACATCCCAGCACGATGGCCGCACAACACAGGCCGACCCCGATGGGGAAATCCCAGGTGTTCAAGAAAGACAGCCCACCCAGCAGAAGCGCGGAAAACCAGAACAATCCGGCCGGTATTGTTTCCGATCCACATGAACTCTGCGTTGATCTTTGCGGGAACAACCATTTCAGAATCGAGGAAAACCAGCCTGAACGAAAACCCGACCCGGACCGCGCCCGGAAATACAATTCGAGCGCCAGTCCACAGGCCAGGATCACAAACGGCATGGATAATATGTGAGGATGCAGGTCGGCCAGGAATAGAGAAAAGAAAGGAAATTCATCAATGATCTCTCTTGAACTGCCGGCCAGATTGTAGTCCTGCAGCACACGCGATGCACGCCACCACCAGATTCCACCTGGTCTGCTTGGCAGCCAGTTTAGAGGTAAGACGGGTGGAGCGGTTAACTCCTGGATATCCAGCCATTTCCAGAATCCGGATTGACCCGTAGCGCCCCAGAATGTCCCAGTTGAATGCAGTAATTCCAGCAGTCCTTCCCAGTTGCCGGCAAGGACCAGAAGAATCGGACCAAAAATCGCCCAACCTGCACGTTTAATGAGAGAGTTATCGGCAGGTTTCCCAGCGCCGGGTTTTTGTAAATTAGCCAGAATGTTCAGCACCAGACTGAAGACACCGGCCGCAGCCATGCTGAACCACAAAGCAACGGCCAGATTGAATCCAACTCCGGATATCGTTCCAGTTAGCTTTATGATCCCGGCAACCATGATATATCCAAAGTGATAATACGAAATGGCATAGCCTGAAAGCCACGGATCAGCCGCAGGAAAAGACCCCGAACGCAAAATAGAATTGATGAAAGCCAGTTCCATGGGTTTTTCCGTACCGATAATATCGGGATATGCGGCTCTCACAAGGGCAAAGAAAGCGAAGAATAGGATAAAACCAACATCAACGACCACAACCAGCCATTGAAATGTAGATAACCAGGTTTTAATTCGGTTCCATCCAGTTCTGTATGCTACAAAGCACCCTGAAATCAGCACAAGTAAAAATGCTGCAGCCACTCCCGTCCAGCTGTTTGGAAGGATTTTAAAAGTCACCAGGATCCAGTAGAGATAACCGAAAAGCAGCAGGCCGGCCGGTTTTGCCAGTCCATATCCCTTGTCAGAAAGATGCGGGAACAGATGAAAAAGGATGGGAAAGGCAGCCCATCCCAGCAAAGTAATCACAAGTATCCAGAGTAGAAATGAGATCATAGGGATCAATCAGGTATTGCGAGGAAATCACCGTTCATATCTGGCTCAAACGCGCGAACCTTCTCAACCGCGTCAAGGTTTAGCGGACCATACAAATGAGGAAAGTATTCTCCGGTTGGCGCTTTTTCATATTTCAGCCGGGCAGTCAGTTTATCCGCAAAAATCATGACCAGCAGCAATCCACTCACGCCATGATAATGGCGGTTGGCCGTCGCGATCACCTGATCCTCGGTCGAAAAATGAATGAATCCTTCCGATTCCAGGGAGGGACAGCGATATTCACCCTGTTCCAGTCCCTTCGTCCAATGGACATTCTCTGCGATATGGTAGATCTTCGATGGTTCCTTCAAGACGGTTTGCCTTCTCTGACATGATAAATGGTAGTCGCGTCTTTCTGGTATATCTTATCCCAGAGATCACCTTCAAGGTCCTTGAATTTGGACAATCCATCACCGGGATAATA
>JAAZMZ010000008.1 GCA_012798535.1 Leptolinea sp.
CTTCAGGTGTTGCCAGCTCCCATGACGTGACGGGCGGTGTGTACAAGGCCCGGGAACGTATTCACCGCAGTATAGCTGACCTGCGGTTACTAGCAACTCCATCTTCATGCAGGCGAGTTGCAGCCTACAATCTGAACTGAGGATGGCTTTGAGGATTGGCTCCACCTCGCGGTTTCGCAACCTGCTGTACCACCCATTGTAGCGTGTGTGTAGCCCAGGATATAAAGGCCATGCTGACTTGACGTCATCCCCACCTTCCTCCGGCTTAAGACCGGCAGTCCCGTGTGACACATATAACACACAGCGAGGGTTGCGCTCGTTAGCGGACTTAACCGAACATCTCACGACACGAGCTGACGACAGCCATGCAGCACCTGTGCAGGCTCCCCGAAGGGTCGGTCACTTTTCAGATCCCTACTACCTGCATGTCAAACCCTGGTAAGGTTCTTCGTGTAACATCGAATTAAACCACACGCTCCGCTGCTTGTGCGGGCCCCCGTCAATTCCTTTGAGTTTTAACCTTGCGGCCGTAGTCCCCAGGCGGTGGACTTATCGCGTTAGCTTCGACACCGACGGATTTAAACCCGCCGACGCCAAGTCCACATCGTTTACAGCTAAGACTACCGGGGTCTCTAATCCCGTTTGCTACCCTAGCTTTCGCGTATGAGCGTCAGAAATGGTCCAGAAGGCCGCTTTCGCCACTGGTGTTCCTCCGAATATCTACGCATTTCACCACTACACTCGGAATTCCACCTTCCTCTACCATCCTCTAGCTCGGCAGTATTGAACGACCTCTCCCAGTTAAGCCGGGAGCTTTCACATCCAACTTACCGAACCGCCTACACGCGCTTTACGCCCAGTAAATCCGGATAACGCTTGCATCCTACGTTTTACCGCGGCTGCTGGCACGTAGTTAGCCGATGCTTATTCCCAAGGTACCGTCCTTCCTCGTCCCTTGGAAAAGTGCTTTACAACCCGAAGGCCTTCATCGCACACGCGGCGTTGCTAGTTCGCGCTTTCGCACATTAACTAATATTCCCTACTGCTGCCACCCGTAGGTGTATGGACCGTGTTTCAGTTCCATTGTGGGGGGCCACCCTCTCAGGTCCCCTAACCGTCATCGCCTTGGTGGGCCATTACCTCACCAACTAGCTGATGGTACGCAGGTCCCTCTCAAAGTGAATTACTCCTTTAATCACAGGCTTCTAAACCCTATGATCACATGAGGTATTAGCAATCCTTTCGGACTGTTATCCCTCTCTTCGAGGCAGGTCACCAACGCGTTACTCACCCGTTCGCCACTAAGTACGTATTGCTACATACTCCGTTCGACTTGCATGTATTAAGCACGCCGCCAGCGTTCATCCTGAGCCAGGATCAAACTCTCCGCAAAAAATTTTTACCCTTTCGGGTTTAAAGTTTACGGAATTTTTTAGAACGACAGGGTATCGCTCTCTTCCTATCACTCTTCAGTTGTTAAGGTGCTCTCAACTTCGCGGAGCGAGAGTTTACTCGCTCTTTCCCCGCCTGTCAAGGTTTTTTCAGACAAATGCGCCGATGTCTTTTGATTTCAACATCGGCTGTCACAGCGACGCTTACGGGGCTCTCTTGCCCTTATCTGTTACCGATTTGCCTTATGGCGAAATCGTCCTCAACTAGGGGATTTAGAGTTTACCCGATCTGTTTCTCTCTGTCAAGGGGTCAATTTCCGATAAATTTGCCGGTGTATCTTTCTCCACCGGCGCTTCCTTCAGAAACTCCTTGATTCGGCAGGGTGCCTTCTAAGAAGTCACGTATTGAGTTTTCAATGATTTGCCCCTCAGGGGCGAAATCGTTGCCTGATTTCGACAACGGGCTGAATTCTACTCGCATTTTTTACCCTGTCAAGGGATTCGACAAAAATTGGTGGTACCAATTTTTGCGGGTTATAATTTTTCATTATGGCAGCCCGTCCCATTCACCGATCTCAACCGGCCAACCTTCTGGTTCAAATCCTACTCACTCTGTTGACCGGAATTTTCTTCTTCGTTATCTTTCTTTTTCTGGGTTCTCTTCTGTACCAGGCCTGGTATTCCGACCGAATCTATCCCGGTGTTTCCATGCTGGGTGTCGATTTGGGCGGATTGACACCCGCGGAGGCGGAGGGGGTCATTTCGGCTTCTTTTCCATATCCGCAAAACGGCTCAATCCTGTTGAAGTATCAGGATAAGACCTGGGAATACACTCCCGCCCGCCTGGGTTTAACTCTTGATCCGAAAGCCTCCGCCCAAAACGCTTTCGCCGTGGGCCGGCAAGGCTCCTTTTTCCATAAAGCGAACATCCAACTTTCCACCGCCCGCAGCAGCACCCTGATTACTCCGACGTACATTTTCGATCAACGTCTGACCTCCTCGGTACTGGGTGAAATCGCCGCACAGATCAATCACCCGCTGATAGAAGCGGAAATTAATGTCACCGGTGTAGAGGTGCACATCCGCTCAGGTGAAACCGGCCGTGAACTGGACCAGGTGGAAACCCTGCAAAAGATCAACTCTCTGCTTTCGACCATGCAGAACGGAACCATCGACCTGCCTGTGAAGACAACCGAACCGGCTGTCATCAATGTGGAAAAAACGGGAGCCATTGTCAAGAAGATGCTTTCCGCCCCCCTGACATTTTCCATGCCTTCCGGTCAGAATGATGAGCTTGGTCCGTGGAGCATCGATCAGCAGACTCTCGCCGGTATGCTTTCCCTGGTAAAGGTTCCAGAAGGAGATCATTTCACCTACCAGGTGGAGCTAAATAATCAGTTGCTGTTAACCTATTTGAACAATCTGGCGAACAAAACCAATCTACTTTCGCGCAACGCACGATTCATCTTCAACGATACGGAACGCAGGCTTGATCTGCTGGAACACGCGGTAGTCGGCCGGACATTAAACGCCTCATCCACCATCGGGGTGATCCAGCAAAAAGCCGCTGCCGGTGAGCATGATGTCACGCTGGTTTTCGATTTCCAAAATCCCGAAGTAAAAGATGACGCCACTACAGATTCTCTGGGGATCAGGGAACTGGTGAGGGCAGAGACGACGTACTTTTACGGTTCAAGCCCCGACCGTGTCCAGAATATTACGGCAGCCGCGGCCCGTTTTCACGGGCTTCTGGTCGCTCCCGGGGAAACCTTTTCAATGGCAAAAAACCTGGGCGATATGAGTCTGGATAATGGTTTTGCCGAAGCTTTGATCATCTACGGCGGCCGCACCATAAAAGGCATCGGCGGCGGAGTATGCCAGGTGAGCACCACCCTGTTCCGCACTGCCTTCTTTGCCGGGTATCCAATCGTGGAACGCCATCCGCACGCTTATCGAGTCAGCTATTATGAAAAGGTCGCCGGCAATCGCATCGATCCACGGCTTGCCGGTATGGATGCGACGGTCTTTGTGCCGATGGTCGATTTTAGGTTCACGAATGATACTCCCTACTGGCTGTTGATGGAAACGTATGTCAACCCTGAAAAAAGCAGCATCACCTGGAAGTTCTACTCAACCAAAGATGGGCGAGAAGTGAAAGCAGAATTCAGCGGCCCGATGAACATCGTAGAGGCACCCGAACCGCTCTATAAAGAGAACCCGGATCTAAAAAAGGGTGAGATTGAACAAATCGACTGGCAGGCCGACGGGGCGGATGTGACAGTGAAGCGGGCGGTCATCAAAAACGGGCAGCCGTACCTTAATGATGAATTCGTGACCCACTACCAACCCTGGCAATCGGTATTTGAATACGGTCCTGGAACCGAAGGCATTCCCACTCCTTCCACAGAAGAGACGGGCACGCCGACACCCTGATGCGGTGTGGTAGAATCCGCCGTATTCATCGATCTCCTCTGGAGGCAGTATGGTAAAAAAAGAACTGTTGGATATTTTGCGCTGCCCGGCCTGTGTTCGTGAAAAAGAAGGGATGCTGGATCTGATTCAGGATACCTGGCTGGTCTGCCGTGACTGCGGCCGTAAATATCCCATTGTGGATGATATCCCTGTAATGTTAATCGACGAAGGTGACAAATGGGTGGATACAACCGTGGAGAAACTTCCGGTTCCGCCGCCCAAAATTGTCTGATCGGATGTTGGTGGTATCATTCTTGCAACAAATCCGGGCAAATTCATCTATCATTGACCCGGAACAATAGGATTAATTAAAACGTATGGCAAGAACAATCTCCCGCACCAGCCGGCCTCGTCGGCGCGCTGACCGTGTCACCGCAATCATTCTTTCTGTGTTCGCCGTCCTGGCTACCGGAACGGCGATCGTGGCGTTCATGCTGGTTAAAAACGTGGTCGCCGGTTGGGTCATGCCCGATGTTCCGGGTGCTCCTGTGGATACCGGCGGTAATACGACCAATATGACATTGCCCGATTCACCACAGAATTCACAACCCCTGCAATCTTCGGATGGTCCGGCTGCCAAGGCCTGGGATGGTTCCAGACGGGTAACCGCGCTATTGATGGGCCTGGATTACCGCGACTGGGAAGCCAATGAACCGGCTTCCCGCACGGATAGCATGATGCTGGTCACCTATGACCCGATCTCAAACACAGCCGGTATGTTATCCATTCCACGGGATATGTGGGTGTATATTCCCGGATTTGATTACGCCAAGATCAACACCGCCTACTACCTGGGCGAAATCAACAAACTTCCCGGTGGCGGTCCGGCTCTGGCCGTGCAGACGGTCGAACAATTCCTGGGCGTTCCCATCGATTTTTACGCTCAGATCGATTTCAATTCTTTTATCAAGTTCATCGATGAAATCGGATGCATTGACCTGAAGGTCCGCGTCCCCATCACCATCGATCCCCTTGGTTCAGGGAACACTAAAACCTTGCAGCCCGGCACACAGCCGTTGTGCGGAGCGGATGCGCTGGCATACGCCCGCCAACGCCACACGGATGGCGGTGACTTCGATCGGGCGCTGCGCCAGCAGGAAGTGATCCTGGCCGTGCGCAACCAGGTATTCAATCTGGGAAAGCTTCCAGAGCTGATCTCGAAATCACCCAGGCTGTATGCGGATATCGCCTCTGGCCTGCGTACCAATCTTACCCTTTCCCAGGTGGTGCAGTTGGCGCTGGCCGCGCAAAAAGTCCCCAAGGAAAACATCAAACAGGCAATCATTGGCACTGACGATACTCAGATTGCCATGTCGGCGGATGGATTATCCATTCTGATCCCCAATCCGGATCAGGTCCGAATCGTGCGCGACTCCATCTTTGCTTCCGGCGGACCGATTGCACCGGTAGTGCTGGCACCCACGCAGGCTGCCGCTGCTGCTCCCGCGGCTCCCGCGGCTGAAAATGCCGCTCCAACCGCCATCCCGGTCGCCGACCTAACCTCACTCATGGTAGCCGAGCAGGCCCGCCTGATGGTGCAAAACGGCACTCAGACGGAAGGTCTGGGGGATAAGGTCGGTCAATACCTGATCTCCTCCGGCATGAATGTCATTGGCACGGGAAATGCCGATCAGCACTATTCGCAAATGACTCTGGTCGATTACACAGGCAAACCATACACCATGAAATTCCTGGCGGAAATGATGCAAATTCCCACCGACCATATCTTCAGCCGGTATGATCCCAATTCTCCCGGTGATGTGGCCATCATTGTCGGCGATAACTGGCAACAGGTTCTGAATATTCCCTGATTCTTTTTTCAAGATAGCAATAAAGGAGTTGGCCGAGGCCAACTCCTTTTCATAATTATTCGGGCACTATTTCATCTTACTCTGAGGCGTCGATGGTGTGAACAACCTTCTTCAGATATTCCGTGTATTTCCCGAAGGCTGTCTTGCCCGTATCTGTGATCTGGCAAATCGTCTGCGGCACCTTGCCGTTGAAACTCTTTTGGATTTCGATATAACCGGCTTCACTTAATTTGCTGAGGTGAACGGAGAGATTTCCCCTTGTCAGGCCGGTCTCGCGCTGCAAATAGACAAAGTCCGCTTTAGAAACCGCGTTCAGAATGGTCAAAATCATCAGACGGGATGGTTCATGCACAAGCCGGTCGGCATCGGCAAGAGAACGCCAGTCTTCGTTCATTCTTCCCTCTCTGATTCTGGTGTGATCAGGCGGGTTTGCTGCAGGTAGTGCGCCAGTGCCCAGATACCGCCAGCCAGGAAGCCAAAACCGGTTCCCGCCAACAATACCGCCATTTGCATATCTTCCGAGATGGATAATCGGGCGGATACATAACTGACAGCCACCACCCATCCTGCCAGAAAATAGAACCGGTTCAAGGGAATCTGAAAAGCCAGATAGGCGGTAAAAATGGCGATCAGCAATCCGGTTCCCAGTACAATCCAGAAGGGTTCCAATCCGCGCGAGATGATCATGGTGAGTATGGATACGGCAAAAGCGACGAACATGGCTGTGACGGCTCTTTTAACACGTGGACCGCGTTCCGGTTTTATATATTCCACCAGACCGGTTCGGGGGAAGGTGATCTTCTCTTTCATCGACCGTACCCAGACTCTTCCACCGAACATGCCTCCCAGGATCACCAGGGGATATCCCACGCCGACCAGCACGGCAGATCCCACGGATGGAGCATAGAACAGGCTGATACAATTGATTCCGCCCAGCAGCAGGAATACCACACCGGTAAGGATTTCGGTGAAACCATCGATATACCAGTATTGCCGGGTGCGTTGAACTGTGTTTTCAATCGTTTTATTCATGCTTTCCTCTTTGTGATAGACTTGTTTGTATTACAAACATGTCTATAGTATATATCTGTTGCAAATTTTGTCAAGTGGTTTACGCCTGTCAAAATTAATCTGTGGTTATAATCACCCCAATGGAAAATAACTCTGATGAATTACTCGAAGTTCAAATAGGCCGACTGTTGATTAAGAAAGGATTGAAACTGGTCCTCGCCGAATCCTGCACCGGCGGTCTGATCGGGCACCGGATAACCAATATTGCGGGTTCTTCTGACTATTATCTAGGATCGGTCACCGCCTACGCCTATGAGGTCAAACAACGCCTGCTGGGTGTTAAACAGGAAACCTTGACCGAACACGGCGCGGTAAGCCGAGAGACAGTGATTGAAATGGCGCGGGGTGTTCGCACCTGCCTGAACGCCGATTTCCCGTTGGAATGCACAGTGGGCATCTCGGTGAGTGGGATTGCCGGACCGGGAGGCAGCACACCGGGGAAACCGGTCGGCCTGGTCTGGATCGGGCTCAGTGCCAGAGAGGGTAATCACGCCTGGCGTTTTCTCTGGAAGGGCAACCGCGTCCAAAATAAGGAACAATCCGCCCAGGCCGCCCTTCAACTCCTGTTGGATTATTTGCAGGGTTGCCTGCCTCCGGATACTCCAGATGAGGAATGACTATGAATGAGAAAAAGCGCATTCTGATCCTCACCGCCGATGCCGGGTTTGGACACCGCAGCGCCGCTCTCGCCATCCAGGCCGCTCTGGAAGAGCAGGTCGGCTCGGAATGTGAATTACATCTGGTCAATCCGTTGGAAGATAAACGCACGCCTTTCTTCCTGCGAGACAGCCAGTCAGATTATGACCTGATCGTCAAGCAGGCACCCGAACTTTACCGTCTCGGGTATGACGCCAGTGATAAACCCATTCCCAGCGCTATCGCCGATACCGCTCTCGTTGTTCTGTTGTATGAAGTGATGCGCGACCTGGTGACCACATATAAACCGGACGCCATCGTTTCTACATATCCGCTGTATCAGAGCGCCCTTGAAGCCGTCTTTACCATGGATCGCGTCTTCATCCCCCTGTACACAGTCGTTACCGATCTGTCTACAGTGCACCGTATCTGGTTCCATAAAGCGGCCACAGCCTGCCTGGTACCCAATCCAGTTGTTCGCAATCTGGCGATTGCCAGCCGCCTTAAACCTGAAAAAGTAATCGAGACTGGCATTCCTGTATCCCCCAGATTGGTCCAGGAAACCCGAACAAAAGAGGAAATTCGCCGTGAACTGGGGTGGGGTGCGGAACGTTTGACGATATTGGCCGTCGGCAGCAAGCGCGTAGACCGCCTGCTGGAAACCGTCAATGTATTCAACCATTCTGGTTTTCCCATCCAACTGGCGGTGGCTGCCGGTAATGACGCCGCGTTGTATGAAAACCTGAAAGCCATCGAATGGCACATTCCGGCTTATCTTTATGAGTATGTGAGCAATATGCCGCTGTTGATGCACGCGGCCGACGCGATCATCTGCAAAGCCGGTGGATTGATCGTCACCGAAAGTCTGGCCTGCGGACTGCCGATTTTGCTGGTGGACGTTCTTCCCGGCCAGGAGACCGGCAACGCCGAGATGATCGTTCAGGGCGGAGCGGGCGACCTTTGCATGCAGCCGCTGGAAGCTCTGGAAACCCTCAGCCACTGGATGACCAACGATCAGGCTTTGTTAAAAACCCGTGCAGAGAATTCTCGCCGTATGGGCAAACCGTATGCCGCCCGGGATGTAGCCAGTATAGTCTGGCAGGGCGCTCTGGCAGGGCCACAGGACCGGCGGAAACAACGCATTTCAGGCCGCACCAGCCTGGAAGAAATTCTCAAACATTACCATCCGCCGTTGATTGAACGTCTGGCGGACATACGCACACGGATCGATCGTGGATAGCCAGCGCCCGGTGGTTGTTCTGGTCTCGGCAGATGCGGAATGGTTTGCTGTTAAAGAGTACTATCCCGACTCGGCCGTTTATCTCAATCCTTTCGGTGAGTTTTTTCTGAGGATGGTGGAAAAGCAATCCGTGGTCTTTATGCACGGCGGCTGGGGTAAGATCTCCGCCGCCGCCTCGGCCGGTTATGCCATCACTCAATGGGATCCTGAACTGGTCATCAACCTGGGAACTTGCGGCGGCCTTCAGGGTCAGATCGAGCGCCATGTGATTTTTATGCCCGATCGAACATTGACCTACGATATTTTTGAACAGATGGGGAATCAGCAGCAGTCCATTGAGTTTTATACGACCACCCTGGATCACTCCTGGTTGAAAAAACCCTTGCCTTTGTCCGTAGAGAGTGGGCTGCTGGTTTCCGGAGATAGAGACATCGTTCCCGCCGACATACCGTCTCTCATTCAGAATTTCCATGCGCGGGCTGCCGATTGGGAAAGCGCATCCATCGCCTGGGTGACCGCCAGGAAGTTCGGCCGCTATTGCCTGATCCTGCGCGGGGTCAGCGACCTGGTATCTGAACAGGGCGGCGAAGCCTACAACGGGATGTCATTTTTTGAAAATTCTTCCCGGCAGATCATGCGCCGTTTATGCGACTCTCTGCCTGCCTGGCTGGCCTGTGCCGGGTATTGATCAGACCGCACGCCAAGTCTGGTAAAGCCCCAGATTTCTGGTGTGGCCATCGTGATAAGAACTAGACGTCACCTGCCACCCAGTTTGCCCGGCCAGTTCTCCAAGATCAGATTCAGTGAAAAGGTGGATATATCGCAAACCGGCGCTCTGCGGTGATCCGCCGGTGGATTGCCGCCAGTCCAGCAGCACATCACCGGATTCCACCTGTTCTTCCCGAAATCCAACCGCTTCCCAGGGCTGCCGGCGAGCCAGCAACTTCGGGCTGTTCTGGATCTGCCACACGCTCAGGTTGAATTTACCGCCCGGTTTGATCAACTCGCGCACCTGCGATAGAAAACTAACCCGATTTTCGTGTCCCGGTAGATGGTGCAAGACGGCAAAGGCCAGAACACCATCGAAAGGCACACCTTCAATACCGGTATGCCAGTCTTTGCCCATCAGGTCCCGCTGCTGGAAAGCGATCCCCAGTTCTGGCGGCAGGGTGGAGGGCAGATTCTGGCGGGCTTCCGCCAGCAAACCGGCGCTGAAATCCACGCCAAGATACAAACCCCGGCGCAGGCTGCCGTCTTTGCGCGGCCTGGTCCAGAACGCGGCCAGCGTCCCGCTCCCGCAGCCCAAATCCAGGTAGCGGCCGTCCGGTAGGCTGTCCACAGCCTGGCGGACTCCGTCCTGAATACGCCTCCGGGTAGCGGCAAAGGATTCGGCGTAATCCTGATAAAAACGCCGGTTTATCTCGAGTAATGCGTGTACAATGACGTCATCCATACTTCTATTATAGAGTGGCACGGGTATAAACAGTTAATGGTCGATCTCGAAAAATGGACGGAAGCACGCCGCTTCACACCTGAAAAGCTGGAAGCCGCCAGAGTCGTTCTGGAAGAAATAAAAAAGGGAACTGACGTCTTCCTGGCTATCCGGAAAAATCCCATGCCGGGTGTGGGATATCTGGCGAAACACACCCTGGTGGAAGCCTACCGCCGGTTGGTGTCAGATGGTATCTGGCCGGAGGACAATGAGCTATTGAAACGCATCCGCCTGAAACCGGTACGCACCCTGTCTGGCGTGACCACAGTCACCGTGCTGACCGGTCCGCACACCTGTCCGGGAGAATGCATCTTTTGCCCGAATGACGCCCGCCTTCCCAAGAGTTATCTCTACGGCGAACCCGGCGCCATGCGCGGTATGCAGAATGATTTTGATCCCTATAAACAGGTCTCCACCCGGCTCGAAGCCCTGGAAGCGGTGGGGCATCCGATAGACAAGATCGAATTATTGGTGCTGGGCGGAACTTTTACCGCCTACGAACTGGATTATCAGGAGTGGTTCATCCGCCGCTGCTTCGATGCGATGAATGGATTTGACGCGGTCACACTGGCAGAAGCGCAGGCCGCCAATGAAGAAGCCGCGCACCGTAATGTCGGATTGGTCATCGAAACCCGTCCAGATGAGATCACACCGGTAGTGCTGGCGCACCTGCGGAAACTCGGCGTCACCAAGGTCCAGATTGGCGCGCAGAGTATGGATGACCGGCTGTTGAAATTGAATAAACGCGGTCACACCACGGAAGAAACTTTGCGGGCTATAGGCCAGTTGAGGGCGGCCGGTTTCAAGGTGGTGCTTCACTGGATGCCGAACCTGCTGGGCGCTACCCCGGAAAGCGACCGTGAGGATTTCATCCGCCTGTGGAACCACGGGTACTGCCCGGACGAAATTAAAATATACCCGACCCAGCTTGTCGAAAATTCCGAATTGTTCACCATCTGGCAGCAGGGAAACTATACGCCTTACACCACGGATGAACTGATCCGGTTGATCGCCGATTTGAAGCTGACCATTCCACGCTACTGCCGGGTGAACCGGGTGATCCGCGATATCCCCTCGAACCTGATCGCCGCCGGCAACAAACGCAGCAGCCTGCGCATGGATGTCAGGCAGGAGCTGGATCGGCGCGGCGAGCATTGTCAGTGCGTGCGCTGCCGGGAAGTCCGCAATGAACAGATTGATCCTTCGAGTCTGATTTTCCACGACCTGGCGTATCAGACACCGGCTTCACAGGAACATTTCCTGTCATTTGATACCCCGGGAGATAAACTGGCCGGTTACCTGAGGTTATCCATTCCCGATCTGACACAAAACAAAGAGGTCAGGCAAAACATGCCCGACCTCGAAAAAGCGGCCATCATCCGTGAGGTGCACGTGTTCGGCCAGGCACTGCCGGTGGGCGGCGGTGAAACCGGCGCCGCACAGCACAGCGGCCTGGGGACCAGGCTGATCCAGGCAGCCGAGAAGATCACCCGGGATCACGGCCTTGACAGGCTGGTGGTGATCGCCGCCGTGGGCACACGCCGGTACTATGAGAAACGCGGCTTCGAGCGGGGTGCCCATTATTTCTGGAAAGAATTGCGCAAAACGGGTAGATAAAATTACTACACGGCTCTGATGGAGCGAACATACTCCTGCCACGGATCGGTCACCTGCCGGGCATCCCTCCAGCGGTTGCCCACAAACCTGGTTGTGAAGGTCACCGGCACCAGATGGCTGCCGGCCTGCAAGATCTGATTCAGCATTCCGGGAATGACCAGCATCCTTCCCTTTACCGCCGCGTTTAACGTTTGCCGTGCGACCGTACGCGTATCTACGGTTGTGGCCCTCCCCCAGAATCCCTGTGCAAAAATCGCCGACATATTCTCCACCGTAGTCGGCATGCCGGCCGGGCACAACGCGGTGACCGTACCGAAATCTTTGATCTCCTCGCGGATGGCATAGGAAAAATCCAGCAAGAAGCGCTTGGTGGCGGCATAGGTCGCCTTATACGGCATGGGTGAAACGGCCGCCAGGCTGCAAACATTGATAAGCATGAACTTCTTATCCGGATCCCGCAAGTCCAGAATTTCGTGAGTCAGATCCACTGTAGCTTCGACATTCAGGCGGATAAGCTGCAGGATTTGATCGCGGGTACGTTCCAGGAACGCACCTTCATGATCCGTACCGGCCACGTTTATTAAACCCCAGAAGCGCAAACCTTCTGCGCGGACCGCGTTTAAAAATTCCGTTCTGGCAGCCTGTGAAGTCAGATCGCAGGAACGGGCGCGCACTTCCACATTGCAGGTTCTGGCGATGAACTCAGCGAAACCGGATACATCCTCGCGCATATCGGTTAAGAACAGGCTATACCCGCGTTTTGCGCATTCCATCACCATGGCGCTGCCCAGCCCGCCTGTCGCGCCGCTGATCAAAAGATGACTCTTCATACGTCCTCCTAACACGTGTTTCAATCACTTGATTTATTCTACAGACTATCTTATAATTTGTCAAGCACTTGTTTCAATCATGTGTTTTATATTGAACGGGATCACTGTTCAAAACGGTTGAGAAGCGTATTATGATGATCGGAGACAGGGATATGGAGTCTATGCTGGATTACACGCCGGCGCTCGCCGGAAAAACTGCCGTTATCACCGGGGCGACATCAGGCATCGGCCTGGCCGCCGCGACACTTTTCATTCTACACGGAGCACGTGTGATTGGAATTGGACGGAATGCACATCGCTGCCAACTGGCAGAAGAATCCATCCGCACAGTTTGCCCGCAGGCCGCTATTTCCTTTCTCCTGGCAGATCTTTCTTCTCAGAAACAGATCAAAAAACTGGCCATTGATATCCGGGAAGAAATGGAACGTATGGAGCTTCACCGCCTGGATTTACTGGTCAACAACGCCGGAACATATTCACAAAAGAAAGTACTCACCGAAGACGGCATTGAAAGGACCTTCGCCACCAACCATCTGGCTCCCTTTTTATTGACACATGAACTCTTACCCCTGTTGCAAAAGTCAACCGCCGGCCGGGTGATTACCATAAGTTCAGACTCTCACTACAATATGAATATCAACCCGAAGACTATTCATAATCCCGATTTTTATGTGGGTCTGCTGGCGTATGCCAGATCAAAACTCGCGAATATCCTGTTTACCGCCGAGTTTAATCGCCGTCACGCTGGCAGCAGCGTCCATGCGTACGCTGTTGATCCCGGCTTGGTAAAGACCGATATTGCTTATAAAGAGCAGCCGGCCTTTTCCCGCCTGATCTGGAAAATTCGCCGTTTGGCAGGCGATCCACCGCTTAAACCGGCCTGCACCATCCTGTATCTGGCCTCCGAGCCTTCAATTCAGAATTCCCCTGAAAATTACTGGTGCAACCAGAAACCCAAACGCAGCAGCCGTGAGGCTACCTCCTTCAATCTGGCTCGAGAATTATGGGATACTTCACTCAGTTTATGCGGACTTTCCGATCCGCAACAGGAGATTTAAAGTATGGCAACAAATCCCGTTGAAGAGAAGATCATCACTGCCACGGTCGAATGCATTGAAAAATACGGCATCAAAGGGACGACCATTCGCCAGATCGCAGAAGTGGCCGGTGTGAACAGCGCGGCTATTAATTACTATTTCCGCAGTAAAGACATACTGATCGAACGCTGCATGAAACAGACGCTGCACAACGCGTTTGACTGGGAAGATATTGAAAAGCTACCCGGTTCCACGGCCAGCGAGCGCTGCAAGCACGTTTTCTACGGAATTATGGAAGGCGGGATAAATTATCCGGGCATCACCCGCGCGCATTTCTATGACTTGCTAGTGGATGGTAATTACCTGTCACCCATGAGTGGAGCAATAAACCAGTTCCTGGATAACCTGGTGAAAGACTTGAAATCCAGAGGGGCGACCCTTCCGGAAGACGAACTGTATATAGTGTGTATCCAGATCACCAATGCTGTCATGATGCTGGTCTTGATGCCGGGGTTGTTCGAGAAGAGGTACGGCGTCGATCTGCTCGACCGTGAACAACGCCAAGAGTATGTCGACCAGATGGTGGACCGGTTATTGAGCTGACTTACGGGAACAACTTCTCGGCGGATTGCGCCGCCCAGCGTTCCACCATTTCCTGTGTCAGCCCGTTCTCCCGGCAGATGGCCGCGTACAGGTCGGCGCTCGGCCTCCGGATGCGCGCCTGGGTCTCCCGGTCGAGTCCCCACAAACCCCATCGCTGGGTCCACCCACGCTCCCACTCGAAATTATCGACCAGCGACCAGTGATAATATCCCTGCACGCGGAAGTTGTAATTCGCCGCCCGCCAGACCTGTTCCAGGTGTTCAACCAGATAGCGCGGCCGCAGGTGGTCGTCTGAATCTTCCACCCCGTTTTCGGTGACCATCAGGGGTATACCAAACTTTCTCGCCCAGCTCAGCGCGCGGAACATCCCTTCGGTAACTTTGGCAATGAAACCGGTCTCGCTCATTTCGGCGCCGGGCGGGGTGCTGCGCCGGCCGAACATTTCTCCGCCGGCTGATAGGTCAAATTTCACCAGGTCGCCAGTGTAATAGTTGATCCCCAGGTAATCCTGCGTTCCGGCGGCTTCAGGAATGGAAATCTTCTTGAATGCCATATCCAGTTTCCCGGTCTTCAGAGCGCCGGCAAAGGAATCGTTATAGATTTTGGCCTGCAAACCGGCCATCCAGCAGTCGGGCGGAAAATCCGGCCGAGCCGGTTGCAGGTCACGGTAGTTAAGCGCAAAACCAACCCGCGCGTCCGGCTGCGCCGCATGAATTGTACGATAGGCCGCCGCGTGCCCGCGGACCATATTGGCCATCACCTGCAGCGCCAGATTCATATCGTTCTTTCCCGGGGGGAAACCGCCACCCATGTACCCGCCCCACACATACACGTTGGGTTCATTGATGGTCACCCAGAGTTTGACATAATCTTTAAGAGCTTCCACCACTTTTTTCACATAGCGCTCGAAATATGAGAGAACAGCGCCTGTTTCCCAACCACCCAGATTCGTCACCCACAGAGGATCGGTAAAATGATGCAGGGTCACCATGGGTTCCAGTTTGCGATCTACCATCCCACGGATGATCTGCCGGTAATACTCCAGCGCGTCTTCATCCCAGCGATCCGGTGAGGGCTGCACCCGGCTCCATTCAATGGACATGCGGTGTGAATTTTGGTGGCCTTCCGCCGCCCTGTCCAGATCTTCCTTCCATTTACCGCCCCACCAGTTGCAGGCCAGTCCGGAACGCATACCTTCTTTGATCTTGCCGGGCTGCGTTTCCCACTGGTACCAGTTGTTATTGGTATTTCCACCCTCCACCTGATGAGAAGCGGTTGCCGTCCCCCACAGAAAACCGGCCGGAAAATGAATGGCTGTTTTGGGCATGTCTTTACCTCACGAAGGTTGTTTTTTCTAATTATAGACCCGGGATTCACCTGGTACTACGATTGGATTGCACAGGCGGTAATCCTGTCCTACAATATTTTTCAGGTGGAGACCATGCCATTCCCAATCCTGAAGAGAGTTTTACCTGCACTGATATTCATCCCCGTATTATTCTTGATCTCTTCACCTTTATCGTTAACCCTGTGGCAATTGACACCGGATGGCTTCACGAAAGCCGGCTGGCAGACCGGAGTGCCTGATAAAAAGGCTGTTGAAGCCTATCCCACCGCCAGTCTGGACTGGAATAATGGAAACGTAGTCATTGTTTCTCCACAAGGCCGGTGGCAGAATCCGGCCGTATGGAATGTTCAACAGGCGCAGTGGACGGACCTTAATCACGACGGCCAGTCAGAGGTCACCCTTCTGGTGCGGCGTCCCTTTGCTCCCTGGCCGGTGGATAAACTCCTGCCGTTCGGCGGCCGTATCCAGTCCTATCAGGATGCCGCCGGTCAGAGCAGCCATATCATTCTCATCGGCTGGAAAAAGGACCACTGGGGAGAACTATGGGCTGGTTCCGCTCTGGCTCGTCCGGTGCGCTCGTTTGAGGCGGTTGATCTGGATCAGGATGGCGATCAGGAATTGCTGGTCCGTGAAGGAGATTATCAGGACACCGACACATCTTCCGCTTCCACCTTGGCCCTCTGGAAATGGAACGGATTTGGATTCGACCTGATCACTCGAATGGAGAGACCATCCGTGCATTTCAACCTTATAATGTCAAAAGATAAGAAGAATCTCATTTTGGTGGAATAAACCAGCGTTCAAGTTTTAAGGAGGAAACAATGAGAATCATCCGCACCAAAATCTGGCTGATCCTCAGCCTTTTGGCAGCCTTCACCATGGCCTGCAGTCTGGTGACAGGTGCCCTACCCCAAAAGTCGCCAGAAAAAGCCAGCCCTGCAGCTACCGGAGTCGTTCCCGATGTTGCTCCCACGACAAAGCAGGATTCCAAACCGCAGGTTAAGGGTCCAACCCCCACACCGCCTGCCGGAGTCTACCCCGAACCATTCGCGGAATTTCCGGAGATACAGGTTTCTATTCCTCAAAAATACAACAATGGAGAAGCCTATACTCTGCCGGTCGATCTGGCCAGAGTAAAAGGGCTGGAGAATATCCAGCTTTCAGAGAAACAGCGCTCCCTTCTTTCCAATAACGGATTCGTGACCGTTCCGGCCGAACCCGGCACCTATCGCGAGTTCTACCAGATATACGAGAGTGGTCGCTATGATTCGGCCGTCATGTTCATCACCACCGACGCGGTCTATCACACTTATCACCTGCTCTTTGACAAAATGCTGCGTGATCTGGAGACTTCTCATTTTATCGCCACACTTAAATCGCTAACGTCTGCCATGCAGAAAACCACTGAGGAACAGGTTGAGGCGTTGAAAAGCTCCCCACTGGAGGAACCGGCCAAACGCAATCTGGCGTTCTTCGCCGTTGCTTCCCAGTTATTACAGACCGGTGAACCGGTTCCCGCCAGCGTGAAAGACATGGTGGCCGCGGAAATCACCCTGATCGAAGCCCACAACCAGCAATCCATCTCTCCGATCTGGGATAGGGACGACCTACCGGAAGAACAAAAATTAATCGAGGATTACACGCAATACACCCCGCGGGGCCATTACACGCGCTCGGAAGAATTGAAAACCTACTTCAAAGCGATGATGTGGTATGGCCGTCTGACCTTCCGGTTACGCGACGAATTTGAAACCCGCCGCGCTTTACTGCTGGTACAGGCTTTGCGCCAGGCAGCGGGCACCGATGGCACCGATGCCATCACCCTGTGGAAAAATATCTATGAACCGACGGTCTTCATTGTCGGTAAATCGGATGACCTGTCCTATCAGGAATACGGCACGTTGAGTGACAGTGTATTTGGTTCCGCACCTGATCTGCACGCTTTTGCCGATGACGGAATGTTCGCCAAATTTATGGAAGCTGCCAAGACCTTGCCGCCACCCAAGATCAACTCCATGTGGGTCTGGATCAATGAAGATAAAGAGCAGGCCACCAAAGGATTCCGCTTCATGGGGCAGCGCTTCACGCTGGATCAGTACGTCTTCGGTCAGGTGGTTTGGCGCGAGGTGGGTACGGATTCCAATCCGCGGTCTCTTCCTAAAGGTCTCGACCTGTTCGCGGCTATGGGTTCCGACGAATCTTATAACATCCTCAAAGAGATGGGTGAGACGAAATACGAGAACTACAATAAACAGTTCAACAAGGTCAAGAAAGAAGTTGCCACACTTGGAAAGGAAACCTGGACACAGAATCTCTACTGGTCATGGTTGTACAGTCTCTTCCCATTGATCGAGCCCAAAGGTGAAAGTTATCCACCCTTCATGCAAAACCAGGCGTGGACGCGAAAAGATCTGAATACCGCCATGGGTTCATGGACGGAATTGAAACACGACACCATCCTGTATGCCAAGCAGATGATGGCGGAAATGGGCGGCGGCGGGCCGGATGAAGAACCACCGCACGGCTGGGTGGAACCCAATCCGCAAGCCTACGCCCGCATGAGGTCGCTGGCGCAGATGACCACGGCCGGCCTGGACGCGCGCGGATTGACCACCACATGGTCAAAGAACACTTTCAAAAATTTGCTCTCTGAATTGACCTTCCTGCAAACAACGGCGGAAAAGGAGCTGGCCGGTGAGAAACTTTCCACAGATGACTACTGGCATATCTTCTATTTCGGGGGCATTCTTGAACAATTTGCCGTGGTAGCTGCGGATACCGACGATGAAACCGGCCGACTGGATATTTCTGATATGAAGGCACCGTTGGTGGCCGATGTGGCCTCGGGTCCCGCGCCGGACGGTATTGGAGTGGTGGCTTTAACCGAAGCTGTGGGTGAGCCGGTTCCCATGTTCGTCGTTCTTCCAGATGCTCCCTGGCGGATCGGTGTGGGCGCCGTTTTCAGCTACTATGAGTTTACGGTGCCGTCGGAAAAGCGCTTGACAGATGAACAGTGGCGGCAGCAGATCGAATCTGGTCAGACGCCCGCCCGTCCTTCCTGGACGAACAGTTTCAATTCCGCCGATTGACCAGGCGTAGATTGAACAGGGCTGCCGTTTTACTGGCAGCCCTGATCTGTTTTATTACCCCGGCGTGTGAGTCGCAATACCTGCGTATCACATTTCTGGGGGATGTCATGCTGGGGCGTGGAATCGATCAGGCAGCCGGCCGTACGGAAGACTGGCGGCCGTTCACCCAACTGACGCCGGTTATCGACCAGGCGGATATTTTGGCAGCCAACCTGGAATCTCCGTTGACCGACGCGCCCGCGGTCACCGGCGGCTATTTATTGTGTGCCCCTCCTCGGCACGCCGAAGCGCTAAAGGCAGCCTCCTTCGACCTGGTGACGGTCGCCAACAATCACATAGCCGATTGTGGGACAGCCGGCACCCGACAAACCCTGTCCATCCTGCGGTCAGCCGGTATTACCGTAGCCGGTCCTGATGCTGAACCGGTGTATCTCACGGTAAGGGGAAGAAAGCTGGCATTCATCGCCCTGGATGACGTCTCCCGGCCGGTCGACGAATCCCGGGCGGAAGAGGTTATCCGGAAAGCCGCTTTGCGATCAGATCTGGTGCTCCTTTCCATTCACTGGGGAGGCGAGTACCAGCCAGCGCCTTCCTCCAGGCAGCGCGCGCTTGCCCGCCAGTTGGTGCAGGCCGGAGCCGATATTATCATTGGACATCATCCGCACGTCATCCAACCCATGGAACGCATCTCCCGCGCTTCGGGTAAATTTGATGCCCTGGTTTTCTACAGCCTGGGTAACGCCCTGTTCGATCAGCATGGACTGCCTGATACCCGCCGGGGTGCGGGGGTGACTCTGATCTTCGGAGTAGATGGGATTCCTCGATATTCTGTGTTCATGTTCGAGATCGATCCCGCCAGAGGCGTCATCACCAGGTTTTTGCCGGATACAACCATTGATGTGATCAAAAATCAATGATCTATTCCACATAAGTTGAAAATTCGGCTTTTTTCTTCTATACTGGATTTGCTGACGTTTTATTTTTAGATTTTTACGAAAATATCCCGGGAGGATGCCATGTCAGATCGCCGTACACTCCACCGCCGTCACCTGATCTATTATCTTAAAGTTTTTGAGCGGGATACTGACGAATTATTAGGGCACCTGGTTGACATCACCGAAGAAGGATTGATGATCGTAAGCGACAACCCGCATGAAGAGGGGAAGCTCCTGAAGATGAAGATGCTTCTTCCCCGGGAAATCGAAGGTAGAGAGCAGATCGAATTCGACGCCCGAACCATGTGGTGCCGAAAAGATGTGAATCCCAGCCTATTCGGCGTAGGATTCAAATTTGAATATGTCGACATTTTGAGCCGGCAGATCATTTTCGAATTGATCCACGAGTTTGGTTTCTCTGATTAAAGCCATTCCTTACCACCAGGTAAGGCAGATCACAGCTATAAAGCCGCACGGGTAGGCGTTCTGCCTGGCGTGGTGCGCGACTTTCAAGGAGCACGCAGGCGATCTTTCCACATGCTGGACCTCAGGGAGAAAAATGAAACGGTCTTTTAATATCACGCCCCTGCCGGGCGAATATGCCATTGTGAAACTCGGGCCGGTGGAACCGGTGCCTGCCTGGGTGGATTGTGGAGTTTTCTGCAGCGTCACCCGCACGCCGGAAGAACTATCTTTGCTGGTTGAAGCCGCCGCCGTACCACCGGGATTGGAAATGGAAGGCGGCTGGCGCGGTATTAAACTGGAGGGACCTTTTCCCTTCGATGCGGTAGGTATTCTGGCCAGCATACTGACGCCGCTGGCCGAAGCCGGCATAAGTATCCTGGCCGTCAGCACCTTCGATACAGACTATGTTTTCGTTAAAGCCGAATTTTTTAAAGAAAGCCTGAAAGTCCTGGATGTAGAATACCAGGCATAATAATCTTGGGATTCGGTCTGTTGTCGGTCTTTCATTGCAAGGGCTGGCGTATAATTCCCGTATCCCGAATATTGGAGGATTGGACATGTCTGGACCCCGGCCTGTTAGAGCACCTCGCGGCAATCAACTGACCTGTAAATCCTGGCAAACGGAGGCCGCCTACCGCATGATCCAGAACAACCTGGATCCTGAAGTGGCAGAACGGCCCGACGATCTGGTCGTCTACGGCGGCCGCGGACAGGCAGCCCGCACCTGGGAAGCTTTCGATGCTATTCTGGAGACGTTAAAAAACCTCGAAAATGATGAAACCCTTCTCGTGCAGTCCGGCAAACCGGTGGTTGTCTTCAAATCCCATCCGGACGCGCCACGTGTTTTGATAGCCAATTCCAACCTGGTGCCCCACTGGGCCACTCAAAAACACTTTGACGAATTGGCAGCCAGAGGATTGATCATGTACGGCCAAATGACGGCCGGTTCATGGATATACATTGGTACGCAGGGTATCCTGCAGGGAACTTACGAAACACTGGCAGCTCTGGCAAAACAGCGCGGCTGGCCTTCCCTGAAAGGAAAAATGGTGCTCACCGCCGGTCTGGGCGGGATGGGCGGCGCCCAGCCGCTGGCCATCACCATGAACGAGGGCGTCGGGCTGATTGTCGAAGTTGATCCCGCGCGAGCCAGACGCCGCCATGAGATCGGTTATGTGGATGTGGTTGTCAACAATCTGGAAGAAGCCATGACCCTGGTGGAGGATGCCCGCGATAGGCAGATTCCAAAATCCATCGCGTTGATCGGTAACGCGGCCGAGATCTACCCCGAATTGGTAGTGCACGGCGTCATCCCGGACGTAGTCACCGACCAGACACCGGCACATGATGTGCTGTATTATGTCCCGGCCGGCCTTTCGGTGGAAGCCGCCGGTCAATTGCGCAAAAGCGATCCGCAGGAATATGAAAAACGTTCGCTGCAATCCATGGCCGCCCATGTCCGTGCCATGCTGGATTTCAAACACAAAGGTTCCGAGGTTTTTGATTACGGTAACAACCTTCGGCAGCGCGCTTTCGATACCGGCGTGCAGAATGCCTTCGAGTTCCCCGGCTTTGTTCCAGCCTATATTCGCCCGCTCTTCTGTGAGGGTAACGGACCCTTCCGCTGGGTGGCGCTTTCCGGTGACCCGGAAGACATCTACCGCACCGATGAAGCCATCGCTGAACTCTTCCCGCACGACGAACATTTGCTGCGCTGGTTGAAGATGGCCAGGGAGAAAGTGCCCTTCCAGGGGCTGCCCTCGCGCATCTGCTGGCTGGGTTATGGCGACCGCGCGAAAGCCGGGTTGAAATTCAATGAACTGGTGGCGATGGGAATCGTCAAAGCGCCCATAGTCATCGGCCGCGACCACCTGGATTCGGGCTCTGTGGCTTCGCCCAACCGTGAAACCGAAGGTATGCGCGATGGTACGGACGCGGTCAGCGACTGGCCGATCCTCAACGCCATGATCAACGCAGTAAACGGCGCCACATGGGTTTCCTTCCATCACGGCGGCGGAGTAGGCATCGGTTACAGCCAGCATGCCGGCCAGGTCATTGTGGCCGACGGCACGCCAGAAGCCGCACGCCGGCTGGAACGCGTGTTGACGACAGATCCCGGTATGGGCGTGGTTCGCCATGCGGATGCCGGATACTCTATAGCCATAGAGACCGCCCGCAGGAAGGGTATCCGTATGCCCATGCTGAAAGGGTAAGATTGTCTTGCGCAGGAGACGTTTTCTCTTCTTCCTGATCGCCGTTTTAGTCGGCTCTCTCGCAGGCGTCGGATACGGCTGGTGGCTTCGCCCTCAAATGTACACACAGGCAAATCTCTCCAACCTGCGGATGGATTACCGTACCGACTATGTATTGATGGCTGCCGAGATATACCACTATGAGCAGAATCTGGAAGAAACCCGCCAGCGGCTGCAGGCACTGGGATCTGATACTCCTGAACGATACAGCCGCGAAGCTCTGATCTCCGCCGGGCAACTGGGATATGCCCAGGCAGATTTACAGATGCTGGCCGACCTGGTTCAGGCTCTGGCGCCTGCTGAAATCCTCACACTCACACCAATGGTGCAACCATGAGAGAGCGCCGGGAACGTCGTGAACGCGCCGCGCGCGCACCCTGGTACCTGCTGACCGGTTTCCTGCTGGGACTGGCAGGTGGCGTCATTCTATCCGTCTGGTTGTGGCCGGTACCCTATGATTTCGCTCTACCCTCCAACCTGAACGATGGCGCCCGAGATCAGTACCGTCTGGTCATCGCCCGCGCTTTCCGCGCCAGCGGTGACAGCGGACGGGCCTATCCGCGGCTGGATTTACTGAAAGACAATGATCCAGCGGCAGTGATCGCTGCTCAGGCACAGCGCAGCCTGGGGCTGCGTAATGAATCAGATTCGGAAGCCCTGGCCAATCTGGCCGCTGGTCTCGATCCGGCCAAACGTGCCCGGGTGGAAACGACCGACGGGTGGGTTACCACACCGGAACCCACACTGCCTCCGGAAACCACCAACACGCCTCAGGGGATCATCCAGGTACTACCCACCAGTGAAACCGTGGAACCCGGTACACCTTACCCGACCATCCCCCCTTTGAACATACCATCCGCGGAAATACCCCGCGCCACACCGACCATGTTTCCCACTCTCAGTTCGCCGTATGTATTGAAAGACCGCGCGGCTGACTGTGGAAAGAGCCTGCGTCCAGGGTTGTTGCAGGTCTGGGTAGAGAACGCGGCCGGGTTGGCGATGCCCGGCGTGCGGGTTCAGATCACCTGGAAGGACGGGGAGGAATCTTTTTATACCGGATTGAAACCAGAGATCAATGCCGGCTATGCCGATTATGAAATGATTCCTGGAACCATCTACAGCCTGCGGGTGGGAGAGAACGGCGAGACAATCAACGACCTGAGCATATCCGACTGTTCGGCGGAAGGACATCCCGAACGCACCGGCGGGTTAATCCTTCGTTTTACAGAGAAATGATCCTCACTCGACAACAAATGTGAGCGGATTTGAAACCGTTTGATTGCCGGCAGCATCGCTGACTGTCACCGTCAGTTTGTGAATCCCCCGTGAAGGTTTCTGCCATTCATTGATATAGGGCGCCTGCGTTGTTTCGCCGATCGATTTGCCATCCACCTGCCAGTCAACTTTCGTGATAGGGGAAGAATCGCTGATCTCCACTTGCAGAAATACCGGTTTCATACCTGAAACACTGATTCCATCCTGCGGGCTGAGTATCTTCACCAACGGCGGAACATCATCCACGGTAACCTGTGAGAGGGCAGTTTCAACGCGGTTTTCGGCATTCACCACCAGCAGGCGAATGGCATATAAACCATTGCGGCCGCCGGTATCCCATTCACCCAGCAGACCGCTCTCCACCGCCTCGCTTCCGCGGGCAATTTCCACCCATTCCTGCGGATTAAGCCCCTCACCCACCTGCAGCCGGTAATTTTGAAACCCATCCCCACCGGCCGAACCGCGGATGGATACTTTTCCGTTGACCAGCGAGAACAGCGAGGGCTGGTCGATTTTAGCGTTGGCAGAACCGGTGCCTGTTTGAATCGTATCGTAGGTGGTGGGTGCTGTGGCTTTTCCGGCCGCACGCGCCCATACCCGGGCATTTTCCGGAACTGATAGAAAAACAGCGTCCTCAACCAATCCTGGCGGAGTGAATACCGTGGCAATATTGCCCGTTTCCCGATTGATCTGCACCGTGCGGTACAAATCATCCAGGGTGGTCGGTTCACTGCCCTGCAGAAAAACCTCGCTGACCTGCAGCGGGCAGGTCTTTGTTGGCAGCATCCCGGAGGGATCACATACTACCAGTGTACTTACACCATCCGGTACAGCCCAATCCGTAGCAGGCTGGTCGGCCAGGCTCTGGCGCATCACGGCATTCCATACCCCGCCGGCCGCCTTTATCCCCAGAGAGGAAGGGAACAATACGGTTCCGGTGGTTTCTTCCGATATGCCCATCCAGATGACGGCTTCACGCTGTGGAGTATACCCGGCTGCCCAGATTTCCCGCCCGTTCTCCGCGTTACCGTACTTGGCTCCGGCCGGCCGGCCCAGCTCGAATGGATTGGGATATCCCAGTTCCGCGCGCCGCAGGGATTCGTCTGCCAGCACATTATGCACCAGGTAAGCCAGCGGAGCGCTGAGAACGGTTTGCCTCCGGATGGGATCTTTACTGAATAGAGATTGGCCGTAACTGTCTTCCACAGCCAGCAGTGTAGAAGGCTGCAACGCTTCTCCTGATCTGACCGGCAGGCCGTGCAGGTCGCCCAGACTGGCAAAGACGGTCATTCCCTGGGCAATCTCCAACAGGGAAACCGAACCACCACTTTCCAGCAGGCGACCGGGATCGGTTGAGTTTTCCAGATTGTTGATCCCCAGCGGACGCGCCAGCCGCCAGGTATCCCGCGCGCCGAGTGTCTCGAGCAGGTCTTCCAACGGATTAAGGCGGTCGCTGATCAGCGCCGTGCGCAGCCGGATTGGACCACGGTAACGGGCGGCGATTTCTTTCGTCAGCGGGATTGTGTCATCCACCGACAGGCGCGGCAGATCCCAGACCAGACTGGCCGGACTGTAGCCGCGCGAAAACACGGCTGCCGCCAGAAACGGGCTGAGTGCCGTTCCGCCCTGCATTCCTTCATAAATATCCCCGGTTTTCGTCAGGCTGGTTTTGCCGGTCAATGCCAGAATCTCACCCCTTGCAGGATCCATCAGAATACCGGCCGCTTGAAGCGTATCCGGGAGGGGTGCTTCAACCGGTGGCAGCGCCGGCAGCAGGCGGGCAGCTGCGCAGGTCAGGTCACCGGTGGCTGCCGGCGATTCCAGACGCTGCAACTGTGCTCTCAGGGTGCAGTCAAGCTGTTCCTGCTGCACCATGTCCAGTGTGGAACGGATTTGCAGTCCGCCCAGAGCCACACGATCGTCTGAAACCAGCGCGGAAAGCTGCTGCATGGCCAGGCGGGTGAAAGCCGGCGAGGACGAATTGGCCTGCTCCTGCGGCGGTTGAATGATCAGCTGGTTTTCAAGGGCAGCCTGCCGTGCTTCAGGAGTATACAGGCCGGCCGTAACCAGATCGTCAAGGGTTTTACGAAGCAGGTCCTCTGATGCCTGTAGCGAATCGTGTGGATTCAAAGCCGGCGCGGTGGAAAGGCCGGCCAGAAGAGCAACCTCCGCTTCATTTAGATCAGCGGATGATTTGCCAAAATACACACGTGCCGCGCTTTCCGCGCCGGTGATCTGCGGCCCGAAAGATGCGCTGTTCAGATACCATTCCAGGACTCTGTCCCGTCCATAACGGGAGGTCAACTGCCAGGCCAGCAGGCGCATGCGTAGCCCGCGAACGGGGGAATTTTCCTCCTGCCAGAGCAGCAAACGGCTGACCAGATTCTCGGCCAACGTACGGGGAGTGGGATCAGACCAGTGCGCCCAGTCTGCTCCGGAGGATTGCCAGAAATCCGGCTGGTTAAGGGTGATGACCGCTCTGGCCAGTAGCGGGGAGAAATGCACTTCTTGCTGCGGATCGAGCCACACGTAGGCACGCAGTGCACCGGGATTATCCAGGGTGAGCAGTTCTATCTGGCCGGTGCGATCATACAGGCGGGATGGCTGCAGGATCAATCCATTGTTCGGATCAAAGAAGGCATTTACCTCTTCAACAGAGGGCAGTCCGGCCGTGATGTTTACGTAGGCTGCAGCCGCCAAAAGGATACCGGCAGCCAGCAGGATGGATATGAGCAGAAGGAGTCCAAAGCCGGCCGGTTTGAGCCGGGAGGAAAGCCGGGCTGCCTTATCCGTTTTATGCCGGTTGCGCCAGATGAGCACCCGATTCAGATCGTGAAGAGACATGCATGTAGTTTAACATAAGCAGTCACTGTAGGATGGATTGAGGGATGCCTCCCCCGAAATCCATCATTTCCTTATATCAATCCGTACCCTGTATCAAACGCTTTTAAATTGGTCTCCAGGAGTTCTTTTTTGTTTCCCAGCACCTTCTTGATGATCTTCTTGGTATCTTCGACCTCCAACACGGCACTGACTTTGATGTACGCACCCAGCATGACAATATTCGCCACCTTGCTCGAACCCAGTGAATCGGCAATACTATTGGCTTGAATGTAATACGCGGTGATATCCTCGCGATCGAGACTGCTTTCCACCAGCGAACTGTTGATAAAGATCGTTCCGCCTTTTTTTGCCATCCCCTTGAATTTGTTGAACGAAGGTTCGTTCATCGCGATCACCGCGTCCGGTTTCGTAGCCACCGGTGAACCAATCTCCTCATCAGAAATAATGACGGTGCAATTGGCCGTCCCGCCGCGCTGCTCCGCCCCATAAGAGGGATAATAGGTTGCGTTCTTCCCGGCATCACTCGCCGCGTAACCCAGCATCTGCCCCAGTAACATGACACCCTGTCCACCAAATCCTGCAATCAGTAAAGATTTTTCCACTTCCAACCTCCGATCAAGATTTGAAAACACCCAGAGGAAAAACTTTCAAAACGGTGTCATCGATAAACTCCGCACATTGCACCGGACTCATTTTCCAATTGGTCGGGCACATGGTAATGACTTCCACAAAGGAATATCCTTCGCCATTGATCTGCATTTCAATAGACTTTTTTATCGCCTTTCTGGCTTTCATTGCATTTTTGGCATCATGGACAGCAACCCGCGTTACATAGCGTGGTGCATCCAATGACGCAATTAACTCTGACATTTTAAAAGGCATTCCATCAATTTCCACATCTCGTCCATTCTGGCAGGTGGTTGCCTTTTGCCCCACCATGGTCGTCGGAGCCATCTGTCCACCGGTCATCCCGTAACTGGTATTGTTGATGAAGATCACGCTGATGCTCTCACCCCGATTTGCCGCGTACATGGTTTCGGCCATGCCGATCGCCGCCAGATCACCATCTCCCTGATAACAGATAACAACGTTATCTGGATTGCAGCGTTTGATGGCCGTCGCGATGGCGCTTGCCCGGCCGTGTGCCGCGCCGATCACATTCAGGTTCATGATGAATAATCCAAGGGTGCCACAGCCCACCGGGTGGATGATCATCGTTTTTTCCCGGATTTTCAACTCATCAACGACCTCGGCAATGATATTGTGCACCGTTCCATGTCCGCAGCCCGGGCAGAATCCCGAGCTTTCCATCGATAAAAAGGAGGGTCGCGCGTAAGAAATGGTCATGACTGCTCTCCTATAGATTCTTCTTTACGGCATTTTCGATAATATCGGTGTCAAGAATGACGCCGCCGGATGTGCAAATGGAGCTGATCTTTGCCCGGCCTTCCACCTGTAATTTCACGTCCTCAACGAATTGAGGGGGAATACTCATTTCAAGACAGAAAATGTGTTTGATCTTGCTGTAATTCAACTTCTGGAAGGCATTTTTAGGGAAAGGCACCAGGGTGATCGGGCGGATCAAACCGGCTTTGATATTTTCAAGACGAAGTTCTTTTATGGCCGACCTGGCGATCCTTCCGCTGGAGCCGTACGCACACAGGACATATTCCGCGTCATCAAGCATGTATTCATCCCAGAGCTGTTCCTTTTCCTCCCATTCCGCATACATGCGCGCCATTTCAACGTTCCTGGCCTGCTGTCCTTCTACTGTGGGAGAGTAAGTATTCAGCACTCTCGCGCTGCCGTCATCGTTATAAATGTTATATCGCCAGGCATCTTTGGAAGGAATCGTCGCGAGATCTCTCATCGGTGGAAGCTCGATCGATTCCATCATATTGCCGATCATGCCATCCGCCAGAACCATCACCGGTGTGCGGTATTGATCGGCAATATCGAACGCTCGGTATACCAGATCCGCCGCTTCCTGAACGCTCTGGGGAGCCAGCACGAAGCATCTGAATCCGCCCGGAGCCGGAGCTTTCGTAGCCGAAAAATAATCCTGCTGCGACGGCATGATCGTTCCGATGGCGGGCCCTCCCCGGACAACATTTACGATGACCGCGGGGATTCTTCCAGCCGCCAGAAAGGAGATGCCTTCGGATTTTAAAGCCAGTCCCGGACCGGAGGAACTTGTCATACTGCGAATACCGGTGGCCGCCACGCCGTAGACCATGTAAATGCTGGCTATCTCGCTCTCCCCCTGAATGAAATTTCCGCCCACCTGGGGCAGTCGTACTGAGAGAACTTCCGGTACTTCACTTTGCGGTGTGATAGGATACCCTGCGTAGAACCTGCAGCCAGCCCGAACAGCGGCTTCGGCGATTGCCTCGTTCCCTTTGATAAAATGCTTGCTCATCTATAAGGCTCCTTCCAGGGCGGCTTCTTTGAATACGGTGATGGCGGCATCAGGGCAAACATACGCGCAGAAATTGCACGCGATACACAGACTCGCGTCAGTCTGTTCACAAACGAAATAGCCTTTGCTATTGGCTATCGCCGATATCCTGAGGATCTTCTTGGGGCATTGAGTCACACACAGACCGCAGCTTTTACACAATTCTTTATTAACAACAATATGTGACATAAAATGATCTCCTTAACCTGTATGGACTGCCGGCTGACGTGGAAAAGCAAATCTTTTCTTTGCTGAAGATGGGACTTTGTATTTATATCTTCAGCTCTGACCTTTCATTTTTGGTACCCGATCTGTCTTCAGATATTTTGGTATCTGGAGACTGACCCACTTAAGTAATCAATAACTTGGGGAATACCCCGGATAAGATTTTTCGGAGGTTTTTTGGCGAAGCGATACTCTGTCCATTACCTTCGATCTTCACTCCGTACCAAAAATTGTCCATATGGTTAAATGATACTGAATTTTGTTACGCGGATAAGTCATATATCTGTACTAAAAAATGGATTACAAAGCTCCCGTGGAAAACCCGGGGCAGCATTAATGACTGCGGTGATTTTTCCAATCTCTTCACACCCCCGGCAACCGGATTGAGATATCTATTGTCTCCTGCCGGTCATCCAGCAGGCGTCACCGGGATCACATAGTCGCAGGTGGAGTCGCCGCAGGAATGGGCTTTCACCTGCTTCACATCAAAATCCAACCCTCCGGTCGACCAGCTTACCGCCGCTTTCAACAGTCCGGCTGTCAAAAAACAGCGTGGTGTACTGGTTGTTCTCCCCCAGCAAATCGGGCAGTGCTCTACAGAATAGAGGAACTGGCCGTCTTCGGTCCGCGGTATGGATATCGTCTTCTTCTGTGTAACCACAGAATGAACCAGGCATAACCCGGCTTCGATTTTTTCTTCCAGCGACTTGGATTGAAATTCATCACCCGCCATATCCGGAAGATTTGGTATGAGCTTTTTCGATTCTTCAAAAAGAGCACCACCGGCACGCGTGGCCAACAACTGACCGCCTTTCGCACCGTACAGGTCATCCAGGGTGGCCATGATCATCGAATAATGAGAAAAATCGAATTCGCCCTCCATGTTCGCAGGCGGATAATTTCCGATCAAATTTGGCAGCCCGGCCATATTTAACATAGTTTTTACACCATTTGTTCCGGCCACATCTTCTATGGAAAGCAGCATTATTCGAATGAAAAGATTGGGATAATAAAAACCGCTATCTGGTATGGTTTGCATGGATATTCACCTGAAGAAAAGAGTTCAAATCAGGCTGGTCATACCCATAAGGATCGATGTCGGCAGGATATATATTTTCAACCAGGGAGGCATCGCCCTGATAATTTAGGAGGTATAGCCAGTTCCAATCTTAAATGATACCCAAATGAACAAATACCACACCTTTCAATTCCTATACGATTTCTCGATCAACGATAAGTATTGCCAGACACAGGTTCAGAATATTCATCGGATGTGAGGAAAAAAGTTACATAAATCCGAGTTTGATTCGATAATGACTATTGATGGACACTGAGATCCATCATCTTTAGACTGCACCACCATAGGGAGAATATCAATCACCTGTAAATCCCGTTTTTGCCTATCAGTAATATTGCTCATCCCTTCCCTATTTTCCCTGGCCATCTGCCCATTGGAACCGCCCGGGGTGAAAGCGGCCGCTGTGTCGTCTCTTTCCGTGGAACCCACACTATCCATCAACACCGGCCAGAAACCTGTGCCAACCCTGCACCTGGAGGAGGAAATTCAGTCATGGCCGACATCGTCCCCCGAAGAACAGGGTATGGATTCTGCCCGCCTGGCTTCTCTACTGAAGGTTCTACGAAACGACGAGCGTAATATTCACAGCCTGTTGATCGCGCGGCACGGTGTACTGGTACTGGAGGTATATTTTCCGCCTTTTCAGCATGAAGCTCTGCACAATCTATATTCCTGCACCAAAAGCGTGACCTCCGCCGCCGTGGGACTGGCTTTGCGAGATAATCTGCTGGAGACTATCAATACACCAGCCTCCGAATATTTCCCTGATTTATCCCTGGATGACGAGAACAAACGGGCCATCACCCTCCGGCACCTGCTGACCATGTCATCCGGATTGGAATGGAGTGAGCCGCTGCGCTCCGGACTGAGCGATATCTGGTCTCTCACCGACAACGACTCTCCGGAGGAGTATTTCTTCAGTCGACCGCAGGCCGCCACGCCGGGGAATGTTTTCAACTACAACACGGGTGGGTCGCACCTGCTGTCCATGATCGTTGGCCGATCCAGCGGTGGTCTGGCCGCAGATTATGTGGAGCGTGAACTGTTCGCGCCTCTGGGTATTTCGTCTTACGTGTGGCTCAAAGACACTCCGGGCAACACCCTGGGCGGTACCGGTTTGGCGCTCTCTTCTGTGGATTTACTGCGTTTCGGGCAGCTGTATCTGCAAAATGGCGCCTGGAACGGCCGGCAGATTCTCCCTGAAGAGTGGGTCCGCGAATCTACGCGCGCGCATATCCGTGTGGACGAAAAGGTGGGTTACGGTTACCAGTGGTGGGTGCGCCCGAACGGTCTGTACAACGCGCTAGGCTGGGGCGGGCAGGAGATCATCATCGCGCCCGCGCAGGATATGGTGATCGTCTTCACGGCAGGAATCCGCGACGCCGCCTGGAATACGTATGACGATTTGCTGCAGAAATATATCCTTCCGGCCGCGCGGCCTTCGTCTGCCCTGCCGCCTGATCCCGCCGGTAGTACCGCGCTGGCAGAGGAGATATACACAATCGCCAATCCGCGGGCTCAAACACCGGGTGAAATCCCCCTCCTCGCTAGGGAGATCAGCGGGAAAACCTATGTCGATTTGAACGGCACACACGGCTGGTCGACCTTTACTTTCCATTTTGAAAAACCAGACGAAGCCAGTTTAGACCTGATGTACGGCCTGAAAAGCGAGGATATCTCCGCCTCTATCGGGTTGAACGGCCTTTATCGTGTGACCGACACACAAAATTATGGTCCCCTGGCGTTTAGGGGTTACTGGAAGGATGCGGATACTTTTGTACTCGAACAGCAATTCCTGATGGAAGCCGAACGCATCGTCATGGAAATGACATTCAACGGTCGCGAGATAAAACGCACCAGTCATTGGACGGTGGAAGATTACAGTGAAGAGTCCGACGCAGTTTTATTGAATCGTTGATTTGGTAAATTAAAGAATCATTTCTCACTGCAGCTGAATGTGGGAAGCCAGTGCTTCGAGCAATACCCGTCGGTCAACCAGACCAATCGGGATTTCTTCTTCATCTACTACCACCAGCCATTTTCGGCCTTCTTTCAACATCATGCGTGCAGCTTCGGAAATTGTAGAAGCTGGAGTAATGGTTGTAACACCCGGAGACATGATCTCCTCCGCCGTCTCCCTGCCAAGAGGGGGTTTACCGAAATTCCGCAGGGCATCCAATATTCCACGGCGTTGTGCTGGATGAACCCTCGCAACCACATCCGAATCTGCGATCAATCCTATCGCTTTCCCCTGCCTGTCGGCTACAACCAGTCGGTGCGTGTCATATTTGACAAATTTCTCGACAACTGAAACAAGGGTTTCATCAGATTGAACTGTTGGGATACCCGTCCTCATAATATCCTTAACCACCTTTACAATTCCTTCAGGCAGGTGGAACGATTGGTATTGTGTGGACGAATCCGCAATCTGCTTAAGGACATCCAGACGAGAAAGCATTCCCGCCAGGCGGCCCGAATCATCGATGACCGGAAGGCGTTTCAAACCCATCTTGACCATGATGGAGACTGCCTGGCCGAGAGTATCGTCCTTTCTAATCGTGACAACTGGATGAGTCATGACATCTTTTACCTGTTTATTCGATCTGCTCAATGTATTTAACTCGTCCTGAATCGTAGAGTCGCCTAGTTGTAACGTGACCGATAATCTCTGTTTTATACCCGCTCTTTCAAGAAGATCTTCGTCGGTCAATATACCGATTACCACACCCTTTTCATCCACAACTGGCAGTGCCTTCAACTCATTGTGGATCATCATTTCCCAGGCTTTTCTTATGGATAGGTTTTCACTCAAATACTTTACATCACCGGTCATAACCTCCGCCACCAAACGATCAGCCGGCAGGGGATTCATGTAACGGTGAGTGTATTTCACAATATGGACATCTTCCAGAGTGATCAATCCTTCGTCAATCATAGGATTGATAGCTTCCAATCCCCTTTGGATACGTTCCGGGCTATCCACCGCTTCAATGAGGATCGGTAAATCAACGGACAGAACTTCAATGGCCGCCGTCCGGATGTAGGAATGTGCTCCAAAACCTGATGTGCCGCGAAAGACAGTTGCTCCGGCTAAACCCTGCGTTCGCAGGGTATGCAATATCGCCATATCCAGGGGTTTTCCACGCCATCGGTCGCTTTCGCCGATGTAAATGCACATACGTTTACCAGGTTTCTGCTCCGAGAGATCCTGAATGGGATTATTGGCTGTCGATGATCTATATATTTTTTCCAAGAAGAGCTCCTAACCCGACGCTCAAAAGACCCAGAATTGAGCTTCCTAAAAGGTTTGCCATACCTGTAATCCATTGACCTCTAGCCAACATACTATAACTCTCATAGGTATACGTTGAAAAAGTTGTGTATGCACCTAAAAAACCTATGGCAAAAAAGAAACGCCAACGCGGGTCAAGCAATAACTTTTCAGTGGTTAATGTCATAAACAAACCAAGAACAAAACTACCTGTGATATTGATCAACAAAGTTCCATAGGGAAATTCCGTTCCCCATTTTTCAGCACACCAGATGCCTATCCAATAACGGGAATTGGCTCCGAGAATCGCCCCCAGAGAGAGTAGTAGAAACTTATCCATTTCTGATCTTACCGATAATGCCTGTCAAATGATGATAACGAAAAAGAGGGAATCATGATGATTCATGATCCCCTCTCGATTTCATAAAACATCTACTATCGAACAAACGCGTTTCTGCCCGCGTAGATCGCGGCATCTCCAAGTTCTTCTTCAATGCGCATCAACTGGTTATATTTTTCCAGACGTTCACCACGGCAAGGAGCGCCTGTCTTCAGGTGCCCGGTGCTCAAGGCAACCGTAAAATCTGCAATGAAGCTATCCACAGTTTCACCGGAACGATGAGAGACCATGGCCCCCCATCCCGCTTTCCTTGCCATTTCGATGGTATTGATGGTCTCAGTCAGCGTTCCAATCTGGTTCAATTTGATTAAAACCGCGTTGGCCACATTTTCTTTAATTCCTCTGGCGACCCGTTCAACATTTGTCACAAATAGATCGTCTCCGACCAGTTCGATTTTGTCGCCAATCGTTTTATTCAACAATTTCCAGCCATCCCAATCATCTTCGGCCAGTCCATCTTCCAACACAAAAATGGGATATTTCTTTACCCAATCTGCATACATATTGACCATTTCAGCCGAAGTCACTTTTTTACCTTCTGTTCGAAGGTTATAAAATCCATCTTCATAGAAACCACTGGAAGCCGGATCTATGGCAATGCCAATCTGTTCTCCAGGTTTATATCCTGCCTTCTCAATTGCCTTAAGAATGACTTCCACAGCTTCGGCATTGGTTTTCAACGCCGGTGCGAAACCTCCCTCATCACCGACACCGGTCGTGTAGCCAGCATCTTTCAAAACACTTTTCAAGGCATGATAAACCTCGCTTCCCCAACGCAGCGCTTCACGGAAATTTGGCGCACCCACCGGGCAGATCATGAATTCTTGCAGATCAGTCCCCTGCCAGTTGGCATGTACACCACCATTGAGAATGTTGAACATGGGCACAGGAAGGATTTTGGCTGTCACACCACCCAGATATCGAAACAAAGGTAGACCAACTTCATCCGCTGCCGCACGGGCAACAGCAAGACTTACTCCCAGAATGGCGTTGGCTCCAAATCGACTCTTGTTGGGAGTTCCATCCAGATCCAGCATGGTTTTATCGACAACCGCCTGGTTTAATGCATCCAGGCCAAATAGTTCTTCTGCAATTTCATTGTTCACATGGTTAACAGCGGTCAAAACACCTTTACCATTATAGCGATGCTTATCACCATCACGTAGTTCCAACGCCTCATGAATGCCAGTTGAAGCTCCGGAAGGAACCGCCGCTCTACCGAAAGCGCCGCTATCCAGCATAACTTCAACTTCAACAGTTGGATTCCCCCGCGAATCAAGAATTTCTCGAGCATGCACAACATCAATACTGGCCATGATCATTTCCTCCTGAAGAAAATTGGATTTAACCCTGTAAAAAACACTTCTGTCTCAAAATTCAGGACAGAAGCTATCAGCCGTTTACGGCAATTTGATCGTTTCCCAGCGAGCTTCATCGCTTGGATAATTATAGCCTTCTTTATTCGAAAATGTGTGATTGTGTTTTAAATATCCAAAACTCTTTAAGGAAATAATCGTCAGTTTATATAACCTGCCGCTTTTACCCGGGTTTGACGGGGATAATGAAATCACAGGTGGCATCCCCGCAGGAATGCGCCGTCTTCTGAGTAACAGGAAATTCCATGCCACCAGTAGACCAACGCACAGCTGCCTGTAACATTCCGGATACCAGAAAACAATCAGGGGAGTCGGTCGTTCTTCCCCAGCAGACCGGACAATATTTCACGGAATAATAAAAACTGCCATCATCCATTTGTGGAATGGGCTCAGTTTTTGTTTTACTAAAGGTTCTGCGGGCTACAGATAAACCGGTGTGAATTTTCTCTGCCAGTGGTTTGGATTGGAATTCCGGGCCGTGAATATCCTCCGGTTCCCCGAGAACTTTCAACATTTCGGCAAACAGTGCATTACCTGCCCGCATGGACAACACCTTTGAACCTTTTTTCCCATAGAGTTCATCCAATGTACCGATGATCATGGAAAATTTCGAAAAATCAAATTCATTCTCGGTGTTGTAAGGAGGATAATTACCGATGAGCTCGGATAGTCCGGCGGAATTTAATATCGCTTTGACGCCATTCTCACCGATCACATCTTCGATGGAAAGCAGAAAGATATGAGATAAGTTGTTGGGATAATAGAGATCGCTGGCTGGAATTTTTTGCATACGTTTTCCTATCCATAGACATCGTTGAGAAAGTAGGTCTTCCTTTTATGGTGGATGACCAGGTTGAGAGAAATAGGACCGGCTGGCAATGATCAGTGGCTCAATAACCCCTTGATCACCTGAAGGTCGTAACTCCTTAATTAATAATCATAGGAAGTAATCCCGGAAAAAACCTTTCAGCTACCATACGGTTATACAACAGAAATAAAACCGGGATAATTCTAAGGGGTGATTTTTTCGTTGTAGACAAAAGAGGCTCACGATTTCCATGAAAGCCGGGGATATCCACCGAGAATCAACAAGGATGGATCTGGATTGAATTCCGATCCATCCTTTGAATATTCAACTAACGTTTATATATCCAAAAATTCGCTCGGGGTGACCGCCTTTTTTTCCATTTCATAGATAGCAGCAACCAGCTCGCGCGGTAGCTTGTCTTCAAAACCGGCCGGGGTTTCGGCAATATACAGATCGGAACGCGTGGGATCGACGATGAAAGCACCGCTTTTAATCCACTCTTTTGGATTGGTCAACAGGCTGGCTTTACTCAACTGTTTTATCCACACAGCCCAGTTTTTCTTGTGTGTCAGGTAAACCTGAGCTTCGATCATCCAGGTTTTGTCTTCATCAAATCCCTGCCACTTTCCGATGTAGGTTCCGATGAAACGCTGTTCACGGCTGGCATCTTTCGGTCCAACCTGTACAGTGATCTCTTTCATACTCTTTTCCTTTTCGTTTTGTCGGAAAACGAATTCCCGCAGTGCGCGAACAATCACAGCCGATAACGATTCACCGGCAATCTGCCTGGCTTCCTCAAATAAGGGTTCATCTTCCTGACTGACATAAATGGTTTTATTTGGCATGGTCCTAATCTCCCGGGAAGGATATATGTATCATATACGTATATGTATATTAAGTCAAGAGACAATTTTGTGGTTTGCCCGAATCTCACACTTTTCGTTACAATGGGAACGTGAAACGAGCTTTCTCTCTGTTAATCCTGACACTGCTCTTCCTGAACGCCTGCCAGACTCGGACCGCTACACCGGCCAGTTTGCTGACTCCTTATTCCACCCGCACAGAGGTCATTGCCGCACCACCTGTCGCTGCACCCACCCTGCAGCCGCCTCCGGTCTCAATAAAACCGACCCAGATTACACATGTGGTGAAAAAAGGCGAGGATATGGGTGGAATCGCCACGAAATACGGGGTGAAAACAAAAGACTTGAAAGCCGCCAACGCACAGGTCGATCCGTACATGATGCCTGTCGGTACGGTGTTAATTATCCCTTCCGGAGATCCCGAACAGGATGCCTTCCGTCCGACCGTCATCCCGACTCCGGCGGTGATCATCACGACCGGCGCGCCGGTCTGCTACCCCGATCCATCCGGCGGCGCCTGGTGCCTGGTGCAAGTGCACAATACCACCGGTTCTTCTGTGCAGGACATCAGCGTGGATTTCGTCCTCAGAGGTTCCGATGATGCAGAGGGTCAAACCCGCGCCGCTTTTTCCCTGGTAGACCGCCTCCCCAATGACAGGTTCATCATTCTGTCTGCGTATTTCCCCGCTCCGCCTGCCCAACCCTGGCAGGTGGATACCCGTTTGCGCACAGCCTCACCGGTGTTTTCCGAGGACGAACGTTTTCTGGTGAATAATCTGGAGAACGCTTCCACCGAGTTTTCCTCAGATAAACTTTCCGTCCATATGAGCGGCTCCATCAAACTGCAGACCGATCAAAAGGATGCCGGCGTCATTCAGATTGCCGCATCGGCTTATGATGCAATGGGGCAGCCGGTTGGTCTGCGCCGCTGGACGAGTCCGGTTGGATTGGAGTCGGGCAGCAGTCTGGTGTATGATTTCAATATCTATTCGCTGGGTGGGCCCATCGACCGCGTGGATATTCTGCCTGAAACCCGCCCGTAAAATCAGATTAAATAAAATCGGAGGATGCCATGCCTGAAGCTGTGATTATCAACGCCGTACGCAGCCCAATCGGGGCACTGGGGGGTGGATTGTCCTCCATCCGACCGGATGATCTGGCCGCGACCATCCTGCAAGCACTCATCCGCCGTTCCGAGATCGAACCCGCCCTGGTGGAAGAAGTTTATCTGGGCTGCGCCAATCAAGCCGGAGAAGATAACCGCAATATCGCGCGCATGGCCGCGCTGCTAGCCGGTTTTCCGGTGGAGACGGCCGGTGTGACCGTCAACCGTCTGTGCGCGTCCGGGCTCACAGCCGTCATCCAGGCAGCTCGCGCCATTCGCTGCGGTGAAGCCGAAGTGCTGATCGCCGGAGGAGTGGAAAGTATGTCTCGCTCGCCTTATTCCATCCCCAAGGCGGAAAACGGATTCCCTTTCGGCAACCTGACAGCCTGGGATACAGCTCTCGGCTGGCGATATCCCAATCCCCGGATGCAAGCCCTATACGGAACCGAATCCATGGGAGAGACGGCGGAGAATATCGCCGAAAGCACGGGCATCACCCGCGCCCAGCAGGATGCTTTTGCACTTAACAGCCACAAACGCGCTATTGAAGCCATTGATTCCAACCGTTTCCTGGCAGAGATCGAACCGATTCCTGTGCCACAAAAGAAAGGCGATCCAATTCTTTTCACCACCGATGAACGCCCACGCCGGGATACCTCCCGTGAAAGTCTGGCAAAATTAAAACCTGTCTTTCGTCCCACCGGTTCGGTGACTGCCGGTAACAGCTCCGGCATGAACGACGGAGCGGCGGCACTTCTGTTGATGAGTGATACACGCGCCCGTGCGTTGGGATTGCAACCCTGGGCACGGATCGTAGCCGCGGCGGCCGCCGGGGTGGCGCCGCGCCTGATGGGCATGGGTCCAGTACCTGCCGCCCGTAAAGTCTTGCATCTTTCCGGCCTGGGGATTGAGAACCTCGGTCTGGTTGAATTGAACGAAGCCTTTGCCGTGCAGGCCATCGCGGTGATGCGCGAACTGGGGCTCGTGCCGGATATCACCAACGTAAATGGTGGAGCCATTGCACTTGGTCACCCGCTGGGCTGCTCAGGAGCGCGCATTCTGACCACCTTGCTGCATGAGATGCGCCGTCAGGCGCCGCAGCGATCCCGCCCGTATTACGGACTGGCAACCCTGTGCGTGGGCGTCGGCCAGGGGGAAGCGCTGCTGGTCGAATGGATGGAAGAAAATCCAAAATAGGGGTGATTTTTCGATAGATTTAGATCACTTTTGTAGGTATTTTTGTTGCCCGAGTGGATGATTTTTGACACTCGAAAGTACTTTCTGCGCGGAGAATAATCATAAATGACTAAGGGCCGTGCCAGCACGGCGATATTCTTCTTTCAGGAGGAAAAATGCCCCCAAAGGGTCGCATTGAAGTCAACGAGGATTTATGCAAAGGGTGTGAATTATGTGTTGCCAATTGTCCCCAGGAAGTCATTGCGTTGAATATGGTACGCATGACGAAACGGGGCTATCACCCTGCCGAAATGGTTGCGGCGGGGTGCACGGGCTGCGCGATTTGCGCCACTGTATGCCCGGAAGCCGCCATTACCGTCTACCGTGAAGTAGTCAAGAAACCAGCATAGGAGAGGGATATGGCAAAACAATTACTTAAAGGAAATGTGGCTGTAGCGGAAGCCGCCATCCGCGCCGGGGTACAGGCTTATTTTGGCTACCCGATCACCCCGCAGACAGAATTATTGGAATGGATGTCCGCCCGGATGCCGGAAGAAGGCCGGGCTTTTGTGCAGGCGGAAAGCGAACTGGCGGCGATCAACATGGTGTACGGTGCCGCCTGTACCGGCCGGCGGGTGATGAGTTCATCCTCTTCGCCGGGTATCAGCCTGATGATGGAAAGCATCTCGTATATGGCCGGAACAGAAGTATCCGCTGTTCTGGTGGATGTGATGCGCGGCGGCCCGGGACTGGGAAACATTCAACCTTCACAGAGTGATTACAACCAGATTGTGCACGGAGGCGGTCACGGTGATTACCATAACATCGTACTGGCGCCCTGCAGCGTGCAAGAATCGGTTGACCTGACCGTGCTGGCGTTCGACCTAGCCGAAAAATACCGCTCGGTTGTGGTCGTTTTACTGGACGGCAGCATTGGCCAGATGATGGAAGCCGCCGAACTGCCTCCCATGATGCCGCTAAAGAAGGAATTTCCTGACTGGGCAGTGGACGGCGCTCCCGGCCGGGAACGCCGGTATCTCTCCTCCATCTACATGGACGCTCCTGCGGAAGAGGTGACAAATCTGCGCCTGCTCAACCGCTGGGCGAAAATCCGCGAAAACGAAATTCGTTACAAAGAATACTATCTGGACGACGCGGAATATGCCATTATCGGTTTCGGCTCGGCCGGACGCATCGCCCTCACTGCCGTGCGCCAGCTGCGGGAGCAGGGTATCAAGATCGGGCTTTTGCGCCCCATCAGCCTGAGTCCCTTCCCTGAAAAACAGATCGAAGATCTTGGTAAACGGGTAAAAGGCATTCTGGTGACCGAAATGAACGCCGGCCAGATGCTGGATGATGTCATTCTTGCCACGCACAGCTCGGTGCCGATCGAATTTTACGGCCGCACCGGCGGCGTCATTCCACTGCCGGATGAGATTGTCGGCGCCGTGCAGCGCATGATCGCCGGTCCGATTGCCTCCAGCGGGCATCCCCGCGACCGCTGGATCAAATATATGTCATTTATCAACTGACGAAAGGGTGAAGAATGACTGTCCCTGAACTGGATATGGAGCAAGTGGCTGTTTATCAACGGCCCGATGCTTTATCAGATAGAAATACACATTACTGCCCGGGCTGCACCCACGGTGTGGCGCACCGCCTGATCGCGGAAGTGATCGATGAAATGGGCATCCGCGAACGAATGATCGGCGTCGCTTCGGTGGGCTGCTCGGTGTTTGCCTACAATTACTTTGATATCGATTTCGTGCAGTCGCCCCACGGGCGCGCGCCGGCCATGGCCACAGGTGTCAAACGCATGCTGCCCGACCGCATCGTGATCACCTATCAGGGTGACGGCGATATGGCCTCCATCGGTATGGCAGAAATCATTCATGCCGCCGCCCGCGGTGAGAACATTACCTGCATTTTCATCAACAACACCAACTACGGTATGACCGGCGGACAGATGGCTCCCACCACCCTGCCCGGCCAGAAAACCACTTCGTCACCCAACGGCCGCGATGTCGAGACGGCCGGTTACCCCATCCGGGCGTCTGAATTGATCGCCAAACTGGACGGCGCGGGGTATGTTGCCCGGCGCAGCCTGCACGATCCCAAGAATATCCGCATGGCCAAGAAAGCCATCCGCATCGCGCTGGAAGCCCAGGTGCGCGGACTGGGTTTCTCGCTGGTGGAATTGCTTTCCATCTGCCCCACCAACTGGGGAATGAGCCCGAGGCAATCCATTCAGTGGCTGGAAGAAAAGATGATCCCCTACTACGAGCTGGGCGACTTCAAAGTCAACCCGAGCATCGCGGAAATCAAGATCTAGGCCGGAGGAAAAATGCAAACTGAAATCCTGATTGCGGGTTTTGGCGGCCAGGGCGTTTTGTTCGCCGGCCAGTTGATGGCCTACGCCGGAATGGAAAACGGCAAACAGGTCACCTGGATCCCATCCTACGGGCCTGAAATGCGCGGCGGTACGGCCAACTGTACGGTGATCATCTCGGACGAAGAGATCGGCTCGCCTCTGGTGCGCCACCCGAAAGTGTTGATGGCCTTCAACCTGCCCTCGCTAGACAAGTACGAAAGCACGGTGGCGGAAGGCGGTCTGCTGGTGGTAAATTCATCCATCATAGACCGTTCGGTGGATCGCAAGAATATCCGCGTGGTTTCGCTGCCAGCCAATGACCTTGCCGAAAGCCTGGGCGATAAACGCCTGACCAACATGGTCATGCTGGGCGCCATGCTGGCCAACCAGGCGGTGCTTCCGCTGGAAGCCCTGGAAAAAGCCCTCGAGAATCACATTCCCGAACGGCACAGAAAGCTGCTGCCACAGAATGTGTCCGCCTTGAAGAAGGGCGCCGAGTTCCACGCGGTGGCCGTGAAATAGAATCAGCAGTGATCACAGGCAACAGGCCGGATCGAACGATCCGGCCTGATTGGGAAAAACTTGTTCTTTTAATAATTCGATTAGTATTGATACCGGCTGGAAAGTGATTGACTAAAAATCTTTAATACGATCAATAGTTACCCTCGACAGGTTCGGGCAACGGACCAATTCTTGTGACTGAGCCTGCCGAAGTCACTTGTATCTGACAATTAACTCCAGCTTTTTCGGGCAAGACTCGTCATCAGTCAGGTAGACTTTATCGATCACCCAATTGTGTTTCATTGCGAATCATAAAGAATCATCTATTTATCTAGGCGTGGCCAACGCAACACAGGCCAGCAACACCCGAATAAAGAAAAACTTCTGCGGATCTCACTTATCTGCCGGCCCCAGAATCCGGGGCAGTTTTTCTTTTATTGATTCTGACAGGGTCTTTGTTGCTTCGCTTGTGAGGGTTTCAAAGACACTGGTAAGCAATGCCTTGGTCTTTTGATCAATTTTTGAATACTTGACCAGGATATTTCTAAATTCCTTGAAACTCTCCTGAGGATCTGTCTTAATGAATTTTCCTTCCGACGCTCCTAAAATATCAAATAATGCCTCAAGGAATGTTTCGCGGTCAGAAATAGTGATATCGGTTAACCAGGTTTCCAATGTTTGCTCTATTAATTTGGCAGATCCGGATAGTTCTCCTTCAATGAAGTTGGAACGGTGCACATCCCAATTAAACGCGTTATGTTGTTTAATAAATCGATCGGAACTGGATACGATCACCCTTTTCCCGACCGGCTCCAACAATAACCCAACCATAGAATCTTCCGGAAGATAATTAACAACCTTGTGTTCATTTTTTGAAAATGGATTTCGTTGGACGATGGAAAAATTAAAGCCGGGGCCATCAAAATTCACAATTTTCTTCAGTTTCAACTGCTGTACCGGGTTGAGATGAGAACCGGCATATATAGCCAGATTCCCCCCCTTTGAATGGCCACATACGATAAAGCGTCCTGAAAAAATCCCAATTGTGCGCTTTAGATACTGGCAGGCTGATTCATGAGCAGGAATTTGTTCCATATACGCCAGGTCAAAATCTTCCTTCCAACCCACAACAGAGTTGTCTGTTCCCCGAAAAGCGATGATCTTTGTGCGTTCGAGGTCCTGAATCGTAAATGTCAAAGCCGTAAATTGGCGGCCGGCAACAAAATCTGTATTTTCATCGTATCGGGATAATCGGATTTCCGCAAACCGCGGGCAACCGGCAGCGTTTTTCAGTAACAATTCCGCGTTGGAATTGAATGAAGATAATGCTGTGATATTGGCTTTTGATGAGTTTTCGCCTGAAGTAGAATAACTTGCCAGGTATTGACTGGCAGCGTTTTTCAAAGAAATTTCTCTGTTTGACTCAATTCCCGGAACAATATCTTTAAACGGCAAATAACTCAGTAACGCAAATATCAACAAATCAATATCGTTGATTGGATCCTTTGAGAATTTCAGATCTCCCCGCCATTGCAAATAATCCAGAGTTTTTCCCATGGTGAATTCTCGCTTTCATCCAAATCATACTGTAATTTGAACAATCACGAAAATAAAACGTCCCCCCAATCCGATCTATTGACTGTTTATTAGTCAATTCACCCCAGCACCTGCACCACGCCGTTCGAGCCATCCAGCCTTACGCGCTGCCCTGTTCGCAGACGCTGCGTCGCCCGGCTGACCCCCACCACAGCCGGGATGCCGTATTCTCTGGCTACCACCGACCCGTGGGTCATCATACCACCCACCTCGGTGACCAGTCCGCCGGCTGCCAGAAATAGCGGAGTCCACGCCGGGTCGGTGGCCGGGCACACCAGGATATCGCCAGGTTGCATCTGCACGCCGTGCGGATCGAGCACCACCCGCACAACTCCCTCCGTCACACCGGCCGAAACCGGGCTGCCGGTCAACACACACAGATCATCCGCTGCCAGAGTGGAAGGTGCGTCATAATACGACGTACCATCGGTCAACAGCACCCGCGGGACCCGTCTGCGGTGCATTTCGCGTTCATAGGTCCTGCGGCGTTCTGCGATCAGGGATTTCCAATCCCGCTTTTCCCCTTTACCCAGCGCCTTCAGTTCCCAGACATGCAGGAAAAGGATATCCTCCGCGCAGTCGAAAGTCCCTTCTGCGGCCAGCTTTTCCCCCTGCGCCAGCAGCGCGTACCGGTATACACTGAACAATTTGACAACAAAGAATTTTGGAGTCTCCCGCAGGCCGCCCAGTTCGCGGAAACGCCGGATCAATCCTCCAATAAAATGCGCCCTGATAAATCCACCCGGCTGTTTCCGCACCTCCGCGAGGATCTGTTTCGCGGCCTCAGCCGCCCTTGCTTCTCCCCTGCGGAAGACCACATCCGGCGCGTTTGTCGGATCGATCTGCAGGTAGCTCTTCAACGCCTGGAACAGGTTGGCCGGGTTTTCCCGCCAGCGCGGCCGTCCCAGGTCGATCTCTCCCACCCCGCGCATGCCGTACCGTGCGAGAAAATCCGCCACCGCCGTCTGGGTTGCAGCCGGAAGAGCACCCTGCCGGTACTCGGCGACCAGTTTTTCAGTATCGGTCGTCAGGAAATGATCTACAGCCGACGTCTGTGTCTGGATGGCTTTCGCCGTTTCCCAGAGTTCCAGATCCATACGGGTGGTTACATTGTGAGGCAAACCACGGGCCAGATCGAACAGCAAATCCTGGCTGCCGGGAAAATCCAGTGTTCGCAGCAAGATCTGGTAGGGGGCCTGGCCTCCGGCTATACCGCCCACCAGTTTGGGCATCATGATCCCCGGCATGGTGTCCGTCAACTCTTCGAAGATTGCGACCAGATCTGATATATCGTTCACTTTCTCGAATCGCGACCGGGTTTCATCAAGGACTAAATCGATATTCCGCTCGAGACGCGCCCGCGCGCGCGCCGGAGCCAGCATATTGGCGACCACATTGAACGCCAGCGGGATGAATATCCGCAGAAAGTTGAGCCGATCCATCAGACTCGCATGTTCGACCGGGGAAAAACGCGGATCCTTCAACAATTCCCTGATCACCTTGATCGTTTCCGGATCGATGGCGGAGAGAAAAATATTGACGAAATTCCTTCCCAAAGAGGAGCGCAGCAGGTGTGTCAAATTCACGAACAGGCGCTCTCCCGCCGCCAACATCACCCTCTGCCTGTCCGCGGTGATCTTTTCGCCAAATTTTCGGGCAAAACCAACAATCAGGTAGCTGAAGGCATCCTGCCCGAAAGGTGTGTACGGATCGAGCATTCCCTGCCACACGCCGAAGGAAAGGAGTATTTCCAGATTGTCGTCATCCAGAACAGCCGGCAGAGGGTACAGGGAAGTTACCGGCCGGGACTGCACCACATACATCTGCCCATCTGCCCAGGCCCATTCCATATCCTGCGGGCCGCCCAGGTAATCTTGCGCCTGCCGCCCCAGGCGCACAAGCTCCAGTATGTGTTCATCCGGCAGAGCCTGCTGGTAAGAATCTTTATTCTTGACCGTGATCGTCCCGCCTTCAGCCTGCCCGATGATGGAAATGGCTTTGGCACCGATCGTCTTGCTCAGGATGGCGTTGCGTAGATCATCCACCACGTAATGATCCGGCTCCACCTGGCCGGAAACCAGCGCCTCTCCCAGTCCCAGGGTGGCGTCGATGACCGTTTCGCCGCGTTTCCCGGTCAACGGATTGGCGGTAAAGAGAACACCGGATACGTCGCTTTGGACCATCTCCTGCACGACAACTGCCAGCATCACATCCTCCTGCGGGATTCTGTTGCGAGTTCGATAACCGATTGCTCTGGCCGTCCACAGACTGGCCCAGCAGCGGATCACGGCATCCAACAGGGCAGCCTCACCGCTGATATTTAAGTAAGTATCCTGCTGGCCGGCAAAAGACAGGTCGGGCAGGTCTTCCGCCGTGGCGGAGGAACGCACTGCCACAGCCCGGCCGGGTGTGATGAAGTCCTTGCAGGCGCTAACGATCTCATCTTTCAGGGGAGCGGGCATCCTTCCGGATTGGAAGGATTTCCGAATGGCCGCAGAAGCCGCATTTAAGGTGGCCAGATCGTCCGGTTGGATGGCTGCCAGAGCTTCGTGAATCACAGGATTGAGATGGTTGGCAGCGGTGAACTTGCGGTAGCCCTGCGTGGTCACCACAAAACCGGCCGGTACCGGCAGCCCGGCTCTGAGCATGGCTCCCAGATTGGCGCCTTTTCCTCCGGCCAGTGGGAGGTCCTCTTTGTCTAAATCGGCCAGTGATCTGATGAACGGCATGTTCCTTACTCCCATTACA
>JAAZMZ010000077.1 GCA_012798535.1 Leptolinea sp.
ATGGCAGGAATAATTAGAAATAAATTCAACCAATACAAAATATCAGATCTTTACAACCAAAATTACTTCCCGCAGGCGGGAAAATTCACCTTGACCGTGCGGATTCCCAGGGACGGGTAGTCCGCGATCTTGACCCCGTGCCAAAGCCAGTAGCATTCATCGGTGTTAAAGACGGCCGTGTACCAGTCCACGTTGAAGGTCTGCTTCGGGCTTTTCATGCTGAAAGCCATACTCGAATTCCATTTTGGGTCTATGGCGTAGCGAGTTGTCTTCCCCGAAGTGGTGTTAAGGAGAACAAAGACTTTGTTCGATGTGTGGGAGTTCTGGACGACTGCCTCGCAGGCACAGCTCCCCTGGTCGTCATATATCAACTTGTCTGAAATCACTATGACATAATCCAGCGTGTCACATTGCTCGGCGCTTGACGGACCGGTTTTTTGAACGGCGGGGGATGTTTTTTGCGCGATCGGCTGCGGGGCTTTCTTTGTCTATGTAACGGTGGTGGTGGGTTGGGCTTTTTTAGTAGTGGTGGTGGTGATAACCGGTTCAACTGCTGCGGGTTCATCCACATTCTCCGCAGGAGCCGCTGCGCTTCCGGCTAAATCACCCTCTGTTTCAAGTATTTCCGATAACTGGTCCTTGATCTGACCGGTCAGGTAATCCGCCGTTTCATCCGCGGAGTCTTCACCGATTCCCAGATCTATCGGGCTGTCCTTGATCTGATCCTTGATCTTGTCGGTGGCATACTCACCGGCATATTCGGCCGCCCCGGCAGCCAGCGGCCATCAAGAACGTTGTACCGGCGCCTGATCCACGGTCGAATCCGAACCGGTAGCACCCATCATCCACCTCCCGGATTGTCAGACGTATTCAAAGCACACAGACCTGCCTTCGCGGGCATCCGTTTGAAAGAGAGTGTGCTGGTGAAATGTACAGTTTCGCGCTGAGGGTTATATCAACAATGAGGAAAAAAGTGAGATATTTCAGGCGAAGAGTGATAGTTCAATCGGTTTTATTATAAGGATGCTCCTGGCAAATTGATATCCATAAAAATCGCTGCGTATAGATGAAGCATGATTTGCAGGGGCAGATGTGCGTGGAATCAAATACCTTTTACCAGACAACCGGCGATCATCCGGTCGATCTTACCCATGGCGTACTCATCCAACCGGCCGGCATCCACCCAGGCCAGAGCTTCGCTGGCCAGCGGGCGCGGTTCTCCGGATACAAGGCCGCACTCAAAGGCATGCAACACCACCTTGAAATGCGAATAAGCGTGACGGAACTGGCCGATCTCGTCATCCACCCGCACCTCAATCCCCAGCTCTTCTCGCAGTTCCCGCGCCAGGCAGTCCGGCAGACTCTCACCGGGCTCCTGTTTTCCGCCGGGAAATTCCCACAGACCGCCCAACAGTCCGTTTGCCGGGCGGCGGGAAAGCAGCACGGTATTTCCACGGCGCAGCACGCCGGCTGTCACTGTTATGGTTGGAACAGGGGCTTTCTTCACCTTTACAGGGAAATCTGTCTGCCGATTTTCCTTGAATGCCAGGCAGAAATCCGCCAGCGGGCAATCCGCGCAGCGCGGATTTTTTGGAAGGCAAACCAGACTGCTCAGGTCCATCAACGCCTGGTTAAAATCCCCCGTCCGGCCGGGCGGCAGCAGA
>JAAZMZ010000009.1 GCA_012798535.1 Leptolinea sp.
GGACACCACAATTTTCAGTCGTGTGCTCTACCAACTGAGCTATCTCGGCAAGTGGGTGTATTCTACACGAGACATACATGTGTGTCAAGAAAACTACAGTTTGGATTATTTTTGTCTTTTCCAGACACGTTTGAGGGCAGAAAGCATTTCACCGGCATGCTGGTAGCGGTTGGCCGGATCATTTTGCACGGCATGGTCGATGATCTCCGCGATGTCCGTGGGAATATCGGGATCGCGCGCCCGGACAGGGATGATCTCGCCGTTCAGGATCACATCCAGCGGGTCTTTTGAGTAGGAGAAGTTGCGGGGGAATTCACCGGTCAGCAGGTTATACATGGTGGCTCCTAGCGCCCAGATATCTGTTTGCGGGCGGGCATATTTAAAATCCAACACCTGTTCCCGGGGCGTGTATGGATAAGATCCGGCGGTCATTCCTGTAACCGTCATCCCGCTTAATCCATTTGAGATGAAACTTTTAGAAAGTCCAAAATCTGAAATTTTTGTAATCAGGTTGTTGTTCAGAGTATTGAGCAGTATATTTTGCGGTTTAAGATTCCGGTGGACGTGGCCTTCATTGTGGGCATAGGTCAATGCTTCCAATACCTGAAGTGTGGAGAGTATGAGAAATTTCGGCTGAACTTTACCACCGCGCCGCAGATATTCTAAATTGCCCACATTGCAGTATTCCATGACAAAATAGAATATTCCATTCTTGCAGCCTGATTCATAGAATTCCAGGAAATTGTGATGCTTGAGTTGGTGCACTTCGGTCGTCTCGGTCAGAAAGCGTTCCTGTACCGCATCATCGACAGAAATCTTCGGAAGCATCAATTTCAAAGCGGCATGTTTTCCCGTTGGCCTGTGACTGATCAGATAGGTCGCGCCAAAGACACCGGCGCCCAGGGTTTTAATGACGTCATAGTCGTTGAAATTGATAGGTTCTTCTCCAGAAAAGCCAGTCTGACTAACTCTTTTGGCCTCATCTACAGATTTGTGCATCGAGGACTTATCGGCTAGAAATTGTTGCAGGAGATCGAAGGGACTGGCTTCGGCGGTTTTTTGACAGCTTTCACAGATATATGTGCCACCACGGAAGGCGCCGATCTCGGTGGTAACGACCCGTCCACATTTCTGGCAGCGAACCGGACCGGTCGCCTGATCAGGTGTTTGGATGATGATCGTGAAATGAGTATCGCCGGTTTCGATCACATCACCGTTTTTCAGATCAACCCAGGGGTATTTGTGCCGGGTCAATGCTTCTTCGGGAGTCTCATCAACATCCCGGCCGCCCACTTTCCTTCCGTTTACATACGTTCCATTCAGGCTTCCCAGGTCCTGCAGACGGGCGTGCGGCGGATTCACCTCCAAAATGAAATGATGCCTGGAAAGATAATCATCATCTTCGATGCACACGTTACAATCATCCAGGCGGCCGACCATGAAGGTATCATGGTCTTCGTACGCAAAGACCCGCTTCTTCCCTTTAACACCGGAAACATCGATGATCACTTTTGCGTTCATACATACCTTTGTTTACAGAAGAGGCAGGGAGAACAGATAATGCGTTGATGATCCATGCCTTCAGCCGAGAACAGGAGTGATGAGTTCTCTATTTGAATCTCATTTCAGGGAAAAAAAGAAAATAGACCTATGAATTTGCGATCATGAATATCTCGATGTCTTATACAATTATATAACGTTGGCACTTGAGTCACCATATCGGTGGTTTTCACTCTCGGCTTGAGATCATGTGCCGCATAATAACTGCAACTCACGGTCAAATCATGGAACTTCAATGAACAAAAGCTGGATTTCATTTTCCGAAAAAACAAAAACCCGAAACTGTAAAAACCTGTGTGATTGGAAACGGCCGATCACCGCCGGTTTTCTGGGTTTTCTGTTCCTGCGATTATGGAGCTCTTTCGCACTGCTGTATCTCAGGGTGTACCCGCCGGATCTTGTTCCGTCTGATCTGGCGACCCGGATGGAGCAGGCACGCCTGGAGAACAATGGTTGGTTCAGCCAGTTGTTCCTGGCGCCCTGGTACCGCTGGGACACGGTGCATTATCTGGATATTGCCAGTCAGGGATACTTTAAAGAATTCCTGTCAGTCTGGCCTCCACTTTATCCGGGCTTGATTCGTCTTCTTTCGGCAACCGGCATATCTTCTATTCTATCCGCGATCCTTATCAGCAATATCTGCGCCCTGCTGGTGATGATTTTGCTTTTCCGCATGAGTGAGGAAACCTTGCCGGGCAGCGGCGAAAATGTGGTCTTGTGCCTTGTAATCTACCCGCTGGCCTTCTTTCTCGTGGCTGCTTATACCGAATCGGTTTACCTGATTTTTAGCCTGGTTTCACTCTGGATGGCGCATAAAGGGCGATTCGCGTGGGCTGGCATCTGGGCGCTGCTGGCGACGTTGACGCGTTTGCAGGGTGTCATCCTTGTGCTCCCGATTTTATTCGAAGGATACAGGCAGACGTGCGGTGTTCTGAATAGAAGAGAGCGATTTTTGACCTTTGCAAAGATTGTTTGTTTCGCATCTCTGCCTTTTCTGGCCGTGTTCGGTCACGCGCTTTTCGTGCATTTCATCCTCAACTATGCCTGGCCGTGGGAATCGCTGGCAAAATACTGGGGGCAGCATACTGGCTTTCCATGGGAAGGTTTGATTGGCAATATCACAACCGTTTTGGGTTTTCGGAAAATCACCACACCTATCGTCCCACTGGCACAGGTTATTGACCTGGTTATGATCGTTTTCGCCATGATCAGTCTGATCTTGATATGGATTAAGAAGTCGCCCATCCCGCTGTCCTACCAGCTCTACGCCTGGATGGGTCTGGCTGTCATCCTGATAAAAGTGGATGATCTGGGTATACTGGTGAGCGCCTCCCGGTATGTTCTCTCTCTTTTCCCTGTTTTTATGTTCACCGGTTTTCTGCTGGGAAAAATGCCAGGCCGGTTTACTCGATCAGGATTGATCGTGATAGGGCTGGCTTTGCAGGGAATCCTCTTGATCTTCTTTGCCCGTTGGATTTGGATCGCCTGACCGTCGGTATGATATTGTTAGAAAATGGCAGGTTTGACTTTCATCCACAGCGTGGATAGAATCAATATGCTTCTTATCCGAAGTTGAACTGGTCTTGTTCCTGCAACGGATCCATCATGCGCAAATGGAATAATAAATTCATCATTGGTCTAACGGGAAATATCGGGACAGGAAAAAGTGAGGTTCGGAAAATTCTTCAGTGCCTTGGCGCACTGGGAATTGATGCTGACCTGATCTCACGGCAGATCATGGAACCGAACGGGCGGGCATATTCACAGGTACTCGAGCATTTCGGGCCGGAATTCATGACACCTGATCAACGGCTGGATAGAGCCGCTCTGGCCAGTGTTGTATTCCACCAGCCGGAAAGACTCTCTGAATTGGAAGCAATCATCCATCCGCTTGTCAATGAAGAGGTGATCCGGATCATCGATGAAGCCACCGTGCCTGTGGTGGTAATTGAGGCGATCAAGTTAATCGAATCAGAACTGCGGAATCACTGTGATTCATTGTGGGTTACCAACGCCCCGCTCGATATCCGGATGGCGCGTCTGATCTTGTTCCGGGAGATGAATGAAACTGATGCACGCGCGCGCATTCAGGCACAGCCTTCCCAGGAAGAAAAACTTCAAATGGCCAATGTCATTATTCAGAATGATGGAACCCTGGAAGACCTTCTGCTGCAGGTAAAACACGCCTGGGAGGTTGAGGTGCCCGAATCATTCCGACTGGCTATTCAGGAACAGAATCGTGTCTGAATTTCTCAGCCAGATCCTTTTTCTATTTCAGCGGTTGACCTGGCTGAGTCTGATCGACCTGTCTCTGGTTACCCTGATTTTCTTTGCCATCCTCCTGGTTATCCGAGACACCCAGGCAGTCACCCTGCTGCGCGGTGTTGTCCTGATCATTATCGTGATCAGTCTGATGACCAGCCTGGTGAACCTGCCGGCTTTTTCATGGCTGATCAAAAACGCGCTGCCGGCTCTGCTACTTTCCATTCCCGTGATTTTTGCGCCGGAGATCCGCCGGGGGCTCGAGAAACTCGGGCGGGCCGGAGGCGGGTCTCGGACGTTCTCACAGCAAACCTCTGAAAGCGAAGGGACCCTCAAACTGACCGTCAAAGCTGTGGCCACCGCCTGTGCCCGGTTATCCGCGCGGCAGCATGGCGCCTTGATCATTCTTCAACGGGGAGATACATTGCGCGATTACGTGCAAACCGGTGTGGTGCTCAACTCAAGAGTATCCGCGGAAGTGCTCATGCAGATTTTTTATCCCAATACCCCGCTGCACGATGGTGCCGTGATCATATCCAACAACCTGATCGTGGCGGCGGCCTGTGTCATGCCTTTATCTGCCTCGGGAATATTGAACCGAACACCTGACCGCCAGATGGGATTGCGGCATCGCGCTGCACTGGGAATATCAGAGGCCAGCGATGCAGTCGCCGTGGTCGTTTCGGAGGAAACCGGATCGATTTCCATCGCGCACGGCGGGCGTATGATTCGCCGCCTGGATAGTGAACGGTTGGAAAATATCCTGATAGCTTTTTACCGACCGGAAGAAACCACTTCGCAGGTGTCCGGCTGGTTGAAACGCGTGCTGCGCATCCCTTCCATGCGCCAACCGGAGGATTGAACCTGCCATGCTGCAAAAGATCACGCATTACATTCCTTCGTTCCTCCTGGCGTTGGCTCTTTCCATCGCGGTCTGGATTCTGGCCATAACTGCTGAAGATCCGGCGGAAGTACGCGCTTACCCCTACCCGGTGAATATTGAATTCATCGGACAGGATCCGGCTTTCCTCTTGACGAATGAACCGGCAAAAACCCTTACCCTGAATTTACGCGCCCCCCGGTCCATCTGGACGAATCTGTTGACAGACCGCACGTCTGTGCGCGCGATCGTCGATCTGACCGGTCTTTCTGCCGGCCCGCACACTATTCCGGTACAGCTTCAGATCGTTCAAAGACCGGTGGAAATCGTCAGTTTTTCTCCTTCCAATGTGGAGGTTATCCTAGAACCGCTGCTCAATCGTTCCCTTGATATTACTCTGGAGGTTCGGGGCGATCCGGCCGTGGGATTTCGGGCGGATACCCCGGTGATGAATAAGACAAGCACAACTATCACCGGACCTGAGTCAAGAGTCAAACGGGTACAGGAAGTACGAGCGATTCTGGATCAATCTCAGGCGCATGAAGATATCGTGCAAATGGTCACACTGCAGGCGTTGGACAACAATGAACTGCCTGTAAGCGGCGTCACCATCAATCCGGATCGGATTCAGGTGACCGAGAAGATCATCCAGAGAGGTGGTTACCGGAATGTCGTGGTAAAAGTGGATACCGACGGCAATCTGGCCAATGGTTACCGGCTGACCAATATCTCCGCCTATCCACCTTCCGTCACAGTGTTTTCTACAGATCCCAAGATAGTAGACAGTCTGCCAGGGTATGTGCGAACTGCTCCAATCGATCTGTCGGGATTGAAAGACGATAAGGAAATCCGGGCTTCATTGAATCTACCGCCGGGTGTGTCCATTGTGGGCGAACAGACCGTCAATGTTCAGGTTGGTGTCTCCACGATTGAAAGCAGCTTGACATTGAACGGCATGTTCGTTAACGTGAATGGTGTCGATCCTGATCTGTCTGCCAGGGTATCTCCGGAATTCGTGGATGTGATCATTTCCGGTCCGATGCCGCTGCTGGATACGTTGAAAGCCAGTGATGTGCGGGTTTATGTGGATATGAGCGACGATCCTGAAGGCACCTACCAGAGGACACCACAGGTTGAGATCAAGATTCCGGAACTGCGGCTTCAGTCTCTAATCCCCGGGTCGATTGAAATCGTATTAACGAGTAAAATCAAACCTTAAGATTTAATTGATTGAAGGTTACGCATGACTAAACCCATAGTTGCCCTGGTGGGACGGCCCAATGTGGGCAAGAGCACCCTTTTTAATCGTTTTTCCGGCGAACCCCGCGCCATAGTGGATGATATACCGGGGACCACACGGGATCGTCTGTTTGGTGAATCCTCGTGGAATGGTATTTCCTTTGATATGATCGATACCGGGGGCATTGATCCCTCCAGTTCCCGCAGCGATCCTTTATCCATTGGTTCGGCAGACTACGTCAGACAGATCCGCTCGCAGGCTGAAATTGCTGTTCAGGAAGCGGACGTTATCTTGTTTGTGACCGACGCGACAACGGGAGTGACGCCTGCCGATAAAGAAGTGGCGGAAATGCTGCGCCGCAGTCAAAAAGAAGTGAACGGCCGTTTCATGCCGCCGGTACTGCTGGTGGTGAACAAAGCCGATTCTTCCGGTCTGCGTTCCAACGCAGTAGATTTTCATGAACTGGGGATGGGCGAACCGTACCCTGTTTCCGCTTTGCACGGCACGGGAACGGGAGATCTGCTGGACGCTGTGGTACGTGAATTTCCTGAAGGTACCGAAGAGGAAGAGGACGATTCTATTAAAATTGCCATCGTCGGCAAACCGAATGTCGGGAAGTCCAGTCTGTTGAATCGCCTGGCAGGTGAAGAACGGGCGATTGTCAGCCCGATAGCCGGAACGACCCGGGATGCCATCGATACCCGGTTTGATTACAATGGTATTCAGGTAACCCTGATTGATACCGCGGGTATTCGCAAGCGGGGAAAAGTGGAACCCGGCGTCGAAAAATTCAGTGTGATTCGTTCCATGCGTGCCATTGAGCGCGCGGATGTTGCCATTCTGGTGTTGGACGCGACTGAAGGCCTCAGCGCGCAAGACGCGCACATCGCCGGCTACATTCTGGAAGCCTGGAAGAGCGCGGTTGTGGTGGTAAACAAGTGGGATGCCGTGGAGAAAGATACGTATACGATGGCGCAATATACGGCGCGCATCCGAGAAGACCTGAAATTCATGGATTACGTGCCCATCCTATTCATCTCTGCAAAAACCAATCAGCGGGTCGATCAGGTAATGCCCATGGTGATTCGTGTGCAAGAAGAACGGCTGGCACGCCTGACAACCTCTCAGTTAAATAAGATCATCCAATCCGCGCAGGATGCGCACGCCTCACCGGCTCACAAAGGCCGGTCTCTACGCATGTATTACGGTACGCAGGTGCGCAGTGATCCTCCGACCTTTCTGATCTATGTGAATGATCCAACTCTGGCGCATTTCACGTACATTCGATACCTGGAAAATTCCATTCGAAAAGAATATGAATTCATTGGCACACCCATCCGGGTAATCTTACGGCCTCGCAGATAAACACTTCAGCACCCGATGAATTCACCGGGTGCTGATTTTCATTTTACGGGAAAAACAAAAAACCTCTGGGAATGAGATCAGTAACCGCTCTTGATCTCAACACCTTCCATGATCTTCACTCCACCACTGGTGCCAATTCGGGTGGCACCGGCTTCGATCATGGCCAGAACATCTTCCCGGGTGCGAACACCGCCAGCCGCTTTCACACCGATATCCGGACCTACAGTCTTCCGCATTAATGCCACATCCGCAATGGTGGCACCGGCTGAGTTAAAACCGGTGGATGTTTTCACAAAATCGGCTCCGGCTTCTTTGCTCAACTGGCAGGCTTTAACCTTTTCTTCTTCTGTCAGCAGGCAGGTTTCAATGATGACTTTTACAATGGCATTACGGACATGGGCGGCTTTAACCACAGCCTGAATATCCTCTTTGACCAGTTTGAAATTCTGGGATTTCATGGCGCCCACATTCATCACCATGTCAATTTCCTGCGCTCCGGCGGCCAGTGCCTGCTCTGTTTCGAAGGCTTTCACGGACGGCAGGGTGGCCCCCAGCGGAAATCCCACCACACTGCTGATTTTCACGTCTGTTCCTTTCAAAGCGCGAGAACATTCCGCCACGTAAGCAGGATTCACACAAACCGCCGCAAATTTGAATTTCGCGGCTTCAGCGCACAATTTTTTGATCTGTTCAATGGAGGCTTCCGGTTTTAATAAGGTGTGATCGATATATCGGGCAATTTGAGCCGAACTTAATTCAAGCGTCATTTTCTGTTCCTCGGAATAGTAATTGTGAATTCATTCTATCTCTCACAGAAAACTGTGTCAATTTTCGAAAAAACCTCCATCGAGGAGGTTTTTCGTTTTCGTTTATTTTTGCAGATTACGATACATGAATAACAATTGCCAGACGCGGATGGCCGCTTCGATCTGGATTCGAAAGGACATTTTTGACTGTCCCCAGCGGCGGTCTGCGAAATAGATGGGGACTTCTTTGAAATGAAAACCGAGTTTTGAGGCCACATAGGCCATTTCGACCTGGAAGATGTACCCGTTGGACTTAATGCGTTCCAACGGCATGGCTTTTAACGTGCTGGCTTTCCAAATGCGGTACCCGCCGGTCACATCCTGGAGTGACATGCCGAGAATGGTACGGGCGTAGAAATTGCCGAAACCTGAAAGTGCTTTCCGCCATAACGGCCAGCGTTCGTCCAGTTTCCCTCCGGGAACATACCGGGAACCCAGTGCCATATCGCAGCTTTCCAGCGTTTGGAGCAGATCGACGATTTTTTCAAAAGGGTGGGAAAAATCCGCGTCCATCTGACCGACGGCTTCCGCGCCGTTTTTCATGGCCATCTGGAAACCCTGAATGTAGGCGCTGCCCAGACCCTGTTTACCTGTCCGGTGAAGAACCATCACCCGGCCGTTGAATTTCTTTCCCAGGTTTTCCGCGATCTCTCCGGTTCCGTCAGGACTGTTGTCATCGACGACCAGAATGGACAGATCCGGCACGGGCAGTGATAGGACTTTTTCTACCAGAACAGGCAGGTTCTCGGCTTCATTAAAAGTGGGGATAACGATAGTTGTTTTCATGGATGATCCAGATTTATTCCATGGTGAATTTACAAAGTGTCACTACTCTATCACAGCGAAATGGGAGTGTCAAGAAACCTCTTTCTCATCAGGTCTTTTATAATTGAGAAGTGATGAGAATCTTGCAGAGAATCAGCCTGATATGCCTGACCGCGCTGTGGGGATTTCTCTTCCTCCGTGACTGGCAAATTGGGCAAAAGCTCCTTCAGGCAGACCAAATGCTGGCTGCCCGGCAGCCTGATTCCGCGGAATCTCTCTTTCGACAGGTTGAAAAAGACGAACCCTGGAGGCGGGTGGCGTGGACTGATCTGGCACGGCAATACCTTGCCAGACACGATAACGCAAAAGCTCTGCAGATTCTTGAACAGGCCGATCTATCCGGGAAACTGGCTTCCGAGGGTTACCTGCTGATGGAGCAAATCTACCGGCAAAACGGATCTGTCGAAAAAATTGAACCGGCGTTGGTCAAAGCCTGCTCATTGGCTGATACTCCAGATGACCAATCCGTGGCAATTCAGGAGCTGATCCACTTCTACCGCTCAGAATTTCGTTTTACCGAAGCACAGCAGAAGCAGCAATTGCTAACCCGAATTTCGAAACAGCCGGATTCATCCAGGAGAGAGGAAATCTTGCTTGAAACAATACTCGACCTGGAAACCGGACTGGCGAACTGGCGCGCTCTGGAAGATAAACCAGCCTGGTTCCAGGAATGGGGCCAAAAAATGACGGCGGCTGCCGCCGAGCCGGATGAAGCCAGGCGGTGGATGCTGATCGGTCAGGCATACGGCGCCGCGGGTGTTTGGGATCTGGCGGAATATGCCTTTACCTGCGCGGCAGACACCTCTCCCGGTTATGCCGAAGCCTGGGCTTGGTTGGCGGAGGCCCACCAGCAGCAGGGAAAAGATGGAAAACAGGCGATTGAAAGAGCTCTGGAATTGGCGCCGAATTCACCGGCCATCCGTCTACTGGGTGCGTTGTATTTCCGGCGACAGGCGGATTATATAAAAGCGGGTGATCTATTACGCCGGAACATTATCGAACAACCGAATGACTCTCTCTGGCAGCTTGAATTGGGACATACCATGGCCGAAGCCGGCCGGTTCGAAGAAGCTATACAGGCTTACCAGCAGGTTATCCAGATGACGCCTTCCGAGATCACCGGATATTCTGCGGTGGTTGAGATGTGTGCTCGAAATGAATACCGGCTGGAAGATGTTGGGCTACCCGCTGCCCGCGAAGCCGCTGCTCTATTCCCGGATGATCCGGAAGCGCATGACCTTCTGGGTCAGGTTTTCTTCGGGATGGGGAAGACAGAACAGGCAAATGAGGCGTTCCGGGCTACACTCGATCTAAATGTGGAGTACTATCCCACCTGGCTGCATCTCGCACAGATGGCGCTGGCCAATCAGGATTCTGCGACTGCCCGTGAAGCACTCGAAAAAACCATGAAACTGGCGCCGGATAGTGTTGAAGGCAGACTGGCCGCCCGATTATGGAATCAGTATTTTCCGGGTCTCACCCCGTAAACTGCAGGGAGCGGCGGGCGTGTTAGAATGTCCGCGAGAAAATAAATGCCATTGGATTGATGGATCGTCATGAGAATCTTTTTTGATACGGTTGGCTGCCGGTTGAATCAGAGTGAGATCGAAAGGCTGGCGCGTGAATTTCGAGCGGCCGGTCATTCCATTACCGGCAACCGGGGGGAGGCGGACCTGGTGGTTGTGAATACCTGTTCTGTCACCTCACAGGCAGCGTCCGATTCTCGCCAGAAGATCCGTCAGGTGGTGCGATTGTTTCCCGCTGCGCAGATTATCGCGACCGGCTGCTGGGCAACCCTGGAACCGGAGGAAACCCAGGCGTTATCCGGAAATGTCCGCGTGGTGGTAAATGCGGAAAAAGACAGGCTGACAGATATTGTGCTGGGTGATTCGGTGTCTGAGATGGATCTATCGCTGATCGAAAGGCAGCTTCTACCGGGCTCCCGGCAGCGGATGCGGGCGTTCATCAAAGTGCAGGATGGGTGCGACGCTTGTTGTACTTATTGTGTCACCCGGATTGCCCGTGGTAAATCCCGCGGAGAACCGGTCGAGCGAATCCTGGCTGATATTCGATCCGCGCTGTCCGGTGGCGCCCGGGAAATCATCTTGAGCGGCGTCCAACTGGGATCCTGGGGTATACATTTCCCCACACCGTCCAGATTGTCAGATCTGATCAAGATCATACTGACCGAGACGGATGTCCCCCGCCTGCGATTGTCATCCATCGAGCCCTGGGATATCGATCCCGAGTTCTTTTCGATCTTTTCTGATTCACGAGTATGCCGGCACCTGCACATTTCACTGCAGTCTGGTTGTGCGGCTACATTAAAACGTATGGGACGTCGGACCTCGCCCGGGGAGTATCTGGAGAAGCTGTCATTTGCCCGCCAATTGGATCCACATTTTTCTATCACCACCGATGTGATCACCGGATTCCCCGGTGAAACATTTCAGGAGTTCGCCGAAAGTATGGAATTCATCCGCCGGACGGGATTTTCCGGCGGGCATGTGTTTCCATTTTCTTCGCGGAAAGGAACACCGGCGGTCGCAATGCCAGGGCAGGTGCCCTCGAGAGAAGGCAAGCAGCGGGCGGCACGGGTAAGGCAAGTCCTCGAGGAAAGCGCTGCTGAATACCGCCAATCTCTGCTTGGCCGAAAAGGACGGGTTCTCTGGGAGACGGCGCGCCCGCAGGATGGAGGCTTTTTATTAGCCGGATTCAATCAGGAGTTTATCCGCGTAACGGCATCTTCCCCGCAGGAACTGGTCAATGTGATCAGTCCGGTGCAGTACACGCGTAATCTCGAAACGGGATTATTCGGCGAGATACTGGGATGAAATTGGAGTTCCGGAGATGATCCGGAACTCTACCTGGGCTTAGGACTCAATTTTGGCAATTGTCTCCTTGAGGACCGTAGCGGAGCGTCTGATACCGGCAATCTCTTCTTCGTTCAAGTCCAGCCGGATGGTGCGTTCCACCCCGCCGACATCCACCACGCTGGGCAGGCTAAGATATACGTCCTTGATCCCGTAATAATCATCAATGAAGGTGGACACCGAAAGCACGGTTGCCTGGTCCCGCAAAATGGCTTCTACGATGCGCATCAAACCTGAGGCGATGGCATAATAGGTAGCTCCTTTGCGTGAAATGATCTCATAAGCGGCATCCCGTGTTTGCTTGAAAATTGAATCAAGCTGATCCTGCCGGCAGCCCATATCATTTGCCGAACAGTATTCCGGCAGGCGCATTCCCGCAATGTTAGCCAGCGACCAGACAGGTACTTCGCTGTCGCCGTGTTCTCCGATGATATAAGCATGGACACTGCGGGGATCGACCTCAAATTTCTGGCTCAGCAGGTAGCGGAACCGCGCGGTATCCAGGATCGTGCCGGACCCGATCACCCGATTCGATGGCAATCCGGAGAATTTCCAGGTGGCATAGGTCAACACATCGACCGGATTTGTGGCTACCAGGATGATGCCATCCGGATTAAATTTGACGACGTTTTCCACAATGGAACGAAAGATCGCCGCGTTGCGCTGGATCAGGTCAAGGCGGGTTTCACCCGGCTTCTGCGCGCTGCCGGCAGTGATCACTGTAATAGCCGCTCCCGTACAATTTTCATAACCTCCCGTCCAGATGCGGGTGGGTGAATGCATTGGAACGGCATGGTTAAGGTCCATGGCTTCCCCTTCCGCTTTGCTGGTGTTGGCGTCGATGAGCACGATTTCGGATGCCAGTCCGCTCATCAAGAGTGCATAGGCAAATGTGGCACCCACATTGCCCGTTCCGATTACGGCCACTTTTCTCGGGTGATGGTTTGTCAGGTTCATTTTTCCTCCGTCATGTTGAAGTTGCATTAATGTCTCTGGATAATCTTGAATTATTATATATAAATCAGATAAACAATATCTATTATACTTGATTTCACAATGATCAATGCGTATCTTTACACCGCATATTTCGAAAAGTATATAATCTATTCATAATCAGGAAGTTATTCATACATGATCGCAAGGGAGGCGTCAATGGAATTGCCATCAGTCTCAGATGAAGTATGGAAAGACCTTCTATTAAAAAGAAAAACCTGTGCCTTTGAGTTCCTGGGATTAAAAATGCTCCTGGGCAGACTGATCTCTGAAGTGGAACGCGATCCATCGCCGGACAAACTGGAAAAGTGCGCCGAACAATTGCGTGACCTTCTGGCAAAGAACATGCAATTACCTTCTGTAAATCGAGATCTCCAGAAGATCATCGGTTAGGAGGAAATGATGAGCAGAGTCTGTTTCACGATCGAAGAAACGCAAGAGATGATCCGACGGGGATATCACATGCTGCTGGCCGGTGATGAAATAGCCTTGCGGCAGCTTCCACGCGGGCACTGGATTGGCGGTACTACGCCCTATTTCATGGGAGATACCGGTGGAGAGATTTCGAAAGATAAACTCCTGGTTACCGGAATACCCGGTTATTGTCTGAATACAAAAATCAATACGTACGATGTAAACACTATCCCGGGTATCTATCACGACATTCCGGAAAACGGCTTTGGATTTATTCTGATACCTGCATTTTCCGATATCCATTATGAATTTGCCTTGAAAGCTCCCAATTTTTCGGATTTTGCTTCCAGACCGCTTCTTGGCTGGATTACGGGGATTCTTCTGGATGAGATGGGGAAATCAACACCCGGAGTAATCAATGGCGAAACTGGCGAGATATTTACTGATAAGGCAATGATGATGGCCGTCCAGCTTCCGGCCAACAAGACCGCCGAGATAAATATCCTGAATATTTTCAAGCAAGGTTCCGGTGATGTTATTTCTTTCCCGCAAAATGGATTCAAGACAACCGAAGCGATCATCAATGGCCAGCCGGTGAATTTCGCGAAATATATCCTTGAAAATTCAATCGACACAAAACTTCCTCTGGTCGCCGATTACAGCGGGACGGGGATCAATATCAGCATACAATCTGTGGATGCGGAAAAGCAGGAAGTAACGTTCTATGCCCCGGTTTTCAAAGATATGTCCTACCGGTTTGCCAGCCCGGTCGATTATTTTAAAGATTTCATGTCTGAGGTCCTGGAAGGAGAATTCGCGGAATTCTATTCCACAAGCGATGTGAACAAGAAGTTCATCATGTTCTCCTGTAATTGCATCCTGAATTTCCTCTATTCCAATCTGGAGGGATTAAAGACCGGGGAAATGACCGGTCCGATCACGTTTGGCGAAATTGCCTATCAGTTGTTAAATCAGACGTTGGTCTACCTGACCATTCACGATGTGACTGTGTAATTCTGGGCATAAAAAACCACAGCCGCTTCTTGACATACTTTCCAGAATAACCTCGCGTGCGGGGTTATTCTTATTACTGGCAGGATAATTCGAAACCAGTTTTATAATGAGATCAACCTTTACCGGAGAAGAAGAGGTTCACATGTCACATGTTGCCGAAGTGAAGCGTAAAAAGATATCAACGCAGACTTTTCTGCAGATGAAGAAGAATGGTCAAAAGATTTCCATGTTGACCGCCTATGACGCGCAGACGGCCGAAATCATGGATGAAAGCTGTGTGCATTCTATTCTGGTGGGTGATTCGCTGGGTATGGTCGTACTCGGTTATGAAACCACCCTGCAGGTAACCATGGAAGATATGCTGCACCATTGCAAGGCAGTTGCCCGAGGCGCAAAGACCGCTTTACTAATTGGAGATCTTCCCTTTCTTTCTTATCAAATATCCATCCAGGATGCGGTGCGAAATTCCGGACGGCTCATCCAGGAAGGCGGTATGCAGGCAGTCAAATTGGAGGGCGGCCGGGAGAGAGCGGAAGCCATTCGGGCGATCATTGCGGCGGGGATTCCCGTAATGGGGCACCTGGGATTAACCCCACAGTCAGTCAACAAATTTGGTGGATTCGGTGTTCAGGCGACTACAGCCTTAGCCGCGCAGAGGCTGCTTGAAGATGCCCTGATATTGCAGAACTCCGGTTGTTTCGGAATTGTACTGGAATCAATCCCGGCACGGTTGGCGGCGCTTGTTTCCAAACGGCTGGATATTCCCACAATTGGTATCGGTGCGGGAGCCGGTTGTGATGGACAGGTGCTGGTTGCTCCCGATATGTTGGGATTGTTCAGCCGCTTCACACCCAAATTTGTCAAAAAGTATGCCAGTCTGCACGATACTATGCGGGAGGCATTTTCCTCGTATGTCGCTGATATTGAGAGCGGTACTTTTCCCGGAACCGAGCATACGTATGAAATGTCAGATGCTGAGTGGGAAGAGACAATTAAGTTGATCAAAGAATAACATGACCGAAGACATATTGATCATCGGCAGTGGTGCGTTGGCCTGCCTGTTCGCCGCCCGTCTGACATGCAGCGGGACACCGGTGACATTGACCGGTACGTTTGAAGCTGCCATGAAAACCATTCGAGGGCGGGGGATCGGCCTGATCGAAGCCGGTGTTACTACATTCATCCCTGTTGCCACGCTCGATCCTTCATCATCTATCAAACGTTTCAGTAAAGCGATACTCCTGACGAAAGCGTATCAGACTACCTCTTCTTTAAAACGGGTGAAACCGAATCTGGATGAAAAGGGAAGCGTGCTTTCTTTACAAAACGGACTGACACCGCGCGACCAGATGATCTCGGTAATCGGCGAGAAGCGGACAATTTCAGGGATCACTCTTTGTGCGGGTGAGCAGATCGAACCGGGCGTGGTCAAGCATAACGGCGGCAAGGATGTCGTTATCGGGCAGCATCCAGATACAGCATATTATCGGGACATCTTATCCGGAGCAGGATTCACCGTGACCGTGACCGGCGATATCCGAAAGATGATTTGGGAGAAAGCGATCATCAATTCCGCTGCCAATCCGCTGGCGGCCATCATGCGCTATCCCAACGGAAAAGTGTACAACTCACCGGACCTGATGAGCTTGATCGATGAACTGATCCAGGAAGCCTGCCAGGTCGCTCGTGCGGATGGATGCCCGGTGAATGATGAAGAACTGAGGGACCGCATTCGGCAGATCCTGCGGGATACATCGGCGAACCGCTGTTCCATGCTGCAGGATGTCATCAACAGAAGAAGCACAGAAATTGATGATCTGAACGGCGCAATCATCAACAAGGCGAAAAAACTGGGAATTTCTACGCCGGTTCATCGGACTATTACGCACCTGGTGCGTTCAATCCATTTGTAAGGAAGAAGAGAAATGAAAATCGTTCAGACACTGGAAGATCTGCGAGAAGAACGCAGCAAAATGACCGGACCTGTAGGACTGGTTCCTACCATGGGGTTTTTACATGCCGGGCACATTTCACTGGTGAAACAGGCGGTGAAGGAATGTGCCAATGTCGTGGTGAGTATTTATGTGAATCCAACCCAATTCAGTCCCACTGAGGACTTTGCTTCCTATCCGCGCGACCTGGATCGTGATGCCGCGTTACTAAAGGAAGCGGGAGCAACTCTGGTCTGGGCGCCCACAGATGCGGTGATGTACCCGTCAGGGTATCAAACCTACGTAAACGTCGAGGATGTCACAAAAGTGTTGGAAGGCGCTATGCGGCCAACCCATTTCAGAGGTGTGACCACGGTAGTCGCCAAACTGTTCAATGCTGTTCAACCGGATAAAGCTTTCTTCGGTCAAAAGGATGCCCAGCAGGTGGCTGTTCTCTCACGGATGGTGAAAGATCTAAACTTCAATCTGGAAATGGTGGTCTGCCCTATTGTCAGGGAAAAAGATGGGCTGGCGCTTTCCAGCCGGAATACCTATCTTGATACCGCCCAGCGTCAGGCAGCGCTGGTTCTGTCGCGCGCCTTACGGAAAGCCCGCGAGATTTTTATAAATGGAGAGAGAGAATCTCAAAAAATCCGTTCTGAAATGGAAAAAATATTTACCGGCGAACCGGCTGCAAAAGTGCAATACATCTCCATCGCTGATACACAAAGCTTGCTTGAGGTGGAATGGATCGAAACACAGGCTCTGGTCTCAATGGCTGTATATATCGGAAAAACCCGCCTGATTGACAACACCATACTGGGAAAGCCAGACCCGGCGCTGGATAAGAGCTCGGGTTTGGTACTATAGTCTTAGTACCCTCCAAATTTGATAATTTAAATCTTGTTGACAGCGGACAATGACAGTATAATCTATCGCCTTATGGGACTAGCGCGTTAAGAAGTTTTGGCGGAGAAGAAAAGCCCGTTACGGGCATGGTTATGAACATAGATGAAGATAGCGGTACTACCGTTTTAAGACACGATTCGAAATACGAACCGAACCGGTCCATTCAAACCATGTTGTTTGGACGGCCTCTGGCTACGGCTGATGCCCCGGAACAGACCATAGGTAAGGCTATCGGTCTGGCGGTTTTTTCGTCAGATGCACTTTCCTCTGTGGCATATGCACCCCAGGAAATGCTCATGATTTTAGCGGCGGCCGGTTCGACAGCCTTTGGAATATCAGTACCACTGGCTTTTGCCATTTGCGGCTTGCTGGTAATTCTGACATTATCCTATGAGCAGACCATCCATGCCTACCCTGGCGGGGGTGGTGCTTACATTGTCTCTCGCGATAATCTGGGGGAACTTCCCGCGCAGATCGCCGCTGCCGCCCTGCTTACCGATTACATCCTGACGGTGGCTGTTTCTGTTTCATCCGGTGTGGCGCAAATCGTTTCTGCTTTTCCAGCATTTTTTAACTTGAAAGTAGAGATTGGTGTGGCCATGGTGCTGTTGATCATGATGATCAATCTGCGCGGCGTGAAGGAATCGGGATACGCGTTTGCTGTTCCGACGTACTTTTTCCTAATTTCGATGTTCATCACTATCGGGTATGGATTGATTCGATATGCTACCGGTACCCTGGGTCAGGTGATCGATGCACCAAGAGATTTCCTTGATTCAATGACGGTTTTGCAACCTGTGACGTTATTCTTAATACTGAAAGCATTCGCCAGCGGAACAACTGCGTTGACAGGGGTTGAGGCTATCTCGAATGGAATTACGGCATTTAAAGAACCGAGAAGTTCCAATGCTGGTAAAACATTGATCTTAATGGCAACCATCCTGGGTTCCATGATGCTTGGGATAACGTTTCTTTCCAATCATATAGGCGCACTGCCATCTGAAGAAGAGACATTAATTTCACAACTGGCCAGAACAGCTTTTGATTCCCGCGGAATACTTTACCTGGTGGTAATTGCCGCCACCACGATCATTTTAGTGATGGCCGCCAATACTGCTTTTGCTGATTTTCCCCGCTTAAGCGCGCTGGTAGGAAGTGATGGTTTTCTGCCCCGGCAGCTGGCTTTCCGGGGAAGCCGCTTGGTATTCTCACGTGGAATTGTTGCCCTGTCCGCGATCGCTTCATTGCTGATCATCATCTTCCAGGCTTCTGTAACCAAGTTGATTCCCCTGTACGCCATTGGCGTTTTCTTGAGTTTCACCCTGTCACAGGCTGGAATGGCACACCGCTGGTGGAAAACCGGGAAATTAAAAACCGGGGAAGAGATAGTCGAGAGAGGCTCAACCCTGCGGCCGGATAAAAACTGGCTGTTCAAAATGATCGTTAATGGTTTTGGATCTATCTGCACCGCTGTAGTCATGACTGTCTTTGCTATTACAAAATTCACGGATGGCGCCTATGTGGTCATTATCCTGCTGCCCGTGCTTGTCTATTGTTTTTATGCCATTCACCGCCATTACCGCAATCTGGCAAAACATCTATCCATGGAAACATTTGTTTCTGCGGGACGCATATCCCGCCACCGGGTGATTCTGCCGATCGGCGGTGTGCACCGCGGCACCCTGGCGGCTCTGCGTTATGCGAAGACTCTCTCTGATGACATCACTGCCGTTCATGTATCGATCGATGAAGAGGAAACAAGAAAAATCCAACAAAAATGGGAAACCTGGGGCGATGGAACCCGCCTGGTCATACTTGAATCGCCATACCGGCTCTTCCTGGAGCCATTGTTGAAATACATTGATGAAATTGATGAAACCAGGCAGGCAAATGACATCATCACGATTGTTGTGCCGGAATTTGTACCGCGCCACCTGATGGCGAATGCCCTGCACACCCAGACGGCCGTTGAATTGCGCATGGCTTTTCGTTTCCGTAAAGATATCGTGATTACCAGTGTCCCTTACCAGGTGGACTAGGGAGAAGAAAGATGAAAGTAATAGTGATAGGCTGTGGCCGGCTCGGAGCTGAGTTATCGTATAACCTGTTCAAACGAGGGCATGAAGTCTCGGTGATCGACAATATCCCTGCATCCTTTAATAATCTGCCGGCTGATTTTCAGGGTCGGTTAAATGAAGGAGAGGCCTTATGCCAGGATGTCCTGCACAGGGCAGGGATAGAAAATGCGGATGCCGTCGCGGCTGTGACCAATTCAGATCCGCTCAACGCAGTGGCAGCTTATGTTGCCAAGACGATCTACAAAGTACCCAATGTGCTTGCCCGGAATTATGATCCACATAGTCGGGAGCTCTTTGAATATTTCGGCCTGCAGACAGTCAGTTCAACAAGTTGGGGAGCGCAACGTATGGAGGAATTGATCTTCCATTCGGATATCCGTACGGTTTTTTCCGCCGGCAACGGCGAAGTCGAACTGTATGAGGTCGTGATCAACGATCTGTGGGATGGAAAAACATTCGATGAACTGATCGATTGTGAGGATTGTCTGCCAGTATCCTTAACCCGGGCGGGTAGAGCCATTATTCCCACACGCCAGACAATTATTCGCAGCGGCGATGTCGCATTGATCAGCGCAACATTTGAAGGTATTGAGAACCTGCGCCGCCGATTAAGAAACGTGGATAAGCAGGAGGCCTGATATGTTTGTCGTTATCGTAGGTGGCGGCCGAACCGGTACCCAACTCGCCAAAACATTGATCCAACAGGATCATACGGTGCATGTGATAGAAAACCGCTCCGATATCCTTTCCATGATTCACCATGAGTTGCCCACAGAAGCCATCTTTCAGGGTAATCCTCTGGATCCCCTCATTCTTGATCAGGCGGGGGTGAAATCCGCAGATGTTCTTGCTGCTGTTACCACCCGTGATGAAGTCAATCTGGCGGTATGCCATTTTGTCCGGTTGAAATACAATGTCCCCCGCACCATTGCCCGCGTAAATAATCCCCGCGACGCATGGTTGTTCGATAAAGTTTTTAATGTGGATGTCGCCGTGAATCAATCTGCCATCATGTCGCATGTGATCGAAGAGGAAATGTCGATGGGAGATATGATGACATTGCTAAAACTTCGCCGTGGAAACTATTCTCTGGTCACCGAGAAGATTCCCGAAGGTGCCAAAGCTGTTGGCATGATGTTAAAAGATTCCGATCTTCCCGAACACTGTGTCATTGCCGCTATCATCCGCAAAGGTGAAGTTGTTGTTCCACGCGGAATTTCCATATTCGAAAAAGATGATGAGGTTCTCGCGATCACAGACCCTGAAGGCGCAAAACAACTTTCGGACCTGTTCGATTCACCAAAGACCGATAATGGAGATGAATAATCTCTGTAACAGACAGAGTCAGACAAAACTTGACTGACTCCATCCCATAGGTTACAATTTAACTTCTTGTATTAAGCTTAATTGCATTCTTCCTGGCTTGAAAGGGTAAAGCATGACCAAACGGACTTATCAACCAAAAATCCGCCGCCGTGTACGAGTTCACGGTTTTCGCGCTCGTATGGCGACTGCTGACGGGCGTGAAGTATTGAAACGCCGCCGCTTGCGAGGTCGTCACACATTAACTGTGTCCTGTAATAATCATGTGAAACGGATCCGCTGGTAAAGCGAATCCTGAATGGCGGTCATCCGGTGTTCGGTTGGCCACTGCAGAAATGGATCCGTGCAATCGTTCAGGGATTAAGGTAGATGGGTGAAACGCAGGTTTCGCCTGACCCGATCCAATGATATAAAGCGGGTGCGGCGTTTTGGAAAATCCTATGCCCACCCGCTTGTAGTGTTGATTGTTGATAACACCGAAGATACTACCCAGAGGATTGCTGTTATTACCGGAAAGTCACTTGGTGGAGCAGTAACCCGAAATCTTATCCGCAGACGGTTGAAAGCGATATGCGGCAGGTTCTTACCAGACATGAGATGCGGTTTTCAGGCAGTATTGATCGGTCGTGAGCCCTCCCAGCGGGCATCCTATGAAGAGCTGGAATGCGCTTTACTGCAGATGTTTCGACAGGCAGGATTGATCATTAAAACTTATGGATGATGAACCACAGGTTCTTGAACGGTATCACGATGAAAAACGTGTGCGTGATATCCCTTTAACAATCAGCAATCTCCCGCGAATCGTCCTGCTGGGATTGATCCGTCTGTATCAATCAGTCATCAGTCCGATGATGCCATCTGATACCTGTCGATTTTACCCGTCATGTTCACATTATGGATACCAGGCGATTTACAAATACGGCGCGTTCAAAGGAACCATAATGGCTGTCTGGCGGGTATTGCGTTGTAATCCTTTCAATCCGGGTGGATATGATCCTGTTCCGTAAAATCAGATCATATATTTAAGAAAGCAGAGATAAATGCGAAAAAGTAGAATCCCCCTCTTGCTTGTTTTGATATCGATGTCTGTGGCTTTAACTGCCTGCACCGGAGCAATTCCGGATAGAAGCTGGCCGGAAAGCCTGGTGGTTGATAATACCATCTACACAGCCTCTCAATCTTACATATTTGCCGTTGATGGTGAAACCGGTAAAGAACTGGATCCGAAGCGGTTCCCGAAGGATGCGGAAGGTGCTACGGCTTTCGGTTCAACACCATCTCTGATAGATGACCAACTGTATATTGGTGATTATGCCTCCCAATTACGCATAGTTGCCAAGAATCTGTCATCCCAATCAGCGATTGTTAAAGACGCAACCGGCCGATTCTTATCTTCACCGGTGGCGTTTGGCGATTTGATCCTGGCAGCCAATGCTGATCACAATCTATATGCCTTTGATAAGAGCCTTAAACTAAAATGGAAGTTTACGGCCAAGAACAGCATCTGGACAAAACCGGTAATATTTGATGATTTGATCTTTGTGTCATCAACGGATAAAAGTGTTTATGCTCTGAAACAGAACGCCAGCAAGGATGGCGTTGACGTGGTTTGGTCTAAAGATCTGGGAGGTTCTGTATTTTTCAGTCAGACGATCGATGAAAATGGTATCCTTTATATTGGTACATTAAATAATGAATTGTTTGCGATCGACGCCAAATCCGGAAACATCAACTGGCAGGTAAAGACGGCAGGTACGGTGTGGGCACCGGTAGTTGTTCTTGGAGACAGGTTGTTCGCGGGAGACCAGTCTGGAAAAATATTTGCTCTTAACATCAAAGACGGCAGCCAGGTCTGGGAATACGATGCTGGCTCTCCGGTGATCGGGGGGGTGGCTGTCCGGGAGACAAGCTTATTTGCCGGCACTCAGAAAGGCCAGGCTATATGTATTTCAAAGGAAGATAATCCGGCCAACCGCATGTTATGGACGAAAGAGGTTGGTGGTAAACTTTATTCAACCCCGGTTTTTACCCAGTCGTACGTGGTCTTTGGCGGGATGGAGGGTGACAATACCCTGACGGCAATCAAATTCAACGGCGATTCTGGTTGGACTTTTAAACCCTCCAAATAGAGGCTACTATGTGGGATGCTTTTGTCAGTTTTATGATTAATGTTCTGCTCTATATTTACAATGCTTTCGGGCAGAACTTTGGTATCGCGATCATTCTCTTCACTCTTCTGGTTCGCCTGGCTACTCACCCCTTGACAGTAAAACAGTTAAAGGGTGCTTCTGCCATGCAGGAAATGCAAAAAGATAAGCGCTGGATCGAAGCGCAGAAGAAATATAAGAACGATAAAGAGAAATTATCTCAGGAACAGATGAAGTTGTATAAGGAGCTGGGCGTCAACCCTTTCGATAGTTGTCTGCCAACATTGATCCAACTGCCGATCATCATTGGCCTGTATCAGGCGGTGATCCAATCACTGGCATCCACTCCGTTCGACATTGTGCAATTGACCAACAAGATCTATGCCGGTTTTCTAAACATCAGCCAGCTGTTCCCGTTAAATAACCGCTTTTTATGGCTGGATCTAAGTAAGCCGGATCTTATACATATTGCAGGTATTCCATTTCCCATTCCCATCCTGGCGGTTCTGGTGGTGATCACCACATATGTTCAATCCAAGTTGACCACACCACCACCTGCCAGTCCGGATGATCAGAGCGCGCAAATGACTGGCATGATGACCATCTATATGCCACTTCTGATGGGATGGATGGCATTCACTCTGGCATCGGGATTATCGCTGTATTTTGTGGTATCAAACCTTATCGGTATCGGGCAATATGCGATTCTGGGGAAAGTCAACTGGCGAAATTTGCTGCCTTCTCGTAAACCGGCAAAGGTATAAGTCTATTTACAGGGAGCGAACATGGGACAGGAGAAAACAACACTCGAGATCATCGCCCCGACAGTGGATGAAGCAGTCAGCCGAGGTTTGGAACAATTGGGTATCAATCGGGAAGCCGTGGATATTGAGATTCTTGATTCGGGCAGCAAAGGACTCTTTGGCATTGGCGGTCGTCAGGCCAGAGTCCGCCTGGTACTGAAGGAGCCTCAAGCGGCAACACCGTCGGGTAAAAAGCCGGATAGTATATATGAATCAGAGAAAGTCCCTTCCGATAAAGCGGAAATTTCATCTGAAGAGGATGAGGTACTACGGACGTCTCGTGAAACAGTGAAAGAGCTTCTCGAAAAGATGAAAGTCTTCGCTCGGGTGACGGCGCATTATGCCGAACCGGAAGAGCAGGGGGCAGAACGCCAGGTGATGGTGGATATCAATGGCGATGACCTGTCCATCCTTATCGGGCGTCGCACGGAAACTCTCAATGCTCTTCAGTACATCGCCAGTTTGATCGTCAGTAAAGAGCTGGAGCAGTGGGTTCCACTGGTCATTGATATTCAGGGATACCGGTCGCGGCGCACCCGGCAGTTGCAGCAACTGGCACGGCGGATGGCCGAGCAGGCCGTACATACCGGAAAACGTCAAATGTTGGAACCGATGCCGGCCAATGAACGCCGTATCATTCACATGGAATTGTCTTCGAATGGTCAGGTGATCACTGAAAGTACCGGTGAAGAACCCAATCGAAAAGTGACCATCATCCCTAAGAAATGATTGCCAAAAACCGGAGGTAAAGGTATGAATCCTTCTCCCGAAAGACAATCCGCCCATCGACCGCTTCGCGCGGTCGATATCATTATCAAAAAACGTGATGGACAGATTCTGTCCACTGAAGAGATCAACTACTTTATTAAGGGATATACAACCGGTGAAATCCCGGATTATCAGGCATCAGCATTATTGATGGCCATACTGCTGCAAGGTATGACCGATCAGGAATCCACAGACCTGACTATGGCTATGGCATATTCGGGGGAGGTGCTTGATCTTTCACCGATCATCGGGAATGCGGTCGATAAGCACTCGACCGGCGGAGTGGGGGATAAAACAACGCTGGTGGTGGAACCGCTGGTGGCAGCCTGTGGGCTGAAGGTGGCGAAGATGTCAGGACGGGGGCTGGGATTCAGCGGCGGTACTCTCGATAAACTGGAGTCCATTCCCGGTTACCGGGTTAACCTGACGCAAAAAGAATTCCTCGCGCAGGTGGCGAGGATTGGGATCGTCCTTTCCGGACAGAGTGCCGACCTGGCACCGGCGGATGGCAAGCTCTACGCGCTGCGTGATGTGACCGGGACTGTGCCGTCCATTCCGCTCATAGCGTCTTCCATTATGAGTAAGAAGATCGCCGCTGGTGCTCAGACCATTGTCCTGGATGTCAAGACCGGAAATGGCGCTTTTATGCAGACCATGGAAGATGCCCGCAAACTCGCCGAATTAATGGTGTCCATCGGACGCCTTTCCGGCCGTAAGGTTGTGGCTTTGCTTTCTGATATGAATCAACCTCTGGGCTGCGCCGTAGGTAATGCTCTTGAAACAGCGGAAGCCATCCAGACATTAAAAGGTGCCGGTCCGCGCGATTTTCGGGAACACTGTCTGGAAGCTGCCAGCTATCTGCTGCTTTCCGGCGGGAAAGTCACCACACTTGAAGCCGCCCGCCAGATGGCCGAAGCAGCCCTAGAAAATGGAACCGCCTATGAGAAATTCCGGCTGTTGGTACAGGCACAGGGAGGTGACCTGCGCGTGGTTGACGATCCGTCTCTTCTTCCACAGGCTGCCTGTATTCGAACGGTTAATGCCTTGCAGGCAGGGTGGATCGCCGGTATCCATGCCCGCACGATTGGAGAAACGGTCATTCTGCTGGGAGGAGGACGCGCTAAAAAGACCGATTCCATCGATTATGCGGTTGGAGTGGTCGTACACATAAAAGTGGGCGACCGGATAGAAGCCGGACAACCTCTGGTTACCATACATGCCAGAAGTGAGGTAGATATCCAACTTGCTGAACAACAGATTCTCTCCGCCATATCCTGGAGTGACCGGCCAACCGAAGCGTTGCCGCTCTTTTATGGCGTGGTGCAATAGAAATTGACAATGGACTTCGCTTCCCGTGCGGAATACCGAAGCAGAATCGAACAGGTGGTCGTTTATATCAACGAGCACCTGAACGGGCATCTGGATCTGGCAGCTGTCGCCGCCGTGAGTCACTTCTCACCGTATCATTTTCACCGCATATTCCATGGTGCCATGAATGAAACACCTCAGGCGTATATCAACCGCCTGCGTTTGGAGCGCGCCGCAAATTACCTGATGAAGTCCAAAAGTATGTCGGTGACCGATATTGCTCTAGCCTGTGGTTTTTCCTCCTCTTCCACTTTCGCGCGGGCTTTCAAGCAGCATTTTGGCGTATCTGCCAGAGAGTATGCCAGTGGACGATATCTTAGGTCTCTGGCAGACGCCTGTAATTCACAGGTTTGCACAATGGCCGCGGGAGAGACTCCCGCCTGGAATGTTGAAATCAAGGATATCCCCCCGCTTCATCTGGCCTGTCTTCCCTGTCTTCAGGGTTATTCACTGCCACAAATCTGCGGAACCTGGGAACGTCTGGAGCGCTGGGCGGTGGCTCACAGGGCTGTGCGTCCGGATACTATTCGACTGGGAATCTCCATGGATGATCCCACGATCACATCCGAGGAAAAATGCCGCTATCTGGCGGCCATGACCATCCGCGAGGAAATCAAACGGGACCGCCTGGTAAGCATCATGGATGTGCCGGCCATGACCTGCGCCGTTTTCCATGTGGAATTGCTGATCGACCAGTTCCAGAATTATTACCAATCGGTATATCGCGACTGGCTGCCGGACAGTGGGTTAGAGCCCGCGGATTTTCCCTGTTATGAGGTATATCTCCAGCCGCCATCAGAAAGTATCGGGGACGCCTATCGCATGGATATCCATATCCCGGTGGTACCCATTTAATTCCCATTTCGCAAGATTTGCAAATTATATATCAGGATGTGGATAGATTTTCCCCGACGGAAGGTCTATAGTATCCTCTATCTACAATTCACGGAGGAAGGAATGCAAGATTCGTTGTTGATCAAGAGCAAGTTTTACCATCTGGTTCTACGCGGCAGCCCGTATGAGATCGGACGGGCACAGGGCGAGGGCATCCGCTACATAAAACCGGCAGTCGAGTTCTTCGGTTCGGGGCCGCTTCCAGAGAACCCGGTGGCCGCCGACCGCACAATTAAACTCATGGAAAAACATTGCCCGGGATTGATCGAAGAAATGACCGGATTTTGTGAAGGTGCCGGTATTTCACTTGACAGACTGGTTTACCTTTCCATGACACATCTGGGTGGAGTGCATTGCAGTCACTTTGCGGTTCTTCCCCAAGCAACCTCCAACGGACATGTGCTGGTAGGTCGGAATTATGATTTCGGTCATCAGGTGGATGACATGCGGTTGACCACAATATTTCCGACCGGCGGATTGGTCCACACCGGATTCCCCACACTTTTTTTCGGGCGCAATGATGGGTTAAATGAATGTGGTTTGTCGGTCACCATGTCTGTTGGCGGTATGCCGGTCGGACTTGGGCCGGGTCAGCGGCCGCCGGTGCAGGAAGGTCTACAGTTCTGGGCGCTGGTGCGCACGCTGTTGGATACCTGCAAAACAACTGCGGAAGCGGAAGACCGTTTTGACAGTTTTCCCTGCTGTGGAAACCCGATCCTCATTATCGCTGACGCGACGGGAAACGTCTCGCTGGCGGAAGCTTATGGGCCGCATAAGAAGATCACGCGCCTGGATACGGGCAGTCAGTTCCTTGGAGCTACCAATCATTATCAATCGCCAGAGGTGAATGTTTTCAGCCCGGGTCACCTGGTAAATTCCACCGTTCGCCTGGAGGCCATCAAGCGCTTCTGCACAGAGAATGCAGGCAAGGTGACTTCTGAGAATATCAAATCATTCTTAAGCACGAAGTATCCGGAAGGTCTCTGCACACACCATTACTCCGGTTTCTTTGGCACACTGCATTCCTGTGTATTCGATTTGACTGACCGGACGGCAGAAGTCGCATTCGGATCACCGGCAGTGAATCCCTGGCACCAGGTGGATTTCAAGGATCCTCAACCGGGTGAATTCGAGGTGGTTCTTCCTGATCAGACGGCTGAGAAGGAATTCTGGGAGATGACCGAATAACCAGGAATGTGTAATCATAAATTTCAGTAAGCAAAAGAAGATCGGATGTCCATTCAATCCGGTCTTCTTTTTATTATACGGTCAGCCTGAGACTATTAATCGGATTTTGATTCACACGAGTAGAAGGCGAAATTGTTCTTTTTTACTTTAGCTCTGTACATGGCATCATCCGCGCAGGCGATCAACTTCGTGGCGGATGTGCCATCCTGCGGAAACAGGCTGATCCCGATGGATACAGAGACCTCCGGATTGGTCGGATAAATTTCTATACCTTTCGGGATCTCTTTCACGATCCTTTCGGCAATCTGGATGATCTCGCTTTCATTTTGAATGGACTCGAGAATAATAATGAATTCGTCCCCGCCGATGCGCGCGACCGTATCCAGATCGCGCACAAGCGCCTTAAGGTGGTTGGAGATTTGCACCAGCAGCAGATCCCCTACCGCATGTCCAAAGCTGTCATTGATCTTCTTGAAATCATCCAGATCAAGGAAAAGCACGGCCAGCATGGAGCCGTAGCGCTGTGCCCGGAAAAGTGCCTGATCCATGCGGTCGAAAAGCAGATAACGATTGGGCAGGGAAGTCAACACATCGTGCGTTGCCAGGAATTGAAGATCGTGTTCGACCTGGATCAGTTCATTGATCTCCCGGGTGATCCCCATCAGACCGAAGACAGTCCCGTTATCATCCTGCAGCGCGATTTTTGTGGTGGAGGTCCAGTTCACTCCACCATCCGGTCTTTCCCGGCTTTCCACCAATCCGATGATCGGCTGCCCGGTTTCCATCACTCGGAGGTCTTCCAGACGGGTCTTTTCACCGAATTCATTGCCAAACAGTTCCACGTCGGTTTTTCCCACAAGCATTTCAGCATTTTCAAAACCCAGCGATCTGGCCATTCTCTGGTTGACGCGGACCAGCCGGCAGTCTCTATCTTTGAAATAGATACTGTCGGCCGTGTTATCCATCAGAGATTGAAAGAGCTTCTCCTCAGTAAAATCCGGGATCATTTCTTTCTTCACTGGAGTGTCTGCGGACATTCCGAACTGCCTCCCCTGAACCTGGCCGGTTGAAGCCGACGATTGTTGGGTGAAATATTTAATTAATTGAAAATGGAAAGAATATCGATGGAAACGTAATGCCCAAATTAAGAATCAGTTAATTATTACTTGAATTATACCCTTTCAGAGGATCAAATCATGCTGCAAGAAGGAAGAATACGAGGAATAAGCTAATGATGTAATGTAAAGAATTATTCAAAAGGTCTCGATTATTGGCGTGTTCCCATCTTGTGTTTGTATGCGCAACAAACAAATGCTATACTGATGGGGATAATCAGGAAACCAGGTCTCAATGGGAGGCGTAAATGAAACGAGACATTGCACTCTGGTATTCGCATCCGGCATTCTGGTGGACGGTATTGATCCTGGCAGCCGGCTTGTTCTATTTTTCGGGAATAACCAGTGAAAGCATCTGGTACGACGAAGCCTATTCCGCCATGATGTCGGGACATACGGTGAATGAGATCATCTCATTCATCCAATATGATAATCATCCCCCGCTGTACTACATTCTGCTGCACTTTATCACCTCGATTTTTGGCCGATCTGAATTTGTCCTGCGGTCGCTTTCTGCCGTTGCTGCCATGGCCATGGTGAGTCTGGGAGCCTGGCCTGTGCGCCGCCTGGCCGGTGATTTAAAAGCCTTTATTTTCAGTGTGCTGGTGCTTTGCACACCGATTATGTTGACCTATGCACATGAGGCCAGGGTATATACGCTGGCGATATTCAGTGTAACGGCAGGTGTTCTGTATGGTTTTCTGGCAGTTCAAACTAATAAACGATCTGATTGGATTCTGTTTGGATTATTCTCACTGGCGGCGGCGTATTTTCATGATTATGGTTTGATAGCCGCCGGCTTCATGCACCTGTACATATTCATCTGGGTGCTATTGAAAAAACGCCCTCTTCTTAAACCCTACCTGATCACCGGCGGGTGTGTCTTTCTGGCTTATCTGCCGTTCCTGGTGATTCTGTTATCGCAGATCATGGGTGTAAAGAGAGGTTTCTGGCTGGGTCCCGTATCGCTGGATGGATTTCTTGGCGCGCTGGTACAACCATTTGCCTATAAAGAGTTATACCCGACTGTACCTCTTACCTCTAAATATGCCCTGGCCCTTTCACTGGCCTTGATCTTGTTCGGAATGATCTATGCCAGGGTGAAGAAACCAGATTATGAATGGCAATTTGTTCTCTTCGTTTTCGCCGTTTATCTTGGCACGGCAGTCTCGACGATTGTGTTTTCACTGGTTATCCAACCAATTTTCTACTCCCGCTACATGCTGGTCGTTCTTGGCCTGTTTCTGCTTTTAGCCTTCACGGGTATCGCACTGCTGCCGGGATGGAAATGGCAGGTTGCAGTCCTGATAGTTTTTGGCGCTTTGAATTTCTTCACGATAAAAGATATTTACACACAGAATTTCAACTATCCATTCAAGAAAGTTGCGGAATATCTTAAGGATGAGATCAAACCTGGCGATTTGATCATTACCTCCGAATCTTATTCCATGGGACCGGCTGTATACTACTTCCCACAGGCTGTGCATTACTATTCCAACAATTCGGTTGAAGCCAAATGGGGGCAGGTGCTCATTCCTTATGGACCGCTTTTGCATGATGACAAAGACCGTGATAAATTGCTGTCCGAGCATTCGTCTTTCTGGTATATCACCTGTAATACCAGCGTTGCCAAGAATATCGCCACCCTTCTAAAAGGGAAGAACACCTGGCAAATTGAGAAATACCCGGTTGATTTTTCAGATCCATATTCATTTGTCAAATTCACTGCGACGAAATATGTGAACACCGGCCAGGAAGTGCCCCAAAAGAAGGTATCCCTGAATCTCAAGGTGACAGGTTTGAAACCGGAAGGCGACCTGTTCATCTACTTTTTCACGACACTCCAGGGTGGCATGAACGCCAATCGCGCAGATATGGTCAATATCGAAAATTCAGAGATGACATATACCGTCGACGGTCTGGACTACCGGGATTACATGATCATTGTCCTGCATGATGAGAACAAGAATCACAGACCGGATTATGATAAAAATGGGCGGATCACCGAAGGTTTTGGGATTGTCAACATGGAAAAGGTAAACCTGTCGAATGGATTAACCCCGGATTTATTCGATGATCTGAAAATTACCCTGGATAATCCAGAAATGTCGACAAGTGTCCAGGTGGTGTACCCGCCGCTTCCCGATCAGAAGAAATAGATCAACCTGTGATAGCCTGGATAATAGTCAGCTTTTATGCACCCGTGTGTGTTTTCCTCTTATGAAAGAAAAGGACGTAGTTTCACACTCATTACTACAGTTATTCAACTTATTGCGTAATTAAACAACAAAAATGTATTACATATTTGTTGATTAAATGAGTGTTATATTTCAATACATTGGGTGGAGCGAGAAACTAAAAAATGTAATGATTCTTTTCTGAATAGAAAAATTCAAATTCAGCATAATCATAAGAAATTTGGGAGGAAATCATGTCAGGTCTTCGATGTCCAGAGTGCGAGAGCTTTGTAGGAACTTCTGCTACAGCTGAGGTGGAGTCAACCGATTTCGATGAATCCACAGGTGAAATGGAAGTAGAAATTCGAATGGTTTTGTGTTGTGAAAACTGTGATCATGAATTTGGCGAATTTGTCGATACATCCATTGTTGAGGTAGATGGATATTTGGATTATCTGGATGAAAATGACGAAGCCGAAGAAAATGAAAAATCATACGATGAGGCTGAAGTAGAACCTTCCATTCAGACACGAAAAGGTAAAAAATACTATGTGGCAAAGTGGACTTCAAAAGTATATGTAGGAGAAAAAGTTTTTTCTGTCCAGGGAGAGATGTCAGTAACCCGCGATCAGTTTGATTTATATAACTAAAAATCCTCTTTTTCTCATATTGAGAATAATCATATGTCATTGACCCATAAGAACACATGTGGCATAATCAATATCTCAAATGCATTGATGGAAACGAGTATGCCTGGTCGTAACGATCAGCGAACCCGGGAAAGGTGAGAGCCGGGGACGTATGGCGGGCAGAAAATCCTTCCGGAGCAGCGAACTGAACGCGATCTCCACTCGCCAGTAAGAGAGCCGTCTTCGCCAGACGTTATCAGCGGCGCGGAGATGATAGACGTCTCTGACCGAGCGCCGGGATGTAAACCGGAAGCAGGGTGGTACCGCGGGAATTCCTCCCGTCCCTGGCAGGGACGGGAGTTTTTTTATTTTTCTGGAGGCCGGATGTTTAGAAATGTTTCCCCGAAAGTTGATGTAGTCAAAATGGAAGAAGCCATCCTCCAAATGTGGAAGGAAAAAGATATCTTCCATAAGTCCGTGAAACAACGGGAAGGTGGACCCAAATACGTGTTCTACGAAGGACCTCCAACAGCCAACGGACATCCCGGTGTGCACCATGTGCTGGCGCGTTCATTCAAGGATATGTTCCCGCGCTACAAGACTATGCGCGGATATCACAGCATCCGACGCGGTGGATGGGATACTCACGGTCTGCCTGTTGAAATCGAAGTGGAAAAGAAACTGGGTTTCACCAACAAACAGCAGATCGAAGAGTACGGAATCGACCGGTTCAACGAGCTATGCCGTGAATCAGCTTTCTCCTACATTCAGGAATGGGAGAAAATGACCGACCGCATGGCCTACTGGGCGGATATGGAAACCGCCTATGTGACCTACAAGAACAGCTACATCGAAAGCATCTGGTGGATCCTGAAGAATTTCTGGGAAAAGGATCTGCTGTACCAGGGCTTTAAGGTTGTCCCTTACTGCCCGCGCTGCGGTACCCCGCTTTCAGACCATGAAGTCGCGCTGGGTTACGATGACGCTGAAGATCCTTCTGTCTTCGTGCGTATGCGGTTGATCGATGAACCGGACACCTCACTGTTGATCTGGACGACCACCCCGTGGACGCTGCCGTCCAACGCGGCAGTAGCTGCTCACCCGGATGTAACTTATGTGGTGGTGGAACGCTCACTGGATGACGGCCGGAAAGAAAAATTGATCATGGCCGAGGCACTGGTCGCAAGAGTTCTGGGAGATGAGCCGTATACAGTCGTCAAAAAAATGAGCGGAAGGCAATTGGAGGGGAAGAAATACACCCCCCTGTACAACTTCATCAAACTGGATAAGCCCGCGCACTTTGTCGCTCTGGCCGATTATGTCTCCACGGAAGACGGCACCGGACTGGTGCACACCGCTCCGGCCTACGGAGCGGAGGATATGATGCTTGGCAACGCGGTCGGTTTGCCGGTCATTCAGGCAGTCGGTCCGGACGGCAAGTTCCTGCCCGAGGTGACACCCTGGGCGGGAGTCTTTATCAAGGATGCCGATCCGTCCATTATGGAAGACCTGAAAAAACGCGGTCTGCTATTCAGGCAGGGAACAATCGTCCACACCTATCCTTTCTGCTGGCGCTGCAAGACACCGCTGCTGTATTTTGCCCGGCCAACCTGGTACATTCGCACCAGCAAATTAAAGAACCGGCTGGTCGATCTGAACAATACCATCAACTGGTATCCGGGCCACATTAAAAGCGGCCGTTTTGGAAACTGGTTGGCCAATAATATTGATTGGGCGCTGGGGCGGGAGCGTTACTGGGGGACACCACTGCCGGTCTGGCAGTGCCAGGAATGTGGCAAACAGGAATGCATCGGATCGGTGGAGGAGCTCTCCATGAAAGCCGGACGCGACCTGAAAGACCTGGATCTGCATCGCCCGCATGTAGACAGGATCACCTACAAATGCCTGGATTGCGGTGGTACCATGCAGCGTGTTCCCGAATTGATCGACGTATGGTTCGATTCGGGATCCATGCCGTATGCTCAGTGGCACTATCCCTTCGAGAACAGGAAAGAATTTGCGGAACAATTCCCGGCCGACTATATTTGCGAGGCGGTGGATCAAACCCGCGGCTGGTTCTACTCACTGCATGCCATCAGCACGCTGCTAAACGACGAGGTGTGTTTCAAAAACGTCATCTGCCTGGGTTTGATCCTGGATGGAGAAGGCCAGAAGATGTCGAAATCCAAAGGGAATGTGGTCAGCCCGTGGGATATTCTGGATGTACATGGAGCGGATGCCTTCCGCTGGTACCTGTACACGGCCAGCCCGGCCGGACAGGAACGCCGCTTCTCGGCTGACCTGGTGGGCGAGGTTATCCGCTCCTTTACGCTCACCCTGTGGAACACGTATTCCTTCTTTGTAAATTATGCCAACCTGGACGGATGGACTCCGGATAAGCAGGCGAAGGTGGAATACAGTCCGCTGGACCAATGGCTGCGGTCCGCTTTGCATACGCTGGTTCGAGATGTGACCAATGCTTACGAAAATTATGACAGCCTAGCCGCAACCCGGCCGGTGGAAGTCTTCGTTGACCAGCTCTCTAACTGGTACCTGCGCCGGTCGCGTCGCCGCTTCTGGAAGACAGAATCGGATGCCGACAAACACGCCGCTTATGCCACCCTGTATGAAGCGCTGGTGACTTTAAGCAAACTGCTGGCACCGGCCATGCCGTTCCTGGCGGAAGAGCTTTACCAAAACCTGGTGCGTTCCTTCGATCCAATCGCGCCCGAATCTGTTCATCTGGCTGATTGGCCGGAGGTGAATGGGAAAATCATCGATGAGAAACTGAATCGTGAAATGGCCCTGGTGATGAAGCTGGCCTCACTCGGTCATGCTGCCCGAAATAAAGCCAACCGCAAGGTGCGCCAGCCGTTGGCCGAATGTGCCTTCTCACTGGGTAGCGCGGAGGAGGGGCGCATTCTGACCCAGTACGCTGATATCTTGACAGATGAGTTGAATGTCAAGAAAGTGCGCGCCTTGAATGCTGCCGGCGAAGCCGTGGCCTACTCATTGAATCCGCTTCCCAAACAACTAGGGCAGAAATACGGCCCGAAATTCCCGGCTATCCGCCAGGCCATTCTTGCACTGGAACCGGAACAGGCCGCCCGGTTACTACTCGATGGCAAGAATGTGACCGTCAAAACCGCCAATGAATCCTATGAACTTCTGCCGGAGGAAGTCGAAGTCCGCGCGACAGCACGGGAAGGATACGCCGTTGCCTACGAAGGCGCCACCCTGGCTGCCCTGGTAACCGACCTTACTGAAGATCTTGTCCTTGAAGGTCTGGCGCGTGAAGTAGTCCGCCGGGTACAGGACCTCCGCAAGACGGCCGGTCTCGAAATCTCAGACCGTATCCAGGTACGCTATTCCGCCACCCCGAAACTGGCGAAAGCCATCGAATCCTACCGGGATTACATCACGGCAGAAACTTTGACAGTCCAGATGGTTGCCGGAGAGCCGGAGAAGAACATGCCGGTGGACAGCGATTCATTCGACGGTGAGTCGTTGACCGTTGGTTTGAAGAAAGCCTGAATAGAATCAAGTACCTGCATGTGAAGTAGCGGCCGGTTTCTTCGTGAAGCCGGCCGTTTTCTATCTTTACAGATTCATGGCTTTCGCAGGAAAAACCGGATACCCTGTACTGGTTTAGTTTTATACTGGCTGGAGTCTCCTTCACATTGAGTGGAGGCAGTCCTGGGCTCTGAATGCCTGAAAATTGATGGATCAACAGGGGTGAATGATCAACCCGGTTCACGAATTCAGGGGGAGATAAGGTAAAATTCATCCGCTGTCATGGGAGAATTACCTTTGAGCCAAAAAATAAAAAATTATCTGTTTCTGTTTGTTGTGGCCGGATTGCTGCTTGGTTTAGATCAATGGACTAAAGCATATGTTCGGGCAAATTTATCGCTGGGATCCATCTGGTCTCCCTGGGATTGGATGACGCCCTACGCCCGGATCGTCCACTGGAAGAACACCGGCGTAGCTTTTGGTATGTTCCAGGGAATGAGCACTGTATTTGCCGTGCTGGCAGCTCTGGTCAGTCTGGTGATCATCTATTACTATCCGCGTGTAGCAGGGGATGATTGGGTATTAAAGACCGCTCTTTCCCTGCAGTTGGCCGGAGCTTTGGGAAATCTGGTCGATCGTATAACCATCAAATATGTGACGGATTTCATCTCCATCGGGACATTCCCGGTCTTTAATCTTGCGGATGCCAGTATATCTGTAGGAGTAGTAATACTGCTTCTTTATGTGTGGTTGGAAGAGCGTAAAGAGAAAGCAAAACAGAATGAAAACGAGACAGTCGAAGCTCTCGACGAGTCCGTCCCGAGAGAAAATTGACCACTGGTGATGAAGAAAACATCCACCTTCATTTTTTTAGAAAGTGAACCCAGACGGTTGGATGTTTACCTAACCGAAAAACTTCCGCATCTTTCACGGTCGCGTATCCAACATCTAATCCGAGAGCAACTGGTCTTGGTGAATGGCGAAGTCCCGTCAAAGGCCGGTTTCCTGCTGGAAGGCCAGGAAGAGATCCGCGTCGACGAACCGGAAGTTGAACCTTCCTCTTTGGAGGCGGAAGAGATTCCCCTGAATGTCATCTTTGAGAACAATGATCTGCTGATCATCGACAAACCGGCCGGCATGGTAGTGCATCCGGCAGCAGGGCATATCCACGGAACACTGGCCAGCGCGGCACTCTGGCATGACCCTGATCTCGAAGGTGTCGGAGGGGAAAAACGCCCCGGCATCGTTCACAGGCTGGATAAAGATACATCAGGATTGATCGTCATTGCCAAGAATGATGCCGCGCATCAATGGCTGCAGGATCAATTTAAAGATCGTACGGTATCGAAAACTTACCTGGCTCTGGTGGATGGCAAACCGCCGACTCCGAACGGAAGGATTGAAGCGCCTATCGGGCGTGATCCGTCGCACCGCCAGAAGATGGCTGTCACCTCTGAAAGCCGCGGCAGGTCTTCTATCACCGAGTACTACACCCGCGAATCATTCCCGGCGCACACACTGGTTGAGGCGCATCCGCTCACCGGACGCACACATCAAATCCGAGTGCATCTGGCGTTCATCGGCTGCCCCGTGACCGGTGATACGGTATATGGACACAGGAAGATCACCCTTCCGTTGACCCGGCAGTTTCTGCATGCTTTTCGGCTGAAGATCTGCCTGCCCGGAGAATCTCAACCACGCACCTTTGAAACACCATTGCCGGAAGACCTGCAAACCTGTTTGGATCAGTTACATCATAAGTGATTCTGGAGTGAACTATGAATATCATCGATCTGAGAAGTGATACTGTCACACATCCCACACCGGAAATGCGCGAAGCTATGGCCAGAGCCGAGGTAGGAGATGATGTGTTTGGGGATGACCCGACTGTGAACCGGCTGCAGGAACTGGCGGCGCAAAAGATGGGAAAAGAAGCCGGTCTGCTGGTCTGTTCCGGGACGATGGGAAACCTGATCGGTGTCCTGGCTCACTGCCAGAGGGGTGAGGAAGCCATCATGGGAGACAAAGCGCACACCTTCCTGTTCGAACAGGGCGGGGTGTCCGCACTGGGCGGTGTCTTTCCGCATACGATTCCCAACCAGGCGGATGGCACTCTGAAATTTGAGGATATCGAAGGCGCGATCCGCGGAGAAGATGTGCATTTTCCGGTTTCACGCCTTGTCATTCTCGAAAACACACACAACCGCTGCGGCGGTGTGGTCTTGACTGCAGAGTACACACGGCAAGTGGCAGCGCTGGCGCATAAACACAACCTGAGACTGCATCTGGACGGCGCGAGGATTTTCAACGCTTCTGCTGCCCAGGGTGTGAATGTAAAAGAACTATCGGAACCGGCCGATTCGATTACTTTCTGTCTGAGCAAGGCGTTGTGCGCGCCGGTTGGTTCGGTTCTTTGCGGAACACAAGACTTCATTTACAGAGCCAGACGCATCCGTAAACAACTCGGCGGCGGGATGCGGCAGGCCGGTGTGCTGGCGGCTGCTGGGATCATTGCCATCGAGAAAATGTCCATCCGCCTGCACGAAGATCACACTCGGGCGCGCCGGTTGGCGGAAGGACTGGCCGGTTTGAAAGGTTTTTCACTCGATTTTGGGATGCCGCCCAGCAACATAGTCTTTGTCACCATGGATCCTTTTGTTAAATCCACCGCAAAGGAAGCGGCTGATATTCTCGACCGGGAAGGAATTAAAGTCGGAGTGGTGGGAGAACACCGCTTCCGCCTGGTGACTCATTACTGGATCGATGACCGCGCGGTGGAAAAGACGCTGGCAGCTTTTTCCGGATTATCTCGGGCATAATCGTGTGGAGTACAATAAGCGCACCTGAACGGATTATCCAATTATCATCTGGGATGAGGTGAATTGCATGAAGGAATATTTCACATTTGAAGAGATTGACCTGGCAGCCAGGACTGTCCAGAAAAAATTGCATTACAAACCACGGGTGGGGTTGATCCTGGGATCCGGTCTCGGTGACATGGCGGATACCATCGAAAAACCGGATGTGATCCCTTTCAAGGAAATCCCAAACTGGCCGGAAGCTACCGCACCGGGGCATGTTGGCCGCCTGGTGGTCGGAAAACTGGAAAATCAGGAAGTCCTGGTTCTGCAGGGCCGGCTGCATTATTATGAAGGTTATTCGATGGCAGAGGTGACTTTACCGATCCGGGTCATGCAGCGGTTGGGAATCGAGATACTGGTACTCACCAATGCTGCCGGTGGTGTGAATCCCAATTTTTCAGCCGGTGATGTCATGTTGATCACCGACCATATCGGTATGGTAACCATGACCGGATTGAATCCGCTGCGCGGTCCCAACCTAGAACAATTTGGGGTACGTTTTCCGGATGTCAGTCAGGTCTATGATCGTAAATTGCAGGAACTGGCCCGCAAAGCGGCGAAAGAATCCGGCACTCCCATGCAGGAAGGAGTGTATGTGAATCTTTCCGGGCCGTCCTTCGAAACACCGGCTGACCTGCGCTTCCTGCGCACGATTGGCGCTGACGCGGTGGGTATGTCGACCGTTCCGGAAGCCATAGTGGCCGTTCATGGGAAAACCCGTGTGCTGGGATTATCGGGTATCAGCAATAAAGCCAGCCTGGATGGTTCCACTGTGACAACTGGTGAAGAAGTTTTGGAAGCCGGTAAAGTTCTGGTACCCAAAATGGAGCGGATCATCCGCGGTTTTCTGCGCAACCTGGCGTAAAATCCGGAAAGACTGGCACTATCCTTGCAAATCAAGAGTGACCCGTTCAACGGGCGGTTGGTTTTCGTTTTTAACACAGCCGCCGATTTGCTGGCGCAGCCATGAGTGAAACCCTTGCCTACCTGACGAAATATGAGGTTTGGATATATATCCTTGCCGGAGGGATCGGATTGATCTATATCCGCAAGCTGATCATCGCTCTGGAGGAACGCAGGGCGGCCGTGTTTGGATTGGAGCGTGAAAATGCCAATCGCCAGCTCGCTTCCGCCGGTTCCATGCTGGGGCTCATGTTATTGCTGGCTGCCGGTGAATTTACCCTGGTGACGTTTGTTTCTCCCTTTGTCCCGCAACCAAAATTGTTGCCCACTACCACCCTGGATTTACTGGCCACACCGACCATCACTCTGCAGGCGGTTGCTGGTACTCTGCCGGTCAGTGGAACACCCGGCACGCCGGTTCCCGCCCATTCGAACGGTTGTATTCCCGGCCAGCTTGAATTCACCAATGTGACACCCGGCCAGGAATTCAGCAAGACGATCAGGCTGGAGGGAACAACCAATGTGCCCGGTTTCGGGTTCTATAAATATGAGTACGGCCAGCCTGGCCAGAACAACTGGGTGACCATAGCGGCCGGCAACGAGATCAAAATTGACGCTGAGATCGGCGCCTGGAATATATCGCAGCTTCCGCAGGGTGATTATGTTCTCCGCCTGGTGGTTGTCAACCAGCAAAATGAATCCATGCCGCCCTGTGAAGTACCTATCCGCGTGGTTTCATCGCAATAATTGGAGGTTTTCCCAATGCCCGAAGTTGAAATTCGCCCTGTTGTAATCAGCGATCTGCCGCTGCTCAGCAGCCTCGAACACCATTACCAGACGAACAAGGTCTGGCAAATGGAACGTTCCATTGCCGATGATCAGGTTCGGGTGCAATTTCGAGAGATCATTCTGCCGCGCAGTGTCAGGGTGGAATATCCCCGGCAGCCCGATCTTGTTGGCAGTTGCCAGAATGCCAGTGCGGTGATCCTTGAAGCTGTATTGAACAACTCACCTGTTGGGTATATCACTCTCTGGGAGAATCTGGCTTCCAATGCGGCCTGGATTCGAGATCTGGTGGTGAGAGAAAGAAACCGGCGGCAGGGTATTGGTTCCGCGTTGATCCTGGCCGGTCAGGAGTGGGCTGGTCGCAAGCGATTGAAACGTATGATCATCGAAATGCAGAGCAAAAACTATCCTGGTATTCAACTGGCAAAGAAACTGGGATTTGAATTTTGCGGATACAACGATAACTACTTCGAGAATCAGGATATTGCCCTGTTGTTTTCAAGACCGGTGAAGATGTTGAATCCGTGAGACTATGGAAACCTGGGCAGTAGGCTTACTCGTTTTTTTCAGAACCACCAGCCAGATCCTTTCGGCCGGCATAGCCATCACCGCGTTCTCGCTGGTGTTATACGGATTGACGTTCAATCTACGCGATCGGGTTGCCCGCACTTTCGCACTCATCATGATCAGTGTGGCAGTGGTTTTCACCGGCCAGTCGCTGGCCAGCACTTCGACCGAACCGGTTAGCGCTGATTTCTGGCTGCAATTCTCATGGATGGGTATCACCGTTCTGCCGGCTTTCTATTTGAATTTTTCCGATGCCATTCTGGCTACCACCGGCCGGCCCAGCCGGTGGCGCCGGAAACTGGCCATTCGGACGGCCTACCTTGCCAGCCTGGTTTTCCTGATCACACTTCCGCTGGGTCTGCTGGTGGGTGAATCAACGTCGGAGATCGAGACCGCGCCGCACCTGCGTCCAACCATTATCACAGGATTCCTCTTCCTCTATTATGCGGTGGCCATGGTGATGGCATGGATCAATTTCGTGCGCGCTTATTTGCGCACCACCACGCCTACCAGTCGGCGGCGCATGGTGTATCTGATCACCGGTGCACTGGCGCCGGCGTTGGGATCTTTTCCGTTTTTACTGTATAACTCACAGCTTGCTCTCGAACACAACCTGGCTTTCTGGTCGATCTCCGCCATCAGCAACCTTGTCGTCGGAGGATTGATTGTTCTGATGGCGTACGCCGTTGCTTTCTTTGGTCATCCCTGGCCGGATCGGGTGGTAAAAAGCCGCCTGCTGAAATGGATCATCCGCGGGCCGGTGACGGCCATTATCACCCTGGGACTGATGACAATCGTACGCCGTGCCGGAAACCTGATGGGCAATCCGTATACCGGCATGGTTCCATTTGTCATGGTGTGTTCTATCCTGTTGTGTGAGTTTTTCGTTACGCTGCTTTCTCCCTTATGGGAACGGGTTCTCTTCTATGGAAAAGATCAGAAAGACCTGGTCTTTATAAACAATCTTGAACAGAGCCTGGTAACCCGTAATGATCTAAGCCAGTTCCTGGAGATGATCCTGGCAGCGGTACAAGACCGGCTGCAATCACGGGGAGCGTTCATCGCCGCTATCAACGGCGAGGGAATGGAGCTGGTCAGCACAACAGGGAAGATCGATTGGCCGGATGAAAACAGTAATCAGGGGGATCTGGTTGAACTGGTTAAGCAATCGGATGAACACCTGGAGATTTTCGAATGGAATAACGCGTTGATCCTGCCGCTGCATACTAAAAACGCCGATGAAACCACAGAATTGCTGGGGCTGCTGGGTGTGACGGGTACCCGATCTCATCATCTGGAGCCGGAACAAAAGCAGAGTCTGGATCAACTGGCCGCCCGCGCGACCGTGGCTCTACGGGACAGGCATATTCAACAACAGTTATTCCAATCATTCGAGAAACTGACATCGGATATCAATTATTTGTCTGAACTGCGGGCAGCCGGACGCTACGAACCGGAAAACGTGCTGGATATTACCCGCCCGGTGGATGAGGAATTGACAATCTGGGTTAGAGACGCGTTGACACACTACTGGGGAGGCCCCCGCCTTACGGAAAGTCCGCTTCTGAATCTGACCATTATTCAGGATATGCTGGAGGCGCATGATGGAAATTATCCAAACACATTAAGAACCCTGTTAAAGAATGCCATTGAGAAGGTCCGTCCCGGTGGGGAAAGGCGATTTACCGGAGAATGGATTCTCTATAACATTCTCGAAATGAAGTTCCTGGAAGGGAAAAAAGTCCGGGAAATTGCCACGAAACTTGCAATGTCCGAAGCAGACCTGTATCGTAAACAAAGGGTGGCGCTTGAGGCAGTTGCCAGAGAAATCACACAGATGGAAAAGGAAGCCAGAGACTCCCACACAGATTGAAACATTATTGAACATTTCCGTTCAGATTAAGCTATAATGTTTCGGAGTTTTTTTACTGGCTTTATTGTCATTGGAGGAAATCCATGGTGGGGAAAATCCAATCAGTTCCTGGAGAGATAATTCAAGACGAAATGGATGAAGGTTGGTGGGCCGCCGTACTGGCCGATGAAGAGAGCTCAACAGGCGAATACTCAGAGAATCATCCAATTTCCAGTCACCAGTCAGAATTGGTATTAGTTGATTGGGATCGTGTCAAATCGATCTACGAGAATGATGAGATCGTGGATCTTCAAGTGTACGGATTCAATCGCGGTGGTTTGCTGGTACAAAACCAGGGAATTCAGGGTTTTGTCCCGGTATCCCATCTGATCGATATGCCCTGCGGAGTGGAGGAGGATGTTCGCAAGACCACTCTGGCTGAATATATCGGACGGACTTTACGCCTCAAAGTAATCGAATGTGAGCCGTCTCTAGACAGGATCGTTCTCTCTGAACGGGCTGCTCAGGCAGGTGAAGGACGCAGAAAGCAGTTGTTTGAAAGCCTGCATGTGGGAGATATCGTCAAGGGTAAGGTCACCAATGTGACAGATTTCGGTGTGTTCATTGACCTGGGTGGTGTGGAAGGCCTGATCCATGTTTCAGAACTGTCTTGGGGCCGTGTGCAGCACCCCGGTGATATTCTGTCGATCGGTGATTGCGCGGAAGCCATGGTACTGCAGATCAATGAAGAAACATCGCGGGTTGCCCTGTCTTACAAGCGGTTGCAGCCGAATCCTTGGGAAGTTGTAGCCGCCGCCTACGGCCCCGGAGATGAGGTCAACGCGGTTATTACATCGATCACCCGATTTGGCGTATTTGCCCGGCTGCAGGAAGGAATTGAGGGATTGATCCACATCTCCTCTATCCAGATATCACAACCGTATCAATCGCTGGAAGACTGCTTCAGTATTGGTGCCGTGATAAGGGTACAAATCTTGCATATAGATCCAGACCGGCGTAGACTCGGTCTGGGATATATACAGAACTGATGAATTCTCTTTTTCCTGACGATGAAAATCCCGCTGGCGACGTTTTCCCAGACGGGATAGAACCATCATCCTCTTCCTCCTTTACCGATGAGAAACAGAGTGAATTTGAGTGGCTGGGTAAAGACGGAGGGGGGATCCTTTTAGTTCTAATAAGCCTGCTAACTTTATTCGGCCTGACACAGATCAGTTCAGGGGCCTTTCTTACCACCTGGGTTCAGTTTTTGCGGCGCTGGTTTGGATGGAGCAGTGTTTTACTTGCCTTTCTTGTGGGATATACAGGAATTGCCGTCTTGCGACAACCGCGTGGAACCAGGGCATATCCACTGGTGCAGATTCTGGGTGGAGAAGGACTGATCTTTGCATTATCCGCTTTGCTGGCGGTGATAGGCGGGAACTCCGTTGACCGGGCGGGAATGGGAGAAGACGGCGGCCTGATCGGTTGGGGCCTGGCGCGAATGACCCAATTCCTCCTGCCGGGTTTCCTGAACGGTCTTCTCTGGCTGGGTGTTCTGGTGCTTATGGCGGTTGCCACCTTCTGGCCGGTGCGCCATGTGGTTTTGAGAACCGTGAACAAAAAACGACGGACTTATGAGCCCGAACGGCAGACGCTATCTGCTCAGGAAAAGGCGGAAACACCGAAACCGGTGCAACATTCGCTTTCCAGTCTGGCTGAAATTTTGAAGGATGATCAATCTGAAATAGTCGATGAAACCATCCCGCCTGTGAAGAAGCGCCAGAATGACCGGCAAAAACCCGGGGTAGACCGCCTTCCTCCGATTAATTTACTTTCTCAAGAGCAGACGGAAAAAATCGACCCGCAGGTCATCCACCAGCTGGCCGGGCAGATTGAGGTTACTTTAACGGAATTTGGTGTTCCTTCCACTGTGACCGGTTATCGGATAGGCCCGACGGTCACCCAGTTTGCCGTGGAACCCGGATACATTGAGAAGACGGGGATCGATGGCAATATTACCCGCCAGAAAATCCGGGTGGCTCAGATATCTGCTCTGTCTCGTGATCTGGCGCTGGCATTGAAAGCCAGACGGTTGCGTATCGAAGCACCTGTTCCAGGACAATCCTTCCTCGGGATTGAAATTCCCAATTCCAACAATGCAATTGTCCGTCTGCGTCCAATCCTTGAATCTGAAGGTTTCCAAAAAAATACGTCACCCCTGGCCCTGGCACTGGGGAAAGATGTCTCTGGTAATCCGGTGATCGCAGACCTGGCGAAGATGCCGCATCTTCTGGTCGCCGGGACGACCGGATCGGGAAAGTCCGTCTGTATCAGCGCCTTGATCACCTGCCTGATCATGAATAATTCTCCTGCCGACCTCAGGCTTGCCATACTGGATCCCAAGAAGGTGGAACTGGTGCGTTTCAACGGTTTGCCGCATCTGCTGGGGCATGTGGAAACAACTGTGGAACGGATGCTGGGAGTTCTGCGCTGGGGTGTGGTTGAGATGGAAAACCGCTATAAACTTCTTGAATCACAAAAGTCACGCGATATCGACGCGTATAACCGCAAAATGCAGCGCAAAGGCATGGATCCCCTTCCACGGATCGTCATACTGGTGGATGAAATGGCGGATCTGATGATGTCTGCGCCAGATCAAACCGAGCAGAACGTGGTACGCCTGGCTCAGATGGCACGCGGTGTGGGCATTCATCTTGTGGTGGCCACGCAGCGTCCCAGCACGGATGTTGTAACCGGCGTGATCAAAGCCAATTTCCCGGCGAGGATTGCCTTTACTGTGGCTTCTGCCATTGATTCACGCGTGATCCTGGACGTCAACGGTGCCGAAACCCTGCTGGGTCGAGGCGATATGCTTTTTTTAAATTCGGATGCCAGTGCCGCGCAGCGTGTTCAAGGGGTAATGGTCACGGATACTGAAATTGACAAGATCGTTACCTTCTGGCGCAAGATGATGCCGCCCCAAGACGGTGATGTTGTTGAGGAATGCCCGTGGGAGAAACTGGTTCCCAGTACGGATGAATTGAACAGTGATGCCCTGGTGGAACAGGCAATAGAAATGGTCCGGGGGATGCAGAAAGCCAGCGCGTCATTGCTACAGCGCAAAATGCGCATAGGATATCCACGAGCAGCGCGGTTGATGGATGAGATGGAAAAACTCGGCGTGGTCGGCCCGATTAATCCGGGCGGGCGCGAGCGGGATGTGCTGGTTAGCCGCCGAGATGAAGACTCGGATGGTGACGACAATCCGGGGTGATAGAGTATCCGGGATATTCTGACTTGCTTGACAGGAAGTGTCGGGTAGGATAGCATAAGCCCACATTCTTAAGAATAATCAGGTAAAGTCAGTGGAACAGGCAACAAACACATCACCAAAATCACTTGAAGAATTCCTGCGTTTTTATTCCAAAGGACTGCTCGATTCAATTGCCCGGTTCTTTTTAAAACTGGGAGTACATCCAAATACCATAACGATTCTGGGACTGGCTGGAAATTTCATCGGCGCGGGATTACTGGCTGTCGGGCATATCACGACCGGAGGGATTATCGTGCTGATCTGCGGTCCTCTGGATGCTCTGGATGGAGCAATCGCTCGCCTGCGCGGTGATCCGGATCGATTCGGTGCGTTCGTCGATTCCGTGACTGACCGTTATTCTGAATTGATCATCATGGGTGGATTGCTGCTTCATTTTCTGTTCCAGCAGGATATTCTCAATTGCAGTGTGGTTTTTCTGGCAGCAGCTGGATCCGTTCTGGTTTCTTATGTCAAAGCCCGCGCGGAAGCTCTGGGTTTCACAGCAAAGATGGGACTTCTCACCCGGGTGGAACGTTATCTGGTTCTGGCGCCCTTGCTGGTATTCAATCTGCCGGTGATCGCCATTTGGATCATCGCGATTCTGGCGAATTTCACCGCCCTGCAGCGCATCTGGTTTGTGCGTAAACAGGCGTATGGTCAATTGACCACAAAAAAATGATCAATTTCGAAAGGCAAAATAAAAACCGATGACTCCGGGAATTTCCATAGGTCCATTAAGCATTCATTATTATGGGATCATCATCATGGTCGGGGTGCTGTTGGCTGCCTGGCTGACAACCCGGCAGGCTGTGAAGTATGGCCAGAATCCCGATGTGGTTTGGGATGCGTTGCCCTGGCTGTTGATCGCCGGCATTGTTGGCGCGCGGCTCTGGCACATTTTTACACCGCAGGCTTCCCAGCAGGCATACGGTTGGAGTACGGCTTATTACCTCTCGCATCCACTGGATGCCATCGCTACATGGAACGGCGGACTGGGAATCCCCGGCGCCATCATCGGCGGTGTGCTTGCCCTGTATTTCTATTGCCGGAAGACAAAAGTCAATTTCGGTATATTTGTCGACATGATCGCCCCCGGACTGGCTCTTGCTCAGGCAATCGGAAGGTGGGGCAATTTTGTCAATCAAGAAGTCTACGGCGCTCCGAGCACGTTACCCTGGGCGATCACCATTGATCCAGCGCACCGTCTGCCCGCCTACCAGAATGTAGCCACTTATCATCCCCTGTTCCTCTATGAATCCCTGTGGAATCTTCTCAATATGGGATTGCTCCTGTGGATGGGAAAAAAATTCAAAGATATTTTGCGGCCGGGGGATATTTTCCTCACCTATCTGATTGTCTATCCGGTGGGACGCTTCATGCTGGAATTTCTGCGGTTGGATCCTTCGCCGGTCTTTGGATTGAATATCAATCAAACAGCAATGGGAATTACCGCGCTGGCAGCCAGTATCATCTTGCTGGTTCGTTTACGCAACCGGCCGTTGAGCGTTGAAGCTAACGAAATTGTAGAGGAAGAAGCCTCGACAGAAGAAGAAAAAGACGGATCAGACAGCCTATAATACAGGGTGTGATTACCAATCGATGCTGGAAGAGCGATGATCTTTGCTGAAGATCTCAGCAAGCAGTTTGATGACATCCTGGCTGTGGATCATATCCGGCTGGATGTAGGGTCTGGTAAAGTGCTGGTTTTACTTGGACCGAATGGCGCCGGAAAAACAACGACCGTCCGCATGTTGACATCGGTTCTGCGGCCGACAACCGGGACAGCCCGCGTCGCGGGATATGATGTCGTTTCACAGTCCAGCCAGGTGAGGGCAAATGTTGGTGTATTGACCGAACATCACGGCCTGTACGGACGGATGAATGCCCGCGAGTACCTGAAATTTTATGGCAGTCTGTACAATCTCAGTTCCAAGGCCATTGATAAGCGCAGCGGCGAATTACTGGAGCTTTTCGGCCTGGCTTTTGCTGCCAGAAAACGCCTGGGTGAGTACTCTAAGGGTATGCGCCAGAAACTGGCACTGGTCAGAGCCATGCTGCATGACCCGCCGGTGCTACTGCTCGACGAACCCACCTCCGCTATGGATCCGGAGAGCGCCAAGACCGTTCGGGATGCCATTCATAATCTGCGCGATTCACACCGCACGATCTTGCTGTGCACCCATAACCTGGCGGAAGCCGAATTGCTGGCCGATCAGATTGCCATCATCCGCCGTGGAAAGATCATCTATCAGGGAGAGTCAGCCCGATTGAAGCGCGAATTATTGGGTGCGCCGGTTTATGAGGTGCGCCTTGCTGGCGGCCTAAACGGCTACACTCCCACACTGCCGGCAGGGGTAGAGCTGGTGGGACGTGGTGATGATTCACTCCAATTCCGGGTGATTGACCCGGAAGCCGCCAATCCTGTCCTGTTGAATGATTTGGTGCAGGCCGGTTTGCCGGTTATCTCATTCTCCGAACTTCCCCGCAGCCTGGAACAGGCTTACCTGGAAGCCGTCTCACGCGATCAGGAAATTCTGCATGGATAATGCCCTGCGACCAGTTCTGGTCATTTCTTCTCGTGAGGTGCGGGATCAATTCCGCGACTGGCGGATTATTTTCCCGATTGTTGGTCTGACCCTTCTGTTCCCCTTCCTGATGAATTTCACTGCGAGCCAGATGCTGGGATTTGTCAATAAATATGGTGCGAACATCATCGGAGAGCGGCTTATCCCGTTCCTCCTGATGATCGTGGGATTCTTCCCCATTTCAGTATCACTGGTGATCGCGCTGGAATCCTTTGTTGGTGAAAAAGAGCGCGGCAGCATCGAACCCCTGTTGAACACACCGCTGAAAGACTGGCAGTTGTACATGGGCAAGCTTCTATCTTCAACCGTACCGCCGTTGGTTTCCAGTTACCTCGGAATGCTCGTCTACATCCTTGGATTGGTGATTTCTCACATACCCATCCCGGATGTGCAGTTGTTGATCCTGGTGGTTTGTATGACCACTGTACAGGCTTTCATGATGGTAGCCGGCGCGGTGGTGGTTTCCTGCCAGGCGACATCGGTGCGTTCGGCCAATCTGTTATCCAGTTTTATCATCCTCCCGGTGGCATTTCTTATCCAGGGGGAAAGCCTGGTTATGTTCTGGGGAAATTATGCCACCCTGTGGTGGGTGGTGATCGGATTATCCATTTTTTCGCTTCTGCTGATCCGCGTGGGGTTGGCACATTTCCAGCGTGAAGAATTGCTGGGACGTGAAATCGATGTATTGAATTTTCGATGGGCGGGTCGCGTTTTCCGCACTCAATTCACCGGTGGTGTACATAACCTGAGAGAGTGGTATAGCCAGGTCATTCCGGAAACAATCAAACGAATGCGCTGGGCGGTGGTTATCGTGTCCCTGATCGCACTCGGGGCGTTCTTTACCGGCAGATACCTCATTCAGATATTCCCGATGGACATATCAGGCTCGAATGATAATTATGCCGATAAGCTGAAGTCTTTGATGAATTACTGGCCGGTGTTTTCGTTGTCACCGGCCATGATGATCTGGTGGCAAAACATCCGGGCGTTATTTGTCGGGTTGATCCTGGGAATTTTTTCCTTTGGTATTCTTGGGATCATGCCGTTGTTTCTCACGCTGGCAGTAGTCGGCTATCTATTCCAGGTGATGGTGGTCAGTGGTTTACCCGCTGTATCACTGATATCCGGATTGATCCTGCCTCACGGTGTGATCGAAATACCGGCCGCCATACTGGCGACAGCCGGTGTGGTTTATGCCGGCGCGAAAATGGCCACCCCAACGGCAATTGAGACTTTCGGAGAAACTTTTGTACGTTCTCTGGCCGATTGGACCAAGATCATGCTGGGTATGGTAGCTCCATTGTTGTTGCTGGCGGCCTTCATCGAAACCTGGATCACTCCTCAGATTGCGATGGGATTATTTAAATAGTTGTTACCAGCCCTGAAGGAAATCCGTCCATTCCACATTTTCCTGCAAATGATGCCCGAAAACATACATGGCTGAAGAAGGGGGTTCTTTCGGGAGCCGCAGCAGGTGCATCCCGACTTCTTCAATGGTTTTTCCGCCCTTGTGATGATTACAATGGGCACAGGCTGCCACTACGTTGGTCCAGGAGTGTGTCCCTCCTTTATGGCGGGGGATCACATGGTCGATTGTCAAGGTTGTGGAATGTTTGCCGCAATATTGACAGGTGTAATTGTCCCGGCGGAAAACTTCGCGGCGGTTCAGCAAGTTGCGCGGACGCGGCCGGAGGATCATTTTATCCAACCGAATTATGGAAGGCCGTGGGTAGTCATGGTTGATGGTATGAATGACACCCCGCCCGTTCATGACCAATTTCGCTTTATCGGCCAGGATCAGACCGATCGCTCTGCGGGTGTTACACACATTGATCGGTTCAAAATTCGCATTGAGGACCAGAACCAGCTTATCCATTCCTGCTCTATGGCAGGATTATAGCACCGGGGCGAAACATGTAAAAGGAAGGAATTCAGTCCTTTTCATTGGAGATAATCACAAATCCATAACTGGAGTCTCCAAAAATGCTTTTCCAGGCTCTATTGGCTTGAAAGGATTGAATGGAATAATTTGGAAAAAACTCACTGATATGATCGTTTATGACCTGCAGATCACCAGAATCTATATCCGAATCCTGGATGGCTGCCAGCAAATGAAAGTTTTCGAACTCATCAATGAATTCGATCAGGTATTCATAGGCCGCTCTGCGTGAACGCACTTTGCAAAGAGGAGTGGGTAATCCTTCTTCCAGAGAGAAGATCGATTGAAGCCCGAGTATCGATGCCGCGTTTGCCTGTGCCGCGTCCACCAGCCCGATAGGAACCATAGGAGTCAGGTCAGGCAGCACGATTGTGGTGTAAACACTTGAGCTGTCTTTTCTAATAGTCTGTTCAATCAACGTGCTATTCAAACCCTGCCGGGCCATTTCGGCTGCTTTTCCCACGAGAAATCCCGTGCCAACTCCGACTGTCATTGAATCAATGACCATTATTCGCGGTGCGGCAGATGATCCTTTTAATAGAGTCAGAATTTGATTCGGCAGCGCAGACAGGCAACCCGATGAAAGGATGGCGATAAGACAGCCGGCATCATCACTTGCTTCCTTTAAGAAAACCTGAATATCCTGCTCCGCCTTCGCGCTCAGATAAAAACCACTGTCAAGTTTCTTCCCCGCCATGCGCAGAGGAAAAACGCGAACGAGTTCTTTTCCCAGGAAGTCAGGGTGAACAAATTGGGCAGCCGAATCGGTGATGATGATGGTATCGGGCATTCAGGCTATTCGATCATAAATATGAATTGATAATGAGGCTGTCCGCCTTCATGAACTTCCATCTCGTGGTTGGGGTAGTGGCTCCGAATGTCATCCGCGATCCGGTTTACATCTGATTTGGAAATATTCGATCCGTAGAAAATGGTAATCCGCTCGCGGCTGGCGGCATCTGCACTCTCGAGAAGTTTCTGGCAGGCTTCCTCCAGGGTGGGGGAAGCGTTAACCAGTTTGCCATTCAACAGGACGATCACTTCCCCTGATTTGACATCCACACCGTTGATCTCCACGGTGCGGGTGGCCACGGTCACCTCTCCGGTTTCCACTTCGTGAATGGCCTCATTCATCTCTGAAACCACCTGATCAAAATCGGCATCACCCACCAATCGAAGCATGGCTGATAAACCCTGAGGAACAGAGGTAGAAGGGATGACCGCCACCTTCTTGACGGTTACCGAAGCAGCCGCCTGCGCGGCCATCAGGATGTTCTTGTTATTGGGCAGAATGATCACCTTGTCTGTCGGCAAGTTTTCATAGGCATGCAGAATCTCTTCAGTGGAAGGATTCATGGTTTGACCACCTTCCACAATGGCTGCCACACCGAGACTGGCAAAAATCCGCGATATGCCTTTTCCGGGAGATACGGCCACCACGGCAATATGCCCGGGTTCCACCGTCGGCAGGGTGATCTTCTGATCACTGCCGGTTTGCCGGTTTTCCATTTGGGCAACCAGGTTTTCCATGGCCACTTTTGTAATGGTACCAAGTTTTAGGGTGTATTCGATCGGTTCGTATTTCTTTTCAGTAGCCACATGGATGTGCATGCGGTACATACCATCGCCTTCACCTACCTGAATGGAGGTGCCGATCTCGCTGAGGCCTTCATAGAATTGTTCCAGGTTTAACGGCTCATCCGGGCGAAAATCAACCACCACTTCATAATCTTGTCCTGGTTCAACCTCTTCCATAGTCTCTTCAAGATTCATGGCGGCCAGTGGTTGCACGGTGGCAATGGCGGTTTCCAGCGGCAGCCCTTTCATGTGGCGCTGCATACCTTCAAGAAGAAAGTAAAGCCCTTTACCACCAGAATCGACTACACCGGCCTGTTTCAAGATGGGCAATAATTCAGGTGTATGCTGAACTGACTCATCGGCTGCCTGTACCACCTGATCCAGCATGGTCAGCAGATCATCCGTTTCCACACAGATTTTGGAGGCAGCCTGTGATGCATCTTTGATCACGGTCAGGATAGTGCCTTCCACCGGCCTGACCACACCTTTATAGGCCGTCGCCCGGCTTTCTTCCAGCGCGTGAGCGAAGGATTTCACATCCATGGTCTCCAGATTATCCAACCCGCGAGCAAAACCGCGCCAGATTTGCGAAAGAATTACCCCTGAATTTCCACGGGCTCCCATCAAAGCACCCTGAGCTATGGAATGTGCCATCTTCCCGATGTTGTTTTCTCCAGAGGCGGCAATTTCGTTATAGGCTGCCTGCATAGTCAACAGCATATTCGTACCGGTATCTCCGTCAGGAACCGGAAAAACGTTCAGGGCGTTTATGGTCTGCTGGTTGGTTTTTACCCAGGTCATAGCGGCTTCGATCAGATCTTTTAATCCCTGACCATCTATGGAAGTGCATACCGTGGTTGACTGCATGGTTGACTCAGGGGATGTTGCTGGATTGGTACTCATAGAGCTCCTAAAATTGACAGATAAATTGTCGCTAATCGGGGTTGCTGATACGCAGTCCACGGACATGAATATTTACTTTATTGACAGGTATACCCAGAGTCTTTTCGATCTGATAGGCCACATTATCGGCAACACTGCTGGAGACCGAGGTGATGCGCAGGCCGTATTCCAATATCACAAAGAGGTCTATCTGTATTTCGCGACCGTCATAATGAACTTCAACGCCCAGAGTCGGGTCTTTGACCAGAACCTGAGCCAGGCCTTCAATTAAATTTTTGGCTGCAAGTCCCACTACACCATAAGATTCCAGCGCCGATTGGCAGGCAATGGTCGCAATGGTATGATGTGAGACATAGATATTGCCGTATTTATTATTATTGCTCATGGACGATACCCTCTCTCATATACTTAACCTGTTTTCTTGAGCAAAGATACGATTTGTGGTAAAATGGCGCTTTGCAAAAGACAAAAAGCAACTGGCAATCATGGTTTGAAAGGAATTTATAAGATGGCACGGTGTGAATGTTGTGGGAAAACGACCACGTTCGGTCACAATCGAAGTTTCTCCCAGCGCGCCACAAACCGCATCTTTCGCCCCAACCTGCAGAAGATTTCGGTCTTCGAGAATGGGCGCAAGGTTCAGAAAATGGTTTGCGCACGATGCATTCGGACAATGGTAAAAGTTTCATAATCTCCATTCGTTCATTGCGGAACAGAAACAAAGGTCACGGCGAATGCCGTGATTTTTGTTTTATTCCACCGCCCTGCGTAATGCTTTGATCCCTTCTGCGGCACCCTGCGGATATTTGAAGATGGATGTGGCCGCAACGAAGATCGTCGCGCCAGCCTGATGCAGGCTTTTGATATTTTCTGCGGTAACACCACCGTCTACCTGTATTTGGGCTTTGGGATTGATTTCATCCAGAAGACGGCGCATCCTCGCTACCCGTTCAACAGTTTCGGGCAAAAATATCTGACCAGAATATCCCGGATTGACGGACATCAACAGGACGAAATCCACCAGGTGAAGGACTGATTCTGCAGAATGAACCGGCGTGCCGGGGTTTAGTACCACGCCGGTCATGACACCCAGGTTCTTTACGACCTGAAGCGTGCGGTGAATGTTCGCATCCGGTTCGATGTGAATGGATATGCAGCTGGCACCGGCTCTGGCAAACATCTCCACGAACTTATCCGCGTTGTCGATCATCAAATGTACATCCAGAGGAAGCCGGGTGATGCGTTTGCATGTTTCCACCACGAAAGGTCCCATGGTGATATTCGGAGCGAAATGACCGTCGATAACGTCAATATGAATCCAATCCACACCGGCTTTTTCCACAGTTGTAATTTCTTCTCCGAGACGGGAAAAATCGGCAGAGAGAATGGATGATGAGAGAAGTACAGACATGCTATCTATCCTATCGTTGTAATGAACGAATAACCATAAAAATGTAAGTCCAGTATGGGATGAGACCACCTACCGATATTAATGTCAACAATCCCAGACCTATAGAAATCCAATCAATCCCGGCTCCATTGCTGAAGAAATCCTTAATGGCATTTACAGGGAATGAAACAGATTCCCGGCGGGAGCGCGGTCTGGAAACCGGGCGTACTTCAACAGATTCGACTGCCGGAACGATAGGGATCAACTCGGGGGTGCGACCGAACGTGGAAAGCACCTGTCCAAATTGATCTGCGCTGCGATAACGGGCGGCCGGTTCTTTCGAGAGAACCTTGAGCAAGATTCGTTCCAGGTCACGGGGAAGTTCCGGTTTGATCTGGCGGGGTGGAACCGGTGGTACATCGCGGTGCATGCGTGCCAGTTCTGTGGCAGTATCCGCATTCAACGGAAGCTGTCCGGTTAGCATTTCATAAAGCACAACGCCCAGTGAATACACATCGGATGCCGGAGAAGGTGCGATTCCCGAAGCCTGTTCGGGTGAGAAATACTGCGGTGATCCCCAGACAACATCGCTGCGTTCTTCGGGGTGAATACCGGCCAACGCGCGGGCGATCCCGAAATCAGTCACTTTTAGCTGGCCTTCCGGGGTGACCAGCATGTTATGCGGTTTTACATCACAATGCACTATACCCGACCGATGGGCATGTCCCAGGCCGGCACAGGCCTGCAGGATCAACGGAATGGCTTCTTCCAGTTCGAACGGCCCATGCTTGCGCATGACAGTCTTCAGGTCGGTTCCGGGAATGAATTCCATGACGATGAAGAGCCGGTCGTGATCCAATCCGAAATCGTGTACCGTCACAATATTGGGGTGAGATATGTTCGCGGCCGCGCGGGCTTCCTGCCGGAACCTTTCACGAAACGATTCGTCTTTGCCAAAGTCAGGCCGCAGAACTTTAATAGCCACCTGGCGTTCCAGCATCAAGTCGCGAGCGCGGTACACCACAGCTGTTCCGCCGCTGCCCAGGGTTTGTAATAACTGATACCGGTTCGAGAGAACCGGATTTGATGGTGCGGGAGATGTCATCTTTGGGGATTATAACATGCCGGTCGCAGGGAATTCCTTTTGCCCCCATTCATGGGTATAATTTTACGCATGAATATGAGAAGAGTCCTGAAAGAGAATCCGACAACCGTTTTATTGATTGCCGGTATTTTTGCCGCCATAGCACATTTTGCCAACTGGGGGGCATCCTGGGTGTTCGCCCTGGCCGCTCTCGGGGTCATTCCTCTAGCGGGTTTTATCGGATCTGCCACAGAAGCTCTGGCGCATTACACAGGACCAAAGATTGGCGGGTTGCTTAACGCCACCCTCGGGAATGCCGCGGAATTGATTATTACGCTGGTAGCCATTCGAGAAGGTCTACTTGAACTGGTAAAGGCATCCATCACCGGATCGATCATTGGGAATCTCCTGCTGGTGATGGGCATGGCAGCCTTACTGGGCGGATTAAAAAACGGAGTTCAGAGTTTTGATCGCAAACAGGCGGGAAATTATGCAGTGCTGCTGGCGTTGACCATTTTAGCTCTGGTCATCCCCTCCTTTTTCGGTCATTCACTGGGTGACGAGGGCTCTGCCGGCGTAGAAACCCTCAGCCTGGGTGTGGCAGGTGTGATGATCCTTCTCTATGTTCTGGGAGTGGCTTACAGCCTGAAATATTCAGGCTCTCCCATAACGGCCGGTCAGAATAAAACCACCCATAACCAACCGGCATTCTCGGTCACCACTGCCATCGTCATACTGGCTGCCGCCACACTGGGAGTGGTTCTACTCAGTGAGTTGCTGGTTGGCGCCGTTGAAAGTGTGGTCAGTCAATATGGCCTCTCGGAATTTTTCATCGGCATCATTCTTATTCCCATTGTTGGAAATGTCGCGGAACATCTGGTTGCCGTCCAATCTGCCTATCGTAACAAAATGGAATTGAGCATGGAAATATCGCTGTCTTCAAGCCTGCAGATCGCCCTGTTTGTCGCGCCATTACTGGTATTCATCAGTCTGGCGATGGGTCATCCATTAACCCTGATGTTCAATCCGTTCGAACTGGTTTCGCTGGGTGCAGGGGTTTTAATTGCCGCGCTGGTTTCGATGGATGGGGAATCTAACTGGCTGGAAGGTGCCACGTTGATGGCTGTGTATTTGATCCTGGGGCTGGCATTCTTCCTCCTACCGACGGCAATTTAGGAAGGCGGAACATAGATATGCGGTTCACCTCAGGAATGCTGGTTGCGGCAATCTTCTTTGGATTGATCATGATGACCGTGTGTCTGGGTGCATTGTTCATCTTCCGGCCGCCCGCCAATACTAACGTACCGCTGGCGGTTTTTACTGTCATACCTGCTCCCACCGCCACGGTGGTTTTACCGACTGAAGTAATCCCCACACCCACGTTATCTGAATCTGAAATGCAGATGGGTAAAATTGAAATTGGTGTGCTGGTGCAGATCACCGGCACGGAAGGCGCCGGATTACGACTGCGTGCTGAACCCGGTGTATCGGCTGCCGCTGTAGTACTGGGTAAAGATGGCGAAGAATTTCTAGTAAAAGACGGTCCTTCCCATCGAGATGGATACAACTGGTGGAAGCTGGAATCACAGAAAGATGCCGCCCGTTCAGGCTGGGCTGCCGCAGATTATCTGGCGGTTGTATCGGAACAGTAAACTATGGACTCATTCATACCTGAAGAGATTGTTGCCAACAAAATCGTAAAAGTGTTGACCGTTCGCTGGAAAGACGGGCATACCAGTCATTATCCATTCCATTTGCTTAGAGCCGGATGCCCGTGCGCTGTCTGCCGGGGTGGTCACGAGAACATACGTCAGGATCCCGATCCGGCCGTCTTTGATATCCAAATACCCGATTCACCTGCCACAAAGCTGATAGATGTGGAATCGGTTGGCAGTTATGCCGTGTCATTCTATTGGGAAGATGGGCATCACGAAGGCATTTACAGTTGGCAATATCTTCGTGCATTATGTCCATGTGAAATTTGTCGGACGGGATAATCAACAATTAAGTGAGATTAGTCGAGGTATTTGGCCGGAGTTATATCTGGTTGCGGCTCTGTTGAGATAATCTTATAATTATCCCGGTGAGATTAAGAGCAGGATTAAGACGTCATTTTCAGGAGTAATACTCTGGAAACCCAAGGCTATCCACCAGAAGAACAAACCTGGCAGGAAACAGAAAAACCATTATTAGCCGGTTCCATTCTGTCGAATCGCTACCTGATTCAGGATGTGATTGGAGCCGGTGGTATGGGCTCGGTTTATCGAGCCAGGGATATGCATTTCTCCAATGCGGTCAAACTAGTGGCCGTCAAAGAGATGATCAATCAGACCCATGATCCCTCCCTTCGAAAAACGATGCTGACGAACTTCGAACGGGAAGCCAACATCCTAGTCTCGTTGAATCATCCATCCATTCCAAAAATCTATGACTTTTTCGAGGTCAATGAACGTTATTACCTTGTACTCGAATTTATTGATGGAAAAGATCTGGAAGCCTATCTGCGCGACCTGAAGGGATTCATTCCGGAAGAACAGATCATCAATTGGGCGATCGAAATGTGCGATGTCCTCGAATTTCTTCATTCGCACAAACCGGAACCCATCATCTTTCGCGATGTAAAACCATCCAATTTAATGGTCAACCGTAATGACCATATCATCCTGATCGATTTTGGTATTGCCAAAGTATTTAAAGTGGGTCAAAAGGGCACCATGATCGGCACTGAAGGGTACGCGCCACCCGAACAATATCGGGGAGAAGCCAGCCCCACAGTGGATATTTACGCCCTTGGAGCCACACTGCATCATTTGATCACGAAAAAAGATCCCCGGATTGAGGCGCCATTCACCTTCAGTGAGCGTCCCATCCGTCAGTTCAATCCATCCATATCGAGTGAACTCGAATCTGTGATCAATACCGCACTGGCCTATAACAGCAAAGACCGCTACCCGACAGCGGCGGCTATGAAGGAAGCCCTGCTGGCAGTTGCCGGCCGAAAGGGATTGTCGGTAGCCAGCAACCGGGTATCAGCGCAGATCTCGCTGATGCCCGAATCCGATATTGTCCCGGTGTGGACTTTTGAGTGCGAAGATGAGATCCGGGCCACACCTCTGATCGATAGCGGGCTAGCCTATATCGGTGTGTATGACAACAATATGTATGCGCTGGATGCCACCACAGGTGACTTTCGCTGGAAATTTGCCACAGAAGGTGGTATTGTCTGCCAGCCGGTGATTGCCGACGGCAAACTGATCTTTGGTTCGGAAGATGGACATGTATATGCCATTGGGACGCGAAATGGTAAGGAAGCCTGGAAAGTCTCAACCGGTGGACCGGTGCGCAGCTCAGGCCGTATAGCGGAGGGCCACCTTTTTATTGGCTCGGATGACGGTTATCTCTATGCCGTCAACCTATCGACGAATAAAATTTCCTGGAGAGTAGAAACTCAGGATGCCATCCGTTCCACGCCTTTTATCACCGATGATTTTATATATTTTGGCAGTGAAAGTGGTGAATTGACCTGCTGTGATTTTCGGGGCGCGGTGAAATTTCGTTTCACGGCGAAAAGGGCCATCACATCTTCACCTCTGGTAACCAATGGACGGGTATTCTTTGGATCTGTCGACTCTACGTTCTATTCCGTGGATGCAAAAACAGGGTGGACGATCTGGCGTTTTCGCATGGGCAAGGGTTCTGTTTCTTCTCCCTGCTCGGCAGATGGCCTGTTGTTCTTTGGATCAGCCGATGGGAATATCTATTGCGTGGATGGCGGCAACGGTCGTGAAGTGTGGCGGTATAAAACCGATCACCAGGTGAGCGGATCACCGGTCATTTATCGGGATAATCTGATCTGCGGCTCAGCCGATGGGATTTTGTACTGTCTGGAATTCCGCACAGGTCGTATGCGCTGGAAATATCCAACGCGCGGCCCAATTACCGGAACACCAATCGTGTATAATGACGTTATCTATTTCGGTTCAGTGGATCATACGCTTTATGCCCTGCCAGTTTGACCCAAAACCCCCCTATTTTATTTATGGAAAAGAAAATGAATTTGGGTCGATTATTCCAAAAGAAGGAAATTACCGGTGAAATGAAAACCAATCCGGTCGCCGAAGAATTACCCAAATCGAATATTAAGACACGTGAACGCCGGATGGTAGGGCAGTATATATTTGGAACCGCACAATCCGTCGGCCGCCAGCGGGAACATAATGAAGACACCTTATTCGCTTTCAGTTCTGTGTTACGCGAAGGCGATGTTGAATTTCCGTTCGGGCTTTTTATTGTGGCAGACGGCATGGGGGGGCACCAGCATGGAGAGATTGCTAGCGGCGCGGCGATTAAAGCGCTGAGCGCCTACCTTATCGAAAAATTGATTGTCCCAATCCTAAATGGTTCTTCCGGCTCTCTGGATACCAGTTTGCAGGAATTGATGGAAGAAGGAATTGAAGCGGCGCAGGATGCGGTTGTACGGAATGCACCAGGTGGAGGGACAACCCTGACCGCCGCTCTGATCCTGGGTGATCAGGTGACCATCGGCCATGTGGGTGACAGCCGGGCGTATTTCGCCGAGGCTGATGGCGAATTGAATGCCATCACAAAGGATCATTCACTGGTAAAACGCCTGCTGGAACTGGGACAGATCTCTGAAAAAGAAGCCAGTATCCATCCCCAACGAAATGTGCTTTACAGAGCTGTTGGTCAAACTGAACCTTACCGGCCGGATATTGATACACTGACATTCCCGGCACCCGGTTCTCTGCTCTTATGCAGCGATGGATTATGGGGTGTGGTTGGTAAGACAAATTTGCAGAAAATATTACGGAAAACCAGCTCACCTATGGAAATTTGCGAAAAAATGGTAGACCTGGCGAATCAGGCAGGCGGTCCGGATAACATCACAGTGATCCTGGTTCAGAACTTCGACTAATTGGAGAAATCTGAATGGGGGTTGGCCTGTATGAAACATTGGGATTGACATATAACGCTTCGCCGGATGAGATCCGTAGAGCGTATTTTGAAGCCGCTCGGAGGTTGCACCCGGATGCCAATCCTTCACCGGATGCTGCCAATCAGTTCATGGCTATTCAAAAAGCCTATGATGTTCTTTCGAATCCGGAAAAACGAATCGATTATTTAATCTCACAGACGGTCAGCGAAGGCCGCGCGCCGGTGGTGACGCAATCTCAATATTCCATAGACAGTTTGCAACCCATAAATGAAGAACAGTATATTTATACTTTACTGGAAGTCATCACAACTGAAGAGGCCAAAGCTCATAATCTTCCTACAAGCAATGTGTGTCTTGTAATCGACCGCTCCACATCGATGCAGGATAAACGCATTGATATGGTCAAAAAAACCGCGTATGAATTGATGCGGCAGTTGAAACAGGATGACTGGGTTTCCATCGTCGCGTTCAGCGACCGGGCGGAACAGATCATTCCACCAACCCGTGTAAAAAAATCGATGTTATCTGATTCCCGCATAGCCACCATTCAAACCGGCGGTGGAACCGAGATTTTGCGAGGGTTGGAATGCGGTATGGAGATTCTGGAAAAAACCGCCAACCCGAATACCAATCGGCATCTGGTGTTGATGACCGATGGACACACCTATGGTGATGAAGAGGATTGCCTGAAGCTGGCACAGCGGGCCGGCGAACAGGGGATCATTATCAGCGCGCTGGGTTTTGGGAGTGAATGGAATGATGCCTTCCTGGATCGGATGACCGGATTAAGCGGAGGAACAGCCCGTCTGGTCATCTCGATTGATGATCTCAAGCAATTCATTCGCAATCAGGTGTCATCCTTGAGTAAAGTGTATGCCTGCAATCTCAATCTGCGAATGGATCAAAATCCACAGGCGGATCTGGTCGATATCTTCAGGATTTATCCAGATCCATCACCCCTGCCAATAGATTCACAGATCCGGTTGGGAAATCTGCCGTTCAATGAGCGGATCAAGATCCTGCTGGAGTATAAGGTTGCGGCTGAACTTAAAGAAGGCGATACAATTAATCTATTGCAGGGTGTACTTCAGATGGAAATACCCACCCGCAAAGAACCTTTGAACCGGCTGGATATTTCTCTGCGGCGCAGCGTTCGTGATGATCCTGAAAAATCGGCTCCGCCGAGGGAGCTAGTGGAAGCCATAGAGAAACTGACTCTATATCGCTTACAGGAGAAAGCAAGAGAAGAGGAAGCCGCCGGTGATCATGTGAATGCCACCCGCCATCTAAAGAATCTGGCCACAAGGCTGCTGCAAAAGAAAAATAGTGATAACCTGGGACGAATGGTGTTATCGGAAGCGGAGAAAATTCAAAGTGGAAAAGGGTATACCCCGGAAGCGGAAAAACGCATAAAATACGGTACAAGAGCCCTGTTACTACCCATGTCGAAAGAAACGCAAAATGATTAAATGCCCATCCTGTAATCACCGGGAACGCAACGGCACACTGTTTTGTTCGGAGTGCGGTGCAGAGCTATTTAATGTTATTCCTGACGGCGTGAACGAAGTCGTGCTGGAATTCGTCGAAACTGGAAAACGATTGAGATTGAAAGAAAACCGGGAATATACCATCGGTAGGACCGGAAAGAAACAGGCCTTGATCCCCGATGTAGACCTGTCACAATTTGGCGCTTTTCAAAAAGGCGTTTCTAGATTGCATGCCATTTTGAAAACATATCCTGGAAATTGCATATTGATCGACCTTGACTCGGCCAACGGTACGAAGGTCAATGGAGAACGGATCACAGCTTACAAAGATATCGCGATCAAGAATGGTGATACGATCAATCTCGGCACATTTACCATTCTTGTTCACATTTCCAATCAACAGGTAACGGATAAACTATGCCCAGCGTAATTCTGCATATTATGAATGAAGATCCGGTTCTGGGAGAGGTTGATGATATCCCCGGGATCACCGATACGATCATCTATGTTAAGAATCCCCGGAAGAGAGATGGAAAAGATCTTCAACAATTGGACCCCAACGTGATGACAGTCATCTGGCCAATTTCGCGTATTAATTTTATTGAAGTTCTCCCAAGCGGCGAAGAAGAAGAGATTATTACGCATGTAAGAGAGTAATCCATGGCAGACGATTCTTTGAAAAACCGGGTCATCCTGGTAGTGGATGACGAAGAGCGCATGGCGCATTTTATCCGTTTGAACCTGGAACAGGATGGATTTCATGTGGTGGAAGCCTACCGCGGATTGGATGCGATCCAGAAGATGCGGGACGCCATGCCTGATTTGATTTTGTTGGACATCATGATGCCAGATATCGATGGTTTTGAAGCTCTGCAAATGATCCGTGAGATCAGCAGTGTTCCGGTGATCATGTTGACAGCCAAGGGCGAAGAAGAAGATAAAGTCCGCGGTTTGGAGCTTGGCGCGGATGATTACATCACCAAACCCTTCAGCCCGCGCGAGTTGACCAGCCGGGTGAAAGCTGTCATGCGCCGGGCGGAAATGGGCACAGCTTCTCCCACACACGAATTGATCGAAGTGGATGACCGCTTGAAGATCGATTTCGGGAAACGTGAAGTCTGGGTGAATGGCGAAATCATGAAGCTGCGTCCCACAGAATACAGGCTGCTATATCACCTGGTTCAGAATGCCGGATGGGTGCTGACCTATGATCAACTGCTGGCCAAGGTATGGGGGTATGAATACCGTGATGAACCTCACTATGTGCGCCTGTATATCAATTATTTACGCCAGAAACTGGAGCCTGATCTGACCAACCCGCGGTATATCTTCACCGAACGGGGCGTGGGGTATCGTTTTGTAGACTTTCGGCGGGACAAGAGCGGTCAGAAACTGGCGGAAAAAGAATAATTTTCTTTCGTGATAGTTATGTCTACCGGAGGCAACCTCCGGTTTTTTTATTCCCGGCATTTTTCTACTAAATTGGGTTTGCTATTCTCAAACCTGTTGATTCCTGGCGGTTTTTCCACATACTGCTCGTTCATATACATCTCTGATAAAAATCTTGCGTTTCATTTATAAAAATTACCTAGTATACGGATAGAAAATAATTATGAATGGAGGTAAAAATGGCTAATCTAATTCGTTTTGAACCTATGCGGGAAATGGTCCGAATGAGCGACGCGATGGACCGGTTGTTCGACAATTTATATGGTCGCGGATGGAGAGACGGCGATCTATTTGAATCTCCTTCTGTGGATATGTATCAGACGGAGAACGATATCGTCGTCAAGGCATCGCTGCCCGGAATGAAGGCCGATGATATTCAAATCTCTGTTGTGGGTGATGTTTTAACACTGCGCGGAGAAGTCCATGCGGAAGAAGAGATCAACGAAGCGTCCTATCATATCCATGAACGCCGCAGCGGCAGCTTCGCCCGTTCGCTTCCCCTGCCCACTTCTGTTCAATCCGATAGGGCAAAAGCCGAATTCGAGAACGGGGTATTGACCCTGACCTTGCCAAAAGCGGAAGAAATGCGTCCGAAGACCATCACAGTAAAGGCCAAATAACAAATGACAAAATACCGGAGAAAACCTCCGGTATTTTGTAACTTTTATCTGACAAGAATCTCTAATGAGTGTATGAACAATAGCAGTATATAGTGGTATGCGATACTATATTGATAGAATGATAAGAAAGTTATGAGGAGTATGCAATGGGAAGCAGCGAACCTGTACATGTTACGGATGCGGAATTTGAAAATGTGGTTCTGAAATCCACTCTGCCGGTGATCGTCGATTTTTGGGCACCCTGGTGTACACCATGCCGGATGGTCGCCCCGATACTGGATAAACTGGCCAAAGAGCTGGATGGGAAATTGATCATTGCCAAGGTCAATACTGATGAAAATCCGAAATGGGCTACGCAGTACGGCGTTCAGGGTATTCCCACAATGCTGCTGATGTCCGGCGGGAAAGTCATTCACAGTCAGGTGGGGGCTTTACCGGAAGGAATGCTGCGGGATGTAGTGAATCAATTTCTCAATGTGGTATCGAGCGCCAATCCGGCGTAAGAACTGCCCCGGGATTTGACGGCATCCGGGAAAAGCCCGGATGCCGTTTTTCTATTCTTCACGCATGCGCTGGATGTGGGCACCCATGGCAGCCAGTTTCTTATCGATACTTTCATACCCCCGGTCTATTTGACCGATATTGCGGATCTGCGATTTGCCGTCTGCAGAAAGCGCGGCAAGCACCAGAGCCATTCCGGCGCGAATATCCGGGCTTTCCATTTTTTCCGAGTACAACTTGCTGGGGCCTTGAATAATGCAGCGGTGCGGATCACACATGACGATCTTGGCGCCCATACCCACCAGTTTATCGGTAAAGTACATCCGGCTTGGATACATCCAATCATGGAATAGAACCATGCCGCTGGATTGTGTGGCAATAACGATTGAAATGCTCATCAGGTCGGTGGGGAATGCCGGCCAGGGCATGACACTGATCTCGGGCACCATTCCACCCAGATCGCTTTCGATGCACAGGGGTTGATCCTGGGGGACAATAATATCTTCACCATCAACTTCCCAGATGACTCCCAAACGTCCCATCACCAGCCGGATCATATCCAGGTATCGAATACCGGCATTATGCACCCGGATGGAACCTTTCGTCACCACAGCCGCTCCGATGTGGCTGACAACCTCCAGATAATCTGGGCCAATGGTGAATTCACCCCCGTGGAGTTTATCTACTCCGTCAACCTTCAGCGTATTCGAGCCGATATGATAGATGTGAGCGCCCAGGGTGTTCAAAAAATGACAGAGCTCTTGAATATGCGGCTCTGAAGCGGCATTACGTATGACCGAACTTCCTTTGGCCGTAACACAGGCCATAATAGCATTCTCTGTCGCGGTAACCGAGGCTTCATCCAGCAAAATATCCGCGCCATGCAAGCCTTTCGCTTTAAAATGAAAAGACCGGTCGTATTCCACTTCCGCACCCAGTTTTTTCAGGGCAATCAGATGTGTATCGACACGGCGGCGGCCAATGACATCTCCACCGGGTGGGGGCAGATGCAGTTCGCCGGTGCGGGCAGACATCGGTCCAGCCAGAAGGATAGAGGCGCGAATCCGCCGGCAGATATCCGGGTCCAGGTCTGCGGGTCTGACTTCCAGTGCCTGCACACGCCAGGTATGGTCGCCGACCTCTGTAATACTTACCCCTAGACTTTCCAGTAGAGCCCGCATTGTCTGGACATCCCGAATATAAGGAACATTATGTAAAATTACCGGCTCATCAGTGAGCAGGCAGGCAGCCAACAATGGAAGGGCTGCGTTCTTGTTACCTGATGGAGTTACTTCACCAGAAAGAGGAATACCCCCCTCAATGATGAATTTTTCCATGACACCTCCATATGTTGGATAATGATTTTGTCAGGCAAAGTTTGACTTTGGCAAGTATACTTGAAAACCGGTGTAGAGATTGTGCCGAAACGCCTGACCGGGCAAGATTATCTTTGCGGAGTGTTGATGGCGGCGAATAGAAAAATTCTGATGGCTGTTTCAATTATTCTGGGGTTGGGTTGTCTATCCATTACCGCGATCTACTTAATCTCTTCATGGAAACTTAATACCAAACCGAACACGCCGACTCCCCTGGTCCTCTCCACATCAGGATCGAGTACTAATATCTTCAATCAGAGTCAATCCGCCGAATCTGGTACCGTTAAGCGAAATATCCCATTCAAAAGCGTGGTTCTGCTTACCGCTCTTTACTATGATAATGGTTCGTTAAAACAGGGATGGACGGGTTCGGGGACGTTTGTTTCAAAAGAAGGATTGATTCTGACTAATGCCCATGTTGTGTTACCGGAGGAAGGTTACCCCGTAGATGTCATTACCATCGCGCCGACAATCAGCGCGGATCAAAAACCCGCTCCGGCGTACATAGGAAAAGTGATCCAGGCGGATACCCAGCTCGACCTGGCTATTCTGCAGGTCGCCAGTGATCTGAATGGTAATCCTGTGGATCGTTCCACATTGAATTTTCCGGTGATCACCCTGGGTGATTCAGATAAGCTTTCTCTGGGAGACAAATTATCCATTCTCGGTTACCCTGGAATAGGGGGAGACACGATTACCCTGACCAGCGGGGAAGTGGCCGGTTTTACCGCCGAGACAGGTTTCGGTAACCGGGCTTTTATAAAAACCTCCGCCACAATCGCTGGTGGTAATAGCGGAGGCCTGGCTGCCAATGACGAGGGCGAATTGGTGGGAATCCCAACTCAACTCGGTTCGGGCAGTGACAGCCGCATTGTGGATTGCCGGCTGCTGGCAGATACCAATGGAGATGGGATTATCAATGAAAATGACACCTGTATCCCGACCGGAGGCTTTATTAATTCGCTGCGTCCGGTAAATCTGGCCAAACCGATGATCGTCGCTGCGCTGCGGGGAGAATTGAATGTGGTAATCAGACCTACCACACAACCGGCTTCATCTCCTCAAACAGGGGGTTCCCGGTATTCTGATGATTTTTCCAACAGTGACAGCGGTTGGACAAATATAACGGATGAGGATGGATTGGTCGGATATTCGAATGGATCGTATGTGATCTCCGTGACAAGTTCCAATATGATCCTGTCAGGTACATCCGGGCACACAATCGGCGATGTGACCATGGGAGTGACGGCCAGCATCGCTCAGTCAACCGGCCAGGGAGATTACGGCATGATCTGCCGGCAGCAGTCTGACGGCAGTTATTACGCCTTCGAGATCAGGGAAGATGGGTACGCGTCCATCTGGAAGAATTACTACGGCAGCATCGTTCCACTGGCCGACTGGCAGTATTTTCCATCTCTGGCAGGAAAACAGGTAGTCAATTTTACGGTTTCCTGTGTTGGCGATCAGCTTGGCTTGACGGTGGACGGCCTCCCGCTGCTTTCCATCTCGGATACGGATTTCAAAGAAGGTGATACCGGACTCTTGGGCGGCACCACCCTCAGAACTGGCTTTATTGTGACATTTGATAATTTCTGGATGCAAAATCCATAATTGGAGAGGACCCATCCCGTCTTTGAATATCAACGATCTCTTCTACCTTGATACAGCGCCGGAAAATGCGCCGGTCGTTTTCCTGATCCACGGACTTGGCACGGAAGCCAGCAGTTGGACGTACCAGATGGAAGCGCTGAAAGAAGCCGGATTTCGTCCCATCGCGCCTGATCTGCCGGGTTTCGGACTTTCCACGTACCACGGAGAACACTGGACCATTCAAGAAGCTGCCGAAATGATATCTGCGCTGGCAGACCGCATGGATTTAAAGACGTTCCATGTTGCGGGGATTTCCATGGGAGGAACCATCGTGCTGCAAATGGCTCTCGATTGTCCGGAGAGAATCGCCAGTCTTATTTTAATCAACACTTTTGCCTGCTTAAGGCCAAAAAGCTGGAATGAATGGTTTTATCTATTCAGACGGTATCTGCGTGCGCGCTTTCGGGGAGCCGGTTCACAGGCAGAATTGACCGCCACCCGCGTCTTCCCCCGGCCGGACCAGGAAGAATTGCGGCGTGAGCTGGTGAAGCACATTCAGCAGACTGATCCGTATGTTTATCGGCAGGCGATGCGTGAACTGGGTTCATTTGATGTGCGCAGACAACTGGGTAGAATTAACAAACCCACCCTGGTGATCAGTGGTGAGAATGACACGACCGTGCCTCTGGCCAACCAACATGATCTGGTGACCGGAATACCGGGATGCCGGCAGGTTTTTATTCCGGAAGCCGGGCATGGCGCAATCATCGACCGGCCAGATCTGGTTAATCAGTCAATACTGGAATTCCTAAAGCAACATTCGATTTGATACCTGCCCATAAATGGGATAAAATTCTCAGAGGTAGTTTATTTGAGGTAGATTTTCTGTTCTTCAGGTAGGAGGTAACATGCCCGATATTATCCAGTCCATCACCAGAGACCTGACGCAAAAGATAGAATCTTTCCAGCCCCAGGTAGAAATTCGAGATGTGGGGACAGTCACCGAAGCCGGTGATGGCATCGCCAGAGCAGATGGCCTGTCCAATGTACGGTCGCAGGAATTGGTTCAATTTGCGAATGGCGTGATGGGTATTGCTTTCAACCTGGAAAAAGACAGTGTCGGCATCATCATTCTGGGGGATTATTCTTCGATCACAGAAGGTATGCAGGTTCGTTCCACCGGACGGATTGCCTCCGTCCCGGTTGGCGATGGTTTGGTGGGGCGTGTAGTTAATGCGCTGGGTGAACCGGTGGACGGCAAAGGCGCGCTGGATTTCAGCCGCTACTTGCCGATCGAACGCATTGCCCCCAATGTTGTCGAGCGCCAGGATGTGGACACACCGGTACAGACAGGCATCAAACCGATCGATGCCATGATCCCCATCGGCCGGGGACAGCGCGAATTGATCATTGGAGACCGTCAGACCGGCAAGACAGCTCTGGCCATCGACACAATTATCAATCAGAAAGGTAAAGACCTGATCTGTATCTATGTGGCCATCGGGCAGAAGAAATCGTCGGTTGCCCGTACCATTGCTCTGCTGGATCGTTATGGCGCCATGGCTCATACGGTTGTGGTGATCGCTTCTGCCGACGAACCGGCCGCCATGCAGTATATTGCGCCATATTCCGGTTGTGCCATCGGTGAAGATTTTATGGAGCGCGGCAAAGATGCGCTGGTAATTTATGATGATATTTCGAAACATGCCTGGGCTTACCGGCAGGTTTCATTACTCTTACGTCGTCCTCCGGGCCGTGAAGCATATCCGGGAGATGTTTTCTATCTGCACAGCCGTCTACTGGAACGTGCCGCCCGGCTGGCCAACCAATACGTGATCGTTTCCAAGGACTACTCAGGCACGCTTGCCGGTTCGAAGGATGCGGTTGACGGCCGCATCTACGGCGGACCACGCTCAAAGGATGACGCCGAAGCCGCCCTAAAAGCCCGGACAGATGCCGAGAATTTGAAGATCGTAAAGGTGGAGGGGAGTGGTGGATCGTTGACCGCTTTGCCGATCATCGAAACCCTGCTTGGAGATGTCTCGGCGTATATTCCCACAAATGTTATCTCCATCACAGACGGGCAGATCTACCTTGAATCGAATCTATTCAATGCCGGCATCCGGCCGGCCGTAAATGTGGGTATATCAGTCTCGCGAGTAGGTGGTTCGGCGCAGACCAAAGCAATGAAACAGGTGGCTTCGCGGTTGCGGTTGGATATGGCCGCCTACCGTGACCTGGCCGCTTTTGCCATGTTCGGTTCCGACCTGGATAAATCCACCCAGGCGCAATTGAATCGTGGCCAGCGGCTGCAGGAAATCTTGAAGCAATTCCAGTATGAACCCATGTCCCTTGACCAGCAGGTGATCGTCCTCTTTGCCGGCACAAATGGATATGCCGACCAAATACCGGTAGAGAAGATGCGGCTCTGGGAAACCTCCATGCTGCGCTTTATGGAAACCAGCTACCCGATGTTGGGAAAAGACATTGCGGAAAAGAAATTAATAACCCCGGAAACCGATAAAAAACTAAGGGAAGCTTTGAAGACGTTTAATGCTACATTTGCGACAGCCTGATTGTTGATTAAGGATATCCATCCATGGCTTCTGCCCGAGAAATGCGGCTCCGTATTCGGAGTGTAAAGAGTATAGCCCAGGTAACACGCGCGCTGGAAACAGTCAGCGCGGCAAAAGTGCGCCGTGCCATAGCGGCGGTTAATGCCACGCGGCCTTACGCGGAAAAATCCTGGAAATTGCTTGTCCACCTGGCCCGCCAACCCGGTCATACCAGTTTGCATCCTCTGCTGCAGGAACGGGTAGAGGTGAAGAAGATCCTGGTCATTCTGGTTTCCGGCGACCGCGGTCTGGCAGGAGCATTCAATGCGAATATTGTTAAAGACACCCTGGATCATTTCAGAAGTTCACCTGCTCCTGTCAGTTTTATCGCCGTCGGTCGAAAAGGACGGGATATGTTGATGCGCCGCCGGCGTGAGGTGATCGCTGAATTCAGCGATCTGCCCATTGCGCCCACTTTTGCCAGTCTATCGGCGGTCGGGCATCTTGTTATTGATGAATATCTTCAGGGAAAAGTCGACCAGGTCTTTCTGGCATACACCGATTTCCATAGCATGGTCAAGCAAGACACAGTTATTCGGAAATTGCTCCCTCTGGAAGTGCAATACGCGGATGACCGGGTGGTTGCCTATAATGTAACCCATCACTCGTCCAATGCCGTTTTTATCTACGAGCCGGATGACACCCGTATTCTGGATGGGATCATCACCCGCTTTACCGAATTGCAGGTTTATCAGGCGATCCTGACATCGCAAGCCAGTGAACAGGCTGCACGCATGGTTTCCATGCGCAATGCCACGGATAATGCCAATGAATTGATCACATCACTGCAATTGGACTATAACAAAGCACGCCAGCAGTCGATCACGAACGACATGCTGGATATTACAGGCGGCGCTGAAGCTATGACCGCCATGATGAAGAATTTGGAATAAAGCAGTAATTACTGGGAGGTTCTATGGAATATCAATCCGGGCGGATATCACAAATCCAGGGCAGTGTGGTCGATGTGGAATTTTCAATTGACAATATGCCGGATATCTATGAAGCCCTTGAAGTAGCATCAACGCAGGGACCTTCTGTGATTCTGGAAGTCGAAAAACACCTGGGCGATAATATGGTTCGCTGCGTGGCCATGGATACCACCGATGGAATGCAGCGTAATATGCCGGTGCGCCGAACCGGTGCGCCGATCAAAGTGCCGGTAGGTTCTGAAATTTTGGGAAGGGTATTCAACGTGCTAGGTCAGCCGGTGGATAACAAGGGTGATGTCAAAGCGGAAGCGTTTTATCCCATCCATCGTCCGGCTCCAACATTTGAAGAACAGACCACCCGCGTTGAGGTATTTGAAACTGGTTTGAAGGTCATAGATCTGATCGCCCCGTTTACAAAAGGCGGCAAGACCGGTATTTTCGGCGGCGCTGGTGTCGGGAAGACCGTCATTATCATGGAATTGATCCGTTCTATTGCTACGGTTCATCAGGGCAACTCGGTTTTTGCCGGCGTGGGTGAACGCACCCGCGAAGGTACCCAGCTCTACCGTGAGATGCTCGAATCCGGCGTTATGAAAGACACCGTCATGGTTTATGGACAAATGAATGAACCTTCCGGTGTACGCTTGCGCGTGGCGCTGTCCGCGCTGGCCATCGCAGAGTACTTCAGAGATCAGGGCCGTGATGTGCTGCTGTTCATCGACAACATCTTCCGGTTCACCATGTCCGGTTCGGAAGTTTCCGCGCTGCTCGGACGTATGCCGTCAGCAGTGGGTTATCAGCCAACCCTGGCGACTGAAATGGGCGAGCTTCAGGAACGCATCACATCCACACGTTCTGGTTCCATTACCTCGATGCAGGCCGTCTATGTGCCGGCAGACGACTATTCCGATCCGGCTCCGGTGGCTACATTCACCCATCTGGACGCAACCATAAACCTGGAGCGTTCGATCTCTGAAAAAGGCATCTATCCGGCGGTGGATCCGCTGGCTTCGACCTCGCGTATCCTGGATCCAAAAATTGTTGGTGAGGAGCATTACAACACCGCCCGTGAAGTGCAGCGGGTGCTGCAGCGTTACAAAGACCTGCAGGATATCATCGCCATCCTGGGAATTGATGAGGTCAGTGAAGAAGACAAGATCATCGTCTCCCGCGCGAGAAAGATCGAACGGTTCTTCTCACAACCCATGTCTGTGGCGGAACAATTTACCGGAATCCCCGGTCGCTATGTGCCGCTGCGGGAGACAATTCGCAGTTTCCGCGAAATTCTAGATGGCAAACATGATGATCTGCCCGAACAGGCGTTCAGCATGGTGGGCACAATTGACGATGCTATTGAAAAAGCCAGGACTCTGGCGGGTTAGGAGCAGGCATGCCAATTCGATGTGAAGTCGTTTCGCAGGATCGGATTGTATTCCAGGGAGATGTTGATTCGGTTAACCTGCCTGGAGTGGAAGGCGATATGGGTATCCTGCCGAATCATTCACCGGTACTGGCATTGTTACGATTTGGCGTCGTCTCGGTACGGACAAAAACAGAAGAGCAATTTTTCACCGTTGCGGGAGGGGTGGTGGAGGTTCAGCCAGATCAGGTGACCATTCTTGCTGATGCTGCTGAAAATGTGGATGAGATTGACATCCAGCGGGCTGAATTGGCCCGCAAGCGGGCAGAGGAAGCCCTTACCAAAACCCCGCAGGCTCAAACGGATGAATACCTGGCCATACAGGCTGCCATGAGGCGTTCCAATTTACGGCTCGATGCTGCCAGACGGTTCAGAGTTCAGAGAAAGAACCGTTGAAAATAAAATGAGAGGAAAATAACCTATGCCCGGTTTTACCCGAGAATTAGGCATTGACCTGGGCACAATGAGCATTGTGGTTGCCGAAGGCAATCAAATTCTCCTGCAGGAACCCACGGTTGTCGCCATAATTCCCGATGAAAACAAGATGGTTGAATGGGGGCAAGCCGCCAGCGATATGATCGGCCGTGTTCCCGACTCCATTGAAGTGGTTCGACCTCTGCAACACGGCGTGATCGCCGAATATGAGATCACCGAGAACCTGCTTGGTTTTCTGGTCAAGAAGCTGTGCGGTCCTATGCTACTTTTCCGCCCCAAAGTAATGGTCAGCGTGCCATACGGAGTGACCAGTGTGGAAAGCCGGGCAGTTCAGGAAGCCAGCCTGGGGGCCGGTGCGAAAGAAGTGGCTCTGATCCAGCAGCCTCTGGCTGCCGCCCTGGGCATAGATCTTCCCATCGGTACTCCGACCGGAAACATGGTCATCAGCATGGGCGGGGGAACCATGCAGGCGGGGGTACTTTCCATGTATTCCATCGTCACCGCGGAAACATCCATGGCCGGCGGATTGCAATTTGATGAGGCAATCATCACTTATACCCGGCGGAAATACGGTGTGATCATCGGACAGCCCACAGCCGAGCTTCTAAAAATTAAGATAGGCTCTGTAATTCCTCAAGAACAACAACAGGCCATGGAAGTGCAGGGGCAGGATCAGGTTTCAGGGCTGCCAAGACCGGTCAACCTGACCACCGACGACCTGATGGAAGCCCTTCAAGACCCTATGACCGAAGTGGTTAACACGGCGCGCAAAGTGTTGGAAAAAACGCCTCCCGAATTGCTCTCAGATATCATCGACCGAGGTGTAGCTTTGTGCGGCGGCGGCTCATTGCTGCGCGGGGTGGATAAATACCTGACCAAAGCGTTGGGTATTCCAGCCTACCTGGTGGATAATCCATTGACCTGTACAGCCGAAGGCGCTGCCAAAGCCATGGATATGCGGGATGTTTTGCGGCGCAGCCTTCCGCCTGTTTAATAATGGCATGGATCGAGATTATAGGTAATATGTCATGTGTTCTAATTGCAGAATCGGCCTGACAGTTTCCACACGGATTCCTTCCGGCACAATCAGGGGAACCGGTGCGTAATTTAAGATAGCTTTCACACCGGCCTGCACCAGTTGATCGGCTACTTCCTGAACGACCCTTGAAGGAACGGTGAGCATGGCGATTTTTATCCCGTCTTTTTTGATCAACTCGACCATTTTCTCTGAGGAAAGGATGATATGACCGCCTAATTCCTGACCGATTTTGGCGGGATTATTATCAAACACATACTTGATCCGAAAACCATGTTCGACAAATCCGGGATAATGAGCGATGGCATGACCCAGATAGCCTGAACCGATCAGAGCAACATCCCAGACGTGGTCCACGTTCAATATCCGGCTGATCTCACTGTAGAGATAAGCAATATCATATCCGCTGCCCTGTTTGCCAAATTCACCAAAAAAGGACAGGTCCTTACGTACCTGGGCGGCACTTATATCTGAATGCGCACCCAGTTCTTTGGATGAAGTTATGGTTTTTCCGGATTTTTGCAGGTATTCCAACGCCTGAAGATAGAGGGGCAGGCGTGAAACAACGATATCTGGAATGATCTTTTCAGCCATACAATTCCTGTCTGGAGTGATTTCGGGTAAAGAACTTGCAGGAAAATGATGTTAACTTTATCATACTCATCTGGATAGAACCAAGTATGATTGACAGGCCAAAACCAACCAAATCCATCTTACTGGGCAGCCAGTATGTTCCATACCAGGTGCGGTTTTCCACGCGGGCACGGCGCTGGCGTTTGTCTGTCACCGCCGACCAGGTGGAAATCGTCCTGCCGGAAGGTTCGCGTCTGCACCCTGAAAGGCTTCTTCAGGAGTATGCTGCCTGGATTCTGGACAGGCAGGTAAAACTTAAGAAACGCAAACTGCGCATAGAAAAGAAAGCCTTACCGGAAGATCAGATCCTTTTTCAGGGGAAACCATTGTTGCTTGAAATGAAACCGGCGGGTTTGATCGGGAAGCAGCAGGTTATTCACTATCCAGAACGGATATGTGTGACGGCCGGAAAACATCCGCCATCCAGACTGTTGCGGAACTGGTTGACCACTCAGGCGGAAGCGGCCATAGTCAAACAGGTGCAGATTCGCGCCGCGCAAATGGGCCTTCGTCCGGTCAGTATGTCCATTCGTAACCAGCGCACCCGCTGGGGTTCCTGTTCCACCCGCGGCACACTGAGTTTTAACTGGCGTTTGATTATGGCGCCTCCCGAAGTATTGGATTATGTTGTTGTGCATGAACTGGCGCATATGAAAGAGCGCAATCACTCTAAAGCATTCTGGGCCGTAGTTGCCCGTTATTGCCCGGACTATAAAAAGCACCGCACCTGGTTAAAACAGAACCAGGCCGCCATGTGGCCCGGTCTGTTCGAGAACTGAAGTTACAGGTCAGCGGTCGTTGCGCCGCATTAAAAGAAAAACATAATACAAAACGGTGGAAACTGCCTGTGCCGCCGCCGCCACATAGGTCATCGCGGCCGCGTCCAGCACACTGTTGATGCCGGACATTTGATCCAGTCCGATGAAACCGCTGGATTCAAGCACCATTTTTGCACGCCGGGTGGCGTCAAATTCAACCGGCAGGGTGATGATAGAGAAGACGGCTGTCAGGGCAAACAGGATCAATCCAAATATGGCGATCTTCTCACCGAAAGTGGAGGACATAACCAGACCCACCATAAAGATGATCGGGCCAAGCCATGAACCGATTTGAACTGTAGGCACCAGCATGGAGCGGATTTGCAGCGGAAAATAACGCTCTGAATCCTGGATGGCATGCCCGGCTTCATGGGCGGCCACACCCGCTGCCGCTATGGAAGGTGTGCTGTATATCTCCTGACTCAAACGCAGAACCTTTTCGCGCGGATCATAATGATCGCTGAGCATTCCGCTGGTCTGTTCGATCTGCACATCCCGCAGGCCGCTTATATCCAGCACACGCCGGGCAACCTGTGCGCCGGTCAATCCAGTATAGTTACGGACACGTGAATATTTATTGAATGCACTTTGCACCCTTGCCTGAGCGATCAAACCCAGGATCAACGCCGGAAGGGCGAACAGGAGATATGTGAAATAAGAGTTGTACCATTGAATAGCAGGTAACATTCGAGCTTCCTTTCTTTCCTTATTCGTATTGTACATCATAGAATTTCTCGAAATATATGAATAAAATAAGAAAATGTGAGCAGAAGTGTAACTATCTGTATAAAATCGTAGAATAGATTTATTTCAAGTGGGTTGATGGAATAATGCCCGGGAAAATCTTGTTGATCGATGATGACAAATTAATGCGGCGCAGCCTGGCGTTCAATCTGGAACAGGCTGGATTTTCCACCTTTACTGCCCAGGATGCCGAAACGGGGATCAATTTGGTGGAACAGCACCAGCCTGACCTTATTATTCTGGATATCGGTTTGCCTGGTATGGACGGTTTGGATGCGCTAAAAATATTCCGCGACCAGATGGGCCTTCCGGTCATTCTGCTCACCGCCCGCCGGAGAGGGATGGATGAAATTCTGGGTCTTGAACTCGGAGCAGATGATTACATCACCAAACCCTTTGAATTCGATATTCTTCTGGCACATGTCAAGGCGGTTCTCCGCAGGACCATAGGATCAAGGTCAGCCCCTCCTGGGTCAGGGAGCATCACCTGCGGGGACCTCACCATCGATCCTGCCGCTCATCAGGCTCTCCTGCAGGAGCAGCCGCTCAATCTGTCTCCCAAAGAATTCGACCTGTTGTATCTGCTGGCGACTAATGCCGGGAAAGTGCTGTCGGCTGATGATATTCTGGCACGTGTCTGGGGAGCTGAATTTGAAGGGCAGCCTCAGGTCGTCTATGTGCATATTCGCTGGCTGCGCGAGAAACTGGGTGAATCTCCGCAGGGCATTCCTCGCATCCAGACGATCCGCGGTGTGGGATACAAGTACAATCCGCAGGAGATTTGATCATGCGTTCCTTGCGATTCCGCCTGATCTTCAATAATCTCCTCCCCGTTTTGATCATTCTTCCGCTTGTAGGGATATTGATCATCTATCTCCTGGAAACCCAGGGAGTGGTGGCCAGTGTCTCCCGCGACCTCAATCAACAGGCGATCCTGGTGGCGGATACTGCCGGTTTACAGGATGACATCTGGGTGGACCGAAAGTCAGCGCAGACGTTTCTCTCTCGCATCAGTCCACGGTTAAGTGCCAGAGTCATGCTACTGGATACCGGTGGACGTATGCTGGTCTCCAGTGATCCGGCGGATGAAGGTCTCATCGGAAAAATCCTGTTCAGAGGCCAGTACCAATCCGCAGAAGAACTCGAAAGAAAAGCGGCCAAGACACCGCCTGAGACGGATGAAGTCGTTGTACCGGTGGTTCGTCCGGACGGGCTACTGCTCGGATTTGTGCGAATGGATAATCCGTTATCCACGATCTATCAGCAATCATTGCAATTGCGTCAGGTTACCATCTGGGTTGTGGTTGTGGGCGTTTTCCTGGGAATCCTCCTGGGCTGGCTGCTCTCGCGCGATCTCAGCACACAACTTCAAACCGCCACTCAGGCAGTGACCAGACTGGCAACCGGTCAATCACTGGATCTTCTGGATGACGCGAAAAAGCCGCAGGAAATCGCCCGATTGTATCAGGCATTCAATACACTGACAACCCGCCTTAAAAATCTGGAAGAGAATCGTAAGCGCCTGCTGGCCAATCTGGTGCATGAGATTGGCCGTCCGCTGGGATCTTTACAATCTGCCGTACAGGCCTTATCCGGTGGAGCGGTAAAGGATCGCGAGTTGCGTACCGATCTTCTGGAAGGTATGTCCGGCGAGTTACACCGCCTGGATCATCTGGTGGGTGAATTGGCCAATCTTCATAATGAGCTGGCCGGTACATTGACCCTGAACCGAGAACCGGTTGCCGTCGGGGAATGGCTGCAGAAGATCACCGAAATCTACGGGCAAGAGGCAAAAAATAAAGGTTTGCAATGGGAGTGTTTGATCCCATCGGATCTGCCGGTTGTCAATCTGGATGCCGACCAGTTGACTCTGGCCGTGCAAAACCTGATCAGCAATGCCATTCGGTACACACCGGCCGGTGAGAAGGTCAGCGTGCTGTGCGGGATATCGGAAGATGAGCTCATCATTTCTGTCATGGATACCGGTCCGGGAATTGCCGTCGAAGAACAGCAAAGGATTTTTGAACCCTTTACCCGCGGCAGTTCGGCCCGGCGATTTTCGCAGGGTATGGGTTTAGGTTTGACCATCGCGCGGGAAATGATCGAAGCCCATGGGGGAAGAATTGAATTGATTAGCGACATCGGCAAAGGCAGCGAATTCCGTCTCATTCTGCCGGTAAAGAAGACTTAAGGTCACCATAAGGTTGTTTTCAGGTTCTCATAAAGTCCCGGAAATGAAAACCGGGTATGTTATTCATTGTAAAACTTATGGAATGAAGGAGAGAATTGAATGAAACGATTATCTGTAGCTTTAAGTATATTGATGATCCTGTCCATCCTGGTGTCGGCATGCAGTTTCACCATGCCGACTATCACGAAAACAAAACCGGCACCTGCCGGCACTCCGGCTGCCAGCCAGGATGGGAAATCAGTAGCGGCGACTGCCACGCTGGTTCCCGAAAATGAGACAGCTTCTACGGGTGTCAACGGAGATGGATTGGAAGCCTATCAGACGGCGTTGACCGGTGTGTATGAAAGAGTCAATCCATCAGTAGTCAGCATCGAAGTTACATCCAAGGTGGCTCGACAGTTGCCGCAAATGGATCTACCTTTTTATTTCCCTGATCTGCCGCAATTCTCCGTACCGGGAGAAGGCAGCGCTCAGGAAGAACTGCAGCAGGGTGTGGGATCGGGTTTCATCTGGGATAAAGAAGGTCACATTGTCACCAACAATCATGTGGTGGATGGCGCCCAAACTATCACCGTGACTTTTGAAGATGGCACCAGTCTGCAGGGCAAAGTGCTGGGCACCGATAAGAACAGCGACCTGGCGGTTGTTCAGGTGGATAAAGATGTCCTGGAACTGAAACCGGTTGAACTGGCGGATTCCAACAAACTCAAGGTGGGTAACGTGGTGATGGCCATCGGTAATCCATTTGGATTGGAAGGCAGCTTCAGCGTCGGTGTCGTTTCGGCTCTCGGGCGCTCACTCTCAGTGGATGGAAGTTCTTCCTCCGGCAGCTATTCCATTCCGGATGTCATCCAGACCGATGCACCCATCAATCCCGGCAATTCGGGGGGCGTGCTGGTTAATTCGAAGGGACAGGTTATCGGTGTGACCACAGCCATTGAATCACCGGTGCGCGCCAATGCCGGCGTCGGGTTCGCCGTGCCTTCCGCCATCATTCAGAAGGTGGTCCCGGCACTGATCCAGAATGGCAAGTATTCGTACACATATCTGGGCATCAGCGGTGGTACGCTGACCTCTGATATGGCCAAAGCTATGGGGCTGAAAGAAACCCAACGTGGTATTCTGGTCAACACCATCAATCCCAATACTCCGGCGGATAAAGCCGGGCTGCGTGGCAGCGACAAAGAGACTGAAATCCAGGGTGTCAAAGTCAAGGTCGGCGGGGATGTCATCATCCGGATCGACGGACAGGACCTGCGCAGGTTCGAAGACCTGGTGAGCTACCTGGCGCGATCCACCGTGGTTGGACAGGAAGTCAAGCTGGATATTATCCGTGACGGCAAGGAACAGACGGTGCCGGTCAAACTGGAAGCCCGCCCGGAAGTGGAAAAGACGGCCGCTCCGGAAGAATCTTCCATTAAAGGTAATGCCTGGCTCGGTGTCTCTCTATCCGATATCAACGCCGATATCATCAAAAGAATGAATCTGAAAGATGGACAGACCGGCGCGTTGATCCAGTCTGTCGAAAAAGACAGCCCGGCAGATAAGGCCGGATTGCGGGGTGGCGACAAACCGCTCGAGACAAATGGAACCCAGATCGTAACCGGCGGCGATATCGTGACGGCTATGAACGGCAAGACGGTGGAGACTGTCAAAGATCTGCGCAACATGATCCTGCGGGCCAATCCCGGCGACGAGATCAAACTTACCATCATCCGCGACGGTTCTGAGCAAGAAATTACCGTTAAACTCGCGGAACGACCGGCCCAGTAAGTCCCGGCCGTTTAAGAAAAGACATCCCGGATTCTCCCCCGGGATGTCTTTTATTAAATCAATTTTGCACAATACCCGCCGGAAGTAATATATACTTCTTCAATAAACACATCACGGTTCTATAACGATCAAAAGAAATGCAATCCTCATTATTGGAACAACACAACCCAACCAACATGCTGAGACTCATCCGACCCTGGATGGTAGTTCTGTTGCTGGCTGTGTTGTATTGTCTGGCCACTCTGACCGCGAAGAACTGGGACCCAATGTCTTTCGTGTTGATCGGCAGACAGTACGACCCGGTCAAGGGCACCGAAAGGCTGGGATACGACGGCCAATTTGCCTACCAGATCGCTGTGGATCCATCCGGCGCGTCGGATAAACTGGATATTTCCGCCTACCGCTATCAGCGTATCCTTTATCCCCTGACAGCCCGCCTGCTGGGGTTGGGAAATCCTTCACTTATCCCGTGGATGATGATCCTGATCAATATCATCAGCGTCACGCTGGGCACCCTGGCCACCGAGATGATCCTGAAGGCGCACGACAAAAACCGTTGGTTTGCCCTGGTCTATGGCCTGTTCGCCGGGCAGATGCTTTCACTTCGGCTTGACCTGACCGAACCGCTGGCTTTTATGCTGGCGCAGTGGGGCGTGCTGTTTTTCGACCGCCAACATTTCGGCTGGAGCGGCGTATTGTTTGCCCTGGCAGGTTTGACCCGCGAGCTGACTTTACTCTTCCCGGCGGCCTGCGCGCTGTCCCTGCTGGTGCAGGATCGCAACTGGCGGGGCGCTGTCTGGGGGTTGCTTACAGCCCTGCCCTTTGCCCTGTGGCAGGTTTTTCTGCGTATATGGCTGGGAAGCTGGGGCGTGAGTTCCGGTGGAGCGTTCGCCAGCTCATTCGAGATTGTCCCGTATCGCGGCTGGTGGGGGTATCACACTCCGGAAACACACATCTTCATTCTGTTCTCCATTTTTGTGCTGCTGGTGGCGTTAATCCCGGCGACGGCCGGTATTGTTACCGGTATCAAGAGGATGTGGCAGGGCAGGCGGAGTGCCGGGGTGTTCATCCTCTTATTGAATAGTCTGATCTTCCCCTTCCTGCCGACCTCGAATGTCCTCAACCCGCCGGGATTGATCCGTGTGGTCATCGGCCTGACAGCGGCCGTGCTGGATTACGGAGCGCTGGAAGGTTCGGGGAAAGCCCTGCGGTTCAGCCTGTTGTGGTTATTCCTGCTGGTTTTTGGCGAAGGGCTGCTGGCTGTGTATTAAGATTAACATCATGTTTATTCCGGGATATTCTTTACTGTTTCCCCGTTTTATAATGTTATTAGGACAGCAAGCAGGAAAGATGTAAGGGAGGTAATTCTTCGAGGATTGCAATGAACACGGATGAAAAAATCAACAGTGACTGTTTGATCGATAGATTGTTCTATCCGATTCATGTATTCGAATCAGATTGAATAAGGGGAATCGATCGGATTTGATCCAGCGGACAGGCTATTTCTATTCATAAACCTCGCAGAATATTAAAGTGAACAATTTGTTCACAATCCCCTCTTCCATTGAAGAAAGAACTCTAAGTATGATCAAAAAATGAAGAGTGTTTATTGGAAGCAAGGGGATGATTTATGGCTACATGCGCACTATGTCAAAGAAGTGGTTTTCTATTATCGATAGATCAAAATGAGTTATGTGAGAATTGCGCAGGCCTTTTTGGCAATAATTATGATCTTTTAAACAGCTTCAGAAGGCAGCTGGTTTTCTGCAGGCAACCCAAAGATATTCTTGGTCATATATTGACCAAGTTTCAGAACACAAGAAATTTAACTGAAATCCTGGAAAAGAAAGATCTCCGTTCCAGGTGGGAACGAATTGTCAAATGTGATTTGCAGGAGTATTTTTCCTTTTTGACAAAACGCGGGTACATTCAGAAGGCGAACGCGTGTGAAATATTGGAAAAAGAATTGTCGGATTCTGAGATGAAAAGCCTCCTGAAGGAAATTGGCCAGAGTCCCGAGGGTAATAAGTTCGACATGGCCAAACACATACTCTGCCACCTGCCGCATTTTATGGATGCCTATCAGAATCAGAATTACTATGTTTGTTCACATGACGGCATGGCACTGGCAGAATTCTATCGTTCCAATCAGAGGAACTGGAATTTTGAAACCGCAAAGGTCATTTTCTTCCTGATCTCCAGGGAGGCATTTTTGCCCGCGTTTCAGGTGATGGTCAACCACGCCCTTTCGCAGATCGAATTACCTGAAAATGATATGAATTGGCGCAGGTTTGACCCCCAGGAAAAAACATCCCTGATGAAGTTTATTTATCAAAGGGATCTGTCAAAATATGGTTTGAATGACACGGATGAGATACTCTCCAGGAATTTTGCCGCTTTTTCCATGATCTTCAGAGACGAGACTTTTGAAGATACGATAATTGGTCCAGATACTTCACTCAACAAGAATTTCTTCCGGTCTGTCACCGATACCATATCCTATTGTGAGATGCAATATGAAATCCAAAAAATCATGTCGATCAAGAAACATGTGAAATATATCCAAATAGAACCGGCCAATGACACTTTCGTATGCCCTGCCTGTAGAGAAGCCGCGGAGAAGTTGTATTCCATAGATGCGTTACCCGAGATACCTGTAAAGGAATGCACCTCCGAAATCGGGTGCCGGTGCAAAATCCGCGTTATTGTGTGAGAGTGATTGCTGGCGTCAAGATGCTGAGGGTGAACAGGTGAAGCATTAAAGTGCTGGAAGACTTGATAAACAATAACCTTCAGATGTTTTCTGTTGCTGTTATCCTGTTAATTCTTATCAAGTGATTTGTAGTGGTATGTAAATAATCGATGTTGAAAACCTGTACAATCAATTCGCAACAGGTTGGATTGAATGGTTTAAAGAAAGAACAAGATGAATAAACACCCTTTTTGTGCAGAAATGATCCGGGATGAAGCCATCAAATGCGGTTACTGCCTGACTCAGGAATTCCTCATGGTTGAGACGCAGACAACCTGTTTGAAAAAGAGTACCGAAAAATGCCTTTTCACCCCGGCTGAGTTAAAGGCGGTTGGTTCAGACGGTAATATCATCTCTACTCAATATGAGGTGGTTGGTGTGCCTGGTCTTTTTGAAACCGGAGAGACTTTAAGCGGAGGCATTAAAGCGGGAAGGATGTGCTTTATTGTTCCCAAAGGGGATCCCGGTGTGTTCCTTTTCCATGATCCCTTGTTGATCGGTGATACAGTATTTTTCAGTGTAGCGAAATAATATCTCCATAGTCTCTCTGATGCGAAATCATTCTGCTGACAATACCGATCCTAATTTATTCTATCAATCAATAATAATGGAATTTTTCGGTCTTTATTTAACGTGCTGTATTTTAGTTATTGACACGTATTATCTCTAGCATGACAACATGACATAATCAATATCTTTCTCAAGGCGTCCCTGGGGAGGCTCGAACTCCCGTTTTGGGTCACCGAACAATGAAATGGTTGGATACGATCCACCCGTAACTGAGAAGCATACAGAAACTGGTCATCGCAAAGCACAGGGCGGTTTTTCGTCCAATATGTACGTAATGGATGAGATTGTAGGCAACGAGAAGAATTGCCGGGAAAAGGGGCATGGAAAACAAATTCCAATCGCTGTATAGTCCGATGGAGGATACCCATAGCAACGAAAAGGGGATACCGCAACATGCGCCAACTAGCAGGAATCCGTTGAAAGGTTCCAGTTTGAGCCTGCCACCAAAAACCATAATCGGCAGGAGCCAGAGGCATGGAAAAACCAGGGTAATCATGTTCAGGCGGGAGATAAATATTAAGTCCGTATTGGTCTGAAAATTGGCCAGCACATTACCATTACGTCCCAATCCCCAGCTTGTATTGACAAGATTGGTCAGTGAAGCTCCGTTGATGACAAAGAAAAGCAATGTCGAACTGATCAAAAGAAAAAGACCAATCCAACCGGCCACAACATGAAATGCTTCGCGCCGTTGAATCGCGAAGATTGACAGGAAAAACAGGGTGGGTAGGAAAATCAGAGTTTCCATGTGAAAGGTCATGGCCAGACCCAGAACAATAGCCGGAACGATGAAAGAGGTTTCACCTTGCAGATATAGAAACGCCAGATAAAAATAAGCGATCACAAGTGTGATGGAGATTGTGTAATATTCCATATCCCCAAAGAAAAGTTGGACAAATCCGCCGGACATTACCAGAAGAGTCAACGGTAGTGCTTTGTCCGGAACCAAACGATGGTTCAACTGAAGAAGCAGATAAAGAAAGAATGGGGCAGCCAGGCAGGAAAGCAGGCGATAACTTGACAACACATTGATACCAAAGAACGTGTTTAGCAGGATATATGCATTGAAATGCAGGTTAGATTCCCACATTTCGTCAAACCGCACATGCATAACGCCGTGATGAAATTGTCTGGGGATCCAGCTTTCATAGATCACCATATCGGCCGATACCATATTACTCTGAAAGAGGCAGCAGACAATGAGGAATAGAAAACAGGCGATTGCGATAAACAATTTCTTTTTAAAGAAACGATTATTCAATTCTGTCAGAATATTGTGAAATTTGATCTCGCAGGAACGGTTCAACAGAATCACCATACCGGCCAGAATGATCAAACAGATATTGATTAAGAGAACCGGAGAAATACATTGAAGCCGATTAAAACCAAAACCAAAGATCACCTGGTGTAATGTGGCATGGTTCAGATTGTTCGGATCAGGCAGTGGTTTCACAAAAAAACTGGAATAGAAACATAACCCCACAAACAGAAAAAAGAAGCTGTAATATACAGCTGTTTCGATTTTTCGATACCTTTGAGATGTGGAAACTGGCTCCATTTACGACCCGGATCTTCTCGAATGGTCAATCATAAACAGACTGATGAAAAGCAGCAGAAAGGACAGGCAATCCAGGATGATCATCCCTGGATTTGTTTCCGTTACACTATCAGGGTTGAGGAATACATTCAACCATAAAACCAGGTTGATAAGCAGGGTTAAGATCAAACCCCCGATGCCCAGACGGGAAGATCTATTCTGTGGCAGAAAATCACGTACAGATATTTTCCACCAGTGATGGATAAGTGAAAGGGAAAAGGATAATAAAACAACAACGAAAAGCCAAAAAAGGATCGGACGAAGACGAACATACAGAAACATGTAATATGCCATGCGAGGAAACTGCAGCGGATTCATCAGGAAATCCATTCCGATAAGCACAAGCATTAGACCGGCAGACAGACAAAAATCGGCAGCAGAAAGTACAGGATGGCGTTGATGCCAACTGTGGATCTTCTGTTCCAGTAGAATTGCCCAGGATGAAGACAGGCAGGATTTCAACAGAAAAATCAGAAAGGTGGTGATTCCCAGCACATAAATTAATAGAGTCAGGATACGCCGCAGGGAAAAATTCGCAATAATGGTATTCCTGACTTCAGAAGGCGGCAGGTTTAAAAAACCAATCATAGAAATAATCCCGGCCAGAGCACTCAGCGCGAAAAACAGACTGAAAGTTAACCGGGGTTTGGAATTTCGGTATTTATTGACTATTTCTTCCCACATGGTGAAAAAACGATGAGGATATTAAAATTTATGGCGTCCCTGGGGAGGCTCGAACTCCCGCTTCTAGCTCCGGAGGCTAGCGCTCTATCCACTGAGCTACAGGGACGGATGTGCCTATTTTACCACGGGGGTTTCCGGTTTCAAAATGATTCCGGTGCGCGCCAGCGGAACGGCATCTGGTGCCAGACCGAGTTCCGCCAGCACTTCATCCGCGCGGCCGGTGGCGCCCTCCCGCGCCTTCAGGGTCATGCGGATCGTCCCACCACCTGCCACATCGGGAAGCATGGTAATCTCCAGGATTAGCGGGCGCAGGTCGTACGGCTTTCCGCGCCGTTCCCGCGGTAGACTGTCGGCTGAAAGTACGCGTGCCGTACCGGCAACAGCGGCCGCATACTCTTGAGGAGAAAGCGGACCTGCGTGGTATTCCGCCGCCTCCACGCGGGTCTGTAGAGCCGGTGAGGAAAGCGGCATGACTTCAGAAGACAGGGCGCGCAAACCGGGTGGGGCGGCGCGATTGACCTGTCCGCAAAATGTATCCATATCCGGCGGTGCGGTGAACCAGAAATCGGCCAATTCGCGTTCGCCGGAAACGCCAAGCGGCAGCGCGCTGGCCAGATTGATGCGCGGGCCGGGGCTGAAGCCCTGTGTGTAAGCCAGAGGCAGCCGGGCGCGGCGCAGTACCCGTTCCCAAATTTTTTGCAGATCCAGCGCGCCGGTGTAGATCAACGCGCCGGATTTGGCAAAGGTCACCCGCACGCGGGTCAGAACAGGCTGGGGATTGGATTGGGAGGAGGGTGTTTTTCCCATATCAGGCTCCTGCCTCCGGAGTTTTTCTTTTGGGTCGGGTGGTCGGACAATTCCATTCACCGGGTTGGATATCTTCCTTAAGGCCGGCATAATGAACCAGTATGCCGCAGTTGTGGCAGCCTTCCCGGCAGTCCTCGCGGGTTTCGCCGCGCAGACTCATCTGGTAATCCTGTTTCAGGTAATCCAATTCCATACCGCTGCCCAGATGCTGCCAGGGAAGGATCTCATCCAGTCCGCGGGGACGATGACTGTACTCCATTGGATCGATCCCGCAGTCGGTATAGGCCTGCTGCCACAGGTCGAAGCGGAAGCTGTCCTGCCAGGCGTCAAAGCGGCATCCCAGTTCCCAGGCGCGCTGAATTACGCGAGCTGTGCGCCGGTCGCCGCGCGATAGCCAGGCTTCGAGCAGGCTGGAATCAGGATCGGCCCAGGTCATCTTAAGTCCGGGTCCGCGCAGTGCGTTCCGCAGGAAAGCCAGCTTCTCACGGATGGCGTCCGTCTGATCGCAGGTGGCCCACTGGAAGGGGGTGTGGGGTTTGGGGATGAAGGTGCTGATACCGGCATGGACTTTCACCCGGCCGCCGGCTTTTTTCCGTCCGAGGGCGTAAACCTGTTTGCAAAGGTCGGCAATGGCTACCACGTCCTCCATGGTTTCGGATGGGTGCCCGATCATAAAATAAAGCTTGATAGACGTCCAACCATGATCGAAGATATCTGCCGCGGTTTGCAGCAGTTGTTCCGTGGAGACCGGTTTATTGATTATACGGCGCATGCGTTCGGTGGCGGCTTCAGGAGCCAGTGTAAAGCCGCCGGAAGGGCGCAGGCCGCGCAATTTCTCCATGATCTCCACAGAGAAGGTCTCGATACGCAGAGAGGGCAGTGAGATGGTGACCTGCCTGCCGGCGAATCGTTCGGTGATGGCGCGGATCAACTCGAGTATATGCGTATAGTCAGAGGATGATAGAGAGAGCAGGGCAACTTCCTCGTATCCGGTCTGATCCAGCGCGGTCTCAATGGCGTTCACAACCTCATCCACCGGCCGTTCCCTCACTGGCCGCAGGATGTGCCCCGCCTGGCAGAACCGGCAGCCGCGGCTGCATCCGCGCATGATCTCGACGGCCACACGGTTATGCACCGTGTCGATGTTGGGTACCAGAAACCGGGTTACTGGCGGGGGCAGGGGAACGGAGAAGCGCTTTAGCACCTCCGCAGGTGCATGAGGGTTATTCGGCTGAAAACGAGTTACTCTTCCATCCGTGGAATACTCCACATCATAGAAAGATGGGATATATATGCCTTCCAGACAGGCCAGGCGTTCCAGCAGTTCGATTTTTCGACCGCCAGCCTTCTTCCAGTCCTGCCAGATATTGAGCAGGTCATTCAGCACCGCTTCGCCGTCGCCCAGAAAAAAGGCATCCATAAAAGGCGCCAGCGGTTCAGGATTGAATGTCGAATGTCCGCCGGCAATGATCAGTGGGTAAGTTTCATCTCGGTCAGCGGCAAGGAAAGGAATGCCTGCCAGATCAAAGGCATTCAGCACATTGGTAAACAGGGTTTCGTACGGGATGGAAATACCGATGATGTCGAAAGCGGCTAGCGGTTTCTTGCTTTCCAGCGCATAGAGCGGAATCCCGGCAGTCCGCATTTCCGTTTCCATGTCTTTCCAGGGCAGGTAAACCCGTTCGGCCAGCGCGTCTTCACGGCGGTTGATCTGATCATACAGAATGGAGACCCCCAGATTGGGAAGGCCGATATCATAGATTTCAGGAAAGACCAGCGCCACTTTTGTCTGGATGGCTGACCAATCCTTCTGAACCTGATTATATTCACCGCCCACATAGCGGCCGGGTTTTTGCACTCTAAGCAGCACCCGCTGAAGACGGGTGGTAATTTCGGTTGATGACACCACCGGTATTCTCCTGTAACTTGAATTAATCCGGATGGATTTTACCCGATTTTAGAGCGAGCCTTTGTACATCCCGCCGTCCACGGGCAGCATCACACCCGTGAGGTACGACGCGGCCGGTGACAGCAGGAAAACAGCTACCCGGGCGAACTCTTCCGGATCAGCCATGCGTCCTAGCGGTGATTCGGCGGATTGCAGGCGGTTTTCTTCTTCGATAGAAGTATGCTTTGTTTGCGCACGGACACTTAAAAGGTCGTTGACCCGTTCGGTGACCGTCCAGCCGGGTAGAATGGAATTGAACCGGATGCCATCGTGGCCCAGTTCCAACGCAAGGCTTTTCGTCAGGCCGATCGTTCCCAGGCGCAGGGAATTGGAAAGGATCAGACCGGGAGTCGGTTGTTTTACCGTCAGGGAGGTAATCGTCAACACACTGGCGATATCCGATTTACGTAAATAGGGCAGAGCTGCCCTGATCAACCGGACATGCGACAGGAAGACCAGGTCAAAGGCTTTCTCCCAGGCCACATCATCGAAATCTTCGAAAGTTCCCACCGGGGGACCGCCGGTATTGGTCACCAGCAGATCCAGTTTACCAAAATGGTTGATCGTCTGGCTGACCAGGAAATCCGGGACGCCCGGATCGGACATATCGCCGGCCAGGGTGATCACCTCACCGCCGGTTTCGGCTTTCAACATATCGGCGGCTTTCTGCAATTTTTCAGGGTTTCGGCTGTTGATCACAACCCGGGCGCCTTCCTGCGAAAGCAGGCGCGCGGTGGCGTAACCCAGCCCCCGGCTGGCGCCGGTCACCAGTGCGACGCGGTCTTTTATCTTCAGGTTCATAGTCACTCCTTAGAGACATTCGATGCGGTATTGCAAAATTTCTTCATCAGGCCAGGTTTCGGCAAAGAAATCAACAACATGCTGAAGGTAAGCCTGAACCTCTCGGCTGCTGGTACTCAGAGCGGTGCACTGGATTTCCGCCTCCTGATGAATATCCTGCAGATTCATTTCAGCCGCGGCAAGGTTGAATTCCCGGTGCAGTCTTGCCAGCACAGGTTGTATGCGGCTGCGTTTCTGTTTCAGGCTTCGGCAATCCGGAATGGCAATGTGCAGGGTTAATAAACCGACGGCCATAATTCACCACACTTCATTGTATGGATAAGCCGCCGGGTGTCAAATAGGATTCGTTTGCAAAAGAGAAATGAACAGCATATAATGCACATCACCGGTCACTCTTACAGGGAGATGAAAATGGCTGAAAAAAGAAAATTTACCCGTATCCACCTGATCCATTACCTGCGATTATTCGACCGGAAATCCGGTGATTTGATCGGAAATCTGGTTGACCTGACCGCCGAAGGGCTTCAACTGATCTGCGAAAAACCGATCGCTCCGGGCACCCTGCTGGAAATCCGCATGGAATTCCCGGAACAGGTCGACGGAGAACATGAAATTCAATTGAACGCGGTCGCGGTATGGTGCGATCATCAACTCGATCCGGATCTCTTTTCGGTCGGCTGTAAACTCATTCCGGTGACTCCCGGTAAAGTTACACTCATTCGCGACCTGATCAAAAATTATGAGGATTAATCCCGAACGGATTCCCACCGATGCCTTTTGACCCTTCTTCTTTCAGCGGAATATTTCAATACCTGGTCGGATTTGGCGCCGCTTTTTTTGCCGCCCTGTGGTTGAGTTTGATCATCTGGACATTCCGCGATATTCGCGCACGCACCCGGGATAGTTTTGCGAGAATCCTGGCCGTCCTGGTGGTTGCCGTTCTGAATGTCCTGGGTATTGTGATCTATTTAATCCTGCGCCCCGGAAGAACCCTGGAAGAAGAATATCAGCGCACGCTGGAAGAAGAAGCTCTGCTTAAAGCCATCGAGGAGATCAACACCTGTCCCGGATGCGGGCGGCATACCCGTGAAGATTGGGTGATCTGTCCAACCTGCCAGACCCGCCTGAAAAAGAGCTGTCCGGCCTGCCATAAACTGCTGGAGCTGCCCTGGAGCATCTGCCCATACTGCGGCGCAGCCGCCGGAGAGACCCCGTCGGCTTCCACCTCTAATTCCGACCAACTGCTTCAGGTATAATCACGCTATGCTAGTAGCCCGAGATATTCAACCGGTCGACTACCTGGCGGTCGGTCATATTACCTGTGATATCACACCCCAGGGAAACACATTCGGTGGAACCGCTCTGTATTCAGCGCTCACCGCGCGTGCTCTGGGTCTGTGCGTCGGTGTGGTGACTTCCTGTCAAACTAATTTCAAGCTGCCCGAGATAGATGGAATCAAATTTGTGGTCGTGCCATCCGAATCGACAACCACTTTCGAGAATATCTATACTCCAGAAGGTCGTATTCAGGTTCTACACAGTGTCGCCGATACCCTCAGCCTGCCGGCCATACCGGAACGCTGGCGTAACACACCAATTGTCCATCTTGCGCCGGTAGCCCGTGAAGCGGATCCGACACTATCCCGCTATTTTCCAGAAAGCATTGTTTGCCTTACCCCCCAGGGTTTCATGCGTTCCTGGGATGCCAAAGGCCGGGTGACTTCTTCCGAGTGGCCGGAAGCCGCGTTTGTTTTGGAGAACTCCACCGCGGCCGTATTGAGCATTGAAGACATTAACGGTGACGAAAGCCGAATTGAAGAGATGCTGCGCTCCATACGGATTTTGGTTGTCACGGAAGGCGCGGAAGGCGCCCGGGTCTACTGGAATGGCGATGTAAGGCATTTTGCCGCTCCTTCCAAAATCGAGGTGGATTCAACTGGCGCAGGTGATATTTTTGCCGCCTGTTTCTTTACGAAATACAATGCCACCCGCGATCCCTGGGAGGCTGCCCGTTTTGCCGTTCAACTGGCATCCTGTTCGGTGACCCGGCGCGGCATGGATAGCATTCCCACGGCGGAAGAAATTGATCTGGCCGGTATCGAAATTCTCAAAGCGGAACAGGGAACATGACGAAGATTTTGACATTTGTGAACCAAAAAGGTGGTGTAGGAAAAACCACGTCGGCCATCAATCTGGGCGCGTTTCTAGGATATTACGGACAGCGGGTATTAATCATCGACCTCGATCCACAGGCCAACGCGACTTCTTCCCTTGGAATCGACAAGAATACCGTCAAGACCGGAACATATGAGGTGTTGATCGGTGCCGCCCCGGCTGCGGCGAATGTTCTGCATAATCCAAAGATAAAGTTATCCCTGCTGCCTTCATCACCAGCCCTGGCCGGCGCAGATGTTGAATTGATCGATGGGAAGAACCGCGAGAACCGGTTAAAAGAAGTGGTCGGTGGATTATCAGAAAAGTACGACTACATCCTGATTGACTGCCCCCCTTCCCTGAGTCTATTGACGGTCAACGGCCTGGTGGCCGCGAAGGATGGGGTGATTATTCCCGTACAATGTGAATACCTGGCTCTGGAAGGTCTCGGGCAATTAACCCAGACCATAAATCGTGTCAGAAATGCACTGTTTCCTGGATTAATAGTGCGCGGAGTGGTGTTGACCATGTATGACGGTAGAACACGTCTGGCCATCGATGTAGTCAATGAGGTCCGCAAGCATTTTCCCACACAGGTTTTCCAGTCTGTGATCCCGCGTTCCATCCGGCTGGCGGAAGCTCCTTCCTACGGAATTCCCATATCGATGTACGCGCCGGAATCTGGCGCGGCGAAAGCGTATGCTGCCCTGGCCCGGGAGATCCTCGGGCAGGATGGAATTACAATTCCCCAGGTGGTTTAACAGGAGTGATAAATGGCATACAAAGGTGGATTGGGCCGTGGATTGGATGCGATCATCCCGGGTTCGAACGAACCGAAAGGTGGTGTCGAAACCGTTCCGATCGGATCGATAATTCCCAATCCACGCCAGCCGCGAACAACCATGGCGGAAGACAGCCTGCAGGAATTAGCTGAATCCATCCGCCAGCACGGTATTTTGCAGCCGTTGATTGTCTCAAAAGAGGCGCAGGATCATTACATCCTGATCGCCGGTGAACGACGCTGGCGGGCAGCCCAGATCGCCGGGCTTGAACTTGTGCCCGTGATCCTGCGAGACGCCGACGACCGCGACCGGTTGGAACTGGCGCTTATTGAGAATGTCCAACGGGCAGACCTGATGCCTCTTGAAACGGCAGAAGCATACCGGCAGCTTGCCGAGGAATTCAATCTGACACATGAGGAGATCGCCGCGCAGGTGGGCAAGAGCCGGGTGGCTGTCACCAACACTTTACGTCTTTTGAAACTACCCGAAGCAGTTCAGCAGGCACTGGTTTCCGGCGCGATCTCCGAAGGACACGCCCGCGCTCTGCTGGCGCTGACATCACCGCAGTCCCAGATCGCCGTGTTGCAGATCATCCGTAAGAACGAGTTGAGTGTCAGGCAAACAGAGGAATTGGTCAAGAGATACAGTGGAGAAAAGGCACCCTCCCGTCCCAAACCAGAAACACCGGCGGAGATCAAAGAGATCGAAGACCGGCTGCGTGAACGACTGGGTACGCGGGTGACCGTCCATCATGGAAAAAACGGCGGAAGCCTGGTGATTTATTATTATTCCAACGAGGAATTAAACACAGTATTGGATTCCATCTTTAAAGATTAATTTTTTATTCACACAATACTGATTGTAAGGTTTATCAGTTTGTAAGTAAAATAATTTTATGGATTTTGATGGAAAAAATGGACCAGCCAATAGTCAAAGCATTCCAGAGTTAACTCCGGAAGTGCTGGTACCCCGTCTGGGTGAATACCTCATTGAATGTGGTTTGATCACAGAAGCTCAATTGACACATGCCATTAATATTCAATCGAATACCCAAAAGAACGGCAAAACCGAATTGCTCGGGCAAATCCTGATCAACGAGAAGCTGATCACACGCGCCCAGCTTGACCACGCGATCACCGAACAAATCCTGCAGTTACGCGCCGCTCTGCAAAATGCCAATACTCATCTGGAATTGCGCGTGAAGCAGCGAACGGAAGAGCTGGAAGCCGCGTTGGATCAACTGGCTGACTTCAACCGTATGAAAGCCAACATTGTAGCTAATATCTCTCATGAATTGCGTACTCCCATGACGCATATCAAAGGATATCTGGAGTTGTTGATCACCAGTGTTCTTGGCCCGATCACCGAGGATCAGAGTAATGCATTAAAGGTGATGCAAAAGGCTTCAGATCGCCTGGAAAAGTTGATCGAAGACCTCTTGTTGTTCTCAGAAGCAGACCGGGCAAAAGTGGCCCTAAACTTGCAGCCTACCGATATGCACCACCTGGGGCAAACCCTGGTCAATCGGGCACAGGTCAAAGCTGAAGAAAAACATATTCAGCTCACCCTGGTTTCAGATCCACAGTTGCCGCGTGTGAATGTCGATGAAGAGAAGATCTCCTGGGCAATCGGGCAATTACTGGATAATGCAATCAAGTTCACACCCGTCAATGGGATCGTTGAACTTCGTTGCACATGGGATGATGGCGCTGTCAGGGTAATCGTGAAGGACAGCGGCATCGGAATACCTGCAGATCGCTTCGATGAAATCTTTGAACCTTTTCACCAATTGGACGGCTCGTCTACTCGACGTTATGGAGGGACCGGTCTGGGATTGGCTCTGGTGCGCAAGATTATCGAAGCCCATGGTTCAGTAATCCGCATTCGGTCTGAAATAAATCGGGGTAGTGAATTTGAATTTGCCCTGAAACCCGTTTGAAACTTACTTTCGGTGCAGGAGATTTGTAAAACGATGCCTCCAACGACCGAACCATTTGTAGAAAACCCCAATCTTTATCTGTTGCGCTCACTGGGAAAATTGAACAGACCGGAAGAATGGAAAACCGGTCTGGATGATTTTGCCCATCAGGTGCGCATGGGATTGATCTATGACCATCTGGTGATTTATAAAAAGAATGGTGGAGGTAGCCTGGAACCTTTTTATGCCCGGGCTGTCGGGCGCGGAAGATCGGCAGAGGCGGATACCGCCTGGGGAGACAGCATCGGTATACAGGCAATCCAGGATAATCGTCCCGTCTCAACACTGCCGCAGAAATCACCTGGATCAAACCGTTTGGATCGCCCATACGGATTGGCGATCCCGTTATCCGATGGAGAAGAAGCGTTGGGCGCAGTGGTAATGATCCGGTTCGGTGGCCCGGATTATTCAGCGCTGGATATTGAACAGGCCCAGGGATTTTCAGCCATTCTGGGTTTAATCCTGGGGAATATGAAACTGCGTCACCAGGTGGAAGAGTTGACCCAACAGTGCAAAATATCCACCCTTCAGGATAATTTCATTTCCATGATCACGCATGAATTACGCAGTCCGTTGGGATTCATCAAAGGCTACACCACTACACTTCTGCGGTCAGATACTTCCTGGGATACGCGGACTCAACAGGAATTTTTGAAGATCATAGACACCGAGACAGACCATCTGCACGATTTAATCGACAATTTGCTGGATTCAGCCCGACTGCAAAGCAACATGCTGGAAATGAACATGCAGCCTGTAAGGGTTGAAGGATTGATCAACAATGTCATTGCCCGCACTTCTCTGCATTTTCCTCAACTGGTGATCCATCAAGATGTTATCCAGCCTGTAAAACTGGTGAAAGCTGACCCCAGACGGTTGGAACAGGTTTTTGAAAATCTGGTAACGAATACCGTGAAATACGCTCCCAACTCACCGCTCTGGATTAAATTGGAATCTGGTGAAAAAACCGTCGTGGTTCAATTTAGAGATAAAGGACCAGGCATCCCGCCCGAATCGCTCGATAAAATTTTCTGGCGGTTCTATCGCGATCCCAAGGCATCGAAAGAAGCCCGAGGAAGCGGTCTCGGATTATATATCTGTCAACAGATCATCGATGCGCATAATGGAAAAATATCTGTAGAATCAAAAGTAAATGAGGGAACCTTATTTACTATTACGCTTCCCGCATTTAATTAAGGTGATGGAGACGATCATGGCTTCGAGAATTCTGGTTGTGGATGATGAAAAACAGTATGTGCACCTTCTTCAGGTGAATCTGCAGGCAGAGGGTTATGAAGTAATATTCGCCATGAATGGAGAAGATGCCCTGGAAATGGTTTCATCAAAAAAACCGGACCTGGTCATTTTGGATGTTATGATGCCGCGTTTGGACGGCTTCACCACCTGCGAGAGAATACGACAGTTCTCCGCTGTTCCGGTTATCATGCTGACCGCGAAAGGTGAGGAGCAGGACCGAGTGAAAGGATTGAACGTCGGCGCGGATGATTACGTGGTCAAACCTTTTTCGGCTACGGAATTGATAGCCCGTGTTCGCGCCGTATTGCGCCGGGCACGTAAGGATGACAGCGTATTGGGGGAGCGCTTTTTCCAGCATCTCGATCTGAAGATTGACTTTGCCCGCGCGGAGGTCTGGAAGGGTGATAAACCGGTATTCCTTTCTGCCACGGAATACCGTCTTTTGATCCAGTTTGCCCATCATCTGGGTCAGATTTTAACCGGTGAAGAACTGCTCACGGCCATCTGGGGACCCTCCTATAAAGATGACAAAGAAATCCTCTGGGTCAGCATAGCCAGGTTGCGCCAGAAGCTGGAGGATAATCCCCACAGCCCGTGTCATATTGTCACCCGGTCCGGTCTGGGTTATTTAATGCCGGCTGAAGTTACAGGTTCTTCTGTGAAAGGAAAGAAGGAATAATGTATTCCAACTTTGAAGAAAAAGGGAAAATCTTTACCCAGGTTGTTACGAAAAAACCGATTAACGTTACGATTCAAACCACCAATCAGTTGATTCGCGGGAAAATCCATATTCGACCGGAGGACCGTGTCAAAGATGAACTGAATCGTAAAGACCTGTTTATTGCCGTCACCGATGCGATCGTCTTCTCGTCCACCGGTGAGGCACTCTATCATAGCGGTTTTCTATCTGTGAACACCGAACAGATCATCTGGCTAATGCCAGACGAAGAAGTGAAACCGGCCAGGGCGATCAAATGATACCTTCCAGCGGATATTCACTCAATCCAACCGATCTGGCCAAGCTTAAGACCTACCTGATCAATTCCATTTCGCGTGAAATTGAAGCAAGGCCGCCATCACCCCGCCAGAGGCGGGAAGCCATCCAGCAATACCTGCAACAGGCGTATGATTCAACCCGTTTGAATCTGCCGGATGCTGCCCGAAATCAGATTTTCAAAGAAATCCTGGATGAGATGCTGGGTTTTGGCCCTTTGCAACCACTGCTGGATGATCCGACCATCAGTGAGGTCATGGTGAACGGCCCCGGTATGGTGTTTATTGAGCGAAACGGAAAATTACAGTTGACTGATCTTCATTTTGAAAACGATGATGCCATCCTGCGAATTATTGATAAGATCATTCTTCCTCTAGGACGTAATATTGATTCCGATAATCCCACTGTGGACGCCCGCCTTCCAGATGGATCGCGTGTTAATGCAGTAATTCCCCCGGTGGCCATTGACGGCCCTTCTATCACCATCCGGAAGTTTATGAAAGACAAGCTAACGATGGAGCAGCTCATCAGCCTGGGATCAATTACCAAGGGCATGGCAGATATGTTGCGTGCGTGCGTTATATCCCGGCTGAACATTCTGGTGTCCGGTGGAACCGGCTCCGGTAAGACCACCTTCCTGAATATTCTGTCCGGATTTATCCCTTCCAATGAACGGATTGTTACCATAGAAGACGCGGCTGAATTGAAACTCCAACAGCCACATGTTGTGCGTCTTGAAACCAAACCGGCTAATATCGAAGGACAACATTCGGTTACTATCCGTGACCTGGTCCGCAACAGCCTGCGTATGCGCCCCGATCGCATAATTGTTGGTGAATGTCGCGGTGGAGAAGCGCTGGATATGCTGCAGGCTATGAACACCGGACATGATGGCTCGTTGACCACCCTGCACGCCAATACACCGCGGGATGCCTTAAGCCGGCTGGAGACCATGTGTCTGATGTCCGGGCTTGATCTGCCGGTGAAAGTATTGCGCGAACAGATCGCGGCAGCCATAGACCTGATCGTCCAGCAGGCTCGTCTGAAGGATGGAACCAGGAAGATCACAGCCATCACCGAGGTATCTGGCATGGAAGGTGATACCATTACCATGACGGATATTTTCAAATTCCAACAAACCGGTGTGCAACAGGATGGAACTATCATCGGTGAGCTTCGCCCCACCGGGATTCGCCCGGGATTCAGCCAGCGCCTTGAAGCATCCGGTTATCGGCTCGGTCCTGAGATTTTTGGGGCAAACCTTAATGAAATGTTGGGAAACAGGAGGAGATGACCCTTGGCAGCTAGATCTCAAATTAAAACACTTCGAGCTCACAAGGTTGCCGCGCTGATGGTGGATGCCCGCCTGTATGCTCGGAGAACCCCTGAAGAAGCCTGCGCACTACTCGGCTGGGAGACACAACATCTGTCCGATTTGGAGGCCGCTGTCCTGCCTCCGACATTACCCGAACTGGAAGCACTGGCGGCCATCTATGCCGTGCCAGTCGATCATTTCTTTGGCAATAAGAGTCTTTCGGATGAAATGCCCAGACTGCGAGTGGAGACCATGCGCCAGCGCCTGGAATTGCGCAACCGAATTCTGGGTGCCATGATCATGCAGGCGAGAACACGCCGAAATTTCTCGCGGGATGATCTCTCCATGGCAACCGGACTGACCATTGAACAGATTACTGATTATGAACTGGGTCAGGCTGCCATTCCGGTGACTGATCTCGAAGATATCACGAAGATGTTGCAAATTGATATCAACGATTGGATCGACAGTTATGCCATTCCCACCCGCGATATCAATTTCAAACCATTCAAAATCCCGGAGGCTCCGCATATTCAGGACCTTCCTGTGGTTGAAGAGAAATCATCTGCTCCCAATGTAACTCCTGTGGCATCCATCCCGGAACCGGAAGCGGCCCCTGTACCGTCAATTCCTTCACCGGCACAGCATGTGGAACCTGCTTCAAATGGAGAGAGTGGTACCATGGAAAATAAGTCAGAGTCGATTTCTCAGCCACAGACGGCTACCAGGGATTTGAAACTCGAATCGGATGAGATGCTTACTCCGGAGCTTATCGATTTCATAAATAATCCGGTTAACCGGCAGTATCTGTTATTGGCCAGCAATTTAAGCCATATGCCTGCCGATCAACTTCGGAGGATTGCCGAATCTTTGTTGGAGATCACATTCTGATCTATGGGTGAAACCCCGGAAGAATTTGCCGATCAAGGCAGGAGCGCGTATCGTTCCGGTGACTTCTTAAAAGCCGCCAGCCTGTTCCTTAAAGCCAGCGAGAGCTATGCTGCAGCTGATAATCGACCCCTGGCCGCGGAAATGGCCAACAATCAGAGTGTGGCGCTGCTTCAATCTGGAAATGCGGCGGCTGCTCTGGCTGCCTGCCAGGGAACCGAACTGGTCTTTGCTCAGGCCGGCGATCCCCTGCGTGAAGGTCTTGCTCTGGGTAACCAGGCTGCCGCTTTGAAAGAATTGGGCAGGAAAAAAGAGAGCCTTGAACTCTTCCGCCGGTCGATCCCGCGGTTTGAAAAAGCCGGGGATAAAGATAATCTGGCTGTGGTGCACAAAACCATTGCTGCGTTGGAAATGGAAAGCGGCGATAATCTCGGTGCTATGAGTGCCATGCTGGATTCTATGCGCGTGACGGAAAAATTGACCTGGCGCCAGAAGATAATGCGCCGGTTGTTCTCGCTTGTTTCGCGAATGTTGCCGAAGTAAATAAAAAATGGAATACCGCATCCGGAATAATCTTCCGATCAATAAATTCCTTTTGAGACCTGTTGCCGCAGCCGATCTGAACGCTCTTTCCGCTTTTTACAAAAGCCGCATCAATATCCATCAACATCTGGACTGGCGGACTTCTCTTGAATGGATCGGGTTTCAGCCGTATTATCTGCTTCTACGCCGCAATGAAATTCTGGCCGCCATGGCCGCTCCTATTGATCCGGATGGTGTTGCCTGGGTGCGCGTCTTTGGAGCAACTCTGGAGATTCCACCGGAAAAATTGTTCCCCATTCTGTTAAATCGCTGTCTTAAAGACCTGTCATCTTCCAATCCCCCTGTTCTGGCCGCGCTGGGATTGCAGGAATGGTTTCGCAACGCGCTGGAACACAATGATTTCCATCTGCGTCAGCAGATTGTTGTACTGGGTTGGGATTTCAACCTTCGCCCGGCAAAGAAAATTCCGATTAACCTGTCCATCCGGCCGATGCTCGCGGCTGACCTCCCCACTGTGGCCGCTGTGGACCGGCAAGCATTCAAACCGCTCTGGCAAAATTCGTTGGACGCGTTGATCCTGGCGTATCACAAGGCATCCATTGCCACAGTGGCCGTTATGGATGACCAGATCATTGGCTATCAGATCAGCACCTCGACGCCGATCAACACCCATCTGGCTCGCCTGGCGGTCAAACCTGACCATCAACGGCAGAATATCGGGTATGAACTGGTGCGCGATATGCTGGCATCCAGTCTCAAGATGAATTCCTGGCAGGTCACCGTGAACACCCAGGGAGATAATATTGCCTCTCTTGCCCTGTATGATTCACTGGGTTTTACCCTTACCGGCGAAAGTTTCCCCGTCTTTGTTTATGAAAACCCGGAAAAGAAACTGACCGAATAACCGGATTCTGGCTGGCCTTGGTTTGAAATCCAGCCCGCCGAAGATGTTGGAAATGAAGGGATAGCGTTCTTCCGGAAACTTTGTAAATCGGTCGTATTTTTAATCATCCTCGATTAGAATCGAAGGAAGATCATTTCCTGCAAGGAGACAACATGAATACAAAGGATGAATTGCGAGCGCTCAGAGCGGCAGATAGACGCAAACAAAACTGGATAACTATCGCCATAATTGGGCTGGGTGCTCTGCTGGTAACCGGAGTATTGATCATTCCTTCCTTGAAAAAGGTGGAGGTCAAATCAAATCCACGTCCGATGGCTGATTTCGATTCAATGGGCGATATGAACGCAAAGGTACAAGTTGAAGAGTTTTCTGATTTTCAGTGCCCGTATTGCAAGCAATTCGCGACCGAAATGGAAGCTACTTACGTGGAACAATATGTCGAAACCGGCAAAGTGCATTGGAAATTTATCACCTACAGCTTCATTGGTGAAGAATCCGTGAAAGCAGCCGAAGCAGCATATTGCGCGGCTGACCAGGGTAAATTCTGGGAATACCATGATCTATTGTTCGCCAACCAAAACGGCGAGAATCAGGGAACCTTTAACCAAAAATTGTTCCTGCAAATGGCAAAAGACCTTTCTCTGGATGTTACGACCTTCCAGGCCTGCATTGATAAATCGACCTACGCACAGAAGGTGACGGACAATATGAATTACGGTCAAAGCAGGGGTGTTAACGGAACCCCATACTTCCTGGTGAATGACAAATTGGTCGATTCTGGAAACCTTAAAGCTGCCATTGAGGAAGCACTTAAAGCAGAGTAACGACAGAAATAGTTACGACATGTATAAAAGGGATAGGTTCGACAGAATCACCTATCCCTCTTCTATTTAAAACAATTGAAATAACCGGGCAATGATCGGTGCGAAGATTAGTGCCGGCAGCATATTGGCCGTTCTTATTCGTTTGATCTCCAGGAAACTGTCAATGGCAATTGATGCCAGGATCAACCCGCCCACAGCCGTCAATTCGTTGATCATGGATGTATTCAACAATGCCTGAACCTGCACCGCGAACAGGGAGATTGTTCCCTGATAAAGAAGAACCGGGATACTGGAGAAGGCGACACCGATTCCCAGACTGGAAGCGAAAGCCAGAGATCCAAATCCATCCAGGATAGATTTGACAGATAACGTGCTGATATCACCTGTGAGACCGTTCTGTATAGGGCCCAGAATGGCCATCGGTCCGGAACAGTAGATCAATGCCGTGGATAAAAATCCACGGATGAATTTTCCACCATTTTGTCCGCGAGTGGAAGAGGTCGGAAGGAGCCGATTTTCTAGTTGAGAACTTAGTCCCACCAGCCGATCATCGATATCCCACCATTCGCCAACGATTACTCCGAATAGCAGGCTCAACAGAGGAACAATGGCATTTTCGGTTTTGAGAAATAATTGGATGGCGTACAGAAGTGTAAAAAGACCGAGGGTTAGTATGACGGTCTGTTTTAGTTTCTCGGGAAGTCTGGTCCCTAGAACGATCCCAATAACCGCCCCCACAATGATCGCCGCGCTATTCAGGAGCGTTCCCGTCATTTACGGATCAACTTCGCAGCCTGACTGGGAGAAGACAGCCCTGCCGATTGGATTTCCAATAATTCCAGCACAAATAGCATTGATGACAGGCGGTTCAGGTAGGCAACAAGCGCAGGATTCTCCACCCCCCTGGTTTCCGACAATTCAACCACCCGGCGTTCCGCCCGGCGAACAGAAGCACGGCACATATCCAGTGCTCCACCCCCGGCTGTATCACCTGACATGACAAAGCTCGCGGGTGCTTCAACGCTTTCCATAATTGCATCGGCCTGTTCTTCGAGCCAGGCTACTTTTTCTTCATCGGTTGTGCGGAATTTCACCGCTTCTTGCGGGTCGGCGGCAATTTCGGCCATCATGGCGCTCAGGTCTCGTTGGATATGCAGGAGGACATCTTTTATCCGCGGGTTGGTGGATAAACCCCGTGCCAGACCCAGTGTGGCTGAAGCTTCATCAACCGAACCCAGGGTTTCAATACGCAGGTCAAATTTTTTGAGACGGCCTTTTCCAATCCAGGTAGTCAGGCCGTCATCACCTTTGCGAGTATAGTAATGACTCATGGGTGCGCCTTCTCGTATTTCAAAATGCGGTAAAGAAACCAGAATTTCTCTCCGGGAAATCCAGATTCCACTTCCGCTTCCCAGATGAAATCATTTTCCGCTGAAAATTTGATGAGGATCTTATCTTTGCGTTCGATACTTTCAGAGTATTCGGCCGCCAGTTCGGGAATACTATCCTCCAGAAGCTGCATGATTACCCGGTTGCGAACCTGATGACGGTAGGCAGTGGAGGGCTGGCTTTTATCAGGAGCCATCCCCAGCAGGAAATCTCCCCAGATCCGCATACGCATTTTCAATTCCAACTGGCATTTGGAGGCCCAGGCTGCTTTCCACTGGTTATGGATTTCATCGATCCTCTTCCATTCTTGCTCTATCTGATCGGCCATACCGGCCGCGGATAATCGTCTGTGTGCTAGAAGGATATTCCCGACCGAGAGTGATAGGTCAGGCAGCTGGCGAATGGTATCTTTGGAAAGGAGAAATGATTCCAATTCTGAAGGGGATGCCCTTAAATATTCCAGGTCTTGATTTAGCATTTCTGGCATAAGACTGACTTCTTCCCAAAAAGAACATTACTGATTTTTTGTAGGAGTCGCGGTCTGTTGAACAACGGGTTTGATCGCCAGATACCAGTCGGCAACCGTATTGAACCGATCCGATGTATCAAATAGTGGGCCCATACGTATTCCTCGAATGGTATTATCCGCGCCCCAGGTATAAACAGGATAGAAGAGAGGCAGGGCAGGCAGTTCATCTTCGAAAATCAACTGGAAATTACGGTAGAGTTTTGTGCGTTCATCGATATCCAGAGTGATGCGCGCTTGCTCCAGCATTTCGCTGGCTACCCGGTTATTCCACTGGGCATAATTCTGCCCGCCTGTCGATTGCACCTGATCCCAGAAAGGATAGGGATCGGGGTCAGGTGTTTTGGAAAAGTTTATATCCACCAGCGCTGCCTGATACGTGCGTGGATTGAGCCGTTCATTAATGATTGTTTCATACGGCAGAACTTCGAGTTCCACCTGAATGCCGACCGCTGCCAGATCACGCTGAATGGCGCCACCCAGGTTCTTATGACGGTCCGTATCCGGTACAGTCAACCGGAATTTCAGGAAAGCTTCCTTCTTCGAGCGCACCGTGTCTGTTTCCCCGGCCAGTACCCAGCCTTCTTCCTTTAAATCCCGTCTGGCAATCTCTGGATCATAGGGAATGGACTTGATGTTCTCGTAATAGGCCCATGTTCCGGGGAAGATTACACCATCCGCCATGATCGCCTGTCCCTGCAGGAGGTTATCGATCATCCACTGCCGGTTGAGACTGCGGAGGATAGATTTACGGATCTTCAATTCCTGCAGAAATGGGACTTCAGGGTTCTTCAGGTTAAAAAGAAGAATGGTGAGTTCCGGTTTGCGGCTGGTATAGAGCGCCAGATTGGGATAATTCAAAGCCTGCGGCAGTACATCCGGAGTCAATTGACTGATACCCTGCGCCCGATTCTCTTTATACGCGGTTACGGCACCGATTGAATCCGGGTAGAAGAGAAATACGATCTGCGATAAATTGGGTTTCTGCCCGTAAAAATCCTTATTGGCACGTAAAACGAGTCCCGAGATTCTCCCGCTGTCGACAATCAGCCGTTCGAACTGGAAGGGACCAGTTCCAACCGGCTGTAAATTGAAGGCGGCATTGATAAAGGCGTCACCAGAAAGGCCGCCCAGTAAATGCCGGGGCAGGATACCAAATGTTAGGAAATCCAGAAACGGCGAAAAAGATTCTTTCAATTGAAACTGAAGATTGTTTCCGGAACCCTTCACCACCACCGATTTCCAAAAATCCTGATAATCTTGAGACAGAGAAGGATTTCCCTGACGCATCATTTCTATGGTAAAGATCACATCATCGGCGGTAACTGGTTGCCCATCATGCCATTTGAGGTTGGGACGTAAAGTGAAATTGTAATTTTTTCCATCCTGTGAGATGCCCCAGGATTCTGCCAGGTCAGGGAGAGGCAATCCGCGAGAATCGAAACGCACCAGACCGTTAAAAATGAGACGGTCGATATCACGATCGGGTTGATTTTTACTGTCCAGCAGGGGATTCAAACGCTGTAAATTCCCAACCACGGCTTCAGTGTAAATACCGCCCTGAGCCGGCCGGGGAGTGGCTTCAACAGATGCTAAATCCTTCTGTTCACCGAGCAGGAGAATACCGATTACCAGACCGGTCAGAAAAATGATTACAAATTGCCAGCGAAGGTTTTTCATCATAATTAAAAAAAGGGCGCGCGCTTCAGGCTGTGGAGCGTCGCCCTAACTGTGTCCGCGCAAATGAATGAGCGAAATTCAGTATTTATTTGCTGACGATGATGGTAACCAGTGTCAACACAACAAAGATGATACTGAGAACGATTGTAATCCAGAAAAGTGTCTTTTCAATTCCACGGCGGGCTGAGAAAACACCGCCAGTATCGTTACCGGTCAATCCGCCGAGGCCAACGCCTTTGTTTTGCAGAATGACACTTACGATCAAAGTTACCGAGATTATAATCAGCGCTATATCAAAATAGGTCGTCACGTTAAGCCTCCTGAAGCAAGCCTGATTATACCTGTACCTGGAGAGAATCGTCAAACAAATGGAAGAAATTAGTCTCAATCTGCATGTGCACAGTGTGTATTCGGATGGCAGCGGGACACACGAAGAGATCGCCAGGGCCGCCTGCCAGAGTGGTTTGGATGCTGTGATTGTGACCGACCATAATGTACTGGTAGGCGGGAAAGAGGGATATTACACATTTAACGACAGGCGCGTTCTCCTTCTGATCGGTGAGGAAATTCATGACCAGAACAGACAGCCTCCCAAGAATCATCTGCTCGTATTTGGCACCAATCGTGAGCTGGCACCGTTCGCACCGGATCCACAGAACCTGATCAATCAAATAAAATTTGCAGGGGGAAGCAGTTTCATCGCCCACCCCGTTGATCCAGCCTTACCGTTCATCGGAGAGGACGATTATTCGTGGGTTGACTGGTCGGTCAATGGTTATTCAGGTATCGAACTGTGGAACGGTTTCAGCGAATTGAAAACTGTTGTCGATGGTTATCCATCCGCGATATTTTATGCTTTCTTTCCACAATTCATGGCGCACAATCCCCTCCCGGAGACCCTGAAACGATGGGATGCACTCATGGCATCCGGGAAAAAAGTCAGCGCGATCGGTGGTTCTGACGCTCACGCCTTGCATAAGAAACTTGGCCCGATTCGGCGCACTGTTTTTCCGTATTCTTATCATTTTTCATCGATCAACAATCATCTGCTATTACCCGAACCACTGAAAGGCGACCTTGCCTATGACCGGGGTGTCGTTCTCACTGCTCTGGCCAGGGGAAATAGTTTTATAGGATACGATCTTCCTTTGCCAACGCGCGGATTCCGATTTTCGGCCAGTAATCGAAAAGGAAATGCCATCATGGGTGATGAGATCACTGTGGAAGATGGCGTAACCCTGCAAATCAAATTACCGGAAAAGGCCGATTTGCGCCTTTTATGCGATGGACAGGTTATTCGAGAATGGAAGAAATCGACGAATGGTGCCATGATCACCACGAAATCCGGTGTTTATCGGGTGGAAGCCTGTCTTCCTTATCTTGGGAAAACGCGGGGATGGATTTATAGCAATCCAATTTATATCCGGCCGAATCCCGAAAACCGGAGATGTCATGACGACTAATAACGTCACCCGTTTCCTTGATTCTAAAAAGATCAAATATCAGGCTTTTGATCTTCCGGCGGAAAAATTGGGAGCCATTGAATCTGCCCGCCTGTTGGGTGTTCCTGCCAGACAGGTATTTAAAACGATTGTTGTCATCCGCAACCGGCCCGGTAAACCCATCCTGGCCGTTGTACCCGGTGACAGCGAAGTGGATCTGAAATCCCTGGCGGCCGCGGTTGGAGAGAAGAAATTGCAGGTATCCACCCAGGCGGAAGCGGAGAAAATGACCGGCCTTCTTACGGGAGGGATTTCACCCCTGGCACTGATCAATAAAGGATTTCAGGTCTGGGTGGATCAATCTGCGCGTGACTTTGACGAGATCCACATCAGCGGTGGGCAACGGGGTTTGAACATCCGTTTACCGGTTGACGCGCTGGTCTTACTGACGGGAGCGCGTATGGCGGTGATCAGTTCACCGGGTGAGAGAAATTGATCTAACCGTAGGTTAATGAAAACACGAATTTTTCCATGTATAAATTAGCGTCTTCTAATGTGCGTTTGTTCCTTTATATGAGTTCATTATAATAATAACGTGAAGATAAATTTCGATGCCATTGAAGCTCGTTTGAAATCCCTTGTAGAATCAAGCAGCAAACTTGTACCCTCACAGCCATCCGTTAACCAACGCCAGATCAGACTGGCGGAAGCCGTACGGGTTTTTCTCCAGGATCACTGTTTGGAAGGGGAGGATTTGCCGGCATCATTGATCTGCCTGGTTCCCGCAGGCGAGCTCAATGACTGGCAGGAATTCCCTTTTTCTGAAACCATGCAGTCGATTCTTCAGGAAAATGGCCAGACGATCGATCAAATCCCCGAATTTTCTGTAGCCGGCGACCCGGAACTACTGGATGGTGAAATCTTGATTCGGGAAGACGTTCCATCCGAGGTATATCTGGATAAAACCGCTTCCATGCCCAGTCTTTCTGATGCAGAAGAGGATTTTCTGGGGGACAGTCTGCCGGAAAATGCGTTTATTATTGTGAATGGATTGGAGACAATACCATTGTCCCAACCTGTTTTCAACATCGGGCGGCGTCTGGAAAATGACCTGGTAATCGAAGATCCGAGAATCTCACGGGAGCATGCCCAGATCCGCGCCGTAAAAGGTCAGTATGTGATCTTTGATCTGAATTCAACTGGAGGGACTTTTGTGAATTCGATCCGGATATCTCAACAGCCTTTATTCCCCGGAGATGTGATTTCTCTGGCAGGTGTGCCGCTGGTATATGGCCAGGACAATCCACCCGCACATGTCAGAACCGGCCCGGTTGAGCCTTTCTTTGATCCTCCTACACCGCGAGATCAGGAATGAGTGGCGTTGTCGTCTTGATTGTTCGTGCGATAGTATCCTTGATGCTCTATGCGTTTCTGGGTACCGCTTTGTATATCATCTGGCAGGATCTGCAAATGCAATCCGAACTGGTCAAAGCCGCTCAGGTGCCTCTACTGACGATTTCACCGATTTCAGATGATATCAGCCCAATGGAATACAGCGTTCCCGAAGTAATCATTGGCCGTGATCCTTTATGCAACTGCGCCATACCTGATGAAACGGTATCATCACGGCATGCCCGGCTGAGTTATCATCACAATCAATGGTGGCTTGAAGATCTCAATTCCACCAATGGAACTTTTCTCAATGACGACCGGGTTTATACACCTACAGTCGTTATCGCCGGCGATGAAATTCGTTGCGGTCAGATTGTTCTGAAGATCATTATTACGGCGAAGTAACCGGTCTGCGGGCTGTCATCACCAGTGATGAACCAAAGGGGAGTGTTCTGCCCTTTTTCAGCCAGCCGGCTTCGAAACTCAATAACCAACAGATAATCTCATTAATGATGGGAATGATTTTAAATTCCTTTTCTGCGCTTTTCTGGATCTCTGACTCTTGAAAGGAGATGGTTTTCTCTATCGTTTTCCGGCCAAGCCACAGGAACGGGTGTGTAATGGTTATATAAGGCGATAGGAACTCCACTTTAAAACCGGCTTCCGTAACCTTTTCTCGAAGTTCATCTGCGGTGTAGCGCCTGACATGATGGCTGGCAAGGTCAAAATAACTCCACAACCGGGGGTCAGCGGGCACAGTCAACAAAAGCGAACCACCGGGTTTTACCAGATGGAATATCTGTCTGAGGGCTGATGTATCTTCTTTAATATGTTCGAGAACGTCGAACATTCCAACTAGATCAAAAGTAGATTTCACAGGTGGACTGGCAAGATCAGCCTGGATCAAATTAGATTTGACCCGCCGTCTGGCAAAAGACAGACCTTCATGGAAAAGATCGATCCCGAAAATATGTGTCTCTGGAAGGTTTTTCTCCAGAGCTTGCAGAACGTTTCCCGTTCCACAGCCAACTTCCAACAGGTGTGGATCAATAATTCCAGAAACGGCTTTGCGGCTGAGTGCACATATCACCTTGTTTCTGGCGACGAACCAGAAATGCCGTTCTTCGGCAGCGAAGAGGGGTTCAAAATAATGTGGATCGTAACTTTCTGTTGACGGGCTCATGCGGAGGTGAAGTATATCATTCCCGTTGAAATTGCGTTTTTTTTGTAAATTCTTGTGCTATGATTCAAATATTACTTCACAGCCAGTGCTCTTGGAGGAAACATGACTAGCACACCGGTATTGGGTGTAATTGGTGGATCAGGTTTGTATTCGATGTCCACTCTACAAGAAGTAGAGACTCTGGATATTGATACTCCTTTTGGAAAACCCAGTGCTCCTCTGATTTCAGGAAACCTCAATGGAAAACGGGTTGTGTTCCTTGCCAGACATGGCATCGGACATACAATCATGCCAACAGAAGTAAACTATCGGGCTAATATTTTTGCTTTGAAAACCCTGGGTGTTCCACAGGTGGTCAGCATCAGTGCCTGCGGTTCATTGCGTGAGGATTACGCGCCGGGAAATATTGTGATCCCAGATCAGGTATTCGATTTCACACGCGGCCGACGTGCTGCCACTTTTTTTGGAGAAGGTCTGGTGGTTCATACAGGCACGGCTAATCCATATTGCGAGGATTTAACGGCGCGGGTGTATCAGGCAGTCTCTCAGACCGGAGTGGTCACCCATGCCGGGGGCACTTTGATCACCGTGGAAGGTCCTCGCTTCTCCACAAAGGCGGAGTCCAATTTGTTCCGAGCCTGGGGAATGTCAGCGATCGGGATGACGGCGTGTCCGGAGGTCTTCCTTGCCCGTGAGGCGGAGATGTGTTATGTGACAATGGCGCATATCACCGATTACGATGTCTGGCGGTCATCCACCGAACCGGTGAGTGTTGAAATGGTCGTGCAAACATTGAACAAGAATACGCACGCCGCGCAGCAGGCGATTGAAAACCTGGTCGAATTGCTGCCGGAGAGCCGAACATGCAGCTGCGGCGACGCCCTGAAAGATACGATCATTACCGATCCCGGCCGGATTCCTACGGATACCCGCCGGAAGCTGCGTTTGCTCCTGGATAAATACCTGCCCAGTTGAATCGATTATTTCCTGCCTCTTCCAGTTATCACGATCAGGTCGAAAGCCGCCTGTTTACTCTGGCAGGCTGGTTTCTCTTTTTCTATTCACTGGCTATCACACTTTCACCGGCTGCCCGAATGCACTCCTGGCAGGTGGCCTACCGCTGGGATCACTGGGCCGGTTACGCGGTATGGCTGGTTTGTTCTTCGATCCTGTTTAGGCGGCTCAACAGGATACTGCCGGATTGCGATCCTTTTCTTTTCCCTCTGGTCATGGTCCTTTCAGGGTGGGGATTGCTGGAGGTTTGGAGACTATCCGGAAATTTTGGAATTCGCCAGGCGATCTGGCTTCTGGTATGCACAGCCGTGCTTTTTTACCTGTCAGGAAAGCCGGTCTACCTCAACCTGTTGCGTCGATATAAATATCTGTGGCTGGCCGGCGGATTGGTTCTCACTGCGCTCACGTTTGTCTTTGGAACCTATCCCGGTGGGATTGGTCCGCATCTTTGGTTGGGGATTTTCGGCGTATATCTGCAGCCCTCCGAACCATTAAAACTGCTATTAATCGTATACCTTTCCGCTTACCTGGGTGATCTGCATGTTCAGCGATTAAAAATCACACAATGGCTGATGCCCGCCCTGATCATTCTTGCGGTCTCTCTATTGATTCTTCTGGGTCAACGCGACCTGGGTACTGCCACCATCTTTATCCTCATCTTTACTTTCATCATTTACCTGGCAACCGGCAGGCGCAGAACGATTTTAATCAGCCTGTTCATCATTGCGGCCGCTGGTATTCTGGGTTATCAACTATTCGATGTGATCCGGGTTCGCGTGGATGCCTGGATCAATCCCTGGCTGGATCCTTCTGGACGGTCGTATCAGATCGTGCAGTCAATTATCGCCATTGCCAGCGGCGGGGTGTTCGGGCACGGCCCCGGATTAGGATCGCCGGGAATTATCCCGGTGGCTCAATCTGATTTCATTTTTTCCGCCATTGCCGAAGAAACAGGCTTGATCGGTGTGGTCGGGTTGCTGGCTGTCGTGGCTTTGATCTTCAGCCGGGGGCTGGTAATCGCGGTGCAGGCTACAGACACCTACCGCCGGAATCTGGCTGCCGGGATTTCCATATATCTGGTTGTGCAATCGATTTTCATCATTGGCGGTAACCTGCGGCTTCTTCCGTTGAGCGGGGTTACTCTACCTTTCATATCATACGGAGGTTCCTCCCTTTTAACCGGTTTTATCGGTGTCTGGATGTTGCTGAGCATATCGAATCAATCCGGCCACCAACCGATCAATTCATTAAAAGTCGAACCTTACCTTATCTCCGGCGGATTGATGCTGACTGGACTGGTGGCCGCGTCGCTGGTTACCGGCTGGTGGGCGGTTGTTCGCTCGGATAATCTTACGAATAGAGTGGATAACCCGCGGCGTTCCATTGCGGAGCGATATGTAAAACGGGGATCACTGCTTGACCGTGCCGGCCAAGCGATCAACCGGTCTGTGGGAATCTCTGGGGAATATCAGCGTGAATACCTGTACCCGGGCCTGGCCGCAACAACCGGGTATGCGCATCCGATCTATGGATTAAGCAGCCTGGAAGAAGCCTATGATGAATACCTGCGCGGTTTAAAGGGTAATCCTTCCATGTCTATCTGGACAAACCAGTTGTTATACGGTCAGCCTCCCGCAGGCCTGGATATTCGCCTGAGTATCGATACCGATCTTCAAAAAGCGACAGACCAGAAACTGGAAGGCAAAAAGGGAGCGATCATTCTGCTTAACGCGCAGACCGGTGAAATTCTGGCCATTTCTTCCCAACCAGGCTTTGACCCCAATACGCTTGAAAAAAACTGGCTGAATTGGACTACCAGGCAGGATAGCCCATTGATTAATCGGGTCACCCAGGGAGTCTATCCAATTGGTACGGCGATAAGCCCGTTCATTCTGGCCGCCCAATCGGAGACTATCACACTACAATCGAAACCGGAATACACATCTCTCGAAGGATTTGGTTGTGCGTTGAACACATCTGATGCACCGGAATGGGGGGAGGCTCTACGTGCCGGCTGCCCTGGCGCAGTCAATAACCTTCTGGATCATCTGTCCATCTCACATTTGGAAGATATTTTCGAGTCGGGTGGTTTTTATCAACAACCGGAACTATTACTCCCACAGGCAGCCGCAGGTTCATCGCATCAATTGGAGCGCAAAGAAACGATCATCGGGAGCGCTTCCGCCGTATCTACACCGCTGCAAATGGCTCTGGCCGCGGCTTCTATTTCCGCGAACGGTATTCGTCCCGCACCGCGCATCGCCATGGCGGTGAATACACCATCTCAAGGTTGGGTGATCCTGCCGGCTGCCCAGAAAGTGCAGGCTTACTCCGCGCAGGGTGTCAAGATGGCTTTAAGCAACCTGTCTGACGAGGACGCTCCTTACTGGTATGCGACCAGCAGTGTTCTCACAGGTGAAGGTCAGGTCAACTGGTTTGTCGGGGGAACCACACCGGAATGGCAGGGAACCTCACTTGCCCTGGTGGTGGTTGTCGAAGGTGAGCCCGCCCAGGCGACTGCCGATACCGGGATCAAACTGCTTAATACCGTGATGATGCCTTAAGAACCAAAGCTCTCTCAGGCGAACTTGATCTTCACGAAATGTCGTTTACCAACCTGCAGAACACCTTCATGCTTAAGGGTTTCTTTGCCATCCTGTAAAATCTGGCCGTCCAGCTTGATCCCTTTTTGTTCCACCAGGCGGCGGGCTTCGCTTTTCGAGGCCACCATCTGGCAGGTGACCAGTACATCCAGTAAAGTTTGCTCGCGAGGAACTGTCATTTCCGGTATTTCATCCGGGATGTCATGTTTTTGGAATAGCCGGATAAAGGCTTCCTGAGCCTGGATGGCTTCCGCTTCGCCGTAGAATGAGGAAGTAACCTCATGCGCCAGTTGCATTTTGGCGTCTCTCGGATGAAGGGAACCGTTCTTCAGTCCATCCTCCATGATTTTAATCTCGGCCGGGGTCCAACGGGTGACCAGCCGCGAATATGTGGGCATGGCCGAATCGGGAATGCTCATCACCTTGCCAAACATATCTGGCGCGTCTGTGTTGATGGGGATGTGGTTTCCGAGAGATTTGCTCATTTTTACGGCACCGTCTGTTCCCGGAAGGATGCCTAGAATGATGGCGATGTTAGGTTTTTCACCCATATAAGTCATCACTTTGCGGGCGGCTGTGACGATGTTGAAGAGCTGGTCGGTACCACCAACCTGCACATCAGACCGCATGGCGTATGCGTCATAACCTTGCATGATCGAATAAAAAGTCTCGTGCAGGTATATGGCATCACCCTTATCCCAGCGAAGTTTAAAGTTTTCACGCGTCAGAAACTGCTGGACGGTGAAGTTCGAAGCCAGTTTGATCAAATCCGCGAAGGATAATTTTGAAAGCCAGTCTGCGTTGTAGCGAATAATAGTTTTCTTTGGATCGAGAATGCGAAAAGCCTGTTCCGCGTAAGTCCGGCCATTTTCCGCCACTTCTTCCGGGGTAAGTTGCGGACGCAGGATGTCTTTATCGGATGGATCACCGATCAGGGATGTGAAATTTCCAATGAGGAAGGTGACTTCATGTCCGCAATCCTGGAATTGACGCAGTTTGTTCATGGGAACCGTATGACCAAGGTGCAGGTCTGCCTTGCGAGGATCGAAACCACAATAGATACGCAGCGGGCGCTTTTCTTTTTCAGCTTCCACCAGCCGCTGGTGCAATTCGGCTTTCATAGCCTGCTTGAGGGCTTCATCGCCATACTCTGTCCCCTGCATGAATAATTCCACCTGGTCGTTAATATTCACTTTTTCCTCCGCATGACAAAAGCGCCCGACGGCGCCGTATTTTTCCCGCACAGATTATACCAGCATGAGCCACTTCGCATGTGCGCCGGGTTCACCTTTCGGAATCGGTCTGTTTACGGAGAAGCGAGAACCTGCCGCAGGGCAGATTCAAGATCAGGGTACTGAAACCGGTATCGGATTTCTGTTTGTAATCGACCGGGTATGATCCGTTGTCCATTCAGAACCAATGTTGACATTTCACCCAGCATCAGTCGAAGAGCTATCGCGGGTACGGGTAAACTGCTCGGCCGGTGTAAAATCTGGCCCAGCTTGTGGGCAAATTCGGCATTGGTTACCGGCCCGGGCGCTGTGAAGTTATAGACTCCGCCAGCCTGATGATCTTCCAACAGGGCATACATTGCCTGGATCAGATCGTCCAGATGGATCCAGGAATACACCTGCCGTCCATCACCGAGCGGACCTCCGATGAAAAGCCTAAAGGGAAGCTCCATACGTGGGAGAACCCCACCTCGCGCGGATAGAACCAATCCTGTTCGCAGTACCAATCGTCGGACTCCCAATTTTTCAATCGGAGCGGAGGAGGCTTCCCATTCCCGGCAGATTTGAGCCAGCCGGTCGGTTCCATACGGTTGAGATTCGTCCCACCCGGCAGGATCGGATTTCGACTGGATACCATAGGCGCCTATGGCGGACATTTGCACAAAAACAGATGGCTGGTGTGGCGAGCGGGTAATTGCATCCACCAGCAATTGCCCTGCATATATCCGGCTTTCACGAATTTCTTGAAGGCGGGAAGCTGTCCAGCGGGAGGCACCAATATTCGCGCCGGCCAGGTTTACAATCCAGTCGGCTTTCTGCACCCATTCTGTCCATACCCCCGGACGTTTACCATCCCAGAGGATGCTCTCACCATACGCGAGTTTTGTCTGTGGGCTGCGGGTGAGCACTGCGACGCGATGTCCACGGGATAATAAAAACCGCGAAAGTGACGTGCCAATCAACCCGCTTCCACCACTGATCAATACAACGGCCATAGGTTTTTCCTGTACATTTATTTTACATATCATCAGCCGTCTGTGCTGAATCGAACCTGTTGTATATGGAGCGGGTAAACTTGAAAAGTCGAAATAAGGTAAAATCTTGAAATGCCATCTATTGTCGAATCATTGTCCAAATTTCTTAATCTCGAAAAAGAACGTGGCTTCAAGAACACCGCCATCATTGGTGGTTTGCATAAGGTAGTACCTTACTGGGAGAATGAAGCCCGTTCATTATCCATTCCACCTGAGACGATCAAATCGGTGACCGAACTACTGGATGAATACAGCGCGGCGGAAGGCGGCCGCCGGCAGGATATCATTCAGGAATTAAATATTCATCTGATGGGAATCTCGATCCCATTACACCAGGAAAATCGTCCGCAGCTTATTAAACGGACCACTGGACCGCTGCCCAGACCACAACACCCGACAACTTCATCCCCGACGTCACAGACGCCACCTGATGCCGTGAAGAATAATGTACAGCCTTCCGTCTCTGTCAATCGGCCTGTTCAAACGGTCTCGCCATCTCCAAAGCCGATTCAAACCCCACCGGCTGGCGGATATCGGCAAAACCGGCCTCAGACGACAGGGGGTATTTCTCCACGGGAAACACCGGCACCCCGGCGGATTACCCCGGGATCACGCCTGCCTGATTCACTGGCACCGGTCACATTGAGCGCGCCATTGACAGTGATCAGCGGAATCGGTGAAGAGACGGCCAGAAAACTGCAAAATCTTAACCTGTATACTCTAAAAGACCTGCTGTACAATTTCCCACGGGATTATCACGATTTCAGCCAGGCGAAGACGATCAACCGCATAATGTACGGGGATACGTTGACGGTGATCGGCACCATACAATCCATTCACGCCCGGGATGCCCGCAGTGGAAAGGTAAGCATTGTTGAGGCGGTCATCGGCGATTCAACCGGTAATTTGCGGATAACCTGGTTCAACAGGCGGTTCCTGGTCAACCAGTATCATCCCGGAGATCAGGTCTCGGTAAGTGGGACGATCAAACAATACCTGGGCCGGTTAATGATGGACAATCCGGAGATCGAACCGTTGGAAGCGGATAACCTGTCCACCAACCGGATCAGTCCGGTGTATCCCCTTACTGCCGGCATATCGCAAAAATTCATGCGGCGAATTATGAAACAAACGGTGGACTTCAACGCGCGCCGGGTGCAGGATTATCTGCCGGATTCTATTCGCACTGAGGCTGAACTTTTCACCCTGCCGGATGCCCTCCAGCAGGTGCATTTCCCCGATACATTACAGGATCTGGACGGCGCCCGCCGGAGGATCGCATTTGATGAGATCTTCCTGCTTCAGATGGGTGTACTGCGGCAAAAAGCCCTGTGGCAATCCAATACCGCCCGGGTGTTCAGCACGCCGCAGGATTGGCTGGATGGACAGATCACCCGTTTACCATTTGAGTTAACTTCCGCGCAGAAAAAAGCGGTTGTCGATATTCAGAACGATCTGCAATCCGGCCGACCGATGAACCGGCTGCTGCAAGGAGATGTGGGTTCGGGTAAAACCATTGTGGCGGCTCTGGCGGCCATAATGATCAGCAGGGAAGGTGCACAATCCGCGTTCATGGCTCCCACGAGTATTCTGGCCGATCAGCATTACCGGGGATTAAGCCGGCTATTGACCGAGGGAGAGAATCCTCCGTTGAAAGCCGAAAACATCCGGCTTCTGATCGGGGACACCCCTGAGAATGAAAAGGCTGAAATCCGCCAGGCACTGGCGGATGGCACAATCAAGATTATTGTAGGTACCCACGCGCTCATTGAAGATCCGGTCGAATTCGACCAGCTCCAACTGGCGGTGATCGATGAACAGCACCGCTTTGGAGTTGCCCAGCGGGCCGCCCTGCGGCAAAAAGGAGAGAATCCCCATCTGCTGGTAATGACAGCCACCCCGATCCCACGTTCGCTCGCTCTAACGGTCTACGGCGATCTGGATCTTTCGGTAATGGATGAAATGCCGCGCGGCCGCCTGCCGATCGAAACCCGGGTGCTGCATCCCCTGGAGAGAGATCGTGCCTACCAGTTGATCCGTAAACAGGTTCAGGGAGGATTTCAGGCTTTTGTGATCTACCCGTTGGTGGAACAGAATGAGGAGAGCGACGAAAACACTGCCGCCGTTCAGGAATATGAACGCCTGCAGGCGGATATCTTCCCTGACATGAAACTGGGCTTGATGCACGGCCGGCTCAAACCTGAAGAGAAAGACGCGGTGATGGAGCGCTTCCGGGCGGGGGAAATTCAGGTTATGGTTTCCACATCAGTTGTTGAAGTGGGAGTGGATGTTCCCAACGCCACTGTAATGTTGATCGAGAGTGCCAACCGATTTGGACTTTCCCAACTGCACCAGTTCCGCGGACGGGTAGGGCGGGGAGAGGCTCAATCGTACTGCTTGTTGATTCCAGATTCCGATACCGCACTCGAAAATGAGCGGTTGGCTGTGATGGAAGAGACCAATGATGGTTTTCTGCTGGCCGAAAAAGATCTGCAACAGCGCGGGCCAGGTGACTTCCTGGGAACCCGCCAGTCGGGTTATGCCGATCTGCGCATGGCAAAATTGACGGATGTCCGCCTGATCGAATCCGCCAGACATTACGCACAGGACCTTTTTACGTCAGATCCAGAAATGACCAAACCCGAAAACCAAAAACTCGCCGGAGCCTTGAAGGATTTCTGGAGTGATGGTAAAGGAGATTTAAGTTAGATGATACGCGCCTTTTTCCCCGGAACATATGATCCGATACATTATGGGCATATTGATATTGCTTTCCGCGCATCCAAATTATTCGATGAAGTAGTTGTAGGCGTTTACAACAAATCGTTGAAAAATATGCTGTTCTCACCTGAGGAACGCATCGCTCTGGCCAAAACTACTTTTGAGAATGAACCTAAGATCAGGGTGGCGGGTTACAACAAACTCACGGTTGATTTTGCCAGACAGATCGATGCCAAGGTGATCGTCCGCGGCCTGCGGGTCTTCTCCGACTTTGAATATGAATTCCGCATGGCTCTGGCCAATCACCGCCTCGCTTCGGATATCGAAGTGGTGGCTCTGATAACTAATGAGGAGCACACCTTTTTATCGTCGACAACTGTCCGTGAAATTGCTTCCCTGGGAGGAAATGTTACAACCATGGTTCCTCCACACGTAGCCGAGGCGCTTGCCAGTAAGTTCAAAGAATTGTCGGATGGCCGCCCGAATATTCATATGACATCATTGCGAGACTAGATCCACATCCGTGAGCCTGTTCCTGTCTGGCCCAATCCTTGCAACTTAGTGCACAGCGTACGCGTGGGAGGTTGGTATGGATATTTTGCATCTGGTTGACCGCCTGGAAGAACTATTCAACGAAAGCCGATCAATCTGGTTTACCCACAGTGTGGTCGTAGATGAAGACCGCATGCTGGATTTGATCGACCAGATGCGTGTATCCATTCCTGATGAGATCAAGAAAGCCCAGCAATTGCTTGCCCAGCGCGACCGTATTATGGCGCAAGCGCAGGAGGAAGCCAACCGGACGTTAGCCCTGGCTCGAGAAAAGGGAGAATCATTGATCCAGCAGGATTCGCTCGTGCAGGCCGCGCAAACCCGCGCCAACCAGATCATAAATGAGGCCAAGGCAGAGGCGGAAAATACCCGCATGGAAGCGGATGATTATGTTCTACAATCGCTATCCAGGTTGGAAATGGAAATGGAGAGGTCACTTACACAGGTCCGCAATGGAATCCGAACCCTGCAAAGCGAAAAGCAGGCCAAGGCGAAATAATCCAATTGTTCAAAGATGAACACAGCCCGGATTTTCCGGGCTGTGTTTTTATCCTCTTTTACTGCCGAAGGTTTATTGCTGGAGAATTGTTATCTGGCCTGATCGGCTTTTTTCCACCATTGATCTGTAGCCCACCAGCCAAGCAATCCGGTGGCTGCCACAACAAGGTAGCCGGCTGACCCCACCAGGTTTTTATTTTGTGAGAAAAGACCGGGAATGCTCCAGGGGAAAAGGTCTCCCCAGCCAAGCGCGATGGCGATGTTCGCCAGAATCAGTGTTACGACCGCCAGACTCATCGGCAGCAGGTAACCCCGCCCGACACTGGCCAGCAGCGCGAAGGGAACCACGACCAGGATCACGAACAGCACTGTGATCAATACGAGTACGATCCCCTCCCAGACCACGTTTATGTCGGCTCCAGGCAATTGCACCGCCATTCCCATCAAAAGGCTGACGAAGAGGATCAAGAATATCATTGCCATTGACCAGACGGCATACACGATGAATTTTGCCACGAGTATGGTCGAACGGGGAACTGGCACGGCCAGCAAATCCTTGACTGTCTGATCGGCGAATTCTCTGCCAAATATCCAACTTAGAATGACGATGAACATGAAGAATCCGGCCGTGGCGACAAGCTGAGCGGTGAGGACCATGAAGGATTCCCAGTTGGTTGTTGAAAAACCGATCAGGTCGGCTTTGGCGCTGATCACACCGAGTTTGCGTGATATTTCTGGATTACGCGAGATCAAGATCATCAGGGCGATAACCACAGGTAGTAACATTGAAAACACGGCGGTCCATAAGGGTATTCTTGAACGAACAGCTTTCCGCCTTTCCACCCAGATCATATTTATCATGTTATTCATTTTTAAGTCCTTCTCCCATGCCCACCAGGCGCAGGAAGTATTGTTCCAGGTCTTCTTCTTCGACGCAAAGACGGGTTGGTGCAAATCCGGCTTTAACCAGAATCTGGTTGACCTCATCGGGAAATTCAATGGAAGCTTTATCTGTTAAAATGACAGAACCGTTCAATCGAGACCCGTTTATCTTTCCTGAAGAGTTAAGAACTCGCAGAGCCTCTTCATTATCGCGGGTTTCCACAAGAAGCCGCCTCTGCCGATCCCTTTCCAATTCCTCGATGTTCAATTCTTTAAGCAGACGTCCTTCATGAATGATCCCGATCCGTTGTGCCAGGCGGGATACTTCCGCCAGAATGTGGCTTGACATAAATACTGTCACACCTTCTTCACGGGTCATTTCCTGCAGCAGTTCACGGATCTCCACGATACCGGCCGGATCCAGACCATTGGCCGGTTCATCCAGGAATAAAAGCCTTGGTTTATGGAAAATGGCTCTGGCCAATCCCAGACGCTGCGCGTTCCCCAGCGAAAGATCACCGGCTTTCCGGTTGGAGTATTCTGATAAATGCAACCGTTCGATAACTTCTTCGACCGCTCGTTCAGTGGTACCGGGATACATCCGGCGGGCGACTTCCAAATTTTCGATAACAGTCAGCTCCGGGTAGGCATGTGGTGTCTCCACCAGATATCCGACATCTTTCCAGGGTTTTACCGCGCCCATCTTCACGCGTGTTTCCAGAACGGTGGCGTATCCAGTAGTGGGTCTGATCATGCCCAGCAGCATGCGAATGGTGGTGGTCTTGCCGGCACCATTCAAGCCCAGAAAAGCATAAATCTCACCCTCGGCAACTTTTAGAGACAGGTCTTTCACAGCTTGTATCTGTCCATAGGATTTGCCGAGCCCCTGTGTTTCTATTGCATTCATTCTTTCTTCCCTTCTTTGTTATTCTCGATTCAATTCTTTCGTTCCTGAAAATCCAGTGTGACCTCTCCCAGACAGTAAGCGGCGATCAGTTCCAGGAGACCATCGATGTTGCCTGGCAGGCTCTTCTCTCCCCTACCGTTACTGGAGAGGAATCCAACGACCAGCGGATATAGCAAGGTGATGATCTGATCGGCGCTCGCCTGAATGGGAATGCCCGCTTCCCGGCAGCGAATGAAGAGGTCTTGAAAGAAATCCCGGTCGCTGGTTATATGCTCCTGAAATTTGTCGAGTGGTATCACTCTCGTCAAATCATCAAAATCGCTGCTACTAAAGACGCGCAGGATGGGCAGTTCTCCAAAGAGATCAAACGCTTTCTTGAATACCGCATACAACCGTGCCCTTGGCGATGGTCCGGACAGATCGATTGTCTTTAAAATCTCCCGGCGTCCGCGAATTTCCACCTGTTCGATCACATCCATGAACAGCAATTCTTTCGATTCGTAGAACCGGTAGAAAGCTCCTTTTGAAATTCCGACGGCACGAGCGATCTCATCCACACTGGTTTTTTTGAATCCGAATCGGGAGAAGTGTTTTTCGCCCTGTTCCAGCAACCGGCTGCGGATGAGTTCTTTTTCCTGTTCTGAGAACCATTTTGGCATACGCTCACCTATAACCCAATGACTACAAAAGAAATACGGTCACAATTAGTATAGTACATTTATATTGCCGTGTAAAGAGGTATCTATGGGAGGACGCCTGATGTGTCAGGAATGATCAGGAACGGGGAACAAATAAACCCCCCGGGATTTCCGGGAGGTTCATTGGTATGATCTGGAAGATTAATTAGCTATATTGTGTGAGAAATGTTGGCAGAAATTCCCGCGGCCGGTTTGTTTTTTTCAGTTTTCTTGTCCGCCGCTTTTTTCCCGGATGTTCTTACAGGTTTGTGCGCCAGGGGTGGGTGCAGGGCAACATCCAACACCTGATCCATGTGTTTCACCGGAATGACGGTCAAATCGGAAAGCACTTTTTTGGGAACATCGACCAGGTCTTTGACATTTTTCTCCGGCAGGAGCACCCTTTTTAAACCAGTCCGATGGGCAGCAAGGATCTTCTCTTTCAAACCGCCGATGGGTAAAACCCGGCCGCGGAGTGTGATCTCACCAGTCATGCCGACATCTTTGTAGATGGGGCGTTCCGTAAAGGCAGAGATCAAAGCTGTGGCAATCGTGATCCCCGCGCTGGGACCATCTTTAGGAATGGCTCCTTCAGGGATATGGACGTGAATATCCAGATGTTCAAATTCTGCCGAATCAATTTGCAGAGCCTGACTGCGAGATTTTAAATATGAATAGGCAGCCTGGGCTGATTCCTGCATCACATCGCCCACCTGTCCGGTGATCTGCAGATTACCTTTCCCATCCAGAATGAGAACCTCGACAGGCATGATCTCACCGCCGTTTTCCGTCCAGGCGATGGCCGTTGCCACTCCGACCTCGTCGGCGCGTTCGGCTTCTGTCATGATAAATTCAGGTGGTCCAAGGAATTTTTCAACCACCGCCGGGGTGATCTGTCGCGGATATCTCTTTTTCTCCGATTTCAGCCGGGCCACTTTACGGCAGGTGCGCCCGATCTCTCTTTCCAGGTTACGTACGCCGGCTTCATAGGTGTATTCGCGGACGATTTTACGCAGAGCAGTGTCCTGAATGCGCGTCTCGTTCTCTTCCAATCCACTTTCTTCCATCTGGCGCGGGATCAGGAAACGCCTGGCAATCTCAACTTTCTCTTCTTCAATATATCCGGGGAATTCTATCAATTCCATGCGGTCCATCAACGCCGGAGGTATGGTGGTCATGCTGTTTGCCGTGGTGATGAACATCACCCTGGAAAGATCGAAGGATAATTCCAGATAGTGATCGGAAAAGGCATTGTTCTGTTCGGGATCGAGCACTTCGAGAAGGGCGGCAGAAGGGTCACCACGAAAATCTGCACCCAGTTTGTCGATCTCATCGAGCATGAACAGTGGATTGATCGAACCCGCCCGCCGCATGGTTTGCAGGATTCGCCCTGGAAGAGCGCCGATGTAGGTGCGCCGGTGTCCGCGGATTTCGGCCTCATCACGCACCCCGCCCAGGGAAAGCCGCACAAATTTGCGCCCCAGTGCTTCCGCGATGGAGCGTCCCAGGGAGGTTTTACCGGTGCCCGGTGGTCCCACAAAACACAGGATGGGCTGCCGGTCTTTTTTCGGTTTCAGGCTGCGCACGGCAATATATTCCAGAATGCGGTCTTTGGCTTTTCCCAGACCGTAGTGATAATTTTCAAGGATGCTGGCGGCGTGTTTTACATCCAGATTATCTTCGGTGGCCACATTCCACGGCAGTTCAAGGATCCAATCCAGATAAGTGCGGATGATACCAACTTCCGGGGCCATCTGCGGCATCTGATTCAGGCGTTCGATCTCTTTCAGGGCAGCCGAGCGGGCTTCTGCCGGAAGGTCGGTTGTCTGGATCTTTTCTTTGAGCTCGTTGATTTCGCGGGTCCAGATATCGCCTTCGCCAAGTTCGGTCTGAATGGCTTTCATCTGTTCACGCAGATAAAACTCCCGCTGACTGCGGTCCACTTCGCTCTGCACGCGGGTTTGGATCTCATCCTCCAATTGCAAAACGTCCAACTCCTGGGCGAGCAGCCAGTTGACGCGTTTTAACCGTTCTTCCGGATCGATGATCACCAGCAGTTTCTGGCGTTCGTGCATGGAAAGTGAGATGGAAGTGCAGATCATATCGGCCAGCCAGCCGGGTTCGTTGATGTTCATGGCAACCAGGTGGGCTTCTTCCGGCAGACTGCGATCCAATTGCACGCAGCGTTCGAACAAATCCCTTGTGGTGCGCATCAGAGCGTCGATGCGCCGGGTGACTCGTACAGTCTCTTCGATGATGCGGGCTCGGACGCGGGGGTATGGTCCATCCTCATTGACTTCAATGATCTCAACCCGCCGTCTGCCCTGCACCAGGCCTGAACTGTTTCCATCCGGCATGGTCAGAATACGACCGACCACCATTTCAATACCAATGGACAGGTATTTCCCGGATTCAGGGAAATCCAATTCCCATTCTCTTTTCATCAAACCGATGACCGGTTCGACGTTTTCCTGCGATTCCTGAATGGCCAGCAAATTCGGGCCGGGAACCAGAAAGACCGGCAGAGTCAGCCGGGGAAAGATCACCAGATCCGTTAAGACTACTCCTGGAAGCTCAATGATGCCGTCTTTGTCGCTGACGGCGTTGGGAATGCGGTAAAGCTCCTCCGTCCGCTGGTGTAAAGCGGCAGAATAATCATCATTGTTGCCGTTTCCGGTATTCCATTCATCCATAGTGCATTTCTTTCTGATTACTATTATGCCTTATTCGTGGATTTCCGGGTTAACCATGCCGAACGGACGGCTGCTGCCACAAAGAGGCTGCCGGCAGCCAGCACAACGCCATTCGGCTCACCGGGATCAAGACTGAATTCCAGGGCGATTTCTATCGTTCCGGCAGAGATGATCGAACACGAATAAGAGCCAGCCGATTTTATCAGAGAATTCAAATCTGCAGCTCTTGGATGAGTGGATCGGGTGAGGATCACCCTTGAACAGATGGGGAGCAGTTCGGCGAACATGCCGGAAATATCTTTATCTTCCGAAGCTCCGAATATCAGAGTAACCGGTCTGCCGGGGAAATAGTCTTCCATTGCCCGTCGAAGTTTATGGGCCGAATCGCGGTTATGAGCAGAATCAATGACCACACAGGGATCTCTACTTAATACCTCAAAACGGCATGGCCAGTTCACCTGCGCCAATCCATCCTGAATAGCACGATCGTTGATTTCGAATCCCTTTCCGCGTAATTGCATTATGGCGGTAACAGCCAGAGCCGCATTATCCACCTGATGCTGGCCAAGGAGGGGGATGAAGAAGTCAACACCCTCCTTAAAATCAGATGGAAAGAGAGAGGATTTTTCGGATTCTTTTTCGCTATTCATTGAAGACGGGGTTTTTAGCTCGAACCATTGACCGTCCAGTGTGTGTTTTAGAAGCCGCGTTTGCACCTCGCGTCCGACTACCGTCAGAGTGCTGTGCTGGTTTTCGGCTTTTTCCTCAAGAACTGCCAGAGCATTCGGTTGCTGAGGCGCGCTGACGACAGGTATTCCCGGTTTGATGATCCCGGCTTTCTCTGCGCTTATCTGTTCCAGCGTATTACCCAGAATTTTCATATGATCCATGGAAAGCGATGTAATCACGGAAAGGACAGGATTGACGATATTGGTCGAGTCCAGCCGGCCGCCCAGACCGGTTTCCACAACCGCCACATCCACATGCTGCCGGCGGAAAGCCTCGAATGCCAGAGCGGTAGTGATCTCGAAGGTGGTGAGTTTACCAATCCTGGCGACCGCCGGTTTGATTTTTTCTACGAGCTGATTGAATGCTCCATGGGGAATCGGTTCATTGTTGACCTGTATTCTCTCCGCGAAATCCTGGAGGTGAGGAGAAATGTAGAATCCGGTGCGGTAATCGGCTGCTATTAAAACCGACGCGATCATGGCGGCGGTGGAACCTTTGCCTTTTGTACCGGCTACATGGATTACCGGATAGGCATTCTGTGGATTTCCCAATTCTTCTGCCAGCGCCCGCATACGATCCAGGTTGAATTTCTCCGGTGAATATTGCAAATTTCTCGTAAGACTGTAATCAACAAATGTGTACAGATAATCCAGGTTTTCCTGGTAGGTCTTTTCGTTTTTGTCCATGCGATCCCTTCGATTCTGTCAAAGGATTGTAACCACGCGCAGAAGTTTGCGCAAGACGGTGCTTTGGTTCGTCAGAGGTTATAATTTGTCGAAAGGGGAAAGCTATGACTGATCAGGATACCCATAACGTTTATCGAATTCGAGATATCAGCTCCAACGACCGGCCAAGGGAGAGGCTTGCCGAATTGGGTGCCGGCGCATTGAGTGCGGCTGAATTGCTGGCAATACTGTTACGGGTAGGTATGCCGGGAGAAAACGCCGTCCAACAAGGGCAGCGGTTATTGCAAAAATTTGGAGGTTTGAGCGGCTTGCACAGGGTTAGTTTCGATGAATTATGCCATCAGAAAGGCATCAACACGGCCAAAGCCTGCCAGATCAAAGCGGCTATCGAACTTGGCCGGCGTTTGCCCCGGGAGGATAGCGAAAGCAGGCCGATTATAAAAAGCCCGTCTGATGCAGCCGCGCTTGTTCAATATGAGATGAGCGGACTCCCACAGGAGAATCTATGGATCCTGCTTTTGGATACCCGCAACCGGGTTCTCAAAATAGACAGGCTCTATCAGGGATCGCTAAATTCTTCGTCAGTTCGAATCGGCGAATTGTTCAAGTCCGCTCTAACAAACAGCGCGGCATCCATAATTCTTGTGCATAATCACCCGAGTGGTGATCCAACCCCTAGCCCCGAAGATGTGGCATTGACCAGAGCGGCCAGGCAGGCGGGAAAACTGCTCGATGTGGAAGTTCTGGATCACCTGGTAATCGGGTTAAAAAATTTTGTATCGTTGAAAGACCGCGGACTGGGATTCAATGGTTGATCAAATGGTAATATCAGACTGCTTTTACCAGTCTTTCTTGCGAATGACTTTAAATGGTTCAACAACCAGGTTCGGTTGAGAGCCCATTTTCAGAATCTCAATCAGGATGGATCTTGAAATGGTCGTATTCTCAGGGAATAGGATGTTGCCTTTTGTGTCTTTGATCGGTTCGACCAGCAACATACCGACTTCCAGTTCATCCTGTGTGACCACCGAGATCGACCGGTCTTCGGGAAGAGATTGAACGCTTTGAAGACTGCTTAACGCATCGATGATGCTCCTGTGGTACAGATTCTGCCTTGAGCGCAGTGTTGTGAGAATCTGATCATGCAGGAGTCCCTGCAGCATCAATTGATCATAATCGACGCAGATTTTCAGAATGTGTGAACCAAGATCGATCGGATAAATATCCGGATATTCCGGATTCAAACACAGGTCATCGATGGAGCGTCCCTGTCCGGCGATCATCCGGCTGACCTTTTCAAGGCGGGGTATCTTTTCCAGCAACTTGCTGGCGGTTAACGGATGTTTGGAGAAAATGAGAGTCTCTCCGGCGTCCAGAGACCTGCCCGAATTGATCTTCTCCAGCATCGTCTGTGGAAAGATAATCCATCCCAGTTGAGAAAGTGCGGCTGCCATTTCATATTGCCAGCCATCTTTCAGATTCATGACCTTAACAATATGCGCAACCAATTGCTGAATGCGAAACGACCGGCCATAGGCGTCATTATTGACAATTGACAGCACTTCGGTCAACATACTAATGGATTCTTTCAGGGTTTTTTCGAGGAGGTCTTTTTCCGCCGTGATCAACTGATACTGCCGAATACCTGCATCCAGGGCAGAGGTGAGTTGTTCACCTGAACACGGTTTTGCCAGATAGCGGAATATCTGCCCCTGATTGATAGCTTCGATGGCGATGGGAAGATCGGTGTTACCAGTCAACATGATGCGCACGGAATCCGGTGTGACTTCTTTTACCTGTGCCAGAAACTTGATCCCATCCATTACCGGCATTCGCAGGTCTGAGACTACCACCGCGTATGGCCCATTTTTCCAGATCTTATCCAGAGCTTCAGATCCACTTTGTGCCGTTTCAATAGAATAATTAAAACCCAATTCACGGCGCAGTGAGTCCAGTAAAAGGATCTCATCATCAACCAGGAGAATTTTTTCTTTCATTTCTCATTTTCCGGTAATCTGATTATGAAGGTTGTTCCCCTGCCAACTTCAGTTTCAAAGTCCAGTGTTCCTCCATGCTTCTTTACTATTACTGTATAACAAATTGCCAATCCCTGCCCGGTACCAATTCCCACATCCTTTGTTGTAAAGAATGGATCGAAAATTTTATTACGGATCGCTTCCGGTATTCCGGTGCCCGTATCGGTTACCCGAATTTCAAGGATCCCATCCAGAGAACGGCTGCTTATGGTGATTAATCCCTTGAAGGAAGGATTTTCCATGCAGACATCACGAATGGCATGTGCGGCGTTGACGATCAGATTCAAAAAGACCTGCCCCAGTTCACTCGGGAGACAAAGGATCGCCGGCAGGTCATCAGCCAGGTCGGTCTTAATCTCTGCCACACTCTTCCATTCGTTGCGGGATAATGAAAGGGCATTTTGAATGATTAGATTGATATTTGCCGGTTCCCGAGTTGCGCTTCCGGGATGTGAATAATAGCGCATGGCTGATACGATGCGCGAAATCCGATCAATCCCTTCGAGCGAATCGCTGATAGCTCTGGGTGCTTCCTTTCGGAAAAAATCGATGTGCGCGGCATCAGCAGATTTTTCCAGCGCTGCGGCTTTTTCCGGTGTAGCATTTCCTTTTTTCACATCCTCATTCAATTCATTCACCTGGTCAATCAGACTCAACACATCATCCAGTTGTCTACCGATATACCGCAGGTTGCTTCCCACCAGTTGGGTGGGGGTGTTGATCTCATGAGCAATCCCGGCTGCCATCAGGCCAATGGCTTCCATTTTTCGGGATTCGTTCAGACTATTCTCCAGTTGACGTCTCTCCGTGATATCTGATCCGACCAGAAGGAATCCCGGTTCTTCTCCCTCCTGCAAATAAAGGGGAGTGAGTGTGATGCCCAGGATACGATTTTCTTCCCCTGTCTTTTCCAGAATGAGGTCGTCCATACGGATTTTTTCACGCTTTTCACAACATTCACCCGCTTCGTGGATGATCTTTTCCCAATCCCAGGGTATGGGCAATTGAAAGAAATCTCTTCCCATGACTTCATTGGTGGTCAATCCGAAAAGATTCGCGGCGACATCATTCCACTGTGTCACATTATGACTACTATTAACTCCAATAATGATGGATGAAATGGAGCTCAAGATCTGATTGTTCTCATTGTAGGTCTCGATCAAGGCTTTTTCGCTAAGCTCGCGTTCCTTGATCTCATGCTTCAACTCGAAATTCACCCTGCTTAATTCAGATGTTCTCTCGTCGATGCGTTTCTCCAGTTCATCTCTGGATTTGCGTAATTCAGAATCATATGTTTCCATGGATTCCAGCATTTCGTTAATGCCCGTGGATAAAGAAGAGATCTCATCTTTACCATCCACAGGAATCCGATCATGCGTTTGTATATCCAGACGAATTTTTTTCACGAATCCATTCAATTCCGTGATTCTGGAAATAACAAATCTATTCAAGGCGAACGTGACGGCCAATGAAAAGAACAGACAACCAGAGACAACCACAAAGATATAGAAAAGGATGATGGAATATCCGTGTTTATAAATATCCCTTTCCATTGTAGTTTTGATCATCATGACCGGTTTCCCGTGGATGTCATTCAACAGGGCATAACCGGCTATGTAGTCTTCATCAACCTCTTTGATAAACAGCGAATTGTCTGATCCACTGACTGAACTGGCATTCTTTAATTCTTGATTGAGTTGCGATTCTATATAAGGCGTGATCTGAATCATTGACTGGGTCGCCGTGGAGAGTTTGGAGGCGTATTGATCATTTATATACCGACCAACAATCAACGAACCCTGCTTGGGTCCTTCTTTCTTGCTCGTCAGAATTGGAAATGCGGCAAATTGCAGTGGTCCTTTATTCAGGTTGAAGATTCCTACAATGCCATCTTTCTGGTCATCCCTCAGTCTTGTGGCAACCGGTTCTTCTGCCAGCATATCTTTCATTTCTGCAGTGATTTGCAACGGCTGGTTAGTGACCAGATCGTATCCATAGGAGCCGATGATCTGCCCGGAGTTATCCAGAAAGATGAAATAATTAAGTTGCAGACCAGTCATGGTCTCGGGAATGATGTTCGATTCGAAAAAGTTGGGATATTTTCCCCGGGCATAATTGTACGTATCATCCCAGGCAGCGTAGTCTCGTGCTATTGACAACAGGCCGGCATTGTCACTGGAATAGACATTCAACGCCCGTTGGACGTTCTTCAGGCAGTAATCCTGTTCCAGAATGGATAGATTTGTAATCAGGATGAGGCGGGATGCAACACAAATCAAACTGACGAACAGTACGGATATGAGAAAAATATGGATAAGGGTTTTTTTCCGTAATGTCATTCTTTTTAAAAGTGTTTATGCGGATGTATATCAAGAATAATAACCGATAAATAACCCAAAAATAACCATATAGATTTTCATTTTATGTAAATTCTACGTAAATATCTGTGTAGTAAGAGAAGTACCATACAGTTCCGCATCATTGATTTTTTGGGAGTTATTTTGTATACTTCATATCGGTATTGATTCAAGGAAAGATCGATGCGTGTTGATAGCCTGTAAACAATGAATTATCAGTGGGCGCTTTGCCCGGTTTGAAATTCAACGGAGGTATGACCTCCGGATTTTGTATAGGGCTACAACATGCTTACCATAAACAAAATAACAAAATCCTTCGGGATAAAACCCGTCTTATTAGATATCAGTTTTAAAATAGATGAGGGAGAAAAAATTGGCCTGATAGGGTTGAACGGGGGAGGCAAAACCACCCTGCTAAAGATCATCACCGGTGAATTGAAACCCGATTCTGGAAGCGTAATGTTCAATCCCGCCAATTTGAGGGTTGGCTATTTGCCGCAGGGACTGGCACTGCCAGAGAACGAGACGATTTCGACATATCTGCATCAAATCAATGGCCATCCTGCCATTCTCTCCCATGAATTGGAATGTCTGGCCGGGAAACTGGCAGAAACTCCGCTTGATCCACATTTGATTGAAGCGTATGACAAAGCGTTAGACTCGCTCGAATCTGGCAGTGAAACGACGGGTGGGCTTAAGAATATCCTGTCCATGCTCGGGTTGGGTGATATTCCGGATGATCAGCCGATCTGTCATTTGAGTGGAGGACAGAAAACTCGCCTGGCTCTGGCCGGTGTGCTGCTTTCGAATCCGCAATTGTTACTACTGGATGAACCTACCAATCACCTGGATATCGCGATGCTGGAATGGCTGGAACAGTGGTTAAAACAGACTCACGCCGCTGTGCTGCTGGTTTCACATGACCGTGCCTTTCTGGATGCCGTTGCGGAGAACATCCTGGAGTTGGATGAACATACGCATACCATTCGGGCGTACGCGGGGAATTATTCGGCTTATCTGGAACAAAAAAGGGAAGAACGCAACAGACAATGGCAGGAATATACCGATCAGCAGAGTGAGATCCGGCGGCTGCGAAAAGCGGCTACCGGAGTGCGCGACCTGGCGCGATTCCATAAAGGGGGGAAGACGGAAGCCGGCAGCACGGATGGATTCAGTATTGGTTTCTTTTCTGACCGCGGAAAGGAAACCACACGGCGGGCCAAAAACCTGGAAAAGCGGATCGAACATCTGTTGACCGATGAAAAAATCGATAAGCCTTCACGCACCTGGCAGATGAAGGTGGATTTTGAGAACGCGGGAGAAACCGGGCGGGATGTGGTCGTTTTGCACGACCTGGTCATCGGCTATACAGGCAAAGCCCTGTCCGGTCCGATCTCGCTGACTGTTCGGTATGGCGACCGGCTGGTATTGACCGGTCCGAATGGCTGTGGAAAATCAACGCTGTTGAAAACCATCCTGGGGATCCTGCCGCCTTTAGAAGGGACAATACGCCTGGGTTCGGGTGTTAAGACCGGCTATCTGGCTCAGGAACAGGAAACGTTGATAGATCATTTTTCGGTACTAGAAACGATCCTGCAGGTCAAACACACATCTGAAACAGATGCCCGCTCCTTCCTGTCAAAGTATCTATTTCCCGGAGATGACGTTTTCACAATGGTCGATCGACTTTCGTATGGCGAACGTGTGCGTCTGTCACTTGCCTGTCTGGTGGCAGAAGGCTGCAATTTCCTGATCATGGATGAACCGGTCAATCACCTGGATATCCCCTCGCGGGAACGCTTCGAGCAGGCGCTGACCGGTTTCCAGGGAACGATCCTTGCGGTGGTGCATGACCGCACATTCATCCGCAATGTTGCTACCCGGGTATGGAAATTTGAGGGATGCAAGATTTCCCCTGACTATAAATGGGACTTATAATAATGCGATTCTACATACCACACTTCGACACAACGGAAAAAGCTTTTGGATTCATCATCGCACAAATCTATATGGCCGATCTTTATAGTTTTGTTTCTGATATGTGTCTCAATTATTGTGCGAATTGCATTATTCCCTTATACAAATTATGATCTTGGTTTTTATGTGATTCCCTGGTTTCGTTATATGATCGAAAATGGGGGGCTGGCAAGTATCAAAGCGCTCGTCGATGGCCCCCCGGGAATTCCCCGATTCTCTTATTCTCCGCCATACTTCTATTTGCTTTTACTGGCCAGCCCGCTCACCAGGTTCCTTTCTTTGGACATGGTAATCAAGATAGTATCGGTAATATTTGATTACCTGTCCGCTTTTTATGTATTAAAAATTATCGAATTACGTGATCCTGCAGGTTGGAAAAAATGGCTGGGCTTTTTTTTCGTACTTTTCGCACCAACTGTTTTTATAAATAGTGCATACTGGGGACAATTCGACGGCATCTTTGGCGCGTTTCTCATAATGGCTTTGTACTTTTTTTTCAAGGGAAACAATCCAGCTTCTGTTGGTTTGTTTTTCTCTGCCATTCTATTTAAAGTTCAGGCGGCAGTTCTGGCACCGGTATTTTTTGTTTTATTCCTGAAGAAACAGATTGAATGGCGATGGATAATAATTTGCTTCCCCGTATATATCCTCTGGATCATACCGGCATTATTTTTCAACTATCCAATCGATGGAGTAATCCGTACATTATTTCAAGAGACACAAAAATTTGAATCGATTACTCTAAACGCGCCAAATTTCTATGCCTTCTTTCCCGATGCATCAATACAGACATTTCAATTTGTTGGATTGGTGCTTGCCATATTATTTTGTTGCGTCTTAATATGGAGCGCCCTCCGAATTCCAGGTCCGCTGAAAAGTGATCAGATCCTGCTATTTACCGTCCTGGTTTCACTGGCACTGCCGTTTATTCTGCCTAAAATGCACGAACGGTATTTCTTTACGGCCGCATTATTCTCCATTTTTCTACCATTTTTCTATCCCCGGACGCGTCTGATTCCTCTTGCACTGCAGGTCACATCCCTGCTCTCATATATGTTATACCTGCGCGATTACGAATTGGTACCATTGGCCATTCCAGCGGTGATTAATTTTATCGTATTGATTTATCTGGTGCATTTTTTCTTTCAATCGACCGGATCTCAACCTGCAGGTTTCACTGCGAATGTAAATTCGTGCGCGGACGTATGTTCGGAAGACTGATTGACAGGAAAAAAAGCTTATAGTAAACTTCCTTTCACGTTATTGGCGAGGTAGCTCAGTGGTAGAGCAGGGGACTCATAAGCCCTTGGTCGTGGGTCCAAATCCCACTCTCGCCACCAGATCATGAGAGTAATCCTGTTTTGGATTGCTCTTTTTTTTCGTTCGTGAAAATGAGCAATGCCGGTATGCCACCCATTGATTTTCCTGTTTGGCAGTAGAATCAATGGGATTGATCCATTATGACGACTGTATCCGCCTGTCTTATTGTAAAGGATGAAGCGCAGAACCTGCCGCGCTGTCTGGCCAGCCTGCAGGGGGTGGTGGATGAGATCATTGTGGTGGATACCGGGTCAACGGATGATTCATGCCGAATTGCCGAATCCTTCGGCGCGCGTGTTCATCTCTTCGCCTGGCGGAATGATTTCAGCGCGGCACGCAACGCCGCCTTGGAACAGGCTTCAGGTGATTGGATCCTGAGTCTGGACGCCGATGAAGAGCTGGAAGAAAACAGCCGAGGGCAGCTGCTGCGCGAGCTGGTTTCTTCTGCACGAGCCGATGGTTTTTACCTGACGGTGCGCAACCTGCAACCACCCGGTGAGTTGACACCCTGGCTGGATATGCAAATCCTGCGCCTTTTCCGGCATTTACCGGGTGTGGTTTTTGAAGGCGCGATCCATGAACAGGTGACTCCATCGCTCCTGCGCGCGGGCGGGAATATCCAGACCGGGAGCCTTATCTTGCTGCATTACGGGTATCAACTCAAAGAAGCGCAGGGAAAATCACGGGCACACCGCAACCTGGAACTTCTACAGGAAGCCTTGAAAATCACACCGGATGATCCCTATCTCCAGTATCAACTGGGAGCCACACTCAAATCGCTTAATCTTAATGAAGAAGCCCGAACCGTTCTAGAGAAAGCTCTGATGAGGGCGAGTGATCTATCGGCAGACGTTTTGGCCGGCACCTATATGAGACTGGCGCAAATCTACCTGATGGATGATGCCTTTGATTCGGTCATGAAAAACGCACTGGCCTGTCTACACATCGAGCCGGACAATATCCCTGCACTGTATGCAGCCGCCCTGGCTTCTTATTCACTGGGGAAAAAGAAAGAAGCCTACACTTTTTTCGAAAGACTTGCCGCGCGGCCGGAAATCTCAGAGCAGGACCTTTCAAACATCCGGCAGGTGATGGCATCGATTCAGACGGATTTCCATGTCGATAGTTAACAACGCCGTAACAAAAAGGGGAATTTTAAGATAATCGTCGGCGAAAAACAGTTGACAGAAATCTCTTCCGGCATAAAATGTGGTATGAAGGTCAGACCAAAATACCATGAATATGCCCAATACTTTAATCGCACGTCGATCTCTTGCCGAGATCATTGCCGGAAAACTGGCTGCCAGTATCCTGGATGGAAAATTGACAGCCGGGACACAGCTCGAACCTGAACGCGACCTGGTAAAGGAGTTCGGGGTCAGCCGTTCCACGCTGCGTGAAGCCCTGAAAATCCTGCTGGACAGCCGGTTGATCGAATCACGAGTCAGCGTGGGTTGGTTCGTGTGCGAGATCACGGCCGGAAATCTGGCACGAGCTCGTGAACTGGCTTCCTGGGCGCGGGCTGAAATCCCATCTGCGACCCGCCCGGCAGGTCAGGAACCACCCACCGGTCCGAGACGTTTGCCGGTCAATCCCGAGAAACCGCTGCAAATCCCCAACCTGAAAACCGACCGCACCGGAACTTTCCAGTTGATCTCCTGGTGGGAGCGCGAAAAAGTCGAAAAAGCGCAGGTGATGGTGGTTGGCGCCGGAGCACTGGGGAACGAGGTGATCAAGAACCTGGCGTTGATGGGAGTTGGCCATATCCTGATCGTGGATTTCGACACTGTGGAACTGGCCAACCTGAGCCGCTCTGTGTTGTTCCGGGAAAGCGACTCCTCCCGCAATAAGGCGGAGGTCGCGGCTGCGCGGGCAAAAGAGATCAATCCCAACGTGCATGTTCAATACCTGCACGGAGATATTTCCAACCAGGTGGGTCTGGGTATTTTCCGACGCATGGATGTGATCATCGGCTGCCTGGATAACCGCGAGGCACGCCTGGCGGTCAACCGGTTCTGTTACTGGGTGGATAAGCCCTGGGTGGATGGCGCAATTCAAGAGCTTTACGGTCTGGTGCGGGTGTTTATTCCCGGACAGGGGGCCTGTTTCGAATGCAGCCTCACAGAACAGGCGCGCCGCGATCTGGCAGTGCGCTACTCCTGCCCGCTGCTGGCGCGTGAGAACGTTCTGCTGGGCAAAGTGCCTACTACGCCGACCATTGCGTCAATCATCGGAGCCATGCAGGCGCAGGAAGCATTAAAGATCATCCATGGAATGCCGGTGGAACCGGGGAAGGTGATCCATTTCAACGGGTTGACGAATGAGATGCACACCTCCGCGTATACCGCCCGTGAAGATTGTGAAAGTCACTGGAATTACGGTGAGATTACCGAACTGCCGCTCTCGGCTGGAACAACTACCCTGGCGGACTTTGCCCGCATTGCGCAGTCCGATCTCGGACCTGAAACTCTGATCGAACTCGATCAGGAATTGATCCTATCACTTTCCTGCCCTCAGTGTGGCACACGCGAAGAAATTCTCCGCCCGATGTCTCAGGTTGGATTCAAAGCGGCGCATTGCCCGGTCTGTGGCATATTACGTGAAATTGAAATGACCCATACCATCACCGGGCAGGAACCCTTCGCGCACCTTTCGCTGGCGGCGGCCGGAATTCCCCCATTGCATATTCTGCGGGCATTCAATGCTGCGGAATACCGTTTCTATGAATTGACCGGAGATTTGAAAGATACTCTGCATTACCGGCATTTTGAACGTCAGGACAACCGCCTGATGGCCACTGCCCTGCGTGAATCCATCCGGTTACGGGAGATGCCCGCTTCTGAAGAGCCGCCTTCTAACCCGGCGCATGGACGGGTTACACTGTGGAAGGATTGATATGGAAATGGGCATGGAATCTCCGGTGATGTCAACCACCGTGCATCAGGATATAGGGACCACCATCCTACGGTTTTTCCTGCGGTTGGCCGTTCTGTTCTTTCTGACGATCGATGTCACCGCAGGGCTGGCATACATTCTGATCTCACGAAGCGTTGCCTGGCGCGAACTGATCCCACTGGGAATTACTCTTTTCTGTGGGATTTCCGCCGGTTTTCTGGCCCGCTGGATATACACTGGATGGCACGCATTCAACCGCTGGCTGCTGGCCTGTATGGCGGCGTCTGGCACGCTGGTCATGATCGGATTGGCAAGCAGGCAGTGGCTGAGAGTCGATCTTACAGGTGTTTCCACAATTCGTGTGCGGCCGGACTTTCTAGCATGGCTATCCATTGCCTGTCTGACAGCTTTCCTGGCTGTCTTCTCCTGGCGCAGAAAAGCGGTTGTTGTGGAGCCGAAAGCGGATTACAGCGGATTAGACGCTGTGGAAGATTCACTGCAAATCCCGGTCTATTCCTCCCCGGTTGTGGTTCATGCCACAGCCGGTGAAAGTTCGCGTGAGTCACATAAAAAGCGTTCGTTTTCCATCATTCCGCATGGTCTGCGTAAAAAGCTCTTTCCAAGAAGCCGTATTCGTCGCTGGAAAAGACAGATGCGCAACCAGTTTTCGTCTGTACGAAATGTTTTTAAAGCACCACTGCGCATCTTTATTCCCCGGGGTCACACTGCTTCTTCAAGCCGCCGTAAATCTTCCGCCCGACTGCAAATCCGCGTTCCCGAACATCGGGCAGGAGATATTCTGTCCATTCCAACCCCTATGCCGCGTAGACGCCGGGGACATCGGACATCCAAGGCGGTGAAATTGATCGGCAAAGAGGATCTGCGCTGTCCATATTGTCTGCAGCCGGTTGATCTGAAAGATCCCAAAGGGGTGGTGATCTGCCCGATCTGTCACGCGGCGCATCACAAAGAATGTTGGGATATCACCGGTTCCTGCCAGGTGCCCCATAACCATGCTATGCTCTAAATCAATTCCCGGAGGATTGTATGACTGACCGTTCCATCACGATAGTACTTCCAAATGGCGGAGCCCGCCGGGCGGATATACCCGCGGATGTCGCTGTTGGAGATATTTTGACCGAATTAACATCCATGCTTCAATTACCCACTGTGGGACCTGACGGGCGGCCGATGAGCTACCGTCTTGACAGCAAGGCTCTCGGGCGGGAACTTCTGGAGACAGAGACATTGACAGATGCCAGTGTACCGGATGGAGACCGGCTGATCCTGACGGCCGATATCACTGCCGGCGGCGGTCCGCTGGATCAAAGCCCGCGGATGCGCCGTCTGCGCACGGATTTTGACCTTATCCAGGAGTTGAATGCTCGCAGTGATCTGATCTCAGTGCAGGCCAAATCTACCTTCCCAGGTATGCCGCCGGAACGGTACATTGTCACTTTCAAATGCAAATCCATTGTAGGCATAGATGGTAAAGGGAACCCGAAATACAGTGAACATCATCAGGTTGAAATCTACCTGCATGCGCAATACCCGCAGCGCTGGCCAGGTATGAACTGGCTGACTCCCATCTGGCATCCGAATATCAACCATTTGAATGGCAGTGTCTGCATCGATGCTGCATGGTGGGCAGCCAGCCGCTCGCTGGATCGCCTGGTGATCATGTTGGGTGAAATGCTGCAGTACAAGAATTTCCATGATGATCCGACCAAACCGCCTTTCCCCTGGGACGCGGAAGCAGCCAAATGGTGCCGGTCATACCGGGCTGTACATCCCAATGTATTCCCTCTGGATAAACGCGAGCTCATGCGGCCTGAAAGGGTAAAGCTAAAGACGGTTGAACCACCGAAGATAAAAACGGTTGAACCATCGAAGATTAAGACCGTAAAAACCGCGGATTCAAGCAAGAAACCAAAAGTGAAACTGAAATTGAAATAACCGATATCAAGGTGCACCTTGTTATGGAGAACAAACAAACCGAATGGAGGATACTATGTCTGATAAAAGCGTTACCTTTATTTTGCCCTCGGGCGGCAGCCGTACGGCCGAAGTGCCGGATGATGTGGCCGTTTCAGATCTGATCCCGGAACTGGCAACCTCGCTGCAACTACCAACCACCGGCCCCGACGGCCGGCCGATCAGCTATCGTCTGGATAGTAAAGCGCTAGGGCGCGAGCTCCAGGAATCTGAAACGCTTGCCGGAGCCGGAGTTCCAGCGGATGATCGCCTGATGGTCACTGCCGACATCACGGCGGGGTAGTTTTTTACCGGCCAGGCGGTCTTCTGGTGGTCAGAGCCGCCTGGCATTTTCATCCTTGAATTTCCTGAATCACAGATGATTCCTATTCGAATCGGAGTAGACAACGGAATGAAGTTCAGACATAATCGCGCCCCATTTTATCGCGCTCAAACCTGGCGGCCATTGGAAGAGGACGGCCGGGCCCGACCTGCCGTGCAGATTTTTCTCACACAGCGGGCCTTCATCCGAATATGCGCCCATGCCGGTTCGAATTTACAGAATGAAGTCGGTGGTTGGTTGGTTGGGAAGGTATATCTGAATAAAGACGACGAAAAACCATTCATTGTTATCAATACCATCCTGCCGGCCGAGTTCACCCTGCAGGGCAGTGCCTTTCTGACCTTTACACATGAAAGTCAGGTGAACCTGCATGCCACCATGGCCGAAAAATATCCTGATCTATTAATCCTGGGATGGTTCCACACGCATCCTCGGATGGGCGTGTTTTTCTCGGAATGGGATCGCTGGCTGCATGAAAATTTCTTCCCTGAACTCTGGCAGGTCGGTCTAGTGATTGAACCTTTCAGCGCGTCAGGTGGTTTTTTTCAGAAGCAGGTGGATGGATCTCTGGATACCCGGCAATATTTCGGATTCAACGAACTATTCCATCACCGCAGACGTTCCATTGTGCACTGGCGGAATCTCATACCTGTGGAGAATATTAAAAATGAAATGAGGCAAAAATGAGCCGATTTATGAAAATATACTATTACGCTGTGCTGGGTGGAATTGGCGGTTTGCTCGCCTGGCAGGCCAGCAATTTCATTGGATTGTCGTTTACAGAAAATCTGTATTTCAATGCCATGGTCGTCGGTGCTTTCATCGGTTTCCTGATTGGATTCATGATCGGAGCGGTGGAAGGTATCTCTGCCAGAAATATCCAAAAAGCTCTGGTATCCGGTGCCATCATCGGTGGGTTGGGCTTGATCGGCGGGGCTATCGGTTTGCCCATCGCCGAAGGCTTCTTCCAAGTAGTTGGAGGATACGCCTGGGCGCGTCCTCTTGGCTGGGGATTGTTTGGACTGCTGACCGGTACGGCAGCCGCCTTCAAAAGCGGCGCGCAGATCTGGAAGGGCGCACTGGGCGGTATCACCGGCGGTATCCTGGGTGGACTGCTGCTTGAATTTGCCCGCAACAGTCTGGCTGATCCTCTTCTGGGTAAGGCTGCCGGCCTGGTCATGATGGGTATGGCGGTTGGTGGTTGTATCGCGTTGATCGTCTATACACTCTCCAAAGCCTGGTTTGAGGTGGTTTCCGGAAAGTTGAAAGGGACTGAGTTTATCCTGGATAAATTTCTGCAATCCAACGGACCATCAGCCATCATCGGAAGCAGTTCGCTGAAGGCGGATATTGCGTTACCCGACCCGGATATCGCACCCCAGCATGCCATGTTGCAGGGCGGTGGCACATACTTCAACTTGAAAGATATGAGTATGAACGGCACGTTTGTAAATAACAAACGGGTGGAACAAACCCGTCTTGCCAACCAGCAGGTGATCCGTATGGGCAACACCGAACTGGTGTATCACGAAAAGAGGTAACTCAAAATGAAAAGAATACGCAGTGTGCAGGTCACACTTTTCCTGGTGATTATCACCTGTCTTTTAATGGGATTCACCCCGCTTGCCAGCAGCTATCCCCAGAATTCTGGAGTAACCATCAAGATTACCCAGGTGGATAATTCAAAATTCCCGCTGGTAACCGTATATGTCTCGGCGGTTAATGCCAAAGGAGAACCGATAGCTGTGAATGCCAAAGACCTAGTCATCCGGGAAGGCGATCAGGTCGTTCCGGCGAACTTTGTCGAAGGCGCCGGTGCGGTGGGTCCACTGACCACTTTGCTTGTGATGGATGTTTCTGGCAGCATGCAAAAGATGGGTAAGATCGATTCGGCAAAAGCTGTGGCCAAGGAGTATATCAACCAGATGCGGGATGGTGATAAAGCCGGCATCATTTTGTTCAACACGATGGTAAAAACTTATCAGGTGATCAAAGAAGATAGATCTGCTCTTTTGCAGGCTATCGATTTGATAACCCCCGGTGGTGATACGGCCATGTATGATGCGCTGATCTCCGGTGTCAATATGTTGAACGGAGTAACCGGAAGAAAAGCCATTCTTGTGTATACCGATGGCCTGGATAACCGCAGCAAATCTTCAGCCGAACAGGTGATATCCACCATCGGTACGGGCGGATTGACCATCTCAACAGTGGGTTTTGGAGATGCAAGTCAGGGTCTCAATTCACAGGAAGCCTTGGATGAAGGTGCTCTGAAATATCTCGCCGAGAAATCTGGTGGTTTATATGGATACGCGGCGAACCGAGAACAATTAAGTGCTCTATATGCCTCGTTTGGAAGATCTATGCAGAGTGAATATTCGCTAACATATCGTTCTCCTTATGGACTTCGGAATGGGATCAATCGTTCACTTACGGTTACGCTGGAATCGGCGGCAGGTGGAATGTCCCAATCCGGTGCTTCGGCGACCTATAACCCGGGAGGTTTGATCCCCGAAGTACCGATATCAGGCTCCTGGTCGCTTTTCTTTGGACTGCTGGTATTTCTCGGTTTAATGGCGGCTGTGCCCATCTTGCTGCCGCTGGCTCAGGAGAAGCTTCCCGCTTTGCCAAAATCCATTCGTCGATCAAAAGCCAGTGTAAAGTTGAAAGAGCCCAAGAAAGTGGCCATCAAATTCAAGAATTAACCTTCCAGGGTCCCTATGAAAATCGACCGGTCTGTATCATGCGGACCGGTCGATTGTTGTTAAAAGTGAATAAATATTTCAACACTTATGTATCTAAATATGTAGAATAAATACGTTATTCATTATCACATGGGAGGATACCCTATGCCTGAGCCTTCAAGGATGGAAAAAATTCGCTATCGGTTTGATAATTTCATGTCCCGGGGAACAATTTCGTTGATCCTTGGACTGGCAGTACTTTCCATCGTCATCATAACAATTGTGGCAATTGTCGTTGTATCCCTGGGGATCGCTCCAGGTGATGGAGAAAAGATCTCCTTTTTTGAAGCGTTCTGGTTGAGTCTGATGCGTACACTGGATGCCGGGACGATGGGAGGTGACACAGGCTGGGGATTTCGCATAGCGATGTTTTTTGTCACTATCGGCGGCGTGTTTGTCATCAGCACGTTGATCGGTATTCTGACCAGCGGCATCGAAGGAAAAATGGATGAATTACGCAAAGGCCGGTCGCGGGTGATCGAGAAGAATCAGACAGTCATCCTTGGATGGTCTGATCAGGTATTCACCATCATACCCGAACTGGTGGAAGCCAATTCCAATCAACCCGACTCGTGTATTGTTATTATGGGGGATTGCGATAAAGTGGATATGGAGGATGCGATCCGCGACAAAGTCGGTGATACCGGCAAGACGCGCATCGTCTGTCGATCGGGGAACCCTGTTGATATGACCGACCTGCAGATCGTATCGCTGAATACCAGCAAATCCATTCTGGTGCTGTCTCCTGAAACTGAGACACCGGATGCGGAGGTCATAAAAACCGTGGTGGCGATCCTGAATCTACCTGATCGCCGCCCTGAACCGTATCATATCGTGGCCGAATTGCGTGATCCCAAGAATTATGAAATTGCTCAGATTGTAGGCAAGGAAGAGGTGGAATGGATCCAGCTTGGTGGATTGATCTCGCGTATCATAGCCCAGACCTGCCGGCAATCCGGTTTGTCTACTGTTTATACTGAACTGTTGGATTTTGGTGGAGACGAGATCTACTTTACCCATCAGCCTTCTCTTGAAGGGAAATCCTATAGAGAAACCCTGAATCGGTTTGACAAGAACGCGATTATGGGAATTGCGCCGGAGGGTGGAGGAGCCGTTTTGAATCCTCCCATGGATACCGTCCTGAAATCCGGGGATAAATTGATTGTGATCGCCGAGGATGATGACAGAATCTTTCTGAATACCTCCGGCGTGGAATTTGACGAGTCGGTGTTTTCCCGATCGCAGAAGTTGGAAAATACACCGGAAGAAACCCTGATCCTTGGCTGGAACTGGCGCGGATGCAATCTTATCCAGGAACTGGATGCGTATGTTCCAGACAAATCAGAAGTACTGATCGTTCACGAGGATGAAGCTACCGAAAAACAAATTCGCGAATTGAAGCACAACATCAAGCATCAATCCATCAAGATTCTCTCGGGAGACACAACTTCACGCGCCCAATTGGATGATTTGAATCTGGCGGCTTATGACCACATCATCGTATTGAGCGATTCCGACCGGCTTCCTCCCCAACAGGCGGATTCCAAAACCCTGATGACCTTACTGCATTTGAGGAATATGGCTGAAATCATGCAGCTCGATTTCTCCATTGTCAGTGAAATGCAGGACGTTCGTAACCGCAATCTGGCTGAAGTTACCCGTGCGGATGATTTTATCGTAAGCGATAAGCTGGTAAGCTTAATCATGGCGCAGGTTTCGGAAAACAAAGGTTTGAACGCCGTATTCACGGACCTGTTCGATCCGGAAGGAGCGGAAATCTATTTAAAACCGGCTCACCATTATATCCTCCCCGGTAAGGAAGCCAGCTTTGCATCTGTTGTCGAAGCAGCCGCTCGTAAGGGTGAAACCGCCATCGGTTACAAACTGGATGAATTCTCACATGATGTGGGAAAAGGGTATGGCGTTCATGTCAATCCGGCGAAGAGCGAAAAGATCAGATTCAGTGACCTGGATAAAGTCATCGTCCTGGCTGAAAACTGATCCAATTTAAAGAACAGGCATAATCAAGAACAGACGGGAGTTTTGTCCGTCTGTAACTCTTTGATTTGAATGCCGCATTGCTTCACAAAAAGAAAATGGTGAATTGTTCCATTCAGGAGAATTACTCATCCCGACAGGCTATCGTGTTTCGCCCGTTTTTCTTGGCTTCATACAACGCTTTATCTGCCAGGTTGAACAACTCGGTGATAGTCCGCATCTTCTTCGAATAACTGGCCAGCCCTATGGACGCGGAGAGGCTGATTTCTTTATTATTGATTTCGATAGACAGGCTCTCAATGGAATGCCGTAATCTTTCGGCGGCTTCTCTGGCGTGATCGATTTGCGTGTCAGGTAATAGAATGGCAAATTCATCGCCTCCATAGCGTGAAACAAGGTCGATCTGCCGGAATGTCTTCTTGCAGCAGTCTGCAACTTCTTTAATCACACTATCTCCCGCCGAATGGCCGTATTCATCATTAATCTGTTTCAGAAAGTCGACATCCATCACCAATATGGATAACGGTGCGCTGGTACGCTGGGAACGATGGATTTCCCGCTGACCCAATTCTTCAAAGCCGCGGCGATTGTACAATCCGGTTAAGATATCAGTAATAGCTATTTGCTGAACTTCAGAATGTAACTGGGCATTTTGGATGGCGACGGTAACCGTATCCGCGAAACTGGTCAACACATGCAGGTCGCTTTCCAGAAACACATCCGCCTCTGCGGCGCATAATTCGATTACACCGTAGACTGAGTTCTGCCGCATCAGAGGCGCGACCATCCAACTCTTCTGACCGGTGATTTCCAGTTTCTGCCGTGCGGAATTTGCCAGGTTATCTGCCGTAACGTTATTAAAAATGCATGCCTGCTTTTCATTGATTACTTTTCCGGCCATACCTTCATGGCTTCGTATTCGAATGGTAAAAATACGGGGATCTGTAAACCCATACTGCGCCCTGACATTGAACGCCTGTTTATGTGGATCGAGCAAGAAAAGCAATCCGTTCTGAGCGGATGGAATGGCTTCCACGGCGGTTTTTAAGATGCGTTCGAATACTTCCTGAATATTCAGAGTGGATGTCAAAGCCGCGGTGGCTTCCCGCAGGTTTTCGGCTTCCTTTGCCCGAAGATTGGCTTTTAAAATGGATAGATTCTTCGCCACGGCAAGAGCAACCTGGTCAATCACCAGCCTGAAAAATGAAATTTCATGATTTGCGAAGGAACGTGGAGAGAAGTAGCCCAGAGTGGCCGATCCCAGATGAATTCCATCGGCAAAAAGCGGATGGAGCAGATAGGCTTTGAATGGATTATATGACCGTGATTCGGGTATGGATGAATGGATCGTATCATCTGTGACAATAAGATCCGAAAAACCACCCAGCCTCTGACTTAGACCGGGATCGGCTATTATGGCGGTCATTGTTTTGTTAATCTCTTCATTTACAGTAACAACATACCCGGTGGTGTATTTTCTAAGGATTTCATGCGACAGACAAATCATAATCCCATCCGGCATCAGAGTTTCTAAAAGAATGTTTGCCTGGTTGGTTAATATTTCCTTCAAATCACTGGTTTGTAGAGATATCCGGGTAAGGCGGTTGACCAGCGTGTTCTCGAACTCACGTTTCTGCAGACGTTCGATCAGTCTGGTATTTTCCATGGCAATGGCCGCTCTTTTTGCATACGTCAGCAGTACTTTCCGTGCGTCTTCTTTGAATCCATCGATTTCCGGACTTTCAAGATTTAGAACACCGATTACATCTTTATCAACCAGAAAAGGTATGTCAAATTCCGATCTGGTAAAATCCGAATTCTTAACATACCTGGGATCTTTAGTGACATCGGGAGTGTAAACTGGTTTTTTTTCTCTGATGGCTGCGGAAGTCAATCCCTGTTCATCGGAAAAAGTGGATACCGGATACGAAGGATAACCAGCCTGAGCAATCCGGATCAATCTTCTATTCGCCTCATCAATCATCAGAATGGCGACATGCGCTGTGGAGAAATCCTGGTGAACTGTCTGGATGATCTGTCTGGCGAGTGTGTTGAAATCGGTGCTGGAACTCAAAAGGGCGGTGGCCGCTTTGAACAAAGCGGACGATTCTCTGGCTTTATCTTCCAATGCACGGAATAGATTGGCATTTGAGATGGCTGTGGCAGCCAGGTCAGCGAAAGCCTGCATGCGTTTGGCATCATCTTCTTTAAAAAATCCTGGAGTGCCGCTATCAAGGTTGATCACCCCAATAACTTCCCCTTTGACCCGCAGTGGGACACCAATATAGGATTTCAGCCAGTTAAATTCAGGTGCGGTATGCCACCCCGGATATTTTCGAGTATCCGGAATGACTATTGGGAGACCGGTTTGCCTCATTTGAACAATGGTCGAAAAGTCATTCAATGATGTCGAAAATGTATTTATAAAATGACTAATTTCATCAGTTTTATACCCTCGTGCTCGCACGACTCTGACCGTTTCATTTTCGACCAGCATAATATTGGTGGAATCATGCGCCAATACCTGGTTAGCCAATTCCAGAATTTGATCCAGGACATCATCCAGATTCAGGGAACTGCTCAATAACTCCGCGGAATGGATCAAGGCGTTAGCCAGTTTACGCTCACTGGCTTCTGCGAGACGCATCTCCTCCTGATCGGAGATATCTCTGGTAAGGATCAGGCAATAGGCCGGTTTCCCGGTTTTATCTTTGATCAATCCAGCGTTCAACTCAAGATGGAATTGAGAGCCATCTTTTCTAATCCCACCGACCTTCATGTTTCGGATTGATTTTGTTGTCTGGATATTTGATATCTCAACGGCCAGCTTCTTGCGATCACCGGCCGCTATGATCTGTTCCCGACGAATTTTGCTTTGAACAAACTCTTGAGAGGTGTATCCATGCAATGCTGCGGCAACTTTATTGGAGTATATGAAGTCTCCATCGATATCCTGGATCACAATTCCCAGCGGCAGCGTATCGAGCAACTTTAGCAGACTGCTGTTGTTCTCTTTATCAAGAATGAGATCAGCCAATCTTTGAATATCCAGACCAGTATCTGGATATTCATTCTTGCTTTTTGATGGGGTATGCTTTTTCGATACAGTAGACATGATCTACTCTAGTAAACCGACGATAATTGAGAAACCAATATCAATAGATCCTTCCATTCATAATTTTATAGAATTTATCCAAAAATATCAAAAGGGTCAATTTATGCCCACAAGAGGATTGTACGACTCACTCTTCTGAACACGAAACTGCCGGGTGTACAGTTTGAAGTACTTTCCGCCTTTTCGCAAGAGGTCGGTGTGGGTGCCATTTTCAACAATCCTGCCATTTTCGATCACCAGAATGCGGTCTGCCTGTTTTATGGTTGATAGGCGGTGCGCAATGATGAAGCTGGTGCGTCCTTTCATCATGGCTTCCATCCCTTTTTGGATTTGTGCCTCGGTAAGTGTATCAACCGAACTGGTGGCTTCATCCATTACAAAGATCTCCGGCTGCGCGAGAATCGCCCGCGCCAGGCTGATCAACTGTTTTTGTCCGACAGATAGCATCCCGCCGCCTTCGCCGACAGACTCGTCATAGGCATGGGGGAGTTTTTCGATGAAATCAGAAGCACCCGCCAGCCTGGCGGCTGTCTCAATTTCATCATGGGTGGCATCCAGTTTGCCATAACGGATGTTCTCTTCTATCGTTCCCGAAAACAGGTGAGGAGTTTGCAAGACCACGCCGATACGCGATTGAATGGCGTAAAGTGAATAATCGCGGTAATCGCAGCAGCCGATTTTAATTGAACCTGAGGTGGGTTCATAGAACCGGCAGAGTAGATTGACAATCGTGGTTTTTCCGCCTCCAGTGGGCCCGACCAGAGCTATAGTCTCACCGCGTTTGACTGTCAGCGAGAAGTTTTTCAACACCGGATTGCCGTCATCATAATTAAATGTGACGTTATCGAAGTGAATATCCCCGGAAAGCCTGCCGGGATCGAAAGCATGCGCCGTGTCTGTGATTTCCGGCACGGCATCCACCAATGAGAAGATGCGTTCCGCGGATGCGATGGATTGTTGAATTTCAGCGTAAACCCGTGCCAGGTCTTGAACCGGCCACATCATCATGGTGATATAAGAGATGAATGCTTGGATACTGCCGATACTTAACCCGCCGTTTATATATGTGGCGCCGGTATACCAGACAACAGATGCCGCGGCCACCGCGGAGATGATTTGAACGGTCGGCAGGAAGAGGGCGCTCAACCAGGCTGCCCGATAACTTGCCTGGTAAATATCCCCTGAAAGCCGGCTGAATTCGCTCAAGTTTTCTTTTTCACGCCCCAGTGATTTGATCACCCTGACACCGGTGATGGTTTCGTTAAAGGCTCCGGTGATCTTCGAGTTCAACTTGCGTACCCTGCGGAAATAATGCAGAATCCGTTTGCGGAATTGAATGGCTACAAAGACTAGTATCGGGATGAGTACGAGAACGATCAAAGCCATTTGCCAGTTGATGATGAACATGAAGAATAATGAGGACACAATGTTCATCACCGCCCAGGTTGTATCCACCAATCCCCAGGTGACCAGATCTGCCACCCGGTCAGAATCGGAGGTGACGCGTGACATGATCCAACCCACCGGCGTTTTGCTGTAATATGACAGCGAAAGATCCTGCAGGTGATTGAACATGGCGCGCCGCAGATCATAACGAACGCGTTCTCCCAGAATTCCGGCCAGGTAGATGAAAGAAAAGACCATCAAAGCCTGAAAAAGAGTTAATCCGCCATACAGATAAAAAAGGTTAACCAGTGCCTGACTATCTTTTTTCACGATCCCCGTATCGATGATCTGCTTTCCCAGATAGGTGAAGAAAGCGTCCAGGCTCGAAACCAGCAGAATGGTGATCAGGAATCCGGTCACCCATTTCCAATGCGGTCGGATCAGATCCAGGATGCGGTGGAAGGTCTTCCCGCTGAAGCGGGTTTCAAAATCCTCTTCTTCAAAAACTTCAATCTCTGACACTGGCTATCTCACTTTGTAATTCTTCTTCAATCCGCGTTTGAATGTCGAAAATCTGGCGGTACATCCCCGGCTGCCTTAGTAAACCGGTGTGTTTGCCCCGCTGAATGATTCGTCCTCTGTCCATCACGAGGATCAGATCTGCCGATTGGATACTCTGGATGCGATGCGCAATAATAAAAGTCGTGCGATTCTTCATCAAAGCCTGCAATGCAGTTCGGATTTCCACTTCGGTTTCCGTATCCACAGAAGATGTGGAATCATCCAGGATCAATATGCGTGGATTTTTCAATAATGTGCGGGCGATTGCAATACGCTGTTTCTGTCCACCGGATAAGGTGACGCCTTTCTCACCGACAATGGTCTTATACCCTTCCGGGAAGGTAAGGATGACATCATGAATGGCTGCTGCCCGGGCAGCAGCTTCGATCTCATCCTGCGTAATGGAACGATCCACCCCGTAGCAGATATTTTCCTCAATGGAACGACTGAATAAGAAAGGCTCCTGTTCCACAATCCCGATCTGGCTGCGCAGCCAGCGCCGTGAAAGCGTGTTCAATTCCTGCCGGTCTAGATAGATATGCCCGCCGGTGTATTCATAGAAGCGCGGCAGCAGATTGACCAGAGTTGTCTTTCCGGAACCGGTGGAACCCAGAAGCGCGATTACCTGACCGGATTTGACGTTTAAACTGATGTTTTCGAGAGCGGCCGTGCCATCGCTGTAAACAAAGCCCACATCTTCAAATTGCAGGTCTCCATGAGCAGATGTCTCCACCGGCACGATTCCATCATCCAGGGGTTCTCTTTCCTGCTTTATGATCTCCATCACACGGCCATAGGAAACGAGCCCGGTGGACATCTGGACGATCAAACGTCCTAGATTGCGCATGGGGAAAATGATCCACACAATGAGTCCGCAGTACGCCAAATAAGTTCCCAGGCTAATCTCGCCATTAATCGTCATGGTCGCGCCGGTGTAGTATCCGAATAAAATCTGTGCTGTGCAGATCACATCAGTAACCGGCCAGAAATAGGAGTTCAGAAGCAGCAGGCGTTTTCCCCGGATGAATTTTTCTAGATTATGCGTTTCGAACTTTTGTTTTTCAAAATCCTGCCGGGCAAAAGCTTTGACGACGCGCACACCTGTCAGGTTTTCCTGCAGAGTGGTGGAGAGGACGGCTTCCTGCTCCTGATAGGCTTCGTAGGCCTTGGATATGAACTGGAAGAAGATGATCGAAATAACTACGATGATCGGGATGACAATCACCGATTTCCAGGCAAGGGAAGCATTGAGGTTCAATAAGGCGATGAAGTTCACCACAAAAAGCAGAATAATACGTCCCACACTGATGGCCTGATCGGCAAAGAAACGACGCAGAGCATCAACATCTGAAGTGGAGCGTTGGATCAATTCACCGGTCTGCATGCTATCGTGGTAGGTGAAGGTCAGGTGCTGGATGTGATCGAAGAGGTAATTTCGTAGCCGGCGGGTGATTCCTTCCGCAGTCCGCGCGGCAAAAGAGCCAGACAGGAAGGTAAATCCACCTTCCAAAGCAGCCAGTCCCAGAAAACCGGCTGCCAGTACAGGCAGGGCTACCGGGCTGGAACCGGATAGATAGGTATCCACAAAGTACCGCAACAAAAAGTATGTAGCCGTCTTAGCCAGGGCGGCAAATCCCTGACCCAGAGTGGCAATCAGGTAAGTCAACCGGTAACCGGTCATAAGGCGCCACAGGCCTTGCAGACGATTGTTGGAAACGGCCTTTTTCAGGTCGAAAGATGAAGTGGTGTTGTTAATTTTCACTGTAAGTCCAAGGTTCTATCCACTGGTTAATTCGACAAGACCGTAATTCTACTCCAACCATTATTAAATTTTAGTTCCCGCCACTGGTTCGGATTGTTGAAAACCCATGAACCAGGTTTGACTGATAAAATTATCCATGAGATAGACATGAAAAAAATCCTTGATAGCCTTTATATGATCAGCGGTATTGGTGAAGCTGCAGTTTTTGTTATCGATAAGCAGGACGGATATTGCCTGATCGATACTGGCATATTTAAACGAACCAATCAACTCATAAGCATACTTGAATCCAATGGGCACCCGGTCAATAAACTGCGAACCATCTACCTGACTCATTGCCACTGTGATCATATTGGTGGAACAGCAGAATTGGTTAAATCTTCCGGAGCGCAGGTGGCTGCCCACAGTGGAGATATTCCTTTTATTCTTCAAGAAAAAGTGATTTCAGGGCCCTATCATGACATGATGATTCAGGAACAAAGAGTCATGAAACAGTTTGACTGTGTTGTGTCAAGGGTTGATATCACCTGCCATGATGAGGAGAATATTCAAATCCTGGGCGGGCTTAAGGTGATCAACGTACCCGGTCACACGCCGGGAAGCATGGCTTTGTATCAGCCTGATAAGAAGATCATGTTCTTCGGAGATGTCATTCGCAATCATCCAAAACGTGGTCTGGTAGTTGGCATACCTGAGCGCTTCAATGTAGACACGGAGCAGGTCAAAGTTGATGCTGCCAGATTGCTGGATTACCCGATCGAATACGCATTATTCAGCCATGGTGATCCGATCATTGGTAACGCCAGTGCCGTCATTCAAAAAACCATCCACCTGCATTGAGCGAGAGATGATATCTTGAGAGGGAAAACCAGTGACAGATGCCCGGTTGGAAATGCTTAAAGACCGTCCATTCTTCTGTTCGTGGAGCGGCGGCAAAGATTCCTGTCTGGCATTGTACAGGGCGATTCAACAGGGCGGCAGACCTTGTACGCTGCTCACCATGCTCTCTGAAGATGGCCTGACCACACATTCACACGGATTACCGCGTCAGTTGATCGAAGAACAGGCTGAATGCCTGAGTATGAACACTGTCTTTCGGCACGCATCCTGGCAGCAATACGAAGAGGAATTTATTTCAGCTCTCCGGGAGATCAAACAGGCCGGCATCGATGTGGGTGTGTTCGGAGATATCGATCTTGACGAACACCGGGACTGGGTTCTGCGAGTATGCATCTCCGAGGGAATAACACCCGTTCATCCTCTCTGGAAGCAAGACCGACGGGGGTTGCTGGAAGAATTCATTGACCTGGGTTTCACAGCGCAGGTGATTGTGGTCAATGAGAAAATGCTGGACCGGCAGTTTCTTGGGCAATTCATTACGAAATGGACGATCACCGGCATGGAGAAGGCCGGTATCGATCCGGCGGGTGAACTGGGAGAGTATCATACGGTTGTCACGAATGGCCCGATCTTTTCCCATGAGGTGAAAATTCACCCAGAGGAGACCGTTTTTCGGGAAGGGTACTGGTACCGGAAGGTTCGCCTGAGAGAATCCTGATAATTCATTGACAGGGATATTCAGAGGCAATGGTTTTCAAGACTGAAAATAAAAGAGTAAGCAGATAATCTGGTGACAGTTATCTGTGCTACAGTATATAGAAGGTTGCCAGCAGTAATATCTTCACAATCCACCCCGAACAGGCGCATAAGTATCAAGTTCCAGGAGGGAAGATGAAAGGTTCATTTTGGATTGTCATGCTTACTGCCTGGATGACTGCCATTTCCTGTACCATATCCGGCAATTCTGCTTCGACTATAGGGCCGCAATCCACAAAACCGCTTCTGACGCATACTCCCGCCTCTGTAGAGAGCACAGTAACCCGTTCAGGTTCGATCCGGGGGATACTGTGGCATGAGATCTGCAAATTCACCGGTGGTGAAGCGGGGCAGCCTGTCGTTTTAGGTGAAGGCTGCGTTCAATGGGGTTCGGCGGAAGGTGAGTTTGGACCTAACCAGGAAATCGATGAGTTTGAATCTGGTTGGTCAGGCGTCACTATTCATCTCGGAAAGGGAAATTGCCCTTCCACCGATTTGAAAACGACGATCACCGGCAAGGATGGTGGCTATCGTTTTGATGATCTATCCGCAGGCATGTATTGCGTTTCCTACAATAACCTAACAGATGGCAATGACAAAATTCTGATCCCGGGCAGTCCAACATTCCCCTCCAGGGATGAGGAAGGCTTCTCGACCTCCGTGGATGTATTGCCCGGAGAAGAGAAAACGGTGAATTTCGGCTACGCGTGGCAATTCTATAACTGAGAAGTGGAGCTTTCCTTGACACAACCGCCTCTCAGCAGGTATAATCCACCAGTTATTTTTTGACGATATTGACTTGATCAAGCAGGAGCAAGAAAATGGGTCCACTTCCAAAGCGGAAACTCTCCAAAGGTCGTCGTGATCGCCGCCGATCACAGGACGCCCTCGATAACCTCAACCTCACCCAGTGCAGTAACTGTGGCGAAATGCGTCTTCCTCATACGGTTTGCCCGAAATGCGGGCATTATAAGGGCCGCGAGGTTATTTCAGTTTCCAAAGAAGAAAAAACAAAGTAATACCTGGCTGATAATAAGCCACCGGACTGCGCAAGCAGTCCGGTTTTGGTTTAATTTGGCGGATCACCTGGCAATTCTTCTTCTTCGGTTGTATCCACAACCTTCTCAGTCAGCGGATTGAACAGAAAGGGCTGAAATTGTGCCAACAGCCTCCCCGGTAGATGTCCGTGAATGATCACCCCGCTGCGATCCTGTTCAAAGCGTTCGACCTGTCCCATTTCATGAAATAGAGAGATGAAATGGCCTTGCTGGTAAGGAAGCCGGACGATGACCGGTTCGAAGCGTTCAAAGAGGATCTTCTCGACCAGATCGATCAGGTCGGGCAGACCTTCCCCGTTGCGGGCGGAGATCAGAGCGGAGTTGGGAAGCGATTTCACGGACTCTTCACCGTACGCCCGGTCTTCCAGTCGATCCATCTTATTGAACACTGTCACTACGGGAATATGATCCGCTTTGATATCTTTCAATGTCTGTTGCACTGATTCCCATTGTGCCAGAGCATTGGGGTGGGTGATATCGACTACATGGATTAACAGATCAGCCTCTGAAATTTCCTCCAACGTGGCACGGAAAGCGGCCACCAACTGGGTCGGCAGCTTTTGAATGAAACCGACCGTATCGGTCAACAGGGCAAGATGCCCGCCCGGCAAATTGATCCGCCGGGTGGTGGGATCAAGAGTGGCAAAAAGCTGGTCGGCCACGTACACCTCGCTATGGGAAAGCCGGTTGAGCAGCGTGGATTTTCCGGCGTTGGTGTAACCGACCAGTGCCACAATGGGAATTTGCGAACGCTTGCGCTGCGCCCGGTAACGTAGACGGTGCGCGCGTACCTTTTCAAGTTCACCTTTCAGGTGAGATATCCGCTTATTGATCTCTCGGCGGTCGACTTCCAACTGGGTCTCACCGGGACCGCGCAACCCTACACCACCCACACTACCGGTGCGGCCTCCACCACCGCCGGCCTGTCTTGCGAGGTGTGTCCATGCGCGAGTTAAACGAGGCAACCGGTATTCATACTGGGCCAGTTCCACTTGCAGGCTGCCTTCGCGGGTTTGGGCATGCTGCGCGAAAATATCGAGGATCAACGCCGTTCTATCCAGAAGCTGCACTTTGCTGCCTAGCTTCTCTTCCAGTTCACGCTGGTGGGTGGGCGACAACTCATTATCGAAAATAACCACATCGGCTAAAAATTCTTCCACCAGCGCGACTATTTCCGCGATCTTCCCCGAACCTATAAAGGTTCCCGGATGAATGTGTTCGATCTTCTGGTAGGTCTGCCCGACAACATCTAGACCGGCCGTATCGGCCAGCAAGGCCAGTTCATCCAGCGAATCTTCCAGCGAAAGGATACCGGGTTTCCCCTTGATCTCCACAGCAACCAGGAATGCCCGCTGACGCGGCGGCCGGGTTGGTTCAGGTTGTCGTTTTGACATGTTTCAAGCTTTTTTCATCCACGCCTGAATACGATCAAGCGCATTTTTAACATCCACCGTGGCGGTTCCCAGAGAGATGCGTATGAAGCCTTCTCCATGTTTCCCGTAGACCACACCCGGGGTAAGGCTGACGCCGGTTTCTTCGAGAAGCCGGTCGCAGAACGCGGTCGAATCTGTGATATTCCGGGGAAGGCGTGCCCAAACATAGATGGCTGCGCTGGGGGCTTCGACGGTGAATCCGCTGGCCTGCAAACCCTTAACCACGATATCCCGCCGTTCCAGATAAATATCATTGCGCTCCTGAATCCATTCCTGATCAGAGGTAAGGGCATGAATCCCGGCTGCCAGCAACGGATTGAATTGTGAACTATCCATCTGGCTTTTATACGTATTGAGATATCCCACGACATCCGCGTTCCCCACCATCATGCCAATCCGCCAGCCGGCCATGTTGTATGTCTTGGATAAGGAATTAAATTCAACCGCCACTTCCCGGCTGCCGTCCACTTGAAGTATTGAAGGTGCCACATACCCGCCGAAGCAGATATCCACATACGGCGCGTCATGGGCAATCAGGATTTTATGTTCATGGGCAAATCGGACCGCTTTTTCGAAGAAGGATAGCGGGGCTACCGCGCCGGTTGGATTGTTGGGGTAATTCAGCCAGAGGATTTTGGCTTTCTCCAGGACGGCATCCGGTATGGCATTCAGGTCCGGCAGGAAGCCATTTTCCGGTAAAAGGGGCATTTCGTAGAGTTCGGCACCGGCAATCCGGCCGCCTTCACGGTAAGCAGGATAGCAGGGATCCGGAACCAGTGAAATATCACCGGGATTAAGGATCACCTGACTGAGATTGAAGACACCTTCTTTTGATCCGACCAGGGCAAGAACTTCTCTGGCAGGGTCAAGTTTCACGCCGAAGCGTTTCAAATAATAATCGGCGCAGGCCTGCCTGAATTGCGGAGTCCCGCCGATCGCTGAATATCCATGCTGATGCGGATCTCGCGCATTTTTGACCATGACATCGATGATTTCATCTGTTGGAGGAAGATCGGGAGAACCCATATCCAGGCGGATAATGGATATGCCCTTCTTTTTCAATTCATTGATCTTCTGGTTAAGAGCGGCAAAAAAATAGGGTTTGAATCCGGCGATTCTATTCGCGGGTTGGATATAATTCATCAGTGACCTTCGAGTTGTTTAATGTTTTAATCATAATTTTACTCGGTTGCTGTCAGAATAGGAGTATCTCTTGACTTGGAATTTACACGGAACGCACGCACAGGAAGGTGACCTGGCGGAGCTGGTCGGTCTGAGCCATAAACATTTCATCATCCTTTTAAAAGCTGATGGAGAACTGCACACCCACCGGGGAATTGTTTACCACAATGAATTGATCGGCAAAGCCTGGGGCAGTCAGGTGCATTCTCATACTGGAAGCCCGTTCTTTTTGCTGCAACCGGCTTTCAATGATTTGCTGCGGTCTGTACCCCGCCGCACACAGATCATGTACCCCAAAGAGATCGGATACATCCTGGTGGCACTGGGAATCGGCCCCGGACAGCACGTGATCGAAGCCGGCACAGGTTCAGGCGCGCTGACCACTGCCCTGGCTTATGCCGTGGGATCAACCGGAAAAGTAATCAGTTATGAAGCCCGCTCTGAAATGCAGGAGGTCGCCAGGAAGAATCTGGAGCGCTTTGGTCTGGCGGACCGTGTGGATTTTAAGATTAGAGACATCGGTGATGGTTTTGATGAAACCGGCGTGGACGCTCTTTTTCTGGATGTGGCCAATTCCTATGATTATGTACGCCAGGTCAGGAAAGCGCTTAAACCGGGCGGTTTCTTTGGTAGCATTTTGCCGACAACGAACCAGGTATCGAAGCTTCTGATCGCACTTCGTCAGGAAGATTTCGCTTTTACGGAGGTGTTGGAGATCATGCTCCGGTTTTACAAACCCGAACCGGATAAATTACGACCGACAGATAGAATGATCGCCCATACCGGTTATCTGATCTTCTCACGGCCGGTGATCATCGACCGTTCATTGACCGACCAGGCTTCCCTGTCAGAGGAAGACTGGGAAGCCGATTCTGACTTCTAAACCACAGGAGGAATTGATGTTTCGCCGAGGACTTCCTTTTCGCTCACCCGTTCGTTTTCTCGAATTTCTGAATCCAATGCTGCAAAGAATCCTGGGAGAAGCCAATCAGGCTTTTGAAGCGGAAGACTATAACACAGCCGCCGAACGTTACAGCCGGCTGGCCGAACGCGCAGTGATCCGTGGAAAGCCGCGCGCCGGCAATTGGATGATCAAAGCCGGACAGGCAAGCGTGCTCAATGGCGCCAGAGAGGCCGGTATGCGGCAAATATTCAAAGGGATGGAGATGCTCCGTTCCCAGGGCAGGCAGCGTGACCTCGGGCGGTATGCCTGGCGGACGATCGACCTCTTCAACAGTAAAGGATTGAAAGCGGAAGCGCAAAGTGTCTCGGATTGGATAAAGGGCAATTCCCCGGAGGCAGAGGTGGACAGGTCTTTCGTTCAAGGGACTGAAAGTCGAACCAATTCTCGTCAAAGACTTCCCGTAAAATGTCCTTCCTGTGGAGCGCCCGTTCACCCGCAGACAGTTGACTGGGCGGATAACGGCCAGGCAGCCTGCGCCTATTGCGGTTGTCTCTTACCCGAAGGATGATCTTTATCTCAAGACAGTGACTGGATGAACAAATCTATCATTCGTGAATTTCTAGAAAATCCTGAACCTGAGCGAGAAATCCCGGAAGGCAATTGGAAAAGGGCGGCTGTTCTGGCGGCTTTTCTTCCGGGAGAACATGGGGAAGAACTGTTGTTCACCCGTCGGACTGACCATGTTCTGGATCACAAAGGACAGGTTTCATTCCCCGGTGGAGCGGTGGAACCCCATGATGGCAGCATAGAAATGGCGGCTCTCCGGGAAGCCGGTGAAGAAATCGGCATTGAACCCGATGAAGTGGAAATTCTCGGCCGCTCAAAAGATATGTTTTCCAATTCCGGCTGGTGGATTACACCGGTTATCGGCTGGATGGAAAGAAAACCTCGATTTACCCCCAATCCGGTTGAGGTTTCACGAATTTTCACCCTCCCGGTTGACTGGTTGGCCGATCCATCCAACTGGGAAAAACGGACATATATTATGGATGGCATACCGCGGCACAATGTGATCTATTACCGGCGGTATGATAATGAATTGTTGTGGGGCATTACCGCCCAATTGGTGCATGATTTGCTGCAAAGATTACATTTGATGAAATAAAAACTCCTGCCCGAACCAACGGGCAGGAGTAAATTCGTCTGGATGCAGGTTACTCGGCTCCAGCTTCTTCTTCTTCCTTCTTGCCTTTTTCAATGATCTCGGGTTCAGCCGCAACCGTTTCACCTTCAGCGGTGGGAGCGACTTCTTCCTCCTTGGTCGTGGTGACAATGACAATGACATCATCCGGGTTGGCATGGATGTGAACATTATCTGACACCAGGATATCTTTAACGAGAAGATGGTCGCCGATTTTGGCAAGTTTGGAGATATCCAGAATGATCTTCTCAGGCAGATCCTGAGGCAGAGCTTCGACTTCAATGGTGTCCATTTCTGAAATGATCACGCCGTTGTAATCCTTCACAGCGGGAGAGACACCTTCCAGAACAATGGGAACATCCGCACGGATCTTTTCGGTCAGAGACACGATCTGGAAATCCACGTGTTTCATGATATTACGCAGGTAGTCACGTTGTTTTTCACGCACCAGTGCGGCATGCTCTTTACCTTCAAGGTTGATGTAAACCAGGCTTGAAGCGGTCAGACCATGCAAAATTCGTGAGGCTTCGCGAAGATTCAGTGTGATCGGTGTGGCATCGAAATGATGACCATACAACACAGCAGGCAGCTTGCCCTCACGACGCAGCGCTCCCACTTTTTTCCCTTTGACAGTGCGCAGGGTCGCATTAAGAATTGCTTTTTCCATCTTGTTTTCCTTCGAGCGCCTCTCACCTCTTATTTGAGGTTACCTTCGCTCTATTGATAGATTCGGCTTTCGCCGTTGTTAACTTCTTGATCGCAGCCAGCGAATAATGCCGTATACCATTCCAAAGGTCAGGCCGGCAGCCGCGCCGAACAGGGCGATACTTCTGGGTTCGACCACGGTTTCAACCGGGGCATCCATCCGATTTGCGATGAGAAAAACTGTGTGCACTTTTGCGCCGTGCACTTCACGGGCAAGGATCACACCTGAACGCGACCCCTGCATACGAACAGATTGTGCAGCTGTCACTCCCACTGTCCCGTTGATCACAGCATCATTGGTGGAGATCACCCCGGAAAATCCCTGATCAGCGGTGATCTGATCTGTCTTGATGTAAGCTGTCACCCCGCGATGTAGGGTTACATTTTGTGAATGGACTTCACCCAGAAAACTATCTAAGGCCTCCACTGAATCCGCTTGAACCTTTGAAGCACCGCTTTGATGCATCTGAACAATCCCGGCATCTACCGTCTCGGCTGATAAATTCTTCATCTGCGCAGGTGGCTGCATCGGGACTATTTTCGATTCTTTACCGGTTTCAGAGCTCATCTACAGCTGCTTTCTCCAGCCAATGCTGGAAAAGAAGACCCATAATTCTATCGTACGGCGGTTTATTATGTCAAGGAAGAATGGGCATGGAACTGACGGTGATCAACAACCAGATTCCATATATCACCCCGGCGCTTCCCAGTGTGATCAGACCGATATCCATGATCCTGACAAATCCTGGTTTGGGATTCAAATCCAGCAGTATGCTGCGAAATCCGAGAAGAGCGTGAACCAGCACAAAGACCAGAAAACTGCCTTCCATAACCAGTATCCACGGATTCTGGTAATAGGCAACTACATCCTTAAACGTTAAAAGCCCACCGGGAGCGAGAAGATGATTGGCTATAAAATGCACGACCAAAATAAAAAGTACCAGACCTCCGGCAAGAATTTTTATAAACCAGAGAAGCGCGTTTTCCTGATTGGTTTCACGAGACAGAGATTTCATGGATCAGGCACCTCCAAGCATGCGGCTGGCAAAAAAGATTATCCCGACCCCGGAAGCCAGGGCGACAATGACCAGCATGATGAATTGATAACGCACTGCGATGCCGAAACTGTTCATTCCGATACGGATACCATTCAACCCGTGGATGATACCGGCAGCGATGACCAGCAGCTCTCCGGTAATAAAAATGGGGCTTTTCATCAACGTCACAAAACTATCATAGGCCTGGGCGCCCTGCGTCAGTTGACTGAGGACAATCAGATGAAGGACGAGGTATAGTAATAAACCCAGTCCGGTAATGCGGTTCAGGATGAAACCCCAGGAAGCCATACCACGATAACGTGGATCGAACCAGTAAAGCAGTTTCTTTGCCGAAGGTGCGTCTTTCATTGAGTCTTCTCCCTGCCTCCAAACCACTGGCGGAAGCTTTTTTGCATGATCTTTTTCCGTAAATCCATAATGCGGTAGCCGGGTTCCACGTGAGACGGGCAGACTTCCGAGCATTCATAGGCACTGTGACAGCGCCATGCTCCATTCTGGTTATCGGCCAGACTCGCATCTACAGAGTTGACTTGAGCCGCCAGCGATTGCTGCAGACCTGCCAGCGATGCCGGTCCCACGTAAGCCGCGTCGGTCAAGGCTACCGGGCAGGCAGAGACGCATAGACCGCATTCAATACAATCCACCAGGCGGACATAGTCTTCTTCCTCGTCCCCGGTTTTTTCATAGTCTAACCTTCCCTGACGGTTGGTGACCACCTGGGGTGTGTGCATTTCTTCCAGTTCCTCGAAGAAATGCGCGACATCCACGACCAGGTCGGATACGACAGGAAAGTTGCGTAACGGTTCGATCTTCAAAATCCCGTTGTTGTGGGTAACGGATCGAACAGGTGTGATACAGGTCAGCTTTTCAACGCCGTTAACCCGCATTCCACAGGCTCCGCAGGTTGAGTGATGGCAGGCATGCCGGAAGGTCAATGTTCTGTCTTTGAATGCCCAGATCTTTTCGACGGCATCCAGCACAGTCTCATCGGGGTCGACTTCAAGGGAGAAATCCTGCCAGCGGGGTCGATCTTCATCTTGCCGTTGGCGGCGAATACGAACGGTGATATTCCATAATGTTGTCATTGGGCGGCCTGTTGATGATAAAAGGTTCTATAGGAGTCAAGTTCCATTTCACCGGTCTGGCAGGGAACGGTCATGCTCATTTTCTGGCAAATCAGGTCGGCGGTTTTTTCCGCCATGACACGGCATGTGGTGGCTTTACCGCCGGTGATGGTCACAAAACCGCGCAGACCTTGATCAGCCTCATGATCGTAGCATTTGAACGTCCGGGAGAGACTGCGCACATCTGAACCGGTCTGGATCAAAGGACGGGCTGACATATAGGATGCCCGGATGTTTACATTTTTAATCGCCGGCATAATCTCCACCGCGCGTTTGACCATGGCATCCACCTGATCAGGGTCCACAGGGATGTAATCGGCATCCTGAACTTCGAACGAGGTGGTGCCAATCACGGACATGCGGCGTTGCGGAATGATGATGTCGCCGTCTCCGGGAAGGGAAAGCCGGCTGAGGACCAGATCGCTCATACGTTTCTCGAAAGCAACCATTACACCGGGTGAAGGAACAACCGGAACACTGACACCGGCAAGTGAACAAATTTTCCCGGCCCATGCGCCAGCCGCGTTGATCGTAATATCCGCCTGGAGTTGGACAGGCTGATTGGAATGACGGTTCAGCACAGTCACCTGATCAACCTGACCTGATCCACCAACACGGACCGCTTCAACCTGATGATAGGGAAGGAAAACCGCGCCGCGATTTCTAGCACTGGCGGCAAAAGCCAATCCGAGGCGTAGAGGATCAAAAGAACCTTCCGGAACTTCGAAACCTCCCAGCACTTTCGGATTGATTTTCGGTTCAAGGGAAAGGATCTCCTCAGGGTCCATCCAACGGGCAGGAACGTGGCATTTCTCGGCTCCGGCTTTGAAATCCTCTTTGTAAGCCAGTTCTTCCTCTAAAATGGCCAGGTATATTCCCCTGTTGAATTCGATACATTGTCTGGCGATCTTCCGGAGAATGATGTTTTCATCGATACATTCACGGGCGGCTTCCGGATCATTCACACAATAACGGGCTCCGGAATGCAAAACGCCGTGCGTACGGCCGGATGTGCCGGAACAGATTTCTCCCCGGTCGACAACCGTTACGGAAAAACCCCGCAAGGTCAGATCGTATGCCAGGGCGCAGCCGGTAAAACCGGCGCCGATGATGAGGGCGGTGGGTTTTATTTTCATCTCATGAATTTATCCAATCAAATGAGCGGGTTACGGCTTTCTTCCAGCCGGAATACAGGCGGTCACGTCGGGCGGATTCCATGGCGGGAATCCAGGTTTTGTCCACAGCCCAGTTGGAACGAAGTTCATCCAGGGATTTCCAGAAACCAACCGCCAGACCGGCGGCGTAGGCTGCGCCAAGAGAGGTCGTTTCTGCAACTTTTGGGCGGGTGACCGGCACATTCAAGATATCTGCCTGGAACTGCATCAACAGGTCATTCACAACCATGCCGCCATCCACCCTAAGGCTTTGCAGATCAATGTCCGAATCGGATTTCATGGCATCCAAAACCTCACGGGTTTGAAAGGCAGTGGCTTCAAGGGTGGCACGAGCGATATGCCCTTTATGGATGAACCGGGTAAGCCCGACGATCACGCCGCGGGCATCGCTGCGCCAATACGGAGCGAAAAGGCCGGAGAAGGCGGGAACAATATAAATTCCGCCATTATCTTCCACGCTGGAAGCCAAATCCTCAATATCACCGGATTTTTGAATGATCCCCAGATTATCCCGTAGCCATTGCACAAGCGCTCCGGAGATGGCGATCGATCCTTCCAGGCAATAAACCGCAGGCTGGCCTTCGAGTTGGTAGCCAAAGGTTGTCAACAAGCCGTTTCGACTGGGAACAGGTGTGTTCCCAGTATTGAGCAGCATGAAACAGCCGGTGCCATAGGTGTTCTTGGCTTCGCCCGGATTAAAACAGGTTTGCCCGAACAGGGCAGCCTGCTGGTCTCCCAGAATGGCGGCAATGGGAACGCCTTCCAGAATTCCGTGGGCTTCACCGTATAACTGTGATGACAACCGGATATCCGGCAAAATATGACGAGGTATACCCAGTAAATCTAAAAGTGAACCATCCCACTGTCTGTCCTTCAGGTTCATCAAGAGAGTGCGAGAAGCGTTGCTGCCATCCGTAATGTGCAATCCGCCATTCTTTCCACCGGTCAGATTCCATACCAACCAGCTATCTATGGTTCCGGCCAGCGCCGTACCATTCTCTATAGCCTGTGACACTTTTGGTTCATGCTCCATCAGCCACTTTATCTTGGGGCCGGAGAAATAGGTTGCCAGCGGAAGGCCGGTTTTATCGCGCAGGCGGTCCTGACCGCCGCTCTTAGCCAGATCACGGCATATCTCATCCGTCCGTGTATCCTGCCAGACGATGGCTGGATGGAGAGGCTGCCCCGTGGTTCTGTCCCAGATCACCGTGGTTTCACGCTGATTGGTGATGCCGACAGCCGCGATCTCTGATGGATGAATTCCGGATTTCTGCAGGGTATTCAGAATAACTTCCTGTGTCCGGATCCAGATTTCCATCGGATCGTGTTCCACCCAGCCAGATTGCGGGTAGAACTGATGATGTTCTTTCTGGTCGACGGCAACGATCTGACCGCGGTGATCAAACAGGATAAAGCGCGTACTGCTGGTTCCCTGGTCTATGGCAGCAATATATTTTGGCATGGTTATCCTGAGTTCATCGTTAAGATCATTCGCCCGTGCTACCAAGTGAATTGGCGATATTTGCGCGAACTGATTCTGTATCCTGGATGACGATGGTTCCATCCACCACCAGATTGAGCCGGTTTTTGGGTATCGTATTAAAACGGAACCGTACCGATTCCATCGAGTTGGAAAGACAGACCAGTTGTCTCAATTGTCCCACTGTCAGGTCGGAAAGAAGACCATCTTCCGCCTGTGAAATGAAAGAAGCAATAAACTGGGAGGGATCTCTTCTCTTCATCTCGACTCGGAAGGCATTGATCACGTCATTCTGCCGGAGAACTCGATCCCATTCGCTTCCCAAAGCAGTGGCTTTCGCGGTAATGTATTTACGAATAAGGCTGCCATCCAGTTTACGAGATCCACGCTGCAGGTCAAACTCGTCTGTCACATACGTTTCGCTGATTTTTACATCCAACGATCCCACTGAATTGGCATAATTCTCAATGGCCGCGGTGTCAATGATCATGTAGTGAGATGCCAGAATGCCAAGGTTTTCATTAATCATCTGGGCGATGGCGTTACTTGCAAGTGATATGGCGTCGGCATTGCTGCGCTCGGCATTGTATACAATATCAAAAGCGTCGGTCAAAGTGGCGCTTGTCCGTCCATATACTTGCAGATTCGCGCCCGGCAGAACCAGTTCCGGCGGAATGGCGTAGACCACCACTCTTTCATGACTGAAATCCACCTGGACGATCCGGAAGCCTATTGCCCCGTCTTTTTCGGTATCAGGATTGGTAAGATCGGTAAGTATTGCCAGAAGGATATAAGAACCGGTTGTACCACAAACCTCTTTTTGAGGTCCAGGTGTGTCGGTCGGGCCGGGAGTATTCAGCATTTCGGGTGGCTCCATGGTTGCTGGCGGCGGCAAGGGGACAGACTGTGACGTTGCCGTCACAATACGTGAGATGGTCGGTGTACCCGGACCGGGAGTCGTATCCGGCGGTGTGAGTGACATCATGGCTGCCAGGGTTGATGGTGGAATATAAGGCTGGCGATAAAAAAGCTGAACGATGATAATCCCGATTACCGTACCCAGAACTATCAGGATACCGAGAAGGATCAGGATGGTAGTTCTACCTCTCATGGATGCTGGCTCCTGCCATCATTTTCCACCGAAAGTCTTTGCACGAAATAAATGGATTAGGAATATTTTATACCGGAAAAGGTATTCCGTAGAAATCAAAATTGTTATCCTGTGAGGTCAACCGATCAGGCATCTGGTTTTGTGAAAATGGCCGTTTCCTTGATTCCATTTCCAAACCAGACGGCCTGCCAGTTGGAGATCATCTGCAGCACCTGTTCCCATTCTTTATCCAGAGGTCCATCGATGCGACTTCTCGTGTTGGGCGCCTGTGAATCGCAGGGAAGGTAATGATTGGCGTCATCCAGTATCAGCAATCCGCCTGGTTTAAGGAGTGGGATGGAATGCAGCATACAGGCGGACCTGGCGACGCCATCCACCAGAGCGAAGTCCAATGAATTTTCTGCGATCATTCCGGTGATCTGGACATACTCGGATTCTAGAATCTCTTGGAAATTTTGAGCAACATCCGGTTTCGCGAATTGATGATATTCAATATTGGAAATTCCCTTTTGTACAATGTCTGCCTTAACGAGGTTGAACCAGTCTGGATTATGTTCCACGCTGACCAAACTTTTCACCCGTTGCGCAAACCAGGTTGTGCTTCTCCCGGAACCATATTCCAGCCCGCAGAAGTCAGATTTCAACGCCTTCTCAAGGTAGGTGATTGCCCGGGGGGTCAACCAGGGCGCTTCGGGATTTCTCGCACGATAATACCGGTCGGCCAGTCGATGACATAGATAGGCAGGGGTCCAGTGGGAAAATGATCGCATGAAGAATCCTAAAAAATGAGATTAATGTGATTTCGATTGTAACGGAAGTTCTCGAAACAAATGCCGGTTTAACAGATACGCGGCGATTCCAAAGGATACAGCTACATTCAATGATTTCTTTATTCCAAGCATGGGCAAATATAAAACCCGATCACAGCAGACACGGATTTCTGGATCGATACCGCAAACCTCGTTACCTACAACAAGTGCGATTTTTCCTTTATATTGAATCGGTTTTCCAAGCAGATTTTCCGCTTCCGGACTCGTTTCCAGGCCGAAGATTTGTACTCCGGATTCTTTCAAATTTTCTATCAATTCCATACCATTAGGATGGTACGACCATGAAGTGTGAATTTCTGCGGTGAGTGATGTCTTTTTCAGGCGAGAATGCGCCGGAGTCGGTGTAATTCCACACAGATACGCATGCCTGATTCCGGCTCCATCTGAAGTGCGTAGAATGGAACCGACATTATAGGCGGATCTTAAATTATCCAGAATGACCGAAATTTCCCCTGAACCATCCAGAGTGTGCATTTCTGAAGGGTATCCGTTTTGACACGCTATCTTCTTCTGGATTGGTGACCGGCAAACCGGGCAAATTCCGATGGCATTTACCGGTGCCGGAAACCGTAAACGGCAGGTCTGCGATGTACATTCGAAGAACCAGAATTCTTCCTCTGTCAGGCCCTCACCGGCGAATGGATCGTTATCCGGATGTGTGTCTGCTGTTGTCATGCTGGTAAATCATTTCCTTTAGCCGGGGGACCTGTTCCAACAGGACACGCGGTTCACTGCGCCAGAGATAAGGCGTGCCGGTCCCTCCATATTCAAACGCCACAATATCCGGGGCATGCCATTCCCCCATTTTGATCCGGTCGATGGCATATTCAAACAGGTTCCAATCGCGATCTATCATTTCCATGTGATCATGGATCTCCCCTTCATGCATACCAAGTCCGGTAACATGGATTTCTCGCAGACGACGAATTGGAAATTCAGAAAAGAAACTGCGAGGATCTGTTTGCAGCGTCTTTGCCGTAATCGCCGCGTGTGCCAGATCCAATAACATACCGCAGCCTGTTTCTGCCGCCAGCCGCTGAAAAAAGGTTGGAAGTGCGACCGGTCGTAAATATTTCTTACCGTTCAAAGGAAGGGGTATATTTTCTGTAATCACCCGGTCTGCTCCAAAATGATCACAAACAGTTCTAACTTCTTCCACAATACGATCAAGTGTCTTTTCCACCTGGCTCTGGTCGCAAGGATCCAGTTCAGGAGGAGCAACAATGTGCAGGTTGACAAAGTCGGTTTTGGTTCTGGCAAGGTATTCTTCGATCACAGGCCAGTCGAAATTTGCCCCATGTCCATTACCACAATACAGACCGAAATGCACATACACCGGCAGAATTTCGGAAGCTTCCGAAACCATCTCCGGTCCGTCAATGGTTTTAAATAAATCAAAGTTGATTTGGCCGGATTGCAATAAATCCGCTGCCGGCCGGGAAAAATTAACAGCCAGTTTCATAGCGCAGCGATTCTATCACCCTATCCGGTTATCAGGTTGTATCTGGTAAAATTGGAAAAAGTTCGCCGGGGCAGGCCTGCCCCGGTTTGTATGTTGTCTTTTCGGAGGTTCATTTGCGTTCGAAATTCTTGCGATCTCCAGTTGAGGTCCTTCTCGTAGCAGCCATCCTGCTGGTGCATCTCTATGTCGCGCTGGCGCCTGCCAACAGCCTGATGAACTGGTACACCACGGATGATGCATTTTATTATTTCAAGACTGCGCAAAATATTGGTGCCGGAAACGGCATTACTTTTGATGGAATAGGACGGACGAACGGATTTCATCCCTTATGGATGATGATCTGTGTTCCCATTTTTCTTCTCGCAAATATTAATCTACTGCTCCCACTGCGCATAGTGGTATTTCTGGCCGGAATGATGAACGCGGCCACCGTCATACTGATCTATCGTCTATTTGAGAAAAATAAAGCTGCTTTCGCCGGCATTCTGGCGGCTCTGTTCTGGGCTTTTTCGATCCCGATTCATACGAACACTGTAACACTTGGAATGGAATCTACTGTTAACGCGTTGACGGTAACTCTCCTGGTCTATATGGCTTCAAGTTTGGATATAAAAAAAGAGCAGGGAACACTCACTGCACGTGATTTTCGTAATCTGGGTATAACGGCCATATTCACATTTCTCAGCCGTATCGACAATGGCTTTGTTGTCGGCGCTGTGCTTCTCTGGGCGCTTGGAAAACATTGGAATTCCCTGGCTTCTTCCTCAGAGAGGGCAGGTGAGGCCTGGCGGAGACGGCTGCGTCTGGCACTCCTGCTAGGTCTGCCGGTTGGGATCACTCTCCTGGTTTATCTTGGTTTCAATAAGATATATTTTGGGACAGAAACCCCGGTAAGCGGACAGATCAAACGCTGGTGGGGAACACTTCCCAATACCGTGTACGGATTTCCAGTAGATAATTTTGCAGTCTTCCTGACACATTTGATCACACCCCAGGTTAATATCGGGCCGTGGGCACTTGCAACCCAGATTCCGCATGACATTGCTAACTTTTTTGAGTTGATATTTAAAGTGCAGGAAAATGTCAAGACCATCCACCGTGTCCTGGTAATGGCGAGCAGTCTGGTTATGCTCGGGTTGGCGGGGTGGTTGATCAAATTCAACTGGAAGAGATTCATCAAATTGGTCGACCGCTTCTATCTGATCCCATTCTTCATCGGCTGCATGGCACAGATCATCAGCTACAAATCGACCACATACATTGAAACCCTGACCTGGTACTGGGTGAGCGAAATGGTGTTCGTTGTGTTGTCGGGAGGTATACTGGCCGACTGCCTGATCGCGAGGCTTGAACAGAAAAAAGTTTCAACGCGTGCTTTTCAGGTCGCCGTAATGGCCGTTGCACTCCTGTTGATTGCACCGTTCTGTGCCTATATCTTGAGTCTCGCACCTTATCAGGTTGATCCGCAATATGCCGAAGCTTATCTGGGAGGAGCGCACGCACTCGAACAATACACAGAACCGGATTCGACGATCGGCACAACAGGCGGCGGAATTGTTGCGTATTTCATCAAAGACCGGAAAATCATCAATCTTGACGGCCTGATCAGCAGTATGGATTATTTCCAGCGAATGCGTCGTGGAAAAACGACCGAATATTTTGATAAGATCGGTCTGGATTATGTTTATGGAAATATCTATATGATCACAGAAAGCGACCCTTATGCCCGCATGTTCTCAGATCGGGTGGAATTGATCGGGACAGTGGAAGGCGCCAGCCTCTTCCGTTATAAACCACTTAACCCTGCGTCTCCGTGAGAGAAAAAAGAGAGGACGACTCAAACCTAAACTAGAATCGTCCAAAAAAAGAGAGACAAAAAGAGGCTGTCTTAAAAGGCAGCCTTTTTTATCTCAAAGAACGCAAGCATGTGTTGTTTTAAGTGAGCCAGCTAATTAGCCGTCGGAGCATTCTTCAGACTGGCAGCGCCTGGTCGTATTCGAAGCCATTCCGTCTGTGGATTGGGTAGAGTATTTCCAGCCACCAGAGCATAATACAGCATACTATACCCGGCGATTGTGTTTTCCAACGTGTGCATTTGCACCATTTTCAGGCTTTCATTTCCCATAGCCGTCCAGGTGTCTGGATTTGAAAGAAATAGGTCTATCTTCTTTGCCGCGTCTTCCGGTTTTCCGGCGTCAAACAGATAGCCATTAACTCCATCATGCAGAAGTTCTGGCAAAGCGCGGGCATTTGCCAGTAAAAGCGGCTTACCGCAAGCCATGGCTTCCAGTGAGGCAATGGATAATAATTCCGCCTCGCTGGGCATGGCAAAAATATCGGTGGAATTGATCAGGGAGGGGAGATCTTCATCTGCGACGAATCCGAGGAAATGCACCTGTTTTTCCATACCAAAGTGTCGGGATATCTGCTCCAGGTGTTTACGGTGTGAACCGTTACCGATAATCACCAGTTGAACATCATCTTTTCCGCGTATTTTCAGGGCGTTGATCAGAAGGTCGATTTTCTTTTCCGCATCCACTCTTCCAACAAACAGAATGGCCGGTTTTTGAGTATCCAGACCGAATCTTTTACGCCAGGAAGCTCTGTCGATCTCCGGATCGGGTTTGAATCGTTTTGTGTTCACTCCACAGGAAATTGGATAAACCGGGAGTTTAATCTTCTGTTCGCGCAAAATCTGGGCAGCCGTGCGGGATGGAGCCGTGGCAAAATCCAGGTGATTGAAAGTCATCAGCATCCAGTTCCACATCACTTTGCTCAGGAGAGAGAAGAAATGGGATGAGCCGGGAACATACGGCGCCAGATTATCAGGCACAAAGTGATTTGTTCCGACCAGCTTGATATGCCGTTTCATCCCAATCCGCACAAATGTGTTGCTCAACGGGTAATGATCATGGATATGGATCACATCTGGACGAAAATCATCAAGAATATGATTAACCTCTTTATCCGCGAAAAAAGTCATACTGGCATCGGCATGGAATTGGCCGAGATCCAGCGACTTCATTTCCAAAATATCCACTCCATTTCTTTCAAACTTCTTGGGATGTCCATCACGGGTGGGTAGGACAACCATGACCTTATTTCCCTGGTCTGCCAGACCTTCTGCCAGATTGATCATAAAGATTGACTGCCCATTACGCGAGGGAAAATAAGTGCACCCTGTAATCAGGATCCGCATGTCACCATCCTACATTGATAATTTGATAATTTCGATTTATTCGATTATTCGTTTGATTTTTCGTCAAACACACCGCTGCTGCGCAGTGCACGGCGAATATAATACACCATAACAGCAAGAAAAATCAAAGAAGAGAATAATAGTATATATTCGACGCCCTTAGAAATCGAAGATAACATTTTCGTTCCGTGGTAGCCGATGAAGACCAGAGCGCCTGTCCAGATCATCTCACCTGCCAGCAGCGTGGGCAGCCATTTTTTCAAAGGTACTTTTGCCATCCCCGCTGCCAGAAGCGAGGGGATCATAAAACCGGCGGAAAGCTTTGCAAAGAACAAAATTTTTGCCGCGTGTCTGTGCATCTCATCCTGCAGATGATTCATTTGTCTGGGTTTGATGCCAAGCCAGCGTTGATAGGGAAGAAGCCATTCCATTTTTCCCAGATATCCAAGATTGTACCAGACCAAATCCGCGGATAAATTTCCCAGGGCGGCGGCGGCTAAAACAAAACCGGTTTTCAGGTAGCCTGAAGCCGAGGCCGAAGCACCCAGTAATGTAACAATGGGACCTTCAACAGCCACAAGGAGGGCGATGATCAGATAATTCCAAGAACCGATCTGGTTCACCACCCCGATCTGGAGATTTTGCCAGAATGTGTGAATGACATCAACCATTACGTTCATTGTCTTCTCGCGACCGTCCTATATTTAATACGAAATTACAATGGTTTTCGGTGCAAGTTGATCATGAAGACACACAATTTTCCCCTGAACTGTCAGGGTTGAGCATCTTCTTAGTATCATAAACCGAAAAGCATTAATTTTCAAGACTGATGCAAGAATTATGCTGATTAGAGAATCTTAATGGATATGTAAGGCTTTTGTTGCCGATTGGTTGCCTGACGATTTTGATCCGGTTGAAGATATCCCCAAGCACTTTCGAATTCCCACCGAGGATCAAAACCAACCTTGCATCTGGTATGTTACCAGCCCGATGTATTCTTTCATAACACTGGTTGTCAAACCAAGCGAGCTGGAATTAGGCAGAATATTCGTCAAAATGGTTTCGATGTTGGGTGAGAATAGACGCTGCCAGCCGTCTTCCGTTATGGTGAAATCGGTCGATGAAGGGATTACTTCCAGTCCCTGTTTTTGAAAAAGCATAACCGCACGCGGCATATGCATGGCCGAAGTGACCAGAATGATTCTGTGAATGCCTTTACTCTTCAGCAATTCTGCTGAAAAGGCGGCGTCTTCATAAGTGTTTTGTGATCTGGTTTGTAGAAGGATAGCCTTATCTGGAACGCCCAATTTGAGCATGATCTGACGCATATCATCTGCGGGCGATTTTTCAGTTGAATCCATCCAATCGATATTGCCGCCGCTGAGCACAACCAATGGCGCTGCACCCTTATGATAAAGGTCCGCCGCGTGGATCATCCTGTCGCCGGCGCTGTTCACTTCGACGGCCTGTCTGGGGCTTAATTCAGATTCTGTTCCCCCTCCCAACACCACCATGGCTTCGGCGGTGTCAGGAGAGGCCGAAGGTAGATATTGCCATTCAAGTGACCGGGCCAGAGCATAGGAAAACCAGCGATTTCCGGCTAAAAATAGAATGATCAGTGAGCATAAAAAGAAGAGCATTGAAAGCTTTGTACGCCGGCGGAACACCAGCCCAAGGATCAGCAGAAGTGCGATCAACCCGGTAGGATATACAAACAAAGGGAGGAACTTCGACAAAAAAATAAACATGGGGTTATTGTAATCGATGAGAAATCCACATGTTATAATCCGACGTTTACTGATAGTGTGACCGGCAGATATTTATGAACAGGATTGACTATTCAAAAAAGTGGCAGGTATTATTGGCGGTTTCATTTGGGGGATTATTAGCCACAGTGGATTCAAGTATAGTAAATATTTCTCTGCCAACACTTGAAAAGGACCTAAACGCGAGTTTCGCCACTATTCAGTGGGTGGTTTTGGCCTACCTTCTGACAGTTACTGTTCTTCTGCTGGGTATTGGCCGACTGGCAGATATCAGTGGGAAGAAATCCATTTTCGTAACTGGATTTGTGGTATTTACACTGGGATCATTATTTTGTGGATTATCATCCAGCGCCGGGATGTTGATCGCTTTCAGAATCCTGCAGGCGATCGGTGCTGCCTGCCTGATGGCGCTGGGACCGGCATTGCTGGCTGAGAGTTTCCCACCCGAAGAACGGGGCAGCGCACTGGGAATCAACGGGCTTTCAGTTTCCCTGGGGATCATACTCGGACCGACACTGGGTGGGATCATCCTGGCGAATCTGGGGTGGCACTGGATTTTCTTTGTCAATGTACCTGTTGGATTAATTGCTATTCCGGTTGCCATCCGATCACTACCGGTCTCGGAGAAACAACGTGGAGAGGTGTTCGATTTTCCGGGCGCGATCGCACTTTTCTGCGGCCTGTCATCACTGTTGTTTGCCCTCACCATTTCTCAGGAAATGGGATTCCTTTCTCTGCCGTCAGTTGTGCTTTTCTTTTTTTTCATTTTTTGTTTTGTTCTATTCATCCGTATCGAAAAACGTGTCACCCAGCCGGTCATCGAATTGGATCTATTCACCAATAAACTGTTCAGCGTGAACTTGATTACCGGCTTTCTTACTTTTGTTGCCAGCGCCGGTACCGTGTTTCTTATCCCCTTCTATCTTCAAAACGTGCTGGGTTTTGATCCGGAAATGGCAGGTTTATTAATGGCTGTCTTTCCTGTTATGCTGGGGATTGCCGGTCCAATTTCTGGATGGCTTTCGGATCGATTCGGATTTCGTCTGCTCACGGTGATCGGTCTGGCGGTTCTCTCATTGAGTTATTTCAATCTGTCCCGCCTATCCATACTGACCACCTGGCAGGAGTTCATCCTGTTCTATTCTCCCATTGGGATCGGAATGGGGTTATTCCAGAGCCCGAATAATTCGGCGATACTGGGCGCCGCATCTACCAGGCGTCTGGGCGTTGCATCTGGATTGCTCGCCATTACCCGAACTCTTGGGCAGACGAGCGGCATCGCCGTCATGGGTGCCCTATGGACGGCGATGGTTTTCCGACAATCAGGGTACCTCGCTGAAGGTGCCACAGCGGCACCGGCTGCCTTTCAAGTTAGCGGTTTGCATATCACCTGCCTGTCGATGGGATTTCTCCTGGCGTTTGGATTAGTATTGAGTCTGATAGCCTGGAGGAGGGAAGCTCGAGAATTTGCCGGACCGATAAGTAAGGCTCTCGCGAAATAAAAAAAAACCGGGAAAAAGTATCTTTTCCCGGTTTTCATTTCCAAAACATCTAGCCGATTTTTGGTTCGATCAAACCATAGGTGCCATCGCGTCTGCGGTAGAGGACATTGATATGGCTGGTATTGGCGTTGTAGAAGATAAAAAAGTTTTCATGTCCCAGTAAGGCCATCTGTTCAACAGCCTCTGCTTCATCCATAGGTACCAGGGTAAATTCTTTTCGACGTACGATGATCGGTTGAGCGGCTTTCTCTTCTTCCAGCATGTCAACAGGCGCTATCGCCGATGCCGGAGTTCCATCACCGCGGCCGCGTTCACGTTTTCCTTTGTAGCGTTCGATCTGGCGCTGCATCTTTTCGAGAGTGGTATCCATGGCTGTGAATATGTCGTCAGCGCGTTCTTCAGCGCGCAGGATATATCCTTTTCCACGCACTGTAATTTGAGCAACATTGCGGTCGCTGATGCTGCGAGCATTCTTCAAATGGGAAAGATCGATGCGTACTTCATCAATGGCCGGAAGCAACCGATCGAATTTGGCGACTTTCTTATTGACATAATCGCTGATTTTCTCGGTTACCTCCATATTCTTTGCTGAAATCTCGACTTTGAAATCCATAGAAGCCTCCTTGACAGCTTAATAAAATAATCCACCCGGTTCAGTTCATCGGATTGTGGAGCGGTGCTCTTGCCAGGGTAAGCGCGAAAACGCATTTTGCTCCGGATGTTTTAAGAGCTCGCGCACATTCCGAAATTGTCGAACCTGTAGTGGATACATCATCTATTATTATGACAGATTTTCCCGTAATATCCATACAATTCGCATAAAAAGCGCCAGAAACGTTTATCCGTCTTTCTTCGGCAGAAAGATCCACCTGACTGCGGGTATCGATCACACGCCGGATGGCCTGTGGAAAGAAAGGTTTGTCGATGAGAGCCGCAAACGGCCGGGCAAGTTTTTCTGCCTGGTTATAGCCCCGGCTGCGCTGTCTTTTCTTGCTCAATGGAACCGCCGTCACAAAATCCACTTCCCAGGATTGTTGAAAGAATGTAGTGGCAAGATACGGCGCCAGTGCTGCACCCAGTCCGATATCATTGTTGTATTTCAACCGATGCAACGCATCACGAAGTGGTCCTTCAAACAAAGTGTATGATCGCATCGCGTCAAAAGCCGGTGGAACCGACTGGCAGTCTCTGCAGACCTCTCGGTTTTTTCCTGGCTCTCCGCATATCGGGCAAAATGGTTGCGTAATCGGCGCTGTAGATCGTCCGCAGACATCACACCAGCGAATTCCCGTCTTTCCACATCCCGGGCATTGCGGTGGAAAGACCCAGTCAATGGCATTCCATGCAATCAATTCGACCTGATAAGAAAACTGCTGCCATTTGAGGGCAGCAGCTAACTCATTATTTGGACGGGCTATTTGAACATCCCTCCCAGGGCGGAATGCAGCAGCCGGAAGGCTGCCGGGGTCAGCAGCACGATCATTAGCGACGGGAAGATCAGGAGTCCCATAGGTACCAACATTTTAATTGGCACTTTATGAGCTTCCTCTTCTGCCAGTTGACGCCGGCGGATACGCATCTGATCAGATTGGATGCGCAGTACCTTTGCAAGGCTGACACCAAGCTGCTCACTCTGGATCACCGCGGCAACAAAACTGGTCATTTCGGGGATACCGATGCGGTCGGCCATCGCGCGCAGGGCCTCACGGCGAAGCTTCCCCAGTTGGATCTCACGGATAGCCCGTGCAAAGGAAAGACTTAATTCGGTCTCCCATTTTTCGGCTACCTTGGACATTGCCGCATCAAAACCCAGACCGGCTTCCACGCAGATGGTCAACAGATCCAGCGCATCCGGCATGGCACGGCGGATATTTTTCTGCCGGCGGTTAATCGCGGAACTGAGAAGAAGCTGGGGAATAAAGAAGCCCAGAATGGAGAAAAGAAGCACGATGAGAATGATCAAACCCATCGGCCAGTTCACCTTGGCAACGGTGAAGACCAGGAAGAGCAATCCACCAAAGAACACAAAGGAGATGAATTGCAATGCCATCATCATGGTGGGATCTAACTTCCCCGGGCTGCCGGCCAGTTCGAGTTTTTTCGATGTGTTCTGCAGGGCGTTTTGTGGTGTGAAGCGGATGGCAATTTCACCCAGTTTTCGGGCGACCGGATAAATCACACGCTCAGAAAATGGCAATGATAGCTCGATCTTCTCGAGGTTCACCACTTCGCCGGTGACGGTCATCTCTTCAAGGCGTTCCTGAAGAATGCGGTTATTTTGGAAGGATGGATTTCGAAGGCCGATCACTACCAGAATGATCGCAATGATCAATACGATCACGATCAATACAAGAAAGCCGATCAGAAAATTATCCATACCTCAAATCCATTCTATACATCAAACATCGATTTGACCGAGTTTGTTCATCGCAAAATACCCAGAAATGATCAACAGGGCACCCACAATAAGGGAAATATAACCGCAAGGCACATTTTCCTCTTTAAAAAATTCCATCATATATGGCCTGTTGACGAGATATAGAACCCCAATCACAAAGACCGGCATCAATGACAAGAAACGTCCAGAATACATGACCTGCGCTGTGAGAACCCGGATCTCCCCTTTAATCCGAACACGTTCACGAATGGTATAGCTGATTGTATCCAGGATCTCAGCCAGGTTACCACCGACCTCACGCTGCACGTTGATGGCTGTGATGACCAGATCAAGATCATCGCTGGGAATGCGGCGTAGGAGGTTGTCCAATGATTTTTCCATGGTCACACCCAGTTGCATTTCCTGGACTACCCGCCGGAATTCATCACTGATCGGAGGTGGCAACTCGCGACTGACGGCTTCCATAGCCTGCATTGTGGAGAAACCGGCACGCAAACCATTAACCATCAGGTTCAGCATGTCAGGCAACTGTTCATTGAATTTAATCAAACGCTTGGATTGGAGATTTTTAATATAAAACCGGGGGACAAATGCACCAATGATCGCTCCCAGCACCCCCACGAAAATATTCCGTCCGCTGAAGAACCAGAACACCAGACCAAATCCGAACGCGGCAATCACGATCACCGCTATGTATTCACCGGGTTTAAGCTTCAGGTCTGCCCTGGCAAGACTCTTAGATAACCTGTCTCCCAGCGATGAACCTTCCATTCTGCGGTTTAGCCAGTCTGTCAGCGGCTTGGCGGCTTCCCGTTTTAGATCTTCTTCGTCTTCGGCAGTTTCTACATAGCGGCCCAGACGTTCATCCACCAGGTCGCGTTCACTGCGCACAGAAACCACGATCCCGATGATCAACAGCAGGAGGGCTACACTTCCCCCGATAATAAAGAAAACCATCAAACTCATGAGATCATTCCAATGATCAGTCGATCAATACCTTCTTTACATATCAACGATTGCCGCGACCCAGACCAAACAGGGAAGTGGGCAGATTGATCCCGGCCGCCCGGATTTTGTCGATGAATTTTGGAACCAATCCGCTGGGGCGCAGCATGCCGATGATCTGTCCATTTTCAATGCCAGCCTGTTCAAAGGCAAACAGATCGGTAGTGGTGATTACATCACCTTCCATGCCCAGTACTTCCGTCATGTACGTGATTTTACGGGTGCCATCCCTCAAACGATCTTGATGAATGATGAGGTCAATGGCCGATGATACCTGTTCCCGAATGGCGCGGACAGGAAGATCCATACCGGCCATCAAAACCATGGTTTCCAGACGTGCCAGTGTATCGCGTGGACTGTTGGAGTGCAGGGTGGTCATAGAACCTTCATGACCGGTGTTCATGGCTTGCAGCATATCCAGAGCAGCATCATCGCGGATTTCACCTACGATGATGCGATCGGGTCTCATACGCAGGGCATTGATCACCAGGTGGCGGATGGTGATCTCACCCTTGCCTTCAATGTTCATGGGGCGTGATTCCATGGTAACAACGTGTTCCTGCTGCAATTGAAGCTCTGCCGCATTCTCGATGGTAATGATACGCTCATCACCCGGGATATAACTGGAAAGCACATTCAACAGAGTGGTTTTACCAGAACCGGTACCGCCTGAGATTACAATGTTCAAACGGGCTTCTACACAGGCTTTGAGGAATTGCATGGCTTCAGGAGTAACAGAGCCATATCCGATCAGCTGCTCCACCGTAATAGGCCGTTTGGAAAATTTACGAATGGTCAAAACCGGGCCAACCAGAGAGATAGGCGGAATCACGGCGTTGACACGAGAGCCATCCGGCAGACGGGCATCCACATAAGGGCTGGACTCGTCGATCCTGCGACCAAGGGGCGAGACGATGCGGTCAATAATGCGCAAAACATGTTCATTACTCTCAAAAGCCACATTGGCTTTGATGATTTTGCCGCGCTTTTCCACATAAATGTGGGAGGCACCGTTCACCATGATTTCCGTAATAGCCTCATCATCCAGAAGTGGATCCAGAGGGCCAAATCCCAGCAACTCCGCACAGATGGATTCGTAAAGCCTGATCTTTTCCGGTCTGGAGATGGTGATATGCTCTTCCATGACCATTTCATCAATCACCCGCTCGATCTGTGAGCGGAGCTGTTCTTTACGAGACATATCCGTCGTCGGTTCAAGTGAAGCCAGCAGTTTGTTTTGAACGCGATTTTTAAATTCGGTTAATCCTTCCATGCTGGTGATGGAAGTCGACATAGCCGGCCGGGATTGAACGGGTGCGGCCGGTGGAGTAGGACGGCTGCCGTCATTTGAAGAATTACCATTCAACGCCGTTTCTTTTATTGGAGTGTTTCCGGATTCTCCGGTGTTAAACCGTTTGAGTAAAGCCATTACTTGCCTCCAAAAGCGATCCGTCCGCTGTTACTTCAAACCTGCCTGTGCGAATGCACTTTCGTCTTGCTTAATGATGCGTTCCTTGACCATCGAAGCCAGTTTCTGAATGCTCATGCTGACTGGATGAGTGCGGTTTTCAATGAAGATGGGGACGCCTTTATTAATAGAACGGATTACATAGGCTTCATCCATCGGAATAGTCAGGTTGACTGCCTGATTAAGACGATTACCAACTTTTGCGGGATCAATATGCATATTGCGGTCAAAACGATTCAAGACAAACACAATTCGGTCCCGTTCTATACCGCTCATATCGGCCAGATTGAGGAATTGACTGCAATTCTTGATTGAGGCGATATCTGGTGTGGTAATCAGAATGATCACATCTGATGTCGATAACGCGGATTGCACAACGTCAGAAAGATAGGATGAGGTATCGATGATGATGTACTGGAAGGATTGACGCATTAAAGTCAACAGTTTTACCAGTTGATCGCCATTCACCCGGTCTACAAGATCAGGGCTGGGAGGAGGTGCAAGAATCTTGTAGCTGACCGTTTTGGGTTGAACAAGAGACGCCGCCACTGTTTCCGGGTCAAGATCGTCGGCGCGAACCGATAGATCAATGATAGAGTTCTTCGGTTGTTCATTCAGGAATACAGGAACATCGCCGTAGAGAAGACTGGCATCCACCAGTGCCACATTGGAATTATCACCCTGTAGTGCGGCTGCCAGGTTTGTAGCGATTGTGGTGCAGCCCGTTCCGCCTTTTGGGCTGTAGATTACGATGATCTTCCCGAGTACCATGGGAATGCTGCTGAACGGGAGAGGACCGGTTCTTCCGGCGGCGGTGGTATATACCTGAACTGCCTTGTTCTTTTCTTCCTGAGCCATGGCACCTGCACGGTGAATGGCGGCGGTCAACTCATCGATCATCGGCGGTTTGGAGATGAAATCTCTTGCTCCCGCCAGCATAGCCTTGCGATAATATCCGGGATCATCCTGCACGGAGAGAATGATGATCTGTGAATAGGGCGTTTTCTTTCGGATGGCTTCGGTTGCCTCGATGCCATTCATATCGGGCATGTTGATATCCATCAAGACAACATCCGGTTTTAACTGCTCACACTGTGCAATGGCTTCCATGCCGGATTGGGCACCGCCGAGCACTTCTATGGTTGTGTCAAATTGCAGGAGACGGCGAACCGTCTCTCTGGTTTCTGCTATATCATCTACGATCAGTACCCGAATTTTTTCCTGCCCGGGCATAGTTACTCCTGAAAAATGGGGTTATTCGATTACCGTGGAGCGGCGGTTGGACTGACGGGAGCCGAACCTTTCGAATTGAATTCCAACGTATCCTTGCGAGGATCCAATCCAAAGGCCGTTTTGGGTGGATTGGGAATGTTATACGTCTGGAAAAGGTATTGAAGCGTGACGGCTTCAACGGCGGCGGGTTCCAGATCGCCTGCCGCGCGAAGCGCCAGACTCAACTGGGTACTGCTCAACATCAGATAATTCAGGGTGATGGCATCCTGAGGGCGGACAATGAGGGTAATCATATCTGGGGTGGGAACCGCGGTTGCCTGAGTGTTTTCAGCCTGAGGAGCGGGGGTTGGTTCTACACCGCTGGTTTTTGCTATCTCATTTGTCGGGAAATTTCCCACCCGTAAAATGATGGCATCCTGAATCACCATCTGGCTGACCAGGCGCGGACGTTGACTTTCGGAAGGAACAAGATAAATTGGTTGATTCAATGTGGGGTCCAGATCGACACGACCCTGCGCGCCGGCTCCGCCGGTGGTTGTCACTGTAAGTGAACCCGGATCGCCTTCCGTGGCATTACGGGCTGGAACGGCGTTCCCCGTCAGGTTAGGGAGACGGGACTGGCTGTTCTGGTCGATATCCACCACGAGCATAGACGCGATAATATTCACATGGTCGCCGACTACTGGAGCATAAGATACCGCCGTCAATTTGGTGATCGGAATGGAAACGGCCACATAACCTTTGGGGATTTGAAATGCGGCATACGAACCAACCTGCCCGGTGACCAGCATACCTTCCGTTATTGGTATACGGGCTTCCAGGTCATATTTTGCCTGTTTGTTGATAACATCTTTTACATTGGTGAAAAAGGTCCCGGCCACCAGGTCTTTTTCAGGATATGCAAGTGATGTGACTACGTTCTCTGTGATCATCGATCCACGTGGTATGCGCTGTGTGGTGATGACGATACTGGTCATTTTCGTACTTGGCTGTGGTGCAGCAGCGCCCTGTTGCTGTGCTGCCGGCGCCATGAGAGGCGTCCCCCGGAACATAAAATACACGACAGCCAAAACTGCTAGTATTACCAGGGCAATTATGATAAAAATCAGCCCCCGACGTCTTCCTCCACTTGCCATGTAGTCCTCCTACATAAATTCAGAGTGCGGTTGATCTCCCACCGAGAGAATTATAGTATAAAAAGAACAATCGTATTTTAATATAATGAACCTGTAAAAGAAAAGGAATAAATTCCTTATGAAAAAGAAAAGCCCTGCAACCTCGGGCTTTTCTTTCCGTATTACTATTTAGATAGTACGTTTTGAGGAACTAGATAGCCTGCACGACGTTCGAGAAGATCTTGCCAATGGCAGGACCGAGCAGGGCGAGGATCACGATAACAACAACAGCAACTAAAACAAGAATCAATGCATATTCAACTAAACCTTGACCTTTTTCCTTCGGGGCAAATAACATGTCTTTTCACCTCCTTTCACGCTATGGATTACTTATTCTACAACCTAAGCATAATTATAGAAAAAACGCTCCCTTTTTCAAGAGTAAAAGATTACAAACACCTTACAACACCTTTCTGTTTTAGGGCGTAAACTCTTTGCTTGTGTCCTTGTTTTGAACCCGCTATAATCCAAATGTCATAATGTGTCATTGACTTCGAATCGGAGGAAATCATGAGTGACCTGTTTGATCAAGTAACATCGGGAGAGGATATTTTCACGAAACTCCTGGCCAAAATCCCCGGTTTTCAGGGATATATTGAACGACAAAACCGGCGGGCGGCGGACAAGCTGCTGCGAGACACTGTCGCCAATGAATTCGAGGAGGTGTGGCGCCGTATCAGCACAGTGCAGAGCGACCTGACGGCTCAGGGCGCGCTGGAATATGTGGATGATATGGAATCGGCGGCCATCAAATACCGACAGTTCATCGACCGGGTCAGGAATGCTTCCTATGGGTATTCCGGGTTGTTCGATGCTGTCAAAATCAACGAAGCAGAGCTGGCAAAGATTTACCAGTACGACCTGACCATGGTTAACCTGGTAGATGAAGCCAACCGGGCAGTCGATACAATCGAATCTTCCATCGGGACGGATGGTTTGCCGGCCGCAATCCGAAATCTCAAGTCACTCGCTACCAAAGCGGTTGATGTATTCAATCACCGATCCGAAGTTGTTCTCGCTCAGCAGAACTGACCATCCAGAACATTTGCATAATTACCCAAGAATTAATACGGAGACAAACCATGGCAAGGATTTTTGATGTAGTTGAATATCCAAGTGAGATGGCCGATGAGATTGTGCATCGCTTTCCGGAAGAAGGGGTGGCCGATCTGCGAATTGGCAGCCAGATTATCGTTCGCGAAAGCCAGAGAGTGGTGTTTTTCCGTGATGGAAAAGCCCTGGATGTATTCGGCCCGGGCCGCCATACCATTGTGACGGCTAACATCCCCAAGTTGATCGATCTGATCGGGAAAGTATTTAACGACCGTACACCCTTTACGGCGGAAGTTTACTATGTATCGGTAAAGGAGTTTGTTGACCGCAAGTGGGGTACTCCTCAGCCTATTATCGTGCGCAATCCCGGTATGGGACTGGGTGTTGCCCTGTTACAGGGATTTGGCTCATACAGTTTTTCGGTTGCCGATCCGGTACAGTTTATTACCCAGATCGTCGGTGCACAGGCATCTTACCGCATGACCGATATTGAAAATCGGTTGCGCAATATGCTGCTCAGTAAATTGCAGGATGTTCTCGGAGAGACGGCCGCCAAGAACAGCGTTGTTCAGTTAATCGGTTTGACGGAAGAATTGGGTGCGGCTGTACGCGCTAAGGCACAGGACGATTTTGCCGCTGTCGGTATGACCCTCAAATCCTTCTATATCGGCAACCTTAAACCCTCCGAGAAATCCGCGGAAGAACTGCGCGCCATGGGTATGCTGGATATGGCCACATACACCCAGCTGCAGGCAGCAGACGCCATGCGGGATGCAGCTCAGAATCCGGCCGGCGGCGCGGGACTAACCGCAGGAATTGGCGCCGGAATGGGTATTGGAAACATCATGAACCAGGCGCTGGCCGGCGGTATGGCTGCCAAAGCCGGTGAGATGGGCACGGCCACTGCCGCAGGAGCGGCTGCTGGTGCCGCCATCAAGGATGTGATGACCCCGGCCGAAGCGGCTGCTGTTCTGCGGGTATCAGAAGAAGATGTGGTCGCGGCAATCACTTCCGGTGAACTGAAAGCCAAGAAGATCGGCAATGCCTTCCGCATCAGCAAAGAGGCTCTGGACGCTTTCCTGAAAGGTTGATCCGAACTTTTGCGTAGTGAGTTCTAGAAGCACGGGAGGGAATGATTTTCCCTCCCATTTTTTTCCTGGATTCCGAATCTATCGGGAAGGTGAATTGCACCGGTCCAGGAATAGGCTCCTCAATTCAGAGCAGATTGCCTCTTTTTAACTTGATTTTATGTGTATTTAAGAGTACTCGATCTGAATCTTGTTATAATCCAAGTATCCACTGTGATCAACGTGAGGGTGATCTGATCAACCTCTTTTTTTTCATCGGTTTTCTGGCTGGCATGTCGGAAAACCTGTATCCATTTAATTCCGTAAATCCGGTGAATTCAACATGAGACTACATGAGTATCAGTCCAAACAGATATTTGGAAAGTATTCGATCCCCATCCCCAACGGCAGGGTGGCTTCTTCTTCGGGTGAAGCCAGGCAAATTGCCGAAGAGCTTGGCGGCAAGGTGGTGGTGAAAGCCCAGGTTCTGGTGAGCGGCAGAGGAAAAGCTGGTGGAATTCGACTGGCCAAATCAGCCAGAGAGGCGGAGGACCTGTCCGCGAATATACTAGGAATGGAACTCAAAGGATTGCCTGTCCGCAAGGTGTTGATCGATGAGACGGTTAATATTCAGAAAGAATTGTATTTATGTGTGATCAATGACCGTTCTATGAGAAAACCGGTGATGATCACATCATTCGCAGGCGGGGTGGATATTGAAGAAGTCTCCCGAACCACGCCGGAGAAGATCGTAAAAATTCCTATCAATCCACTTCTGGGACTGCGGGATTTTCAAGCCCGTGATATGGCTGCCGGTATCGATCTTCCCCGTGAATTGTGGAAAAGCTATATCGAGATTACCCATAACCTCTGGAATGTGTTCGTTGATTTTGATGCCACCATGGCGGAGATTAATCCTCTGGTGATCACTGGTGATCAAAAACTTGTCGCCCTGGATGGCAAGATTACCATTGACGACAATTCGCAGTTCCGTCATCCGGAAATGACAGATATCCGAAATACTGATGGCGAGAGTCCGGTGGAGATCGAAGCGCAAAAATTTGGCCTGAGCTACATCAAGCTGGATGGTAACATCGGCTGCCTGGTCAACGGCGCCGGACTGGCCATGACCACCATGGATATGATCTACCTTTCTGGAGGCACCCCGGCGAATTTTTTGGATATTGGCGGTGGGGCCAGCGCCGAACGCGTGACAGCCGCTTTACGGATCGTGATGCTCGACCCTGGTGTTAAATCAATTTTGATCAATATCTTTGGTGGAATTACCCGCTGCGACGAGGTTGCCAGGGGAATTCTATCGGCCTTGAATGATACCCCGGCCAGAGTCCCCATTGTGGCACGTTTGGTGGGAACAAATTCGCAAGAAGCCCGGGCTCTCCTTAAAGGCACCAGTTTGTTATCCGCCAGTTCTATTGTGGAAGCCGCGAGATTGGCTGTCTCTGCCGCGGAAGGGGGGATCTGACATGGGAATTTTGATCCATAAAGGCACGAAAGTTCTCATCCAGGGAATAACCGGACACGAGGGGTTGTTTCATACTCAGAAAATGATGGATTTCGGGACTCATATTGTGGCCGGTGTGACTCCTGGAAGAGGTGGAGAATGGGTTCTGGATGGGAAAATTCCCGTATTTGACTCGGTCAAGACAGCCGTGGATATGACCGGAGCGGAAGTTAGTGCTCTATTTGTTCCCGCGCGTTTCGCGGCAGATGCTATGTATGAAGCGGCTGATGCAGGGATTTCTCTCATTGTTTGTATCACAGAGGGAATACCCATCGCCGATACCATGCGCGTTCACGAATATCTCTCCCACACGGGAACACTATTAATCGGCCCCAATTCTCCCGGAATTCTTACTCCCGGCGAATCGAAAACAGGCATCATCCCCGGTGAAATTGCCAAACCCGGAAGCGTCGGAGTGGTTTCCCGTTCCGGAACGTTGACCTATGAAGTGCTGTACACATTAATGAGTAATAATATTGGAGTCAGTACCTGTGTCGGTATAGGTGGTGATCCAATCGTAGGAATGAATTTCGTCGAGGTACTACGCCTCTTCGAAGATGATCCCCATACTGAACAGGTCGTGTTGATCGGAGAGATCGGTGGAAACGAGGAGGAGAAAGCGGCAGATTTTATCAGTCGTGAGATGACCAAGCCGGTTGTGGCGCTGGTTGTAGGAAAGAACTCCCCATCGGGAAAACGAATGGGTCATGCCGGAGCCATCATTGAAGGTTCCACGGGAAGCGTTCAAGAAAAAGTCGAAGCACTGGCTAAAGCCGCTGTAAAGATAGCCGAGACTCCTGATGACATTCCTTCATTATTGCTGAAATGAGAAATAAAAAAACTCCTGAACACAAAGATCAGGAGTTATATGAAAAATACCCGGTTATTATTTTTTATGAGATTCGATATATTTCACCACATCCCCGACAGTTTTGATGTTTCTCGCATCTTCATCGGCGATGGATACATTAAATTTTTCGCTGAAGCCGTCAATGAGGAAAAACTGGTCCATTGAATCCGCTTTCAGGTCTTCGATAAATCGAGTATCCATTTTGATATCTTTTCCGTCGATTTTCAGAACATCTACAATCACGCTGCTGACCTGGTCAAGTGTGTCGCTCATGATTAATCTCCTGGGTATATTTTTGTGTTGAATTGTAATGGGTGCATCCGGAATGTCAAGCCTGCAAACCCGCCTGATATTTCAGTACCTTCATTGAATATAACCCCGGTCCCGGGGTTTTGGTATACTCAAACCAATCGAACAGGATCAAAAAATGCCAGATTCCTCTCCATTGTCTTCACGAAAAGGTGATCATATCCGTATAAACCTGGATCGGGATGTTCAATCAGGCATAACCAGCGGTCTGGATGCCTACCAATTCATTTCGAGAGCACTTCCGGAGATTGATCTGGAGGATGTGAATACCGGACTGACTGTCTTGAAAAAGACGCTAAAGGCACCCATCCTCATTTCATCCATGACGGGGGGCAATTCAGAAGCGGAAAAAGTCAATCGGAATCTGGCCACAGCCGCCCAACATTGCGGCGTCGCCATGGGAGTCGGGTCAATGCGTGCCGCACTCGAAGAACCGGACCTGGTATCAACCTTTCTGGTGCGTAAAGAAGTACCGGATATCCTGTTGTTTGCCAACCTGGGCGCGGTGCAATTGAATTATGGTTACACAGTTGAACATTGCCGGCGAGTCGTAGAAATCCTGGGAGCGGACGCACTTTTTCTGCATCTTAATGCTCTTCAAGAAGCTGTGCAGCCGGGAGGGAACACGCGTTTTTCCGGACTACTGAAGAAGATCGAAGAAGTCTGCCGAAACCTGGAAGTTCCTGTCTTTATTAAGGAAGTCGGCTGGGGCATATCTGCGGAGGATGCTGCCCGTCTAAAATCTGCCGGGGTAAGCGGGATCGATGTCGCTGGTGCCGGTGGGACAAGCTGGTCGCAGGTTGAAATGTATCGGATCGGAGATCCACATCAGGCGAAAGTTGCCGGTGCTTTTCGCACCTGGGGAATTCCCACAGCAGAATCGATCCGGATGGTGAAAAAAGCCGTGCCTGATATGATGGTTTTCGCTTCCGGTGGTTTACGCGATGGTGTGGATATCGCGCGGTGTATCGCGCTTGGTGCAATCCTGGGGGGAATGGCTTCGCCATTCTTGAAAGCGGCGGTTGTATCAGCGGAGGAAACCGTTCGGTTCATTCAGGATATCCAGAGAGAGATCCAGATTTGCATGTTCGCCTGCGGAATCGACAACCTCCCCTCACTCAGGGGCAACACATCCATTTTCTTGCCGGGAGGATGGGAGTGAGCCTGAAGGATTTTTCTGAGACTGTTCGACCACCCATCGAACAGGAATTGAAACGCGTGATCGGTCTTGTTGACGACAGGCATTCTCAGGAATTGAGAAAAATGCTGGCCTATCATTTAGGGTGGGAAGGTGAAGGCGCCGGCGAACAAGCCCGGGGCAAGCGCATCCGTCCGCAGATCGTTTTGCTGGGAACTTCGGCCGCGGGCAAAGATTGGCGGGACGCGCTGCAGGCTGCGGCGGCAGTTGAACTGATCCATAATTTTTCTCTTATCCATGATGATATCGAAGATCAATCGGATTTTCGACACGGGAGAAAGACAGTCTGGGCACTCTGGGGTGAAGCTCAGGCTATCAATGCCGGTGACTGTATGTATTCCCTGGCATACCGCGCCATTCTTCAATCCAACAATCGTCCCGAATATATCACCCGAGCGGTTGATATGCTCAGCGAAACCTGTATCGCATTGACAGAAGGCCAACACCTGGATATGGCCTATGAAAAGCGGGACGATCTCTCACTGGAGGCATACTGGACCATGATCGGTGGAAAGACCGCCTCATTGCTGTCTTGCAGCGCTGCCATTGGTGCGACCATCACCGGCGCGGATGAAAAGATCGTTGCCACCTTAAAGGAATTTGCCTGGAATTTGGGTCTGGCTTTTCAAGTTCAGGATGACTGGCTGGGCATTTGGGGAGACAGCGCTCTGACCGGAAAATCCGCGGACAGCGATCTGCAGAGCGGGAAGAAATCTTTACCGGTTCTGCTTGGATTGCAATCTTCACCGGAATTTCGTAAGAAATGGATTAAACGTCCATTCACCAATACCGAAATTGCAGATATGGCGGGATTATTAAAGACCGCCGGAATTCAGATCCAGCTTGAAACCGAGACCACCCGCCTGACCGAGAAAGCAAAAGCAGCACTTGACAGACTCGATCCGGAAAATGGGGCCGTATCTGATTTAAGAGTACTGGCTGATACCCTGTTGAAACGCAAGAAATAATCCTGTACAAGAGGTGACTGGATGAACCCGCACCGTCTATAATGGCAGTGCATATCATAATTTTTGAAAGGTACGCATCATTATTGATGCAGGGAAACAAAGGACAAGAAATGCATAATCCAGAAGAATTGTTCAATGCGGCGAGTATTATTTGCGATGATGGTATTGATCATGAAACCATTCGTAGTTCTGTTACCAAAATCCTTAAAGCTGTAGGCGAAGATCCTGAACGCGAAGGATTACTCAATACCCCTAATCGTGTAGCCAAGAGTTATGAGGAATTACTAGCTGGATATCGGATCGATCCCTATAAATTGATCAACGGCGCGATGTTTGATGTGGATTATGATGAAATGGTGATCGTACGCGATATTGAGTTTTACAGCCTGTGTGAGCATCACATGCTTCCTTTTATTGGCAGAGCACATGTGGCCTACATTCCCGATAAGAAAGTCATCGGATTGTCAAAAATTCCACGGATCGTCGATATGTTCGCCCGGCGGCTTCAGGTGCAGGAACGACTGACCAGTCAGGTTGCCTGTTTTCTCGATGAGGTACTGCATCCACATGGTGTGGCTGTGGTGATCGAAGCGCTGCATCTGTGTTCCATGATGCGTGGTGTGAAAAAGCACGATTCACGCATGACGACATCGTCCATGCTTGGGTATTTCCGAAAGAATCTGGCCACGCGAACAGAGTTCCTGGATAACATATCACGCAGCGCCGAACCGCTCCATTTCTAAGGTTTTGTTACAAACAACGGAAAATTATGCAGACGATGGGCACCAGAGACCGGCAGGATTTCATCTGCCAGCACTTTGAGTCTCTTACGCGAGAGCGGTGATTCCCAGTCCGGTATGAGTTCCGCGACAGGGAGCAAGATGAAAGCCGTATCCCACAGACGCGATTCCAGTACAATCCCGTTAAGGATGATCACATCCAGATCCATGGTTCGTGGAGCGTATTTATCCGAAGTGCGCACTCGCCCCATCTGTTCTTCGATGGGACGGAGCACTGAGTACTTAACGGCTTCGGCAGTCAGATCCGTTGAACACATGACTGCCGCGTTATAAAAATCTGGCCCGCTGGTTCCCACCGCAGGTGTGATCCAGACGGATGAATTCTGTCTCATGGAAAAATGCTGTGCCAGTTTTTCGGCACCCACGCGGATATTTTTTTCCGGTTCGATATTCGATCCTAGAAGAATGATTGCGTTTCCCAAAGCCTGATGAGGTTCCGGCCGACGCATGAGCTGCTTTTACTCCCGAAACCGCTCGATCTCTACACCCACCGATCGGGAAAACCGAACGGCGCCTGGTTTTTCCACGCGCACCCGAACGCCGGTGACCTTAGGATCTTCAAGGATGAGATGGGCAACGTCCTCGGCCAGAGCTTCTACAGTGAATCGCCCAATGGTGGAGGCATGCGCCAGCACCTGTTTTGCCACAGTTCGATAATTAACACTTTTTTCAACATCATCCGAGCGACCTGCCTGCCGGATATCTGTATAGATAACAATATTAAACAGAATATCCTGCGGCTGCGACCGTTCCTTTTCACTTATCCCGATCACCCCGCGGGCCAGAAGATCTTTTATTAAAATCTGATCCATATCCACTCCATCATTAAACTAGATGCCGGCCGCCATCCAGGTGAATGATCTCGCCGGTGATATATTCAGGCCCATCCATTAAAAAGAGAATTGTCTGATCCAGTTCTTCGAGTTGCGCCCAGCGTTTCATCGGCACCGGTTCGATGATCCTGTCCGTTGGCGATCCATCCACCGGCGGCAGGACCGCGCCCAGCGCAATGCCGTTCACCACCACCCGGGGAGCCATACTTCTCGCCAGTGTGCGGGTCAATGCTTCCAGTGCAGCCTTGCTGATGGTGTACGGCAGATGATCCACTCCGGGACGCAAAGCCCGCCAGTCCAGCATATTGACGATGCGGCCTTTTTCATCCGGTCCAAGCCCGTTGAAAAATGACTGGCAGATAAAAAATGGTGCAGACAGGTTGATATCCAGATGCCGCTGCCAGTTATCCGGATCGACATCCGCCAACCGCAGAGGTTCAAAGATGGATGCATTATTGATCACCGCAAAAATTGGACCCTGTTTCCTGGCCTTTTCAACCAGAGAAACGGACGCCTCCATGTTGGAGAGATCAGCCTGAATCAACCAGGCCTGCCGTCCCATAGACTGGATAACGGCGGCGGTATCTTGCGCTTCTGAGGTGGATTTTCCATAGTGCAGCAGAATATTGGCTCCTGCACGAGCCAGAGCCAATGCCATCTGACGGCCAAGACGTACACCTCCACCTGTGATGAGTATGTTCTTTCCCTGCAGCGTCATGCGTAATTCTCCATCGCTCACACCGGAAATCCCTGTACCTATGTCCGGAGTGAATCATTGGGCATACATTGAAAACTACCCCATGCATGAGTGTAAGGGAAGTGTTCGGGTCGTGTCAAGCCGGTTGTAAATCCGTGCTTTTTACTTTTCTTCCTGCCGGCCAAAGATCAGGCCGTTTAATTCATTCAAGGATTGAACGCCGAATTTTTTGATCTGCTGCAGGGTGGATGGTTTTTCCGGTAAATTTTGCGCCATGGTGATCAAACCATCCAGAGACTTGGGTCCGGTGGTTGGTTCCCATTTCATCAGCACATCCAGAACAGTACGGTTTTCTTCGAAATCCGTATCGGTGTGATTGGTCAACTCTAGATCGACCGCTGCAATACCGTTTTGAGCCAGCCAGTCGGTGAATTGACCGGTATATTTGCAGCCTGTGTCAATGGCCGGGTAGGCATAGCTCGTGACGGCGGCGATGGATTTGGCCAGATGCACCGATTCGGTCTCCGGCGGACGGCCACCGGCGAACAGTCCCAGAGCGGCGGAATGGTAGTTGACCAGAGCACTGATGTGGTGGGATTGGATGAAGTCACGGACGGCGATTGTCTCCGGCTCCGAGAAAGGAGAGGAACCGGCATTGATCGGGCGATAATTCCAGCATCCGTCCCGCGGCCAATCGACCACCCAGAAAGCATCCCAGTTACGGTTAAGATCGACCCCCCGTTCATTCGTGCGCCCGTCCAGATTATGACCGCGCGCTTCACCATCCGGATTCATCAAACGAAGGATATACAGGGTGCGATTCGCGGGGATCACTCCCGGATTATTCTGAATGTAATCGATCAATTGATCGGCCAGAGCGGTGGTATTCCATTCATTACCGCCGTGCACTCCGGCGACCATCATACGTTCCACCGGACCATTTCCAAACTGCATGATCTCCAGGTTATTACCCTTCACAGAGTGACCGATTACGGTAGGCCCGGCTACAAAACCTGTCGATTCGGCAGGTGCGGCGCCTGCCACCGCGGCAGGAGTCTCGGCCGGTGAAGCGGCATCTGTGCTTGACACGGACGCTTCTGAGGCGGGTGCCTCAGCTTCACCGGTATCTGCCTGGTTTTGATCTGATTCAGCCGGCACAGCCGCTGCGGGAGTTTCAATGGGCGGCTCGACCGAAGGTACCACGTCCACCGGGATTTCTGCTGCTTCGCGGATATTCTGATCTTCCACCGGTTGCGGAGTGGGGCTTACAGATGCCGCTGCAGGTTGAACCAGTGAAGACGGTTCAGAAGTATCCGGTCTATTTCTGAATATAGCCAGGTCAGCGGTATTGTTCTTGATCTGCAGGGTTACCCAATTCCAAACTTTTTCCCCGGTAGTCAAACCGGTGCCAAACAAACCATACCCGACAACAGAACACAGAACCACCACAAGAATGCCAATGAACAATTTTTTACCGCCGCCAGATTTCCTGGGTTTTACGGTCTGTTTGCGCACGGTTATTACTGGTACATTATGCGATCTGCGATTTTCAGGGGTTTGCTGGTGTTGGTTGGTTCTCGGCGTAGGGATTTCAATATCAATGGGAAGCGCTGTGCGGTAATGAGGGGGTAGTTCTGCGCGTTTCTGGCCGCGTTGAGCGGCTCGTCTGGTGTGTGATTCGGCAAGTGTGGGCTCTTCCGCTTCATCCTGCACATCGGCATATGCACTTTGATTGAATACTGTCGAAGTTTCGGATGTGGAAAAGGTTCTGGGAGGGATGGAAGCCGCTGATAGACCGGCGCGCTGCAGGCAGTAGTTCCTTTTTGATTGATTGGGCATGCATTCTGATAACCAGCGCCAGGCATCCATGTTATCCGGATCAATTTCAAGAATCCGATTTAAGTAAGCTGCTGCCGCCGGTTTGTGCCCGTATTGGATTGCCCGTATTGCCTGGGCAAGCAAATCTGTGATCTCAGAAGACATATCGGCCATAGTCCAACCGCCACCAGATAGGGTTTTCTGAAGCAGGTTGCAAGAACAAGGCCAGTGAAAGTCAATCTCAAGGTATGGCGCGCGAGGGTAAAGAATCGGGATTTGCCAGTTGGCGGGTGTATCCGGCCTTGATGAGTTGCGAAAAAGCCTGGTAGACATCCTCCGGAACAGGTTGCGGCGATTGCCACCCGAGTTGCGCGTAGAGAATAATGCGCTGGAAATCTCCTACCAGCACATGAATCAAATCTTCCATGGAAAAACCTTCAAAAGGATAATCCTCGAAGGAGATAGGCGGTGAAGAGATGCAAGGATTCAATTCTGGCCAGTAATATGTCAGTGTAGCCAGCGTTCTGCGTTCCATGTATGGTTTTTGCAGGACGATCAGGTCTTGATCGGCAAGCCTGTTTTCTTTTAATATCCGTTTGGTGAAAGATACATTTTCGGCGGTATTGGTGGCTTTATCTTCTATGAAAATCACCGAGTCGGGAACACCTTCTCTGCGCAGCACATCGGCAAAGGCTTCGGCCTCCGGCTTATGATACAGGTCGTAGGTTAGCCGGCCGACTCCGCCAGATGGACAAATCCATGGCGCGAATTGCCTGTGATAGAGCGCGGCGGCGTATTCGGCAACCCGTAGATCATTGCTGCAAAAAATCAATATACCTTCGGCTTTTCGCAAAGGCATATCTATCCGCAAATACTCCCAGAGTATCTTTGCCAGAGTGCAGATCGCATCATCCATTGATTTTTCCATGCATCAATTGTATCTTTTGTTATGGATATTATTGGACTGTATAAGCTTGCCGGAAAAATGCGGCAGGCACCTTATAATCTTGTATTAGCCTATATGATGTAAAAAAATGATTTTGTAAGAGGTGCTATGGGATTTTATCTGGCTGTGAAAGAGGTCTGGAGAAATCGCGGGCGGTTCATCCTGATCAGCCTGGTCATTGCCCTGATCACAACACTTGTGCTGTTCATTGCCGCGCTGGCCGAGGGACTGGCTCAATCCAATCGAGAATATTTAAGCAAGGTCGACGCGGATTTGTTCGTCTTTCAAAAAGATGTAGACCGCCTGATCGCTACCAGCCGGATCAGCCGCACGAAGATCAATGATATCCGGCGGGTGGAAGGTGTAAAGGATGTCGGTGCGCTAGGATTCGCCACGGGAACGTTTATCCCGGTTGAAAAGCGGCCAACGGTCAATGTTTCACTCATCGGAATTGAGCCGGACAGCCCTGGAATGCCGCCGGTTCTGGCCGGCAGAACGATCAATACATTGAAAGCCAATGAAGCGGTTGTTGATCAACGATTGATCACACGCTATGGTGTGGAGATCGGAGATGAGATTACCGTGAAAACCATACAGGGGACTAAAGAGAAGTTTTTCACTCTACAGGTTGTTGGGCATACGGATGGACAACAGTACCAGTTCGCGCCTACAATATTCCTCCCTTTTAAAACATGGGATCAAATCCGTCCTCAGGCGCTGAGGTCGAATACAACAGGCGACCTGAGTTCGAATATTTTTGCTGTCAAATTGACTGATCCAGAATCAAAAGAAATAATGGCAGCGCGTATCCAGGATCAGGTTGATGGAGTGGAGGTGATCGATAAACCAACCACCATCGATGCCGTTCCGGGCTACAAGGTTCAACAGAATACGTTGAATACCCAGCAGGGTTTTACACTGCTCATCGGTGTACTGGTTATTGGCGGTTTCTTCCAGATCCAGCTTTTGCAGAAAATCCCGTTGATCGGTGTTTTGAAAGCCATAGGTTCTTCCAATCTAACCATTGCTGTCTCCGTGATCGCGCAGATTGTTGTGGTGACAACATTTGGTGTGTTTCTGGGAAGTGCAATCACCCTGCTTCTTTCGATTGCATTACCGGCAGGTATTCCTATTGTGTTCAACGGCACTTCTGTGCTGGTGGCAATCCTGGCCTTGCTGGCCATTGGCCCGGCCGGGGGACTGGTTTCCGTACGAGTGGCCATTCAGGTTGAACCTTTGATCGCCCTCGGATTATCTTCATAGGATTTAACATGACACCTGTACTGGAAACCCGTGAAGTCAGCAAGATTTATAAAAATGGACCAACCGAAGTAAGAGCGGTAGATACGGCCTCGTTCCAGATCCAGGCCGGGGAGTTTGTGGGACTGGTCGGCCCTAGCGGCTCTGGAAAGACCACCATGCTGGCCATGCTGGCGGCCTTGCTGAAACCCAGTAAGGGCGAGGTACTGATTGATGATGTGGATCTGGGAAGCATGAGTGATGCCGACCGCGTCAAATTCCGCCGGGAACGCATCGGTTTCACATTTCAGGCCAACAACCTGGTACCTTTTCTGACTGTCAGGGAAAATGTGGAACTTATGCTGCGTTTAAACGGTCAATATGACAAGTCCTCCAGTCAAAGTGTTGATGAATTACTGGAACGGCTCGGTTTGACCGATCGAAAGAACAGTCTTCCCAGCCAGCTTTCCGGTGGACAAAAACAGCGGGTTGCCATTGCGCGATCTTTAATCCACAATCCCAGCGTGGTGCTGGCTGATGAACCCACTGCCAGCCTGGATACTGAACGCGCGTTTCAAGTCACCCGCCTGTATTCCGACCTGATCCATGAGCAAAAGAAAGCAGGCATCATGGTCACCCACGATCTGCGGATGTGTGTCTTCGTGGACAAGATCATTCAGATTTCTGACGGTAAGATCGCGTCGATCATCGAAGACCGGGAAGCCATCGACGCGTTGATCGCCTGTGGATAATTTCTCAATACGGGGTATAAAAAAAAAGAGGCTTTTCTGGTTTCAGAAAAGTCTCTTTCCAATAAGAAATAATCCCGTTTATTGAATTTCCTGATCCTTGATCTCAATTGAGGCTGTCATTCTCCATTTGATCCGTGGATCCTGTTTCTCCAGTTTTATGATCACCGTGTAGGTGATGTCACCCTGATTGTCTTCGCCCAGCGGTTTGACACGTTCGATGGTACCCGGCAGAACCAGACCGGGAATGCCATCAAAACTCACAGAAACGGACTGGCCTTCCACTATCTTTGATATTTTCAACTCGGTCAGATCATTGGTTTCGATTTGGAAATTCGATAGATCAGCCACTACTACCGAGGATGCCCCGACCGTCGTGACCTGTCCGGACTTCAGGTTGGACGAGACAATTGTCCCGGGAATGGTCGCCAGAAGATCGAGGTCTTCAAGGCCGGATTGGGCGGCTTCGAGTTGTGCTTTCGCATTGTCCAGTCGGTCCTGAGCAAGCTGCAAATCTTTCTCATTGGGTCCATTTTTTACCAATTCCCAGTCTTTCTGCGCTTTCTCATAATTCGCTTTGGCTACAACCAGTTCTCCTTCAGAAATCTGCACATCCACCTGATCCGGTGATTTCAGCAGATTGTTGTAGCTGGCTTCAGCCTGTTGCATCTTCTTACGGGCGGCGGCGAAATTCTGCAGGGCATAAGCCCGATTGGGATCGGTTTCGTCCTTCGACTGCCAGTTTTCCCATACCAGTTTGGCGTTATCAAAGGCGTTCAGCGCCAGAATATAATCTGCATGCGCCTGGTCGATATACCATTGATCCGCGCGTTTGTAATTTTTGTAGTTACGATTTTCCGCGGCTTTATTCAGCGCCTTCTGCGTTTCTGCCAGTTTGAGTTGAACCTGAGCGCGGGCGATATTCGCATTTTCAATCAGGTTATCATATGCCTGTTGCGCGGTGAGGACTTCTGTGCGGGCGGCCGCCACCAGCGCTTTTTGCTTTTCCAGGCCTTTCAAGCGGGCGATCCTGTCACCGGTTTTTACGGTATCGCCTTCTTTTACATAGATTTCGTCTATCACCCCATTGACCGGAAAGGACAATGTCACATTTTCGACCGGAACGGCTTCACCTTCGAAAATCAGCTTACCGGAAGCCGAAGCTGAACTCTCTTTAACCTGTGGAGGGATAGTGGGTGTGGCTTTCTGACTGCCAGGCTGGCAGGCAGTCAAAAGAAGAGGAATGACGATAAGAATCAACGCCATACGTCTAAAAACCTTCTGTTTCATGGTTCTTTCCTGATATACGCAGGGATAAATTACTGCTTAATTATACGTTTAGGGAAAAGAGTTTATTCCAAGATTGTACACAACGGGCGAGGATAAGACACTAACTATCCAGTAAGCGCGGACGATATTGCAGGGCTTCCGCAAGATGCGCTGAGGCGATCATCTCACATCCGGCCAGATCGGCGATGGTGCGCGCCAGTTTTAGTACGCGGTGATAGCCGCGGGCGGATAATTGCAATTGCAGGCTGGCGCTCTTCATCAGGTTGCGGCCGGCTTCATCCAGCCCGCAGAATTTGCGCACTTCCGCCGGGCGCATATCTGCGTTGCAGGCCAGGTTATGATCGAATTGTCCCTCCGCGTTCATGAACCGCTGTCGCTGGATCTCGCGGGCGGCTTCCACCCGTGCCTGGATCAGGTTGGAAGGTTCACCGGTGCGGTCTCCGGAAAGCTTCTCGTATTCCACCCGCGGCACATGAACATGGATATCGATGCGGTCCAGTAATGGGCCGGAAATGCGCTTCTGATATTTGGTCACCGTGGCTTCAGAACAGGTACAGGCACGCACCGGATCTCCGTAATAGCCGCAGGGGCAGGGATTCATCGCGGCGATCAATTCGAAATTGGCGGGGAAGGTGAGTGATCCGTTGGCGCGGCTGATGGTCACCAGTTTGTCTTCGATCGGCTGGCGCATCACTTCCAGCACACGTTGTCCAAATTCCGGAAGTTCATCCAGGAACAACACGCCGCGATGAGCCAGTGAGACTTCACCCGGATGGGGAATGTGACCGCCGCCTACCAGTCCTGCGTGGCTGATAGTATGATGTGGCGCCCGGAAAGGACGTGAACGCAGCAGGGGCACATCCGGAGGAAGAGTATCGGCCACCGAATAAATCCGGGTGACATCCAGGGCTTCGTCGATGGTCATCTTTGGCAGGATGGAGGGCATTGCTCTGGCTAACAGCGTCTTTCCCGAGCCAGGTGGACCGATCATCAA